>CAKQRZ010000009.1 GCA_934271715.1 uncultured Alphaproteobacteria bacterium
TCTATTTGTTGTTTTTTTATGAAATACACGATTCTTTTTTTATTCTCAATCGTTCGTTTTCTGTTTTTAATTTACAAAAATGAACAATAAGCAAAAAAGTTGTTGACAAGCACGTCAAAAAATGTATACTTCGCCTAAATGTTTTAATTGATAACTTTGTAAAAGAGTAAGAAAAATGGCTAAAGCAGTAAAAATTAAAATTAAATTAGAAAGCAGCGCCGGTACCGGTTCTTTCTACTTGGCAGAAAAAAATCCAAGAACTCATCCAGAAAAATTGGTTTTGAAGAAATTTGATAAAAAATCTAAAAAACATGAAGAGTTCGTTGAAAAGAAATTGAAGTAATTTCTGCAAAAGAATTTGAAAGAAGAGGTGCTGGAAAATCAGCCCTCTTTTTTTTATTTTAGTTTACTCTTTTTCAAGCGGATGCGCTTTATGGTATTCCTTTTGCAGGGTTTCGGTTTGAACATCTGTGTAGCGCTGGGTTGTGCTTAGGGACGCATGGCCTAACAATTCTTGAATTGAGCGTAAGTCTGTTCCCTCCGCCAGCAGCTGGGTGGCAAACGAATGCCGCAGCGCATGCGGGGTTACGGTATCCGGCAGCCCCAATGACCAGCGCAGCTTTTGGATTTGGCGTTGAATTATGCGTGGACTAATCCGCTCGCCTCGGGCGCCCAAAAACAACGGTTCTCCTACGTTTTGTTTATAGGGACACTCTGCAAGGTAAGCCGCGATATGCTGCCAGATTATCGGCAGAAGGGGAACTAAGCGTTCTTTATTCCCTTTACCTTTTACGCGAAGGAACTCGCTTTGGGCAGATATATCGCCGATGTTTAAAGACAGGGCTTCGGAAATACGCAGACCGCAGCCGTACAGCAAGGTCAAAATTGCTTTGTCGCGAAGCCCCTGCCACGTTTTTTGCTCGGTTCCCGCAATGCCTTTCAGCAAATTGAAAGAATCGTCCACATCCAGAGCCTTGGGCAAAACTTTGGCTTTTTTCGGCGAAGAAATAACGCTGACTGCCGGATTTTTTAAAATTTTTTTCCGTTCCAGCCACTTAAAAAAATTTTTAACCGCTGAAAGTTCGCGGCACATAGAAGATTTGTTCAGGCTGCGGGCGGCTTGTTTGCTTAAAAACTTTCTAAAATCATGCACATCCAGCTCGCTTAAGTCATTTTTACTTAGCGGCGTGTCTTTTATATTTGCTAAAAAGGCGGCTAAATCCCGCGAATAGCCGTCTAAAGTATGCTCGGAATACAGCCGCTCTTTTAACAGCCAATCCTGCCAGCTTTGGATAAGCGGCAGCAGCGTTGCATCGGCGTTAAATTTGATAGCGGCTTTCACTTTTTTATTTTATAACCTCGTTTTTATAAATACCGTATAAATCTTTGCGCGGCATCCAGCCTTTTATGGTGTCAAATTTTATCAGGCACATGCCGTCCTGAGTCGGACATTTTTCTATTTCTCCGACAACGCCGTCTTCGGCTTTGGCAATCACGCTGGAATCGCTTTCCGGCTTGGCGTAAATATTATTCTCTCCGGGATTGGTAACTTTAACAAAGCGCCGTCCCGAAAGCATGGCTTTATGCACCCAGGTTTCCGAGCCTTCCCAATCGCGGATTTTGCGCCACAGCTCAAATTCGGCAATAATTTCCACCGGTGCGCCTTTTTGCTTATACACCCATTCAATCGGGTAGCGGCTGCCTGGGCCTGAACGCACGTTTATCAGGCTGGAACGCAGCGAAACCATGCGCGGCAAAGCCAATCCGGTCTCGCTTTCATTTTCTTCTGCCGCATTTACGGTGCCGATAAAACCAAAAATTATGCTCAGCGCTGTGAATGTTGTCAATAATGCCTTCATTTTTCTTCCCTTTAATAAAATTTAAATCAATGATAAAGATATATATTAAAAAAAGAGTAAACATTAAAAAGGAAAGGGCAAAAAAATGAATTTAATGGAAACAGTCAAAGACCTTATTCGTTTCAGAACCGAAACCGGCAATGCTGAAGAAATTGAAAAAGCCGCAAATTATATTATCAGTAAGTTTAAGGAAACAGACGTTAAAGCCGAAATTTTTCAGTCTACAGCTTCTCCGGTCGTGTTTTTGCGCAATGCCGATACGCTGGATTTTGATGTTTTGGTGCTGGGGCATATAGATGTGGTGCCGGCAGAAGACTCTATGTTTGAACCGGTGGAAAAAAACGGCAGAATGTATGGGCGCGGCACTTTGGATATGAAGTCATTTGCCGCTGTGGCGCTTAACTCCATGATGTATGTCAGCGAGCATAAATTGCCGCTGAAATTCGGCGTTGTACTTTCTACAGATGAAGAAAAAGGCAGCAAGTCAACGGAATCATTTTTGGAGGCCTATCCGCAGATTAAAGCTAAAATCGTGCTGGATAACGATGTGGGCGGCGATATAACCAAAATTGTCAGCAAGTGCAAAAATCCGGTGTTTGTAAAACTGATAGCCAAAGGGCAGGAGGCTCATGGCTCTACGCCGTGGGAGGGGATAGATGCTAACGAACTGCTGCTGCAGAGCTGGCATAATATCCGCAAGCTTTATCCGTATTACGCCAAAAACCTGCCGCAGCCGCAAGACACTTGGTTTGATACGGTGCATATGGCGCTGATAAACGGCGGGCAGGTTTCTAATGTGCTGTCAAATTATGCCGAAGCTTTGCTGGATTTCCGTCTGACTGAAAATTCCAGCGTTAAGCATTTGGAAGAAAATTTGCAAAAATGTCTGGTTGACGGCGTAAGCTATGAAATTGTTTCGTCTTCAACTCCGGTGGTTATGGATGAAAATAATCCCTATATCTTGGAATATAAAAAATTTGCCGAGGGTATCTTGGGGCGTCCGATAGAATTTGAACATATCGGAGGCGCCACAGATTCCCGCGCTTTTGCCGTAAAAGGCTCTGTTGTGATTATGCATTCCGGCACCGGCGAAGGCATGCACGCTTCCGGCGAATATGTGGAAACCGAAAGCGTAAAGCAAATCGCGGATATTCAAATTAAGTTTTTGGAAAAATTGGCAAAAGACGGAATCTGATAATATTCGGCAGATGAAAAACATCGGTATTGTACGAAAATGCCGATGTTTTTTGTTGCGGCAAAAATATTAGTAAGGATTCAAAATAAGCTCAAAAGTTGCGGCGCCGCTTTCTTCAAAGGTTTGGTTACACTTGGCGGTTATTTCGCTGATGGTGGCGGTTCGCAAAGTTTTGCCGGTGTAAAGCTGTTTTCCGTTGCTATGTGAAGATGTACTAAGCCAAGAAGCAATTAAAATAACGTCATTGGCGGCCTGCTGGCTGGCAAGAGCTAAATTACGGCAAAATTCCTGTACTTCCGGAGCAAATTTGGCACCGTTTTGCGTAAAATAAAACCATACGGAACAGCGGGTTTCTCCGCCCGGAGTTCCGTCAGAATTGGTCCAAGGCTGAAAACCGTAATACATATGTAAACGAATTCCGCTTTTATCATAAAGATAGCCGTCTTCGTAAGTAATACCCTCCGGAATGTCTCCCATGGCAGCAAGCGTCGGGGTGATGTCTTCCCATTTTGTGGTTTTGGCGTTTAGGTTGGACTTCATTTTTATAGCGGCTGTAATAATTTCTGTCAGCATCTGCCTCTGTATATTTGACCGCCACATACTCATAGCCTTGGAATAACCGGCAATCCCGGCAACAGATAATACGCCGATAATCGCCAGCACGCCGAGCATTTCAATCATACTTCTGCCAAAGGAATTTGCGCCTCTGCCGCCAGTCATACTAGGCCGTGACGCACAGTCTGTACCTAGGATCTTGTGGCACCAAGGGCGGTGTAATCCCTCGCCCCGTGCGGGAGAGGGTGACGCCTTGGCGTCGGGTAAGGGGTATTTAAAGGACGTGCAAAAGACACTTAACAAGCGTTTCAAGCACCCGTCATTCTTGGGTTTATCCCAAGAATCTTGTGTGAACCAGCACTTATGCAATAATAAGGCAAATTTATTGACTAGATTATAGAATCGTTGGAACAAGATTCTAGGCACATGGCCTAGAATGACAGGTACTAGAGGCGCAGACTTAGTGTTGGTTAATAGATTGCTTCGCTTTGCTCGCAGTGACGGCAGAGCAAGAGGCGAGCCTGTTATTTTTGTTCTTAATGTGTTATTACCGAATATGTCATTTTTTCTGCGAAACCCTGCAAAAACGTGCTGAACGGCAGAAAAAGCGTCTTTACTCAGATGTTCAGGATTTGCAGAGAGAGAGAGAGAGACCTTTGGATTGCTTATTTTTCATCTTTCTTTCCTCTATATTTTAGTTGTTTTACATTTTTATTCTACACCAGCCTCACTCCCTAAGTCAACCTGAAAAATCAAAGTGTTGGAAGAATCGGAAGTGTGTAAAAAAAACGACCGTTTAAAAAGGACAGTTTTTAGGCTATTTTTAGTAATGTAGCAGAGGTTGTTAAGAATTGCAATAACTTTTTATATTTGCGATGTTTTTTGCTGATATGTGAGAATTTTCAGCATCTTGTTTAGAGTGTGTAAAAATAACGGTCGTTTTTTTTACACATAATAGGAGGAATAAGATGTTGAAGAGCAGAGAATTTTTAAGAGAAAAGAGCAGGGGGAGAGTAAGCGGAGGCAGCACCTCCGTTTGCAATGTCATTCTTCGCCGGTACTCCCTGCTGGAAGTACCACGGCGGAGAATCCATAACACCATTGCAAAAGCAATGTCAATATGCGTTGCCTACGGCAACAAAGTCATGGATACTCGTCTGCCACAGCCTGCGGGGTGTGGCGACAAGTATGACGTTTATGGTTGGTGCTGGGAACGCATGTTTAGTGCCTTTTGCATGTTTTTTAAGTACCCCTTACCCGAGGCTTACGCCTTACCCTCTCCCTCACGGGGCGAGGGTTATAGATTGCACCGCCCTTGGTGCGACAAGTATGACGGTTTGGGTCGGTGCCGGGGACGAGGGGTTAGTGCATTTAGCACCTTTACTATTAAAGCAATGTCAATATTAGCATTTCTTTGCTTATTCGCAACCGCGGCGGAGGCGAAGATTTGCTTTTTGCCGGTTGATGGCTGTGATACAAAAATAATAACCAAGGTCAAAGATGATAATGCCAGCAGTTGCCAATATGACTCACAATATAAAGCTGAACAAGGAATCAGCGCCTGTGAAATTGCTTATTCTCCTGATAAAAGCCAACGCAAGAAAAAATGTTGGTACAGGATGTGTAATATCCAAAATAAAAATATTTTCAGCACTTATGAAGACTGTAAAAATAATTTAACAGACTCTCAAAAATGCGAGAGCTGCGGCAGCTGCTATAAACGTGTAGCCGGTTAAAGTTAAGGAGGTGATGAAAGACATAAAATAAATAAACAAAATAAAAAAAATCCTAATTATATCTGCACTCTGCCGTACCCCAATGCGGCGGAGTGTGTTTTTTTTTCAATAAAATTTATTGCCGAATTTAAATATAAAAAAATCCTCCAAACTAAAAACAGCTGGAGGAAATTGTTTTTATTTATCAGCTTGTTAGAACGCGTAGTTCACCGAAAAAGCAAATACTTTTACCGAGTTAGAGTAGTCGGCAGAAACGTCCGAACCTTCATTGCCGGTAACAGCCGAGTTCATTCTCGCGCTGTGGGCTTTAATGTAGGTGTAGCCGACGTCAAAGCTCAGGTTTTCATTATATTGATAGCCCAAACCTGCGGAATACCAAATACGGTCGGAATCCGGAATACGCGGCGTGCGGTGAGCATAACGAACGGCGCTTTGGTCGTAGGCTAAACCCAAACGCAGTTTCCATTGATTATCCAGCATATAGCTTGTACCGATAGAATAAAAGTTTGTATCGCGCCAGTTTTCTTTTACCTGATCAATGTTGCCTTCCGGCTTGTTTAAGCGGTCGCCGACAAAAGTCAGGTTTTGGAAAGAGCTCCAGAACACGCGCTGATATTCGGCCATAACCGCCCATTTTTCATTGATGTCGTGATAAACACCCATAGAAAGCATTGCCGGCGTAGTAAGTTTTGCGCTGATTTTTTGATTTGTAAGAGCATTAAACAACGGAGAAGGACTACCGCTGGATTTCATTTTGCCCTTTAATTTGTGGTTTATTTCGCTACGATAGCCCACACCAACGCGAGTAGAATCTGTAAATTCATATAAAGCACCTAATTGATAACCCATATCAAAATCGTTGCCGTTTGTTGTGACATTGTTAACTCTAACTCCGGGAGCCAAGGTGTTGCTGCTAGTTAAGTGCGCCCAAACATATTGCATTTGCACGCCTGCGCCCAAAGACAATTTATCTGTTGCCTTATAAGCAAACATCGGGGTAATGGTGCCGGATTTCAAATCCGAGGTAATACCGTGGTCGGAACCGACCCAATCTCTGTCATATTTTGTAATCATGCCAAACTGAGAATTTGCGGCAATAGCGGCAAAAGCCTTGTCGTTAAGTTGATATGATACTGTACCGTTTGGCGAAACAGCTGCGTGAACCACGTTTTCAACGTCGGCTCCGCGTTTGCCGCTTTCACTCATAACATTTTTAGCTGTGGCGCGCGGTGCGATGTAGGTTGCGCCCAAGTTTACCTGCAAGCCTTTTTGGCGGGTTAAACCGGCGGCGTTATAATATGCGTAAGAACCATTTTCTGCACCGGCAGTTGCGCCGGCATAAGCGTTACCTTGAGCGGCAGCTGACTGTTCTCTTAAATGGAAACCGGCGGCCATAGCGCTGGTAGAGAGCAGAAGGGTGCTCAAGGCGGTTAATGTAAGAACCTTTTTCATTTTAAACCTTTATATTATTAAAACATGGTAACCCAAACAAGTTTGCGTTACGTAAGGCGCACCATACAGTAATATATCAATTTTGGCAAGTTTTTGGCTTAAAACTGGGGATAAAATTTGAAAAATGTCGTTAAATCAATTTGATATACCCTAAAAACGCCCTGTTGATGACTTATGCGTTTTTCCTTTACAAAACGTTAATAATATTATATGGATATGTTATTATTTAACAACAGAAAGGTTGGACTTGTGAAAGAGTTTGTCAGATTTTGCCTGCGAACGGTTTTGCGTTTGATGAAAGCAAAATGTATTTTTGAATTTGATGTGAACAATTTGCCGAAAAAGGGCGTTTATGTGGTTAACCACGTTTCTTATTTGGACCCGATTTTGCTGTTTGCATTTCTTCCTGGAAATCCGGTATTTGCCTTAAACGGGCATTTGTATCGCCGTCATTGGATTAGTTTTTTGATGGGACGCGCCGATGTGATAAAATTTAATCCGATTGAGCCGTCAGACATTAAAAAGCTGATTGCCAAAGTAGACGAGGGGCGTTTGGTTGTTATTTTTGCCGAAGGACGCATTACCGAAAACGGAGGCTTAATGAAGATTTATGAAGCTCCGGGGCTGGTGGCCGATAAATCTAAATCGCCGATTATTCCGGTTTGGATAGACGGTCCGCAATATGGCTATTTTTCTAAGACTAAAGGTAAATTGCCGCACCGTCCGCTGCCGAAAATGCGTATTTATGTCGGCGAGCCGCGCAGCTTTAAGCTGAAAGACGAACTGCGCCGCCAGCGCGACCACATCAGCAATGAAGTTTATATGATTTTGCGCGAAATGTGCTTTGATATTAACTATGACAAAAATATTTCATTGTTTGCGCAGCTGATGAAAACCGCTAAAGTTTATTCCCGCACCGGATTCTTTTCTAAACGTCCGCGGATTATAGAAGATATCAACCGCAAGCAAAAATCTTATAAAGACATTATTGTGGCGTCTTTTGCTTTGGGCCGCAGCTTTAAAAAGTTTACTAAAGTTGATGAAAATGTCGGTATTCTGCTGCCGAACGCTATCGCCACGGTCTGCACGTTTTTTGGACTTTCAGCTTATAATCGTACTCCGGTGATGATTAACTTTTCTGTCGGCTCAAAAAATATGATTTCCATGTGCAAAACCGCGTTGGTTAAAACCGTTTTGACTTCTCGCTCTTTTGTGATTAAAGCTAAAATGGAAAATGTGGTAGAAGATATGAAAAACGCCGGTTGCAATGTGGTATATTTGGAAGATGTTGCAAAAAAAATGTCGCTGTGGACTAAAATCGGCGCCTATATCAGCTACAAGCTTAAACATGTTCCGCACAAAACCGGCGGTGATAAAAAGGCGGTTATTCTGTTTACTTCCGGTTCGGAAGGCGCTCCGAAAGGCGTTGTTTTGAGCCATGCCAACATTATCGCCAATATCAAACAAATGACGGCGATTCAGACTATTAACTTCAAAGATTTGTTGTTTAACGCTTTGCCTATGTTCCATAGTTTTGGTTTGACTGTGGGGACTCTGTTTCCGCTGTTTGAAGGCTCCAAGCTGTTTTTGTATCCGTCTCCGCTGCACTATCGTGTGGTTGCCGAGCTGGTTTATGAACTGGGCGCAACTTTGATGCTTGGTACAGATACATTCTTGCGCGGTTATGCCAAAATTGCCCACCCGTATGATTTCCATAATATCCGCTTGATGTATTCCGGCGGTGAGGCAGCCAAGTCTGATACTCGCAGCATGTGGATGGAGCATTCCGGCGTGCGTATGATGGAAGCGTACGGCGCAACCGAATGTTCGCCGGTTATGACTGCAAATAACGGAATTTTCAACAAATTCGGTTCTATCGGTAAAATTATGCCGGGGATGCAGTTTAAGATTCTGCCGGTTGATGGTATTGCCAACGGCGGTGAGCTGTGTGTAAAAGGTCCAAATGTTATGCAAGGCTATTATATGCCGACTAACCCTGGGGTTTTGGTTCCGCCGGAAGATGGTTGGTATCATACCGGCGATGTGGTGGAAATGGATGAAATCGGATTCTTTACGATTAAAGACCGCATTAAGCGTTTTGCTAAAATCGGCGGCGAAATGGTTTCGCTCAACGCAGTGCAGGATATGGTTATGGACGCCACCAAGGACATGGGGCCTGAATACAGCTATGGCGTGGTTTCTATTCCGCATGAAAGCAAAGGTGAACAGATTGTTTTGGTAACCAATAATGAAAAAGTTACTTCGGCCATGCTGCATGAATATGTAAAAAATAACGGTATGTCAGAGCTTTATTTGCCGCGTGTGATTTTGTATCACGAAAAATTACCGGTATTTGCTACTGGTAAGGCAGATAATGTGACGCTGAAAAAAGAAGTTTTGGCGGAGCTTTGCCCGGTGGATAACGCCGCATAAAATAATGTGCAGCAATGGCTTTTTGTGGTTGTGATTTTACAAAAAAGCCATTATGCTGTAACGAGTTTAATTTTTTTGTAAGGATAAAATAATGGTAGGAATAAACAAAGTCATTTTGGTCGGTAATTTAGGGGCAGATCCAACTGTCAGCAATACTCAGTCCGGCACTAAGATTGTCAATATGACAGTTGCCACATCGGATAGCTGGAAAGACCGCAACACCGGCGAACGCAAAGACCGAACCGAATGGCACCGCGTGGTGATTTTTAATCCGCAGCTTGCTGATACGGCGGAAAGATATTTGCGCAAAGGCTCTAAAGTATATCTGGAGGGTCAATTGCAAACCCGTAAATGGACTGATAACAACGGCGTAGACCGCTATACCACAGAAGTTGTTTTGCAAAGTTTCAATAGTGTGTTGGTTATGCTGGATTCTAAAAACGGCGGCGGCGACAGCGTTCCTGCCGGTGGTAACGATGTTTTCTCATCTGCTCCGGCTGCAGGCGGCACATCTTCTGGCTGGGATAACAGCGCGGCTTCTGCTCCGTCAGATTTGGATGACGATATTCCGTTTTAATGAGGGGATTTATCCCAAGGGACTTCGGATTTTGCCGTCCGGAGTTTCTTTGTTTTAAATAGTGCGAGGTAAAAGTATGAAAGTTTTGGTTGGTTTAAGCGGCGGTGTGGATTCTTCGGTTACGGCTTGTTTGTTAAAGCAGCAGGGGTATGAAGTGATTGGCGTCACTATGTCTATTTGGGATAAAAACACGCATTTCAGCGGTGATGCCCACGCCGATTCCTGCTTTTCGCCGCACGAGGAACAAGACATTGAGGCGGCGCGCGCATTGTGCCAAAAAATCGGGATTCCGTATTATGTTTTAGATTGTTCCGCCCGCTATAAACAGATGGTGCTGGAAAATTTCAAGCATGAATATAAGGCAGGACGCACGCCGAACCCGTGTGTTATGTGCAATTCATATATCAAATTTAACGCTCTGCCGGAAGAAGCTGCGGCGCAGGGTATTGCTTTTGACAAGTTTGCAACCGGACACTATGCGCAGGTTTGCTTTGATGAAAACCGCGACCGCTATGTGATTAAGCGCGGTTTAGACCATACTAAAGACCAGTCGTATTTTTTGTATCGCCTGAACCAAGACCAGCTGTCGCGGGTTTTAATGCCGCTGGGCGGACTGACTAAAAAACGGGTGCGCGAGCTGGCGCGCGAGTTTGGTCTGGAGGTTTCCGACAAACCGGACAGTCAGGATTTTTATACCGGCGATATCAACGATATTTTGCAAAATGAACCGCAGGTCGGCAATTTTGTCACCCGGGACGGACGCGTTTTAGGTCAGCATCAGGGAATTTGGCACTATACGGTCGGTCAGCGCCGCGGTATGGGCATAGCTGCCGAACGTCCGCTTTATGTGCTGGGCTTCAATAAGGATAAAAATGAAGTTATTGTCGGTTTTGAGGAGGAATGCGAGCGCTCCGGCTTGATAGCTGCAGATTTATGCGGAGAAGTCGCCGCTTTGTCTGAGCCTTTGGAATGCGAGGCCAAAATACGCTCATCGCAGCAGCCGACACCGGTCAAAGTGACGCCGTTGCCGGACGGTAAAATAGAGGTGCGTTTTTATGCTAAGCAAAAGGCTATTGCTCCGGGGCAGTCGGTTGTTTTTTATCATAAAAACAGCGATACGGATGAAGTTTTGCTCGGCGGCGGTATTATAGATTCTAATATGTAAACTGTGGCAGCTCATCTCCAAGGGCTGAATAATACCTTAGTTTTAAGACTGTTGAAAAGCGGCGGATAAGGCTTAAATATTAAAGTGTTCAAGATGTACTCGGCAGGTGTTTTTAAGCAATTAAATTCTAAGCTGAGGTTTTGAACCCCGAGTTCAAAATACGGCGTAAAAAAATTTAAGCGATTAAATGCTTTTACAATGTAAAGCGAACACGGCAGGCCTTATGATTTGATGTATTGTAAAAGTATTTGATTGTAAACAATGCGTTTTCAAACAGCCTTTTAGAAGCACAAATAAAGGTAGCAGAGCCGAAGAAAGCCAAAGATTATGCTTTGGCTTTCTATTGGTGTTAAACTTGCGATAAATAATTGACATCAGGCAAAGCTGGTTTATATTCAAATAAAAAGGAGCCGTAAATGAAAAATGTTTTGATTTATATTTTGTTTGGCTTGGCGTTTTGCCCGAATGTTTCTGCCGCCAAAGAAAAGATTTTAACCAGCGACAATATCAGCTGCAACAGCAGCAATACCTATTGCACCAGCCAAAACGGACGCCCGCTTACCGGTAAAGTTTCGCGCTATAACAGCGAAGAAAAAGCTCTGTCCAACTATCAAAACGGTTATCTCAGCGGCTTAACGACAATCTGGAATGCCGACGGGCAGATTATCCGCAAAACCTATTATAAAAACGGCGAAAAAAATGGGGTGGAAAAATTATTTTATGATAATTATACCGCATATTCTTCGGCTGAATATAAAGACGGCAAATTGCATGGACGTGTTGACTATTACACCGAAAAAGGCAAGCTGAAAGGGCGTTTAAGCTACAAGAACGGCTATTTTGAAAAAGGCTATTGTGTGGTAAACGGGCAAAAGCAAGACCTTAAAGCCGTCCGCACAACCGAACTTTTATCTTGCGGGGACTGATGAAAACAGGCTTGGTTTTAGAGGGTGGAGCGCAAAGAGCTATATATTCTGCCGGAGTGCTGGACGTTTTTATGGAAAACGGCATAACTTTTGACGGTGTTGTCGGTGTTTCCGCCGGAGCTATTCACGGCTGCTCGTATGTCGCCGGACAGCGCCGCCGCAGCATTGACTACACGCTGGCCTACGCCGGAAATAAAAACTATATGAGCTGGTATTCATTTTTCACGACCGGAAATATTGTTAATGAAGAATTTTGTTACCACACTTTGCCGGAAAAACTTTTTCCGTTTGACCATAAGAGCTTTGAGGCCAGCAGCATGGATTTTTACGCAGTTTGCAGCAACTTGGAAACAGGGCAGGCGGAATATATTAAGTGCAGAAAAATGGATAAAACCGGCTTGGTGTATGTGCGTGCGTCGGCGTCTATGCCGTTTGTTTCGCAAATTTCCGAAGTTAACGGGAAAAAATATTTGGATGGCGGAATTTGCGACAGCATTCCTTTGCGCGCGTTTCAAAAAATGGGCTATGAACGATGCGTGGTGGTGCAGACCAGAGCCGCCGGATACCAAAAAAAGCCAAATAAGCTGGGGTGGCTGGCGCCGCTGGTGTATCGCAAATATCCAAAGTTTGCCGCCGCCATAAGAAATAGGCATATAATGTATAACAATGAGCTGGAGCAGATTGAACTGGCGCAAAAAAACGGCGCGGCGTTTGTTATCCGCCCGAGTAAAAACGTAAGGATTCATCATATGGAAAATAATAAACAAGTTTTGCAAACGGTCTATGACCTTGGCCGCAGCGATGCTTTAGCTTTGCTGCCGCAGTTGCAGAAATTTTTGAAAGAGGCGAAAAAATAATGCAGAATTTTACCTATCACACCCACAACCGCGAACAGAATTTTGACGGACACCAAAGCGCCGAAACCATGATTGCCGCAGCCGAAGAAAAAGGCTTTGCGGAAATCGGAGTTTCAAATCACTTGATATGTCATAAAAACCTGCAGATAGAAAACGGCTGGCAACCGATGTTTTTTCAGGATTTTCAAAGCGGCGGGGAGTGTTATAAAAAGCATATTGAGCTGATACGGCAAGCAGCGGAAAAGCATAATATAAAAGTGCGTGTCGGTTTTGAGGTGGATTTTTTCCCGTCGGCGTATTGGCGTGATAATTTTGAAAAAATGCTCAAGCATTTAGATGTTGACTACCTCATCGGCTCCACGCATTTTATCCGTTCAGCGGATGAGAGCTTTTTGTGCAATATCTATCACATGAAGTATCATCCGGATTTGCCGCAGCAGCCGGAATTTAAGGAATATATGCGCAATTATTGGCGCAACATTGTCGCAGCGATTGAAAGCGGCTATTTTACTTTTATCGCCCACATTGACTATATTACGATTTTTAAATTGTGCGTTGAGCCGGAATGGGACGAGTATAAATGGCGGATTATTGAGGCGCTGGAAAAGCATAAGCAGCCGTTTGAACTGAACACCAGCGGCTATAACCGCATAGATATGCAGCATCCGGCGACATGGATGCTGGAAGAATTGAGTAAACGCGGCGTTCCGGTTATTATCAGCGATGACGCGCACGATGTTTCTATGCTGGGACAGCACTTTGAACGTGCCGAAAAACTGCTTGCAGATATCGGTTACACCAGCCGTTTTAATCCGTTTAAGGTAAAATAAAGCTGTTTATTTCTTTGGCTCTAAGAATTTTATAACGGCGTTTTGGACTGCTTCAAACAGGCGAGGGGTGGAGTGACCGCTGCCGGCGTTGATAATCAGCTTGGAATTAGGCAAGGCTTGGTGCAAGTCCCAAGCTTGCTTTACCGGACAGCAGAAGTCCAAACGGTTGTGGACAATCAGCGTCGGTATATGCTTTATTTTAGCAGCGTTTTGCAAAATTTGATTAACGCCTAAAAAGTATTTATGCTCTTCAAAATAAAAAGCAATGCGCGCGGCCTGCAATTCGGAATAATCCAGAGTTTCCGGCTCGCGGAATTTAGGCGCAAGGCGTCCGAGCATATATTCATAGCTGCCTAAATAAGTCAAAGCTTTCAGATAATCTTTAGGATTTTTAGAAAACAGCAAGCGGCGGTAAACCGGATAAATGTCGCTGCGATGAACTTTTTTACGCATTTCCGCCCATAAATCCGGATAAAAGCGCTCGCTTTCCGAACTAACCCAAGCCGTGTCATAGGGGCGGGCTAAAAACACGGAACTGATAATAATCTTAGATGTTTTCTGCGGATAAGCTTCGGCGAACAGCAGCGCTAAGGTGGAACCCCACGAGGCGCCGTGAACAATCAGCGGCTGATTTATTCCCAGATATTCCAGCAGGCGTGAGGCGTCAGACAGGGCGGCTTCCGTGTTGTTATTGCGTAAAAAATCCTGTGCTTCGGATTTTCCGCAGCCGCGCTGGTCAAATTGGATAAAGCGATATTTGCAGAGGTTAAACAGTTTTGCATATTTAGGGCGGGACGAGCCTCCGGGGCCGCCGTGGAAAGACAGCACCGGCACACCGACCGGATTGCCGTATTGGTAATAATGTATTTTATGTCCGTCTTTTTCCGGCAAAAAGCCTTCGCTATAAGGTTTGGGCATACGATTAAAAATATTCCACCACATAGGCGCCTCCTAAAAAATTATATTTAGAATATAGATAATTTATTTAAGGTGCAAGCAGAAAATAAAACTGCATTTAAAGAAAAATATGATATATTTTCTTTTTAATAATAAATTTAAAAGAAAATGCTTGACTTTAAAAGATTTTTATATTATATAGCAAGTATCATCTAATTTAATATCAAATTTAATGAAATGGAATAAGAATATGACTATACATACAGGAAATTTTATATACGGATTATCTCCGATTAAAAGAGAAGATCCAGAAGACAGGCAGAGCGAGTGGTATTATCTTGACCCTCGCAATGCCTCAACTTTTTCAGATTTCAAAAAAATAGACGTGCCGAGTCAAAACACGCCAAACCCATACGCAAAAGAAATTCAGAGCTATATTTTTAAAACAAACCCTGAAGTTTATAAAATCTTATATGGAAACGCCGAACCGGAGTCTGCACAGAATAATCAGCAGCCGCAGGCGGCGCAGACAGAAAACAGCGGAAACATTCCAAGTTTTTCTGAACAAAATGCTAATAATATTTTTCCTCAGCCGCAAAGCGCGGTCGGGCAGGCTGTTCATAACAATGTTACGCAGCAACCGGCTAATGGAATTATAAAAACTCAACCAGAAGATAATTCTACATTACAGGTAATGAAGGAAAATTCACTAATTTTTGGTAATAAAGAACCTCAAACAACATTGCAATCTATAGAGGATATTTTAAAACAAGAAAAAACTTTAACTTCATTGCCTAATCCTCAAAAATTTACAGTACCTGAAATAGCAAAAGATAGTGCAAAAAGTTTTGTTCAGGGATCTGTTGGAACTGTTGAGCATGTTGTTAATGATTTTACTAGAGATGCTTATAATGTGATAAATTCGGCTTTTTTAGATGGCTCGTACAAACAGCGTCAAGAGGAGTTGCGGCAATTAGCTAAGAGTTCTAATTTAGAAGGATGGTTTGACTTTGCTAATTGGGTTGCTTCTAATTCAGCAAAAATTGCTGCAACTTTATATTTGAAGAAAATAAAAGACCCTGCTTTATATATTTATGACAAAATAACTCATTTAAAACCTCTTTAACTTGACTTGTATTTTTATATAAAGTATCATAGTAGGTGTTTTAGATATAAAATGCCTACTATATGTTTATTGAGAGTATAAATATGGATAAATACTTTACAAAGTTGCAAGATAAAATATTTTGTGTGCTGCAATTATTTTCTTTTAGAGGGAAATATGACAGCAATATGTTTTGGCAGGTCGTTTTATATACATTATTGATAGTGCTTATCCCGACAAAATTTATGAATACCTATGCTTTTTTTGTCGGCGGACTTTTTTGCTTTTATATTATACTTGCTGCCTATCAAAAGCGTTTGCGTTATATGGGAAGAAAAGGCACTTGGCATATCATTATTTTGTCTGCTTATGCAATATGGTGTTTTTTGAGTATTTTACTGCCGGAAAATAAATTTATTCAAGATGATAAGGGGTTGCCATTTATTATATTTGCCTTTAGTTTTGCCGAATTGGAAGGAACAAAAACGCCGGAGAATGATAAAGATATTTCTAATCCGCTTTTGCGCTATCCGTTTTTATATTTTGCTTGTTTTGTCAGCGTAACTGCGTTGTTGTGGTATTTGCTTTCAATGTGAGGTTAAAGATGAAATATATTTTGGTGCTGCTTAGCTTTTTGTATGTTGTTCCGGCTTATGCAATGGAAAAGTCCGAATGCTTGAAAAAGGTTGAAAGTTTGGATATTGAACTAAACAGATGTTCTATCAATATGCCTGAAAATGCGGAATCTACAGCTGAAATGAACGAGGCTCATTATAAATATATTGACTGTCTGACAGCGGCGGCTGATAAATTGTTTGATGCAATGTATCAGCATAGCAATAAGCAGGTAAAAGAAAATTTTAATAAACTGGTTGAAGCAGTATATGCAATGTCGCATGATATAAATGAACATAGCGATATTACTGAAAACATTGGAGGATCAATGCGGACTACCGAAGCTTTGAGCGAGGCGGAATACTGGATTAAGCAGCTTGTGAAAAACTATATTAAAAGTGCAAAAGCTGACTGTTTGGAAATGTAGAAATTATAAAAGATGAGGTTCATATAAACCTCATCTTTTATAATCATCTAAGATAAAGACGGAAAAGAAGCGCCTAAAGATCTTTCAGATGATAAAAGAAAATGGGAATATCTTTGGAAATATGCCAGAGCAAAAGATGTTGAAAAAATAGCAGGCAATTTACATGTGCTTGGAAAGGGAAAGCAAAATGAAAAAAGAAATAACTGGAGAATAGATACGGCGTTAAAAGGGTATTTTAAGAAATAAATATAGATTAGGGGCAATAAATTTTAGTTTATTGAACCTAATTTTCTAATATATTTACTTTTTCAGAAGATATAATTCTGTAAAGTTTTATAGTATATGGTTTTGAAGCTATCGGTCCATGTAAATCAATTTCCAAAGCCGCTCTATATTTATCATTTTCAAAGACATAATAATCAGCAGATAATCTAAATCTCCAATCTTTTTTATATTTACCGTTTTCAATAACAATATCCGGTTTTTTATCCATAGTTTTATTGTGCCAAGCAACAAAACGATAAACTCCATCACTATCATATTTATCTGTTATATTATCAACCCGCATCAGCCAATCTTTGTATTTAAATACTGAAATGTTGCTTTTGTAAGGTTTCAGTTTGGAATATAATTTTTCATTGCTTTCAGATTTTAAAATTTGAACTTCGTCAGAAATAAGCGGTTCATAAACTGAAAATGTGTAATTTCCCTCTTTGTCATCTTCTCTTAAAATATAGTGTTGATTATTATAAATTGCTTCGTAATAATAAAGATTATATTTTTCCTCATCATGTATATCATAATCATAAAATTTTGTTGTTTTGGTTAAAATATCTGGTTTGTCAGACATATTTTTACCATTTTCCCAAAGAGCTAGTCTATCGTGAAAATATGGGTCTGCTTCAGCCTCAAGTCCTTCCATATTATCTATACGCCCAAAGTGGGTCGGAGTTTGAAAAATTAACTCATTGTGATGATATGGCAGCAAAGCCGGATAAAGTTCTTCTTTAGCTGCAGCGTTGTGGTTAAAACATATAAATGCAATGAGAATTATCAGTAATTTTTTCATTGTAATCTCCAGATTTTTTTTTATGAGTTTAGCAAGTCTGACAGTAAATGCAAGATATTCTTATAAAAAATTATAGTTTTAGTTGACGCAATGACAAATATATATTATCAATTTAAAAAATGAGGGAAAAATGAAATATATTTTAGTAATGCTTAGCTTTTATTTAGAACTGTAAATAGATATCCTCCAGTAGGCTGGAGGATATCTGCTAAAATCTTATGCCGATATTGCATTCTCCGTCTAAACCATCGCAAAATTTGCACATCGCCTGAAAATCTGAAAGTGTGGACGAGGCTATACATTTTCGGTCTTTCGTACCGCAATATTTAGCGCCGTAACGGGTTGTTCCAGACCAATCATTTGCTGAATTAGCAACAGTAACGCGGAATAGCTCCGAACTTAGCGGCAAGGCGAGGTTATTCAATAATTCCGTGCATAGCTTAACCGAAAAGTTTACGCTTACCGACGCACCGCTTTCATTTTTAGTGGTTCCGCCTAAATACATATCAAAAGATAGGAGTTCGCCGTTCAAAAGATAGGCAGCTACGTTATTTCCCTGAGAATCCTTATACCATATCTTGCTTTGTTTAACCCAGCTCTCTGGCACCATATTCATTGCCGCCATAGTATCTGCGAGAAATACCTGATTTTGCGGATTAGAACGTAACAGATTGTCTTTATGCTCCAGCAGCTGAAAAATAACATTGCTGTATTCTTCCACCAATTTATTAACTTTAAACTTCTCCATAGCCTTGGAGTAACCGGCGATACCACCGACACTTAACACACCGATAATCGCCAGCACTCCCAGCATTTCTATCATGCTGCGGCCAAAGGAATTTGCGCCTCTAGCACCCGTCATACTAGGCCCTGTGCCTAGTATCTTGTGGCACCAAGGGCGTGGCAATCCAGAACCCTCGCCCCGTGAGGGAGAGGGGGACGCCTTGGCGTCGGGTGAGTGGTACTTAAAGAACGAGCAAAAGGCACTAGACAAGCGTTCCCGGCACCAGCCTGAAACGTCATACTTGTTGCCACACCCCACAGGCTGTGGCAGACGAGTATCCATGACTTTGTTGCTGTAAGCAACGCTTTTTTGTTTACTTGCCACCAGAGAGAACCCGCGTCCCCGGCACCAGTCATTCTTGGGTTTATCCCAAGAATCTTCTCTCAATAGGCACTTATTTAATAAGGCTAATTTATTGACTAGGTTAGATACTTGTTGCCAGAAGATTCTAGGCACAGGGCCTAGAATGACTGGTGCTAGGGACGCTAGCTTAGTGTTTGTTGTGGTGTTTGTGTTACCCCTCACCCGGAGCGCTGCTCCGACCTCTCCCTCAAGGGGCGAGGCTGTCAGTTTGCTTCTGTGCGTGTTATTTCTGAATATATCATTTTTTCTGCCAAACCCTGCAAAAACGTGCTTGACGGCAGAAAAAGCGTCTTTAATCAGATGTTCAGGATTTGCAGAGAGAGAGAGAGAGACCTTTGCTTAGCTTATTTTTCATCTTTCTTTCCTCATTTTTAAGTTAATTTACATTTTTATTCTATGCCAGCCATATTCCCTATGTCAACCGGAAAATGAATTAGCATATTTTAAAAATCTATAGTAACAGAACACACTTCTTTTTTTGAACAAAGTTCACAGTTGTCATGTATTTCGCTGATACTAATGTTATTTAAACACTTTCGTCCTGCAGAACAATTTTTATCGCCATAAAAAATTGATGAATTTCCAGCAGATCTAAAAAAAAGTAATAGTTCTAAGGAAGAATGTAAGGGCTTAACCACATTACTGACAAGTTCGGTACAAAATTTAGTGGAAAAATTTTCGGTTATCCATGAACTTTCATCAGGAAATTGTGAACCACCTAAGACAAAATCAAAACGAAGATTTCCGTTTCTTGAATAAATAGCGATAATATTGCTATATGGGTCTTCAAATAAATTTTCTTGTGTAGAATCTAAATTATTTGTTTTCATATTCCAAGTTGGCGGAACTAAATTTAAAGCGTTTGCTAGTTTTATAAGTGGAGTAGTTTTTCCGTCCACATATTTAGTGGAATATTTAAATTCATCTAGGTGTTCCAACATTCCATAAATTAAGTAGCTATATTCTTCAATCGCCTTATCAAGCTTAAATTTCTCCATAGCTTTGGAATATCCGGCTATTCCGGCAACGCTCAGTACGCCGATAATCGCCAGCACGCCGAGCATTTCAATCATGCTTCTCCCTTTTTCTAAATTCTTATACATATTTCTAACTCCGTTTAATTTGTTGTACATAAAACAAAACCCGCTACAAAAAGCGGGCGGATGTTCAGAAACCGTACGAAAACAAACGGCTCGGCTTATTCAGCTCATAGCCATATTCAGCCGACATCCGCCTAACAGACAGAAATCGGCATAACAAGTTTTAAGTCGCTATGCATAACGACTGTTTTCGTAAAGGGGTTCTGACGCCCTAGACAGACTATCGTCTATCCAAAAATTATTTTAACGGAATAATATGCGAAAGTAAAGGATTTTTATAATTAAGTAAAAACAAAGCATTATCAGGATATTGCTTTAAACAAAAAAAGACTTTCATTACAAATTGCTGTACACAATCTGTGATGAAAGTCTTTATTAAAGATACTTGGCGTTATTTGCCCATCAATTCTCTGCGGTCACAGCTGCGATAAATGAGCCATTTGTAAATGGACAGCATTTTCTCGTTTCCGGCAACGGCCAAATCTTCAGGATGCCATTGCACACACAAAATACCATCATCCATATTGCCCCAAGCTTCCGGAATGCAATCAGATGAAATCGCGTAAATATCCAAATCGCTGTTTTTGTCGTCCGGTATAACTCCTTCACGATGGCGGGAATTTACTGTAATTTTCTTACCTAACCACGCGCGGAGCGGAGTAGCCGGATAAATAATAACCTGATGAGCATTGACTTCAGAAGTCTTGTGTTCAATAGATGAACGAGTTTCGTTCAGGTTACGGTACAGCTTCATGCCATGAACACCTGCCACCATCTGAGCGCCTGCGCAAATACCTAAGATAGGAATTGCGTTTTCTTCGGCCACGCGGATGGCTTCAATATACGCCTTAGAACGAAGACTCGGTTCTTCAGGACTGTTAACGCGGGTTGCGTAGAATTCATCCGGAGAAACAAACGCTCCACCAGGCAGAACAAGTCCGTCAATTTCAGCCATTTGGGTTTCTACTTGGGTATAGGTTAAACCCATGATGCGTCCGCCGGCCATGCAGATTGCCTTAGCGTAGTTGTAGTCTATAGAATAGTGTCCTTTCTCGCGTCCCAGCAAAAAACCGATTGTCGGAGCATCTGCATCATAGTCAAGTCCTAGTTCTTGCACTTCATCCCAGGGAAACAGAATTACAGGAAAATCGCCTTGTGCAATAACCTGATTTACTTTTTCGTCTGAAATTACATACGCGTTAAACTGAGGCTCATAAACCAAATATAAAACCTTTTGCATAAAAATAATAATTTAAAAGTTAATAATAAAAAGAATACTGCTTATTATAAACAGTTGTTTAGTTTTGTCAAACTTTTTTTGTATAAAAGCTTAAAGTTTGTCAATAACCGGATAGTTCTGCCAGCCTTTGAGATTGTAGTGCCACCACTCGTGCGGAATGCTTTCAAAGCCGTGGCTTTCCATCAGCGCTTTTAAAAATGCACGATTTTCAAGTGCTTGACGGTCTGCATCCATGTAGTCATGACGAGCTTTTTTCAGATGTTTCTGAAATTCAGCAAACTGACCGGCGGCCACTTGCAGCTGAAATTCTTTGGTATAGGCGTCAACTTCAGTCGGAAAGGCAAGGTTGTTGCCGTTTTCGTCTGTCAGACATACGTCAACAGCAGTCCCGTGGCAATGATTTGAAGTTTTGTAATCTGCTTTAAAAAAGCCAGGAATAGGCACAGCTTCAAACAGCGCCTGATGAGCCTGAGGCAGACGATAAGCATCGCGGATGCGCATGCGGTAATGGCGCTTTGCCAGCTCCGGAATGACCGAGAGCAAGGCCTGATAGGCGTTTTTGTGCAGATAAGCTTTATTTTGCTGCGGAAAAGACATATACACAGCTTTGCCAGACATGTTATCCGGAGTTGCGTACATCATATCCACAATAAAATAAGGATTATCAACCAGAACAAGATTGTTGTTCATATCAGTACCTTTCTTAACAGAATCCAAACTACTAAAGTCATAAGACTTTGACAAACAAGCTAAATTTGTACTTTTTTCCATAATAACAATTTTAGAAAATAAATAATAAAATTAACAAAGCTATTATAGAAAATTAGAAAATTTTGTCAAGTTTTATTTTGTAGTTTTGCGCCTGCTGCGCCAGCCAGTTATATATGCGCTGCATAGAAATATCTCCGTTGGCGGCAAAGTCTTCGGGGTGCCATTGAATGCACAGTATATCTTTTTCAGAATTTCCCCAGGCTTCCGGTACATTGTCTTCCGTGCGGGCATAAATCGTCAATTTGCTGTCTGAAGCATAAGGCAACATAGATTCCGTGTGGCGCGAATTGGTTTCAATCTCCTCAGTTTGCAAAAGGTCAAACAGCGGCGAGGGCTTTTTAATTAAAACTTTATGAGCGTCTAAAATCTTGGTTTTATGCTCAATATCCGTGTTGGTATATTGTTTGGTGTTGCGGTACATTTTCATACCCAGCATGCCGCCAATCATCTGGGCACCGGCGCAGATGCCCAGCATTGGCAAATTCTGCTGCAAAGCGGCGGTTATGCAGTCAAGATAGGCTTTAGCACGGGCTTCATATTTGGCAGAGAGCTGCGGCGCGGCGTCGCAGTAAAATTGTTCAGGCGACGGAAATCTTCCGCCCGGCAAAATTAAGCCGTGAATTCCGCTCATTTGCTTGGTGCAGGCAGAGTAGGTTAAAAAACGGATATTTACGCCGGATTGCAAAATAGCGCGGGCGTAGTTATAGTCAATAGTGTAGTAATTTTCATCGCGTCCCAGCAAAAAGCCGATGGTCGGTTTGTCTTCTTTCGGCGCGGAGGCAAGCTGCTCAATATCCTGAGGAGCTAAAGAAATTAAAGGAATTATATTTTGTTTTTCAAATAAGTTTATTTGCTCATCGCTGATGCCGTAAGCTTCGTATTGCGGCAGATATTCTAAAGTAACAGATTGTGTGTGCATTGCTTTTCCTTTTTTTGTTTTATACTAATGATTTTTACGGAAATAAATTTTTTGTGTCAAGAGTACATGAAATATAAAATTACATTTTTTCAATAGAAAAAGTGTAAATGATAGTGGAGATAAAGCAAAAGCCTCACTTTGCAGCGAGGCTTTTTAGGTGTCTATTTAAGTTTATAGACTGTTATCTGACGAACTTTGAAACACTCAACCAACATACCGGGTTTGGCATTAGCCCATTTAGGGTCATCATAAGTATGTAATCTGACTTTGTGACCGTTGGTAAAGGTTACATCAATAATGGAGATTGTAGCTCTGTCTTGCGTTTTATTATCTCGGATTATTGTTTTGTTGATTTCAGATTGCGTATTAGCAGAATACCACTGAACCTTTTGAGCAATGCTTGGTTCTAAGTTTTTTTCAAATTGTTTTGATGTCCAATTATTGCTTAAATGCACAGAATAAGCTTTATAAGCCGAAACCAATTTAACATCTTTAATTTTCAGAAGCTTTCTGTCTTTTTTATAAACAGGTTGAAGAATTCTGCCATCAGAATAAAGCAGCATGTCTTTTCTATATAAACCTTCTTTATATTTATGAAAAATTGAACTGACTTTTTTTGCTGGGTAAACTTGCTCGAAATCAGTGGGCCAATGAATTGTAGTGATGATTACTTTTTTCAATTCACTGTCATATAGATAATTAGGTTGAGAGTAGCAGAATTCAAGCGAAGTTATAGCATCTGATTTACAAATAACTCTTGAGGTGTACCAATCACGCATTGCATAACGCATACCTTTAACAAAGAAAGAGGATTTTTCATATAAGCTTTCTTTAACTTTTATATTATCCAGTCTATAGAACCTGATTTGAGCCGAAGCGTTAAAGTTAAACACAAAAGCCATCAAGATAACTAAAAATAATCTCATCATAATAAAACCGGAATGTTTAAAGAGTCTTTGTTTGACCGGATACTCTGTATATAATAATAAATTGATAGACGTAATATAAAATATTTGAAAACTTTTGTCAATATTGTTTTGTCGGATTAAATCTACAACATAAAATATTTATGTTGTAAAGCAAAAAGCCTCACTATCATAGTGAGGCTTTTTAGGTGTCTATTTAAGTTTATAGACAGTTATCTGACGAACTTTGAAACGCTCAACAATCATACCAGGTTTGGCATTTTCCCATGCAGGTTTATTGTACCATTTGGGGTCATCATAGGTCTGAAGTTTTACTTTTTGACCATTTGTAAATGTCACTTCTATGACAGATATTTTTTTCTTTTCCTGAAAAACAACATCTGTCGCATTGTGCTTACCTTGTTTGTATTCTGCAGCCCAAGTTAAAGATTGTTCAGGTATCCAATGATAGATGTTTGCCATAAACTGAGCGTTAGTCCAATTTGTGCCTAGTGTTACTTTTTGAGAATTATATTCAGAGCATAACTTTATTGATTTAATTTTCAAAAGCAGTCTGTACTGCTTGCTAATCATTTCAACGGTTGCGCCGTCAGAGTATAGTAATTGCCCTTTTGTATATGATCCATATGCCAGTGCAGCATTATAAGGAGTGTATGTTTGCATATATTCCATCGGAGGATTGGTGCATTTTGTCACTATACTTATTTTTTCTAAATATCCATCTCGTTTATAGTCTGCATCAATATAGGTTAAAGAGCCGGAGGAACAAAAATACTTTCCTTTATAGCTATGAGTTTCTGTTTTAGGAAGAAGCAACATGCTCTTTCCCATATAAACAATCCTTGTTCCTGTTGTCTCGTACGTCCTATCTTTAATTTGTATATTATCCAGACTATAGAATCTGATTTGAGCCGAAGCGTTATAATTAAACACAAAAGCCATCAAGATAACTAAAAATAATCTCATCATAATAAAACCGGAATGTTTAAAGAGTCTTTGTTTGACCGGATACTCTGTATATAATAATAAATTGATAGACGTAATATAAAATATTTGAAAACTTTTGTCAATATTGTTTTGTCGGATTAAATTTAAAAAACACTTGAATTTAAAATTTATTTGCGGTATAAAGCTTTTTGTCTGAGTTGTTCGGGCGAATTGGCATGCCTGACAGCTTGTTGTTTAATTCCAGTTTATTGAAAGGGAATAAAATGCCTAAATTGAAAACTAAAAGAGCCGCTGCTAAGCGTTTCGGCGTTACCGGCACCGGCAAATTGAAAAGAAACCATTCGTTCAAGAGACACCTTCTCTTCAACAAACCAAAGAAAATGAAAAGACAGGCTCGCGGCTCTGTTATTATTGCAGCTGCCAACAAGTTTGTTAAAAAGTTTTTACCGTTTATTTAGGGGAGGATAGGATATGTCTCGTGTTAAAAGAGGTTTAACGGCTCACGCTCGCCATAAAAAAATTTTGGATATGGCTAAAGGCTATAGAGGTCGTAATAAAAATGTATTCAGAGTTGCTGTTGAAAAAGTTGAAAAAGGTTTGCAATATGCTTACCGTGACAGAAAAGCAAAGAAAAGAAGTTTCCGCTCTTTGTGGATTCAACGTATCAACGCTGCTACACGTATCCATGATATGACTTACTCCCGATTTATCAGCGGGCTGATTAAAGCCGGTGTTGAACTTGACCGTAAAGTTCTTGCTGATATCGCTTTGAAGGAGCCCCAAGCATTTGCTAAGTTGGTAGAAACTGCCAAAGCGGCTCTTAAGAAATAAAATAGATACAAAGTAAAAAGAATAAAAAAGAGTCGGCAAACGGGCAGTCCCGAGGCGGACTCTTTTTTATGTTTTAAAAAACTAAGGTTGCAAATAATGGAAAATTTAGAAGAATTAAAAAACGATACCCTGACAAAAATCAGGGCGGCCGCAAATTTGAAAGAATTAGATGAAATCCGCGTGGTCGTTTTGGGTAAAAAAGGTAAGCTGACCGAACAAATGAAAGGATTGGGCGCTTTGCCGCAGGAAGAAAAAATTGCCGCCGGTAAGGCTTTGAACGTTATCAAAAACGAAATTGACGCCGCGATTACAGAACAAAAATCCGTATTGGAAGAAAAAGCTCTAAACGAAAAATTGACAAGCGAAACCATTGATGTTACTTTGCCGGTTCGTCCCGAAACTCAAGGACGCATTCACCCTGTATCAAAAATTTATGAAGAAGTTGTCGCTATTTTTGGCGAAATGGGATTCACGGTGGCAAACGGTCCGGATATTGAAGACCAATTCCATAACTTTAACGCTTTGAATATGCCGGCAAACCATCCGGCACGCCAAATGCAGGATACATTCTACCTCAGCAGCAACCCTGAGGAACCATTTGATATGGACACCGCATACGTTATCCGTACTCACACATCGGGAATGCAAATCCGCACTATGGAAAAGCAGCAGCCGCCAATCCGCATTATTGCTCCGGGGCGCACATATCGCTCGGACTATGACGCTACTCACACTCCGATGTTTCATCAGGTTGAGGGTTTGGTGATTGATAAAAACATTACCATGGCGCATCTTAAAGGCTGCTTATATGACTTTATGAAAGCCTTTTTTGAACTGGACGATTTGCCGGTGCGCTATCGTCCGTCATATTTTCCGTTTACCGAACCTTCGGCAGAAATGGACATCGGCTGTCTGAAAACTAAAAACGAGCTGAAAATTGGCGCGGGGACAGATTGGCTTGAAGTTTTGGGTTGCGGTATGGTACACCCGAATGTTTTGAAAGCCGGCGGAATTGATCCTAACGAATATCAGGGTTTTGCTTTTGGCTTGGGAATTGACCGTTTGGCTATGCTGAAATATGGTATTCCTGATTTGCGCACATTCTTTGAATCTGATGTTCGTTGGCTCAAACACTATGGTTTTACGCCGCTTGATTTTTCTTCTATGACCGGTGGTTTAAGCAATAACGGAGGACTTACACGATGAAATTTACTTTATCTTGGCTCAAAGAACATTTAGACACAACAGCTTCTTTGGAAGAAATCAGCGAAACATTAACCCGTATCGGTTTGGAAGTTGAAGAAGTTTATAATCCGGCCGCTAATTTAGACGGTTTTATCACCGCTCGTTTGGATAGCGTAGAAAATCATCCGGATTCTGACCATTTGCACGTTTTGTGCGTGAATGACGGAACCCATAAATATCAAGTTGTTTGCGGCGCGCCGAATGTTTTTACCGGTTTAATCGGAATTTTCGCTCCGTCCGGAACATTGATTCCTTTGTTTAACGAACGTTTGAAACCAACAAAAATCCGTGGTGTTGAAAGCAGCGGTATGATGTGCGCTTTTGATGAGTTGGGGATTGGTTCTGACCACAATGCCATTATTGAATTGCCGGCGGATACGCAAATCGGCAGACCGGCGGCAGAAGTTTTGGCTATTGACCCGGTGATAGAAGTTTCTATCACGCCGAACCGTGCCGAATGTTTGGGTGTGCGCGGTATTGCCCGTGATTTAGCCGCGGCTGGATTGGGCAAGCTGAAGCCGTTGAATATTTTTAAAACTCCGGCTAAATTTGCTAATCCGATAAAAGTTACGGTGGAATGTCCGGCGGAATGTCCGACTTACACCGCGCGCTATATCCGCAATGTGAATAATAAAGCCGAAACGCCGAAGTGGATGAAAGACCGTTTGGAGGCAATCGGTTTGCATTCTATTTCTCCGCTTGTTGATATCACCAATTACATAAACTACGATTTGGCTCGTCCGTTGCATGTTTTTGACGCGGATAAGCTAAGCGGCGATGTTGTTGTTCGTATGGCGAAAGACGGCGAAAAATTTACCGCGCTGAATGAAAAAGAATATATCTTAAATGATAAGGCCTTAGGCATTTGCGATGCGGAAGGTGTGCAATGTTTGGGCGGCATTATGGGCGGTTTGGCTAAAGGCTGCTCAGCAGATACAACCAATGTTTTGCTGGAATGCGCTTTGTTTAAGCCGGAATGTATTGCCTGCACCGGCCGTCATCTGCAAATAGATTCGGATTCTCGCTATCGTTATGAACGTTGGGTTGACCCTAAATCAAATATCAGCGGTTCGGACTATGCTACGGCAATGATTTTAAGCATTTGCGGCGGCGAGGCGTCGGAATTGACCGTGGTTGGTTCGGAAGAATGCGAACCGCAAGCGGCTTATTTGCGTCCGGAGCGCTTGGAGACTTTAATCGGTTTGCCGGTAAGCGCCGAAAAATCTATGGAAATTTTGAACAAACTGGGCTTTGAAACTTCTTTGGAAAACGGCAAAATTAAGGCGGTTTCACCAAGTTGGCGCGGCGATATTGAAGGCGAGCATGATTTGGTTGAAGAAGTTGTGCGTATGATTGGTTTGGATGAAATTCCGGCTGTGTCTTTACCGCATGACAAATTCCCAAAAGAAACTTTGTCGCCGGCACAGCACAATGCCGTGATTGTAAAACATGAGCTGGCTTCGCGCGGTATGTATGAAACCGTAACTTGGAGTTTTGCCGACAGCGATTTGGCGCAATATTTCCGCAAAGGACATGAAGCAATCATATTGGCTAATCCTATTGCCAAAGAGCTGAATGAAATGCGTCCGTCAATTTTGCCGAATTTGCTGACTGCGGTTAAAAATAATATCGCCCGCGGTTATGCCAATGTTTCTTTGTTTGAAGTTGGTCCGGAATTTTATGGCCGCAATCCGCAAGAGCAAAATATGGCGGCAAGCGGTGTTCGCTGCGGTCAAACGTCTAAAAAAGATTGGACGCACAGCAACCGCGACTATGATGTTTTTGACGCTAAAGCCGATGCTTTGGCCGTGATTGCCGCGGCTAAAGGGCCGTTTGAAAATCCGCAGATTACTTTGGACGCGCCGTCGTATTATCATCCGGGGCGCTCAGGAACTTTGCGTTTGGGGAAAAATGTGTTGGCCTACTTTGGCGAGATTCATCCGGCAGTATTAAAAGCCTTTGACATTAAAACCCGTGTTGTTGCTTTTGAGGTAATTTTAGATAATATTCCGTTGCCGCGCAACACACAAGGTAAAGCACGCAAAAAACTGGAATTATCGCAATTCCAGCCGGTGGACAAGGATTTGGCCTTTGTGGTTGACAAGTCGGTTAGCGCCGCTTCTATTATGGCCGCCGCTAAAAACGCCGACCGCAATCACATTACCGATGTGCGCGTGTTTGACGTCTATGAGGGCGAAAATATGCCGGAAGGTAAAAAATCCGTGGCGATTGCTTTGACATTCCAGCCGGTTGAACAAACCTTTACCGATAAAGATATTGAAAATTTGATGAATAAAGTTATAGCGGAAGTCGGTAAAAAGACCGGCGGCGAATTGAGATAGGGAGAAAATAAATGGCTTTGAAAAACAGTCGTAAACAAAATTATCCGGAATGGTATCAAAGTGTAGTAGCCGAAGCCGATATGGCAGAAAACTCCGTTTCTCCGGGGTGTATGGTTATCAAATCCTGGGGCTATGGAATTTGGGAACGTATCCAGCACGAAATGGATTATCGTTTTAAGGAAACAGGCCACGAAAACTACTATTTTCCGCTGTTTATTCCGCTTTCTTTCTTTCAAAAAGAAGCCGACCACGTTGAAGGTTTTGCCAAAGAAATGGCTGTGGTTACGCACTCTCGTTTGGTTAATGAAGACGGCAAGCTGAAACCTGCTTCCGAATTGGATGAACCGCTGATTGTGCGTCCGACCAGCGAAACCATTATTGCCGACTCGTTTTCTAAATGGGTAAAATCTTATCGTGATTTGCCGATTTTGCTGAATCAATGGGCAAACGTTGTGCGTTGGGAAATGCGTCCGCGCTTGTTTTTACGCACTCGTGAATTTTTGTGGCAAGAGGGACATACCGTACATGCCACGGCTAAAGAAGCCGAAGCCGAGACAACTAAAATGTTGAATGTGTATAAAGAAGTTTCCGAAGATGTTTTGGCTATGCCTGTGATTGCCGGACGCAAGCCGGAACATGAAAAATTTCCGGGGGCGGTAGATACATATTGTATTGAAGCCATGATGCAGGATGGTAAGGCTTTGCAAGCCGGAACTTCTCACTTTTTGGGACAAAATTTTGCTAAATCGGCGGATATCAAATTTGTTAATCAAAACAATGAGCAAGAATATGCTTACACCACTTCTTGGGGCGTTTCTACCCGTTTAATCGGCGGTGTGATTATGTCGCACGCTGATGATGAGGGAATGGTTGTTCCGCCAAGAATTGCACCGTATCAGATTATCTTTATTCCGTTGATTAAAAAGAATGATGATGCCGCAAAAATTATGGAGTATATTGAAAATATTCAAGCTCAGTTGAAAAATAAAACCGCGTTTGGCGAAAGACTGCGCACCAAAATTGATTCTCGCGACAAATCCAGCGTGGATAAAGTTTGGGAGTGGGTTCGCAAAGGCGCGCCTATGGTTTGCGAAATCGGCGCCCGTGATATTGAAAACGGCGGTTTGATGGTTAAAGAGCGTATTTTCTTTGGTCAGCCGGAAGGCAAAAAAATTCTGAAAACAGAAGAATTTGCGGCTACTGTCAGCGAACGTTTGGAATTTTTGCAACATGAGATGTTTAAGCGCGCAAAAGAGCGTTTGGAACAAAATATCCGCACCGATATTAAAACTCCGGAAGAATTTGCCGCTTATTTTGCCAACGGCAATGAATGGATTGAAGATGGTAAACAGGGTAAAGTTGCGTTTGTGCGCGGTAAATGGTGCGCAGACCCGGCAACCGAAGAATTGCTCAAAGCGATGAAAATCACCATTCGCTGCATTCCGTTTGACCAAAGCGGCACAACCGGAAAATGCTTGCTGACCGGTAAAGATGCGACTTTAGATGTGATTTATGCACGAAGCTACTAGTTTTTAGAGGGTATAAAAATGTCAAAACAAACTTGTTTTATGATTTTTATTGCGTCTTTGGTGGTGATTATGGCGTCATTTATTTTGGGTTTCGGCGCTGTAACCGCTCCGGTTTCGGAAACATTCGGCGCAATGAAAGGGTTATATTTAACCATTGCCGCCTTAGTAATTTCTTTGCTGCTCTTGAAGCAAAAATATTATTGGCTGCTGATTTTGGGCTGCGCGGTTGTCGCCGCTGTTTTAATCCAGCTTTTAATTGTCGGCGGTTCGGTAATGAGCATAGCCGTGCTTTATAAGATTGCAGCGTTTGCGGTGTATGCGTTTTTAGTACAGCTTGTCCGCTTCATGATATAAAAAAAGCCGGCTAATGGACTACTACTTTTAACTTTTTGTGCTTGTGTACCTTTTTGTACACGGCGCAAAAAAGTTAATGCGTATTAGCCTCATTATCCGGCTTTTTGGGCTTATCTAACAGCGTATCTAGACTATCCGAATTTACAAAGCAGTTACAGCGAAAAAATCTTGCGGTGTATTAAGCTCGTTATCTGGCTTTTTCGGCTTGTCTAGCGTCTAGACTGCGAAAGAGAGAAAATTCATGTACTTCTGTGTATGCTAAAATTTTCTCTCTTAGTATCAAAATTCTAAAACTATGGCGCAGATTTTTTCTTCATCAATACAATAGTTGCAAATATCATTGATATCAGAAAGCGTAATTGAGCTTAAACATTTTGCGTTTGGATTATCCTTGCATGTGCTGTCTCCATAATATGCAGCACCGGATTTATATGTAAAAAAGATATGGTGTACGGCAGAATGCAGAGGCTGAACCAAATCAGTCATTAAACTTTGACAGAGTTTACCCGAAAAATTAGTATTGTGAGCAATATTGCCGTCTTCATCCAAAGCGCCGCCCAGATACATGTCTATAACCAGCCGGTTGTTGCGTGAAAATAATTGAATAATATTGCCGTAAGGGTCATACATTCGGCGGAAGTTTATTTTTTTATAGCTATCCGGAACCAGATTTAAGCCAAAAGCAAAATCAATCAGTCCGGCAGATTCTATAAGGTTGGTATTTTCGCTGTTTAGTTTTTGTATATAGTCTAAGTTTTCCAACAGTCCATAAATTAACATACTGTATTCATCCATAGCCTTATTGAGCTTAAATTTTTCCATAGCTTTGCTATATCCGGCAATGCCGCCGACACTTAAAACTCCTATAATCGCCAAAACGCCGAGCATTTCAATCATACTGCGGCCAAGCGGGTTTGTGCCTCTGCCACCAGTCATCCTAGGCCGTGACGCACAGTCTGTACCTAGGATCTTGTCGCACCAAGGGCGTGGCAATCCCTCTCCCCCTGCGGGAGAGAGTGACGCCTTGGCGTCGGGTGAGGGGTATTTAAAGGACTCGCAACAAGAATTAAATAGGCGCCTAAAGCCCAAACCCGAAACGTCATACTTGTCGCCACACCCTGCAGGCTGTGGCAGACGAGTATCCATGATTTTGTTGCCAACGGCAACGCATATTGACATTGCTTTAGCAATGGCGTTATGGATTCTCCGCCATGGTACTTCCGGCAGGGAGTACCGGCGAAGAATGACGCTGAGAGTGGAGGCGGAAAAGCGCGTGAACGTGCCGCCTGCTAGTTTAGTTCTTAATGCGTTATTTCTGAAAGTGTCATCTTTTCTGCCAAACCCTGCAAAAACGTGCTGAGCGGCAGAAAATATGCCTTTAATCAGATGTTTAGGATTTGCAGAGAGAGAGAGAGAGACCTTTGAATAGCTTATTTTTCATCTTTCTTTCCTCTTATTTTAGTTAATTACTATACTCATTCTATACCAGCCGCACTCCATAAGTCAACCGTAAAATCAAAATGCAAAAAGAGAGAAAATTCATTTAGAATTTTCTCTCTTTTATTGCGCTAAGCCCGCATACTATTTATATTGGCTCATGTATTCCAATAAAGTATGCTTATCGTTAACGTTTTTCTGAGCTTTTTCCAGCAATTCTTCATAACGTGCCGGGTTCATCTTGTTGACAACCTGGAAACGTGTTTCACTAGACATAAACTCAGACAAAGGTTTAGATGGAGCTTTAGAATCCAATGTCAACGGAGCTTTGCCTGCTGTTTCGTTCAACGGATTGAAACGGAACAAAGGCCAACTGCCTGTTTCAACAGCATTCTTTTGGTGAGCCAAACCATCAGCCATATTCAAACCCTGGTTAATGCATGGGCAGTAAGCGATAATCAAAGACGGACCGTCATAGGCCTCAGCTTCGTTCATAGCTTTAATAACCTGCATATCGTTGGCACCCATAGCAACCTGAGCTACATATACATTGCCATAAGACATAGCAATCATAGCCAAATCTTTTTTCGGCAATTCTTTACCGGCTGTAGCAAATTTGGCAGAAGCGCCCATCGGAGTAGCTTTGGATTGTTGACCGCCGGTGTTAGAATATACGCCGGTGTCCACAACCAAAATATTGACATTGCGGCCGGAAGCGATAACGTGGTCAACACCGCCGAAACCAATATCATAAGCCCAGCCGTCACCACCGATAATCCATACGGATTTTTTAATCAGGTAGTCGGCGATTTCGCTCAAATGCTTAGCTTCTTCGCTGTTCATTGTTGCCAATTCAGCGCGCAAAGCAGCTACATTGTCGCGTTGAGCGTCAATTTCCATATCATTAGACTGAGGATTGCTCAAAATCTTTTCAGCAACTTCGCCTAATTCTGCTTTCATAGATTCCAGCAAAGTTTTGGCTGTAATTTGTTCGTGGTCAATAGAAACACGCATACCCAAACCAAATTCGGCGTTATCTTCAAACAAAGAGTTTGCCCAAGCCGGACCATGACCTTTTTCATCTTTGCAATATGGTGTTGTCGGCAAGTTACCGGAATAAATTGAAGAACAACCTGTTGCGTTTGCCACAACCATACGGTCACCAAACAATTGAGTCAGCAATTTGATGTATGGCGTTTCGCCGCAGCCTGCGCAAGCACCAGAAAATTCAAACAAAGGCTGAATCATTTGTGTTGTCTTAGGCAAGTTTTTAGCAACTTCAGTTCTCTTTACATAAGGCAATGTTTCAAAGAACTTCCAGTTGGCCTTTTCTTCTTCCAAGTGGTTTTCAATGTGGTCCATATTGATAGCGTGCAATTCCGGATTTTCTTTGTTTTTAGCCGGACAAGCTGTTACGCATACGCCGCAGCCTGTGCAGTCTTCCGGAGAAATTTGCAGCATAAACTTCTTACCGGCAAATTCTTTACCTTTATAGTCGGCAGTTTTCAAGGTAGCCGGAGCGTTCTTTAATTCTTCTTCCGAAGCAACTTTCATACGAATTACACCGTGCGGGCAAACGATTGAGCATTTACCGCATTGAATACAAGTATTTGCATCCCAAACCGGAACTTCGGTAGCGATGCAGCGTTTTTCATATTGAGTTGTAGCTGTCGGCCATGTACCGTCAACAACTTCTTGCAAATCAGAAGTTTTAATGCTGTCGCCGTTGTCGGCAATCAAGGTTGCGGTCAAGCCTTGTACAAATTTAGGAGCATCGGCCGGAACAGGAGCTTGGCGATGGAATGTAGATGTAACGTGGTCTGGATAAGAAACCTCGAACAAGTGTTCCAAAGAAGCGTCAACAGCGGCATAGTTCTTTTGTACAATAGCGTCGCCTTTTTTGCTGTAAGTCTTTTTAATGGCAGCTTTAATCTGCGCAATAGCTTCATCTTTTGGCAAAATGTTAGAAATTGCAAAGAAACAAGTCTGCATAACGGTGTTAATACGCTGTCCCATACCGGTAGCACGAGCAACTTCAACCGCGTTAATAGTGTATAATTTCAGGTGCTTAGCCAAAATTTCTTCTTGAACTTCAATTGGCAGATGTTCCCAAACTTCATCAGCTTTGTACGGAGCATTCAACAAGAATGTAGCGCCGTCTTTAGCAATGCGCAGAATATCAACTTTATTCATAAATTGGAATTGGTGACAAGCCACAAAATCTGCCGAAGTAATCAAATAAGCCGAGCGAATCGGATTGTCGGAAAAACGCAAGTGAGATGTGGTCATAGAGCCTGACTTACGAGAATCGTAAACAAAGTAGCCTTGACCATATTTTCCGGCGTCTTCAGCAATGATTTTGATGGAGTTCTTGTTAGCGCCAACTGTACCATCGGCACCCAAACCAAAGAACACAGCGCGCACAACATCGTCCGGTTCAACATCAAATTTAGCGTCATAAGCCAATGATTTGTGTGTCAAATCGTCGTTAATGCCAACGGTAAAGCCGTTAATCGGAGCGGCAGAAACAGCGTTGTCAAACACAGCTTTAGCCATAGCCGGTGTAAATTCTTTAGAAGATAAACCATAGCGACCGCCATAAATTTTTGGCAAGCTTGCCAGTTTGCCGTTTGAAAAGGCTTGCGACAAAGCGGTAACAACATCCAAATACAAAGGTTCGCCCAAAGAGCCGGATTCTTTTGTTCTATCCAAAACAGAAACAGTTTTAACTGTTTTCGGCAGAGCTTTTAAGAAAGATTCGGTTGGGAACGGACGATACAGATGAACTTTCAAAACGCCCAATTTAGCACCGTGAGCATTCAAATATTCAATAGCTTCTTCAACTGTTTCGGCACCGGAGCCCATAACCACGATAACGTTTTCAGCGTCAGCAGCGCCGACATAGTCAACAACATGATATTGACGGCCGCTGATTTTGGCGAATTTATCCATTTCTTCCTGAACAATGCTTTCAACTTTATCATAATATACGTTAGCAGCTTCACGGCCTTGGAAGAACACATCCGGATTCTGCGCTGTACCGCGGATAACCGGATTTTCCGGACGCAGAGCATGCTCAGCGTTAAATTTGTAATTAACGTCTTTCAGCATTGCGCGCAAATCGTCATCCGAAAGCAATTTAATCTTTTTAATTTCGTGAGAAGTTCTGAAACCGTCAAAGAAATGTAAAAACGGAACGCGGGAGCGCAAAGTAGAGGTTTGCGCAATGGCCGCCATATCGTGAGCTTCTTGCACGGAGTTGGAGCAAAGCATTGCAAAACCAGTTTGGCGGCAGCCCATAACATCGGAGTAATCGCCGTAAATTGACAAAGCGTGATAAGCCAAAGAGCGGGCGGCAACATGCATAACAAACGGCATCAATTCGCCGGCAATTTTATACATGTTCGGAATCATCAACAAAAGGCCTTGAGAAGCCGTAAATGTTGTGGTGAGGGCACCGGCTTGCAAAGAACCGTGGCAAGCACCAGCAGCGCCTGCTTCTGATTGCATTTCCTGCACTTCAGGAATCACGCCCCACAGATTCTTCTGTTTTGCGGCAGACCACGCATCAGCCCATTCGCCCATCGGAGAAGACGGAGTAATCGGGTAAATAACGCAGACTTCGTTCATGCGGTGTGCAACAGAAGAACACGCTTCGTTGGCATCCATCATTTTCATTTTTACATCTGACATAGATAGTATCCTTAAAAGTTTAAATTAAAATTACAAAACATCAAAGGCTTAAAGCCAAAGGTTTTGTATGGGTTACAAAACAATAATGTTTATGGCGAATTTATAGCATATCGCCGGTAAAAATCAAGTTTTTAAAAGCAGTTTGCCACATACTTATTTTATATATAATCTGTGCATAAAATGACAAAATATAAAAAATTTTCAAAAAGGTCTTGACTTTTGTCAATGTGAGGGTTATAGATATAGGCATAATTCAATTATTAACATATTTATTAACTTTTTAAATTATTCGCATTATGAAGAAGATTTTAGCTAACGGTGTTACTATCGTATGTAAGAACGCATGTGAGTTTAAGGAAGTTTCATTGACTTTCAAGTCTGGTCATGCAAACGAGCCAAAAGTTGGTATTGCCGGTGTCTATGAGAAGCTTGTTACAAGCAATACTCATTGTACTGGCTCAGTTTTCGGCGGTTCTATGACTTCATTTATCGTTTACAATGCAAACGGTATCAGTACTTTGAGCAAGGCAGTTAAGGCGTTGTTTTCAGGCTGTGTGAAAGTTCCAGTAACTTTGAAGGCGTTGACTGAGGTTATCAAGGATGTTATTCAGCATACTGAAGACTTGGCTCCGCTCCCAGAACGTCAGGTGAAGCTTGCTTACAAGCATACTGCGTTTGGCAACAGCAAGCTGTGGTCTACAGATGAGTATATTGCAAAGCTTCAGGAGCTTACGGTTAAGGATGTTCAGGAGTACATTGCAGACAATCTTGTCGGTAACAATATCGTCGTCAGTTACTGCGGTCCTATTGATTCGGAACATCCTGAAGAGGACGTCAATGAAGTAGCAAAGGTTGTAGAAAAGTACTTCGGCAAGCTTCCTGCCGGCACCAAGAAAGCTGATTGCTCTCTTGACTATACTGGCGGCTTCCAGTTCATTCAGGGCGAAGGTACTAAGCATGTTGCCCGTCTCGGCTGGTATTTGCCTAAGGAATACAATACTGCAGAGACTAACATTCTGATGAGTATGCTCGCCGGCCGCTTGGAACGTTCTATGGCAGAAGCCAAGATTGATGCCGATACCAATGTCAAGGTTGCCGGTTACTTCGGTCTCCGCACTCTGTGTATTACGCTGAAGTGTTCCGGTAAGCGTCACTTTGATGCCGCTTTCAACATTGTACTGGCTAACATCAAGCGTTTGCAGGACAGCGAAGCTACAGAACGCCGTATGGAAACAACTCGTTCCCGTGCTGCCAATGAGCGCCTCGTCGTTTCTAACGAAGTTTTGCCTGGTTCAGTTGAGGCTGCATGGTCTTTGCTCGGCCGTGACATTGATTACGATGCCGACAGCGTGATCAGCGATCTTTATCAGGTAACTGCTCACGATGTTAAGGTTGCTGCCCGCGAGATTTTCTCTCAGAAGCCAACGGTTGTGCTTTATACCCGCAAGCCTTATCCTACCATGGATAAGATTCAGAAAGCGATTGCGTATGGTGCCAAGCCAAAGGCTCAGGGCAAGAAGTCTGAAGAGACAGAGTTCTCTGAGACTGAAAAAACTGCCATGGAAAGCATTGATGCTTGTCATTCAAACTAAGCATCCGGCGCGTTAACCAGACCTAAATCTGAAATCTTAATAATCTTCTAAAACTAAGGAGTACGTTTTTATAACGTACTCCTTTCTTTTTGCCTTGCATAATTGCCGGCAATAAACTATATACCATAGCAAAAGGGAGAATTATAAAATGCTGGAAATATTGGCAGAAACACTGATTGATAACATAAAAATTTTTCCGTTTCTGTTTGTTACCTATTTGTTTTTGGAATATCTTGAACGCAAAACTTCAGATAAAACCACAGCTGCTATTCAAAAAGCCACCAAGGCCGGTCCTTTAGCCGGTGCGGTTTTGGGCGTTTTGCCGCAATGCGGATTCTCGGTTGTTGCCGCCAATTTATTTGCCGCCCGCGTGATTACTTTAGGCACGCTGATGGCAATTTTTCTTTCCACCTCAGACGAGCTATTGCCGATTTTAATTTCTTATGAAGCTCCATTGTCTTTAATTGCCCTAATTATCGGCTATAAAGCCGCGTGCGGAATTATCTTTGGCTATTTAATTGATTTTACGTTTAAAAAACGTCATAATTTGCCGGAACCGGATATTGAAACGCTGTGCCAAAACGAGCATTGCCATTGCGAGGAAGACGAGCCGCTTTGGAAACCGGCGCTTTATCATTCTGTACGCATTACCTTGTTTATTTTAGCGGTCAGCCTAATTTTGAATCTTCTCCTGCAATTTTACGGAAACTCAGCTAATCTGACGCAAATTCTGCAATATCCGCTGCTGGGAGAAATGTTTAGCGCTTTAATTGGACTGATTCCGAATTGTTCGGCTTCGGTTATTTTGACGCAGATGTATATTATGAATTATATTGATTTCAGCACCATGATGAGCGGCAGCTTGGTCAGCGGTGGAGTAGGGCTGCTGGTGCTGTTCAGAGTAAACCGCCCCTTAAAGCAAAACCTTAAAATTCTCGCTTTGCTCTATATTTGCGGCTTGCTCGGCGGCTTGTGCAGCAATTTACTGGAATTTTAATATTGCGTAAATACCAGTTCTCACAGGGTAAAATCTCAAAAAAAATCATATACTTTTAATTTTCTATGTGATAAATTTAGTGATAGCATAATAGAGAGGATAAAATGAATAAATCAAATTTAGACTTGGTAAATTTAAAAAACTGTATTTCAACCTTGAAAAACTGCTCTAAAGATTTCAAAGCTGCTGACACGGAAATAATGAAAGAATATATCGCCGACGCCTGTATAAAACGTTATGAATATACAGTTGAAACAGCTTGGAAAACAATGAAAAAATTTCTGAAATTGGAATACGGTAAAAAAGACGAAGAACTGACTATGAACAATATTTTCCGTTTTATGGAGGGGTATGGATTTATTCATTCTTGGGAAAAGTGGCGTGAATATTACGACCGAAGAAATGACACCAGCCACGAATATAGCCAAGTTAAAGCTCTGGTAATTTTAGGCATGGTTGATAATTTAGTTGAAGACTGTGAATTTTTGTATAAAAAACTGCAAGATAAAATGGAAAAATAAATGGTTTTAGGCGTGACAGACAAAGAACAGCGGATTATAGAAGATATTTTAGACGCTTATGCGGATAGTTATGCCTTTTATTACTATGGTTCGCGCGTAAAAGGCAATTTTGAAAAGACCTCTGATTTAGATGTTTTAATCAAAGGTCAAAAAGAAATGCCGCTGTTTATTTTAAGCGAGCTGAAAGAAAAATTTGACGCCAGCTATTTGCCGTACATTGTCAATTTTTCCGATTATCACAATATCACGCCTGATTTTTATGAGCATATCAAGCAAGATTTGGTTAATTACAAAGCAAATGCTTAAAACTCCAGAGTTACGGTACAGCTTTGCACGCCGCCTTCACAGCCGTTGCATTCATCGTTAATTTCGTCCAGAGTAATGTCGTTAAGGCATTTTTTGTCGCCGCCGCAATAGGCATCGCCGTAAAATTGCGTATTGTTGGCGCCGGATTTATAAATCCATGCATATTGCACGGCACTATGCAGCGGCTGAGCTAAATCGCTCATCAGGGCGCGGCATAGCTTAACCGGAAAATAAGGTGTGAATCCGGTGCCATCATCATTATTTGTAAAACCGCCAATATGAAAATCCATAACCAAATTGCCGCCGCGGGAAAAAACACTAACCATGTTGCCGTCAGAATCAATAAGCTGATTTATGGCGTTGTTGCTATGCCAATCGGCAGGAACTAAATTTGCCGCAAGCACATAGTCGCGCAGCCCGCATTCTTGCCAATTTGCTACCCAATCATTACATTTCAGCTTCTTAAATTCGTTTACATTTCCAATCATTCCCGCCACTAAATAGCTGTATTGTTCTATAGTTTTGTTGATTTTAAACTTTTCCATCGCCTTTGAATAACCGGCAATCCCGCCAACCGATAATACTCCAATTATTGCCAGAACGCCTAGCATTTCAATCATACTGCGGCCAAGCGGGTTTGTGCCTCTGCCACCAGTCATCCTAGGCCGTGACGCACAGTCTGTACCTAGGATCTTGTGGCACCAAGGGCGTGGCAATCCAAAACCCTCGCCCCGTGAGGGAGAGGGTGCAGACTTGTCTGCGGGTGAGGGGTACTTAAAGACATTTTCAAATAATTTATACATATTTCTAACCTCCGTTTAATTTGTTGTATGCAAAACAAAACCCACCAAAATGGCGGGCGGATGTTGAGAAACCGTATATAACCAAACGGCTCGGCTTATTCAGCTCATAGCCATATTCAGCCGACATCCGCTCAAGCGAAAATCGGCATAACAAATTTAAGTCGTTTATGCATAACGACTGGTTATATAAAGGGTTCTCACGCCCTAGACAGACTATAGCCTATCCAACAATCATTTTAGCTAAAGATAATCTGAAAGTAAAGACATTTTTATTTCACAAAATCAAAAAATAAATACACTTTTTAAGATTTTTCTAAAAAAGTATTTAATTTATTGCAAAGACGAATTGTCTACCTCCAAGTTAATATATTGAAGAGGAATATAACATATTATGAATTGGTATTATTTTCTTTCTGCAGCAATTTTTTTACCTCTTTATCAAAATCAGATTCTATATGCTGCGTTTTATTAAATATGTCATATTCCTTTTCGGCTTTGTCTTTGGCCTGTTTCTGCGAAATTTTTCCTTTATTTCCATCCGGCAGAATATCATACCGGCGAAATGCCAAAAACTCATTTACACTTTTGGCGAATTCCTGCATTGTAAAAGTGTTTTCACGTTCAATTAAATCTTCAATATAATCAAAATAGCCGGAAACAGTCCGTTCTAAACGTTTTATTTCTTTTTCTGACAGATAATTTTTAGCAACGGATACGTCAGACTTTAATATTCTTCCGTCTGGAGAATTTTTCCAAGCCGTCAACCCCATATTATCTTTGGTGTGGTCGGCCTTGGTATAAATAATTTCTGCGGCGGTTTGACCGGTAATTGCGTAATGAAACTTATTTTGCACAGTAGCATAAAAATCTTGAGTTACCGGAGAGTACTTATCATAATCAATAGAGCATTCTGCAAAAATGTCTGTAATTTGCTGATAGATACGGCGTTCCGAGGCTCTGATTGAGCGAACCCGCTCCAGCAATTCGCGGAAATAATCTTGACCGAAAGCGGTTTTGCCTTGTTTCAATCTTTCATCATCCAATACAAAACCTTTTTGGATATATTCTTTTAAGATTTTTGTCGCCCAAATTCTGAAATGTGTAGCTTGGATGGAATTTACCCGATATCCGACAGAAATAATGGCATCAAGGTTGTAAAAATTAGTTTCTGAAGTTTGTGTTTTATTTGCAATAGCGCCGTGCTGAGTGGTTGTTTCCATTTTGGAAATAACCACTTGTTCATCTAATTCTTTTTCCTCAAATATATTTTTCAAATGCTTGCTGATAGCCGGTGTTTGCACACCAAACAATTCGGCCATTGCTTTTTGTGTCAGCCAAATTGTTTCATCTTTTATGACTGCATTTACTTTTATATCTTTATCAGGTGCGGAATAAACTAAAAAATTAAACTCTTTATTCATTTGCTAACATCTCTATCTGCATTGTCTTATTTGCAAATAATTATAGAATTCAAATATTAAAATTAAGTTAGAAATATTTTTAAGTTATATTATTTAAAAAATACATCTTTGTTGTCGCTGTGCTTTCGTTTGGCTTTCACTTGCGGTCGGACCCACGACATCAACCTTGGCAACCCAAAAAAAATCATCCTAAAGGTGGTGGCTATGGGCATTTTATCACGTTAATTTTACGGATATTGGCATATTTTCGCACATCGTAGACATTATCAACTTTGGTATAGGTTTTGGGGATAGATTACGGAGTAAGCGATTTGAGTATAGAGAGGTGGTTTCAGCAAGGATATCGCCGCAAGAACAAGGAATACGGCGGAGCAAAATGTCCAATGGTGTTAGGGATAGATGAACATTATTTCAGCAAGAAAGGCGGCTATGCAACCACATTAGTAAATTTGAGCAAGCATAAGGTATTTGATGTTGTTTTAGGTCGTTCAGAACAAGATTTGGTAGGATATTTGAACCGTCTCAAAGGCAAGGATAAAGTACGAGTAGTTGTAATGGATTTAAGCTCTAATTACCGGAGTATTGTCAAAAAATACTTTCCTAATGCAATGATAGTAAGTGACCGTTTCCACGTCATAAAATTGATATTAGAGAGTTTTATAAAAACGGCCTACAGTATAGATACAAACTTAAAGAAACAGTTTGGATTAGGACGATTATTGAGAAAAAATAAAGCCACTTTGAAAAACTGGCAAAAGTTAAAGATAGAAGCTTATCTTGAAACTCAATCTCAAATTAAGATACTGTATGAAATAACGCAGGATTTAATGAGCTTAATGAATGAAAAGATGTGCAAATATAAGGATTGTAAACAAAGATTGATACCGAAATTGCTTAAATACATAGAATTATTAAAGGATTGCGGCTTTGTATTATTTAGAAAATTAGGAAGAACGATAGAGAATTGGCAAGAAGAAATTGGAAGAATGTTCAGATTTACCAGAAGTAATGGGATAACAGAGGGATTTCATAGAAAGATGAAACTAATCCAACGACGAGCGTATGGTTTTAGAAATTTTGAAAATTATCGATTGCGAATTATAGTTTTATGTGCTTAACTTATTTATGATGAAAAACAAACGAATTGATGGAATGATTTTTTTTATAACTTTTTTACTCTGCCCCCAACTTTGACGATGAACCACGATGAACCGAGTTCAAATCTCCGGCTATCCTATAACAAAAAAGCCCTCAAAAGAGGACTTTTTTTGTTATGGTAGCGAGGGGGAGATTCGAACTCTCGACACATGGATTATGATTCCACCGCTCTAACCAACTGAGCTACCCCGCCATGAACAAAACCTTATTAACTTATATTTTGTTCAATGTCAACAGTTATTTTTGCCTATTTTTAATTTTTTTTATAAGCGACACTCTTTCGGCTAATTTAAATTCATATGCAACCAATGTTATGCCGGAAATAATCAGCGGCAGCAAATAATAAATTATGCGGTATAAAATTAAAATAGCAAATAAAGTTGCCTGATTTTGGTCGTCCGGCAGCAGTTTGGCAAATACAATTTCAAACACGCCCAATCCGCCGGGAACTTGGCTGTATACGCCCAAAATCTGCGCAATAATAAAGGCTCCGATAAAAGTGATAAACGGAATGTCTATATAATGCTCCAAAATAGAATAAAGCACCAGCGAGGCCATTAAAATGTCTAAGCTGCCGATAACCATTTGCGCAACCGCCATCTTAAAGCCAGGAGTGTCAAACTCAATTTCTTTTATGATAATCGGCTTTTTGTAGTAGGTGCTGCCCCACAGATAAAAGGCCAATCCTCCGGCAGAAACTAAAATCAGCGTCCAGTTAATCCACGGCGATGATATGGCCGACAGCACATGATGCGGCGAGCATATAAAGCCCAGCAGCACCAAAAAGAAACAGGCTACTAAGTAGGTAAAGCCGGAAAAAGTTACCATTTTTACAATGTCTGAGGCATTTACGCGCCACCGTGTGTATAAACGGTAGCGGATTGCCCCGCCGGAAATAATGGCATGACCGGCGTTGTTGCTGACGGCAAAGCCTAAAAATCCGGCAAAAATCCATTTCCAAGCCGCTAATTTGCGGTGAATATATTTCAATGCCAAAAAGTCATAAGAAGAAAGAGCTACATAGCCGCAGAAAGAGGCGATGCAGGCATATATAATATTTTTTGCCGGTACATCTACAATCGCGTTTTTAATTTCTTCCATAGAATATTTAGACAGCTGCTTATAAATCATAAAAGCGGCAAGGGCAAAGAAAAATAAGCCCGACCAAGATAAAATTTTTTTGAAAATTCTCTTTTTGCTTCTGCTCTGCATTTTATTTGCTTTCTTTAGGAGTTAAAACGTTCATATCAATATAGCTGCGGACATCAAACCCGAAAGTCTGGCGTACATACGTTGTTAGTTCTGACGGATTCGGCTTAAAGTTTTGGGCGTCGTTTTGTGCTTGCAGCAGTTGGTCAAGCTGCAGCGAAGCGCCGATTTTATCACGGTATTCAGCAGCCTTAGGCTCATCCAGCACCGCGGCAATGTTATACAGCGAATGCGCCATTAAAGGGTTAGGCGGAGTAATTTTGCCCTCTGTATAAATGCGGGCAAGTTTCATATAAGCTTCGGAATTTCCCTGATTTACGGCAGCACGGCAGGCGGCAATGCCTTTATTGAAGTTCTGTACGGTGCCTTGGCCTTTAATATACATATCCGCTAAAACCAGCTGAGCTTCGTCCAGATTGCTGTCTTTGCCGGCGGCGCTGCGTATCAGCTTAAAGGCTTCATCATAGTTTTGTTCCCAAACAAAGCCGATGTAATAGGCATATCCGGTCATAAATTTTGCTACGTTGTTGCCAGATTCGGCGGCTTTTTTGAATAAGTTCATGGCAATTTTGTTGCGGGCAGGGTCTTTAACGCCGCCTTTAAGATAAATAAAAGCCAAGTTGGTAGCAGCGTTGTCGTTGCCGAGTTCTGCGGCTTTGCTGAACATTTCTATGGCTTTTTTGGCATTGGCTTCGGTGCCGATTCCGTTAAAATACAGGCTTCCTAAGTTATTTAGGGCAATCGGGTCGTTTTGCCCGGCCGCCATCTGATAATAATCAAAGGCTTTTGCAAAATCCTGTTTAACGCCGTTGGTGCCGTACAAATACATATAAGCCAAATTCATCTGGTCTTCTAATTTGCCTTCATTGGCTTGTCGGATGCTTTTTTCTAAGAATGTTTCTTCTTTACCGTCCGGCGCGGCAACTTTATCATCGGCCGAAAACAAAAGGGAAATCGGTTTTTTTATAAAGCTCAGCATGCCTGAATTTTCATCTGCGGCGCCGGCATCCTGCGCAGATTCGCTTTTTTCATCAAGAGCTTGGGGTTTTTGCGGGGCGTTAGGCTCATTTTTACTTGGTGTGTTTAGAGAATCATCATCAAACAAGTCTACAGCCTGAGCATACGAATTTGCTGCCAAAAAAGACGACATCAAGCAGCAAAAAATTATTTTTTTCATAGGCATAATTATCCTTTTCAATTATTTCCGCAAGCATAATAATACGAAAAATGCAGCCTTTCAAGGTAAAAAATAAAATCTCTTGTATTATTTGCCGTTTTGGTTTAGATAAAGCAAAGAAAGGTAAGAAAAATGGTTGCAGAAGCTCCTATATATACAATACGCGGCGCCAAGCTGAGTTTTGGCTTAAATCCGCTTTTTACAGATGTTGACTTATATATAAACCGCGGCGATAAAATTTGTCTGGTGGGACGCAACGGCTGTGGAAAATCTACATTGCTGAAAGTTATTGCCCGCGAGATTGAGCCGGACGACGCCGAATTTTTTATTCAGCCCGGAGTTCGCATCGGCTATATGCCGCAGGAGCCGGATTTTACGGGTTTTAAAACTCTGCGAGAAGTGGTTGAGGCCGGCTTGCCTAAAGAAGAAAAAAATCAGACTTACCGCGCCGACCGCCTGATAGAATATTTTGCCATAAATGAAAATCAAAATCCGGAGCAGTCTTCCGGCGGCGAGCGGCGCAAAGCGGCTCTGGCCCGCTCTTTAATCGGCGAACCGGATATTTTGCTGCTGGATGAGCCGACTAACCATTTAGATATTACCACCATAGAAAAACTGGAAGATTTAATTAAAAAATTCAGCGGCGCGGTTATTGTCATCAGCCACGACCGCATGTTTTTAGACCATATCTCGCAAACCACATTTTGGCTGGACAGGGGTGTTCTGCGCCGCAATAATAAAGGCTTTTCCGCTTTTGAGGATTGGGAAGACCAAGTTATAGAGCAGGAAATTATAGAGCAGAAAGCCTTAAATAAGAAAATTGCCGAAGAAACCGAATGGCTGCATAAAGGCGTGACAGCGCGCCGCCGCCGCAATATGGGACGCCTGCGCCGTTTGCAGCAGCTGCGTCAAGAGCGCCGCGAGCAAATTAAAATGACCGGTTCCGTAAATCTGGAAGCCGAAACGGCTGAACTGCGCTCTAAAATGGTTATTGAAGCCAAACATATCAGCAAATCTTTCGGCGGCAGAGAAATTGTCAAAGATTTTTCTATCCGCGTGATTAAAGGTAATAAACTGGGTATCGTCGGTCCGAACGGTTCCGGCAAAACTACGCTGATAAAACTGCTGACCAAGCGTCTGGAGCCGGATTCCGGTTTTGTGCGTATCGGTAAAAATCTGGAAGAGGCTTATTTTGACCAAAACCGCATCACTCTTGACCCTAAAAAAACTTTGTGGAAAACCTTGTGCAACGAGGGCGACCATATCTGGGTAAGGGGACATTTCCGGCATGTGGTGGCTTATTTGAAAGACTTTTTATTTAAGCCCGATCAAGCGCAATGTCCGGTTTCCACTCTTTCCGGCGGCGAAAAAAATCGCTTAATGCTGGCTTTGGCTCTGGCTAAGCAGTCTAATTTTTTGGTTTTGGACGAGCCGACCAATGACTTGGATATGGATACGCTAGACTTGCTGCAAGAAGTTTTGGATGATTATGAAGGCACAATTTTAATCGTCAGCCACGACCGCGACTTTATGGATAAAGTGGCGACATCTTTGATTTATATGCGCGGCGACGGTACGGTTTATGAGCATGTCGGCTCGTATTCCGAGCTGCTGGAAAAGCTTAAAGGCATTCCGCTTAAGACGGATACCCGCAAGCAAGCCGGTAAAGAAGAGCCTAAAGTCCGCGAAAAAAACAAAACGCAGAAACTCAGCTATAAAGAACAGTATATGCTGGAAAACCTGCCGAAAGAAATTGAAAAGCTGGGCGAAGAAAATAAAGCCATAGAGGTGGCTTTGGGCAATGCCAATCTTTATACCGACGACCCGCAGAAGTTTGATGAACTGACCTCTAAGCTGGCCGCTAATAAAGAAAAGCTGGAAGAAATGGAAAATCAATGGCTGGAAGTTCAGCTGAAAGCCGAAGAACTTGAAAATTCCTGACTTGAAAAAGCGCGGCGGCTGATTACATAACTTTTTATGTTATGGATTATCAACGGGTTAATATATGGATTTTTTACGGCTGTTTATACCTTGTTTAATCAGCACTACAAGGTTGACGGCTATGTTTTGGGAATATGGCGCGGGTTTGGCATATCGGTGCTGTTTATGCCGTTTTTGCTGTTTTTTCCGGTGCCGACCAGCGCTTATTATTGGGGACTGCTGATTTTTCAGGGCTGGCTTATCGGAATTTATGACTCGCATTTGTTTTTTGCTTCGGCCAAATACGGCGCCGGACCGACTTCGCGTTTTATGGCAATAACGGTGCTGGTTACCACGTTTTTATGGTGGCTGCTTACGCCGAAAGAATTTTTTGCGCTTATGCAGCAGGGCAATGTTTTTATCACTTTGTTGTTGGTGCTGTTCGGTTTTACGTTTTGCTATTGGCAGATGATTCGCACCAAAGTGTCGCGGCAGACCGCCCGCTATATTATGCCGGCGGTGTTTGCTTTGGCGGGGATGAGCATTATCACTAAATATATTGCTTTAGGCGGTTCTTCGGTTTGGCAGTCTATAGCCTATTATTTATCTGTAGCGACTTTTGTCAGCGGCTGCTATAACCTTAAATGCTATGTCCAGCACCGTCGCGAATTTACATTCCGGCAAAAAATAGGCGAGGTGTTTTCGCGCCACATGTGGAAAATCGGCGGCTATCTGGTAGGCTTCAGCGCGGCGCTGATTACAGCCAAAACCATGGCTTTGCGGGCCGCTCCCAACCCCGGGTATGTAACCGCCTTGCTGCTGGTAGCTCCGCTGTTTATTTTTGCTTTAAACCGGCATTATAAAATACCGAACGGAGTTTCGGAACGCGCCGGATTTGCCATGATGTTTTTTCTGTTGCTGCTGGCGGTGCTGGTTAACGGCAACTATGGAATCAGTGACTAAAGGCAAAGCTCGGAAATCAGCGTGTTTAAAACTAAAAAGCCTTGCGGCGCAGCAGTTAAACTCTGAGGCGTTTCCGTCAGCATGTTTAACTCTTTCAGATTTTTAAGGGCGGCGGAATTGATAAATTTTTCCAGCGGTTCGCCGATAATGTTTTGAAATGTTGCTTTATCCAATCCGCGGACAAGGCGCAGGCCGGTTATAATCAGCTCTTCGGCCCGTTCTGCGGCGGAAAGCTTTTCATTGCAGAACGGATAGTCTGCAGCAAAAAAATCGCCGTTTAGAGTTAAGCGTCCCTGCGCCGACTTGCCGATGCCGATATAATCTCCGCCCTGCCAGTAGGTCAGGTTATGCCGGCTTTCATAACCGGCTTGAGCAAAGTTTGAAACTTCATATAAATTATAGCCGTGTTCGGCGGCATACTCTCGGGTAAAAGAATATAAATCCGCCGCTTTTTCTTCATCTAACGGCTTAACTTTTTTATTGTAAAATACTGTATTTTCTTCAATAGTTAGCTGGTACAGCGAAAGGTGCTTCAGTCCGTAAGAGCAGATTTCCTGCAGTTCTTTCTGCCAATTCTGCAAGCTTTGCTGCGGACGGGCATAGATTAAATCTGCCGAATGATTATCAAAAATCCGCACAATTTCCTGCAGGCTCCTGCGGGCTTCGGCTAAGGTGTGCGTACGTCCTAAAAAGTGTAAATCAGCTTCATTTAAGGCTTGCACTCCCAAAGACAGCCTGTTTATTCCGGCAGCTCTTAAATCTTGAAACATGTGAGGATGATTGCTGTTGGGATTAGCTTCAAGCGAAACCTCAATATTATCGGCTATGGTCCAGTTTTTACAGATAAAATTTATTATTTTAGCAATATTTTCTGCGCTGATTAAGCTGGGTGTGCCGCCGCCGAAAAATATAGATTTAATCCGGCGTTCCGGCAGCAAATCATGATATTTTTTTAATGCTTCCAAATATTCTGAAATCAGCTTTTCTTCATCGCAGCCGCGGGCTAATTCCTTATAAAAATCACAGTAGGGGCATTTGCTTTTGCAAAACGGCCAATGAATGTATATGGCTAAATCTTGAGGCTGGTACATCTAAAAAAACAGCGGATATAAAAACGCTCCCCACAAAATCAGCGCATTGACAAAAGCCAGCAGAACCAGCAGGCTGCCGATGTCCTTGGCTTTTTTTGAAAGCTCGTGATAATCCGGAGAAATGCGGTCTATCACCACTTCAACCGCGGTGTTTACCAGCTCCATAATCACAATAAACAGCAGGCTGGAAATCAATATCGCCTTTTGCCACAGCACCAAGTTCAGGCACAGGGCAGCGGCCGAAAATATCACAAATACCGCTAAATCTTGGCGCAGCGCCGCTTCGCTTTTAAAAGCGGAGGTAAAGCCGTCGCGGGAGTATATAAAGGCTTTCAATATTCTTTTAATTCCGGTGTCTGTCGCTTTCATTTTCTGCTCCTTTTGCGTTTATCATAAATATTTTTGGCGCGCCGTCAATATTTATTGTTGCATATAAGCTAAAATATCTTGAAAAGACCAAAAAAGTTGCTAACATTAAAAGGTGTTGAAATTAAAGGAGAAACAAATGTCCAGATTTGATAACAGCCCTAATTACGGTTTTATCTTTTTTATTGCCCTGATTTCTGCGGTAATTGCCTCGGCGGCTACCAGAATGATGTCGGGCGGCGATGAGCCTAAGTTTGCCGTGATTGACGTGCAGCGTGTTGTAATGGCTTCTAAAGATGTTGCTGCCGTAAAAAGCGAGCGTGAAAGCCAAATTCAAGAATTGCAGAAAATGGCTAATGACGCCAATGCAAAATTAGCTAAAATCAGCGATGAAGCGGCTAAAAAGAAAGCTTCTGAAAAATATATTGCTGAAATTAACGCCAAAAAAGAAGGTTTTGATAAGGTTTACGCTTCAGCCTTGCAGGCTTCAGACCAAAAATTGAATGATATTATTAAATCGGTTGCCGATAAAGAAGATTTAACCGTGATTGTAAATAAAGCCTATGTTGTTAACGGCGGCGTAGATATTACTGATTCTGTGATTGATATGGTTAAATAATTTTCAGGTTGCTGAAAAAATAAAAACTCTTGTATTTTTTATAAATACGAGAGTTTTTTGTTGTTATGAAAGCTTATAGAAAAAGAAAGCCGCACCGAACAAAGCAGCAATGGCCATAGCTATCGCCAGCAAGTTTAAAACGCATTTGCCGGCAGGGTGTAAATTTCTTTTCCAGTTGCGGACAGCTTTGTATTCATCTTCAAAAGATAAAAATCCGCATAAAACCAGAATTAAAAGCAAAAAGAGATAAAACTCATCTTTGCTGAGTACAAAAAGAAAAGCCGCTGCAGCTAAAATTGCAATAACTAACAGTATTTTCAAAATATTAGCTAATGCTCTGTTCAGCGAAATAAAGAAACTTTTACCCATAATATCTGAAAAATTATAAACAGCATAATTAAATTTATAACCAGTCTTATAACTCATTCTGTCAATTTGTCAATATAAATCGCAAAATTTATACAGATATTTAGTATTTTATGTTTTCCAAAACTTCTATTTGAGATGCAGGGTTATCAGAAACCTTAATACTAGAGTAGGGTAATAATAACTTAATATCTTTAACAGAAGGTTTAACATATTGTTTAGAGTTTGATATTTTATCTTGTGATGTATAAAAAAATCTACATGCCGGATTAAATAATAAAGAAAATGCGCTATCATGATTATTTTTTGAACCATGATGAGGTATTTGTACATAATTTACGTTATACAGCAAAGCGTCAAATTTTTTAATAAATTCACATAACCGATTTTTGTCTTTTAAATTGGCATCTCCTGTATGCAGCCAGTTATTGTGATTCTTTTTTTCTATAAGATGATGTGTATACTGACTGCCGCAATATAAACAAAGCATAATATTATTAGTAATTTTTTGTGTGTGAAATGTTTCTTTGAATGCTTCTTTTGCTTTTGTTATGAATTCATCATTTTTCCAAGACTCATACTTGATGCCTTCCTTTATAGATATGTTTTTTCCATTCAGTTTTTTGTCTTTTAATCTTTTTTTAAATTCTTCAACTAGTATTTTAGCTTCTTCGGATAATTTTGTTGTATATGCAAAAAGGATAGTTTCTGTATTTTTAATATCTTCCGGTAAGTAAGTTTCTGTATATTTGATATGTTTAGGAAAATAGAAATCTCTATTATATTTTATATTGATATTGTCGTAATTTTCTAGTCCCTTAATTTTTTGTGTAAGAACAAAGCTTACATAATCTTTATCAGTTTTTTTATCGTTCTCTTTATTGGAATAATATTCACAAAGCAGAATTATTTTTAGAATGTCTGTAAGAGGCGGCATGTAAATAGTTATGTTATGAGGATAAGCGTTTTTAGTTAAAGAGTAACATAGACTTTTTAGTTGATTGCAATGATCATCATGCAAATGCGAAATAAAAATATCCAGTTTTTGGCAACCACGAAGTTCTTCTAGTATATGTTGGAAAATTCCATTCCAATCAACATTATCTCCATATCCGCCGCAGTCATAGATATAAGCATAATCTCCGATTATCCCTAAATGTAATCCACCTTGACCGACAGGATATTGTATATGCTGAATTTTATACATATCACACCAACAACTATATTTAATTAAAACTTCTACAATATCCACTATTACTACAAAATAACATTTAAATCAATTTATTTTTATAGCTTTATACAGCCTAACTAATTATCAATAAGCTGCCACACGACGTCAAAAAAACTGTAAAATATGCGGAACCAGCCTCCTCCATAAGTTAATTACTAAGACAATGTGCTGTAATAAGAAAAACATCTTTACTTTCCGATTATCTTTAGCTAAAATAGATGTTGGATAGGCGATAGTCTGTCTGGGGTGTCGTAGCCTCTTATTCATGCGTCTATATGACGTTAAATATCTTCTAGCTTTATAGCTGGAAGGTAGCAAAATATGCCATATTCGCAATGGTTAATATGCTGCACTATAATCATGAATAATAGTTACGAACTTCCAGCTGTCTCGCCGACAGCTTTTTTGTTACACGAAAAATAATGAAAGGAAGTTACGATGAAACAAAATCAATTAGGCAGAAGTATGATAGAAATGCTCGGCGTACTGGCAATAATTGCAGTTTTAAGCGTCGGCGGGATTGCCGGATATTCTAAAGCCATGCTGATGTGGCATTCAAATAAGCAGAAAGACTTACTGGCAACGCTTATCAATAATGCTATCACGCTTAAACCCAATTTATCTACTTTGAGGGAAAATCGTTCGCAGACTATTACTGATGTTTTTATTGCGATGGGCGGTGTACCGGAGGGTTTTACCTATCAAAACAATGTGATATATGATGCCGATAATAATTCAATCAGCATAACTTACGGGATTGAGTATGATAGGCAAAGAGATGATTCTTTGGTAAAAGTATTTAAATATGCTATCAGAATCAGCGCTATTGAGGGAACAGGCAAGCTTTCCATATCTATGAAAGAGTATTGCAAAAATTTGATTATGGCTGCTCAGTCAGCGCCGAATGAAGTTCTGTCTGTAGATTTTTCCAGCATAGATTCTGATTCTTGGTCAGGCACCAGCGGAGCTTTGATTTTTAACCGCAGCACCCGAGGGCAGACCTCTCCGGCGCAGATAAATGAACGCTGCAATATAGCCATTAAAGAAAACGGGCGAGGTTACTTTAGAATTTTGCTGAATCCAAATTAAGTAAGGATTTTAAAATAAATCATCATGCGAACCGGTGGCTACTAAAATAAGTTTAGTTTCGGTTGTACGATAAATTAAAAGCCAGTCATTTGCTATGTGGCATTCGCGGTAGTTTTGCTAATTACCGCTTAAAGCATGGTCTTTGTGTTTGGACGGCAGATTTTCACATTCAGCCAATTTTTCTACAACTTCGTAAAAAAGGTCTAAGTTATAATGCTTCTTTTTATAATTTTTCAACTGCCTTAAAAAGCAAGTATCATGTACGATATTCAGCATTAGTCTTCCTCATCAACTAATGCTTTCAGGCTGTTAATATTGGAGTGTTTACAAAAATTCTGTGTGTCTTTACCGGCAATATAATCGTCAGCGCGTTTCATGGCTGTTTGCAGTTCGGTGTTTGGCTCGTCATAGAGTTTCAGCATAAACGGAATACTGCGTGTGTTTCTGATTTGAGCAAAAAACAAACGAACGGCGTCAGAGGTTGTTAAGCCCAAACGACTAAGCACATCTTCTACGTCGGCTTTTAAATTTTCATCTATCCGTATATTTAAATTAACCATTTTTACTCTCCATTTGTAATATATTGTAAAGTGTCTAAAGTACAATGTCAATACAAATATAGTATAATGACGGAAATATTAAATATAGCCAAAGGGTAAAAAAGCCTGATGTTTTGAGGCATCAGGCTCTTATAAAAATCAGCGTTCAAGTTTTTTATAGCGGATGCGGTGCGGGGTGCAGGCGTCTTCGCCGAGGCGGGCTTTTTTATCTTTTTCATAATCTTCAAAATTGCCCTCAAACCATTCCACATGCCCGTTGTCTTCATAGGCCAAAATATGGGTGGCTAGTCTGTCTAAAAACCAGCGGTCATGTGAGGTTACCAGCACACATCCCGGATAGTTGTTGATACCTTCTTCCAGCGAGCGCAGGGTGTCAACATCCAAATCGTTGGTAGGTTCGTCCAGCAGAATCACGTTTGCGCCTTTACGCAGCATTTTTGCCAGATGCACGCGGTTGCGTTCGCCGCCGGAAAGCTGTCCGACTTTCTTTTGCTGGTCAGAGCCTTTAAAGTTAAATTGTCCGACATAGGCGCGGGAAGATACTTCATTTTTGCCCAGCTGAATCATATCCAAGCCGTCGGAAACTTCCTCCCAGACGTTTTTATCCGGATTCAGCTCGTCGCGGGATTGGTCTACATAGCCAAGGTCAACCGAATCGCCGATGCGAATCTCGCCGGAATCCGGCTTTTCCTGTCCGGTAATCATTTTAAATAAGGTAGTTTTGCCGGCGCCGTTAGGTCCAATAATGCCGACAATCGCACCCTTTGGAATTTTGAAAGACAAATCATCAATTAAAACTTTGTCGCCGAAAGCTTTGCTGATGTGGCTGGCTTCTATAACTAAATCGCCTAAACGCTCCGTCATCGGAATATTGATATGAGCCGTGCTGATTTTCTCGCGTCCGGCCTGCGACAGCAGCTCATCATAAGCATTGATACGGGCTTTAGATTTTGCCTGACGGGCTTTAGGATTTTTGTGAATCCATTCCAGCTCCAGCGCCAAAGTACGCTGGCGGGCATTTTCTTCACGAGCCTCCTGAGCCAGACGCTTTTCTTTTTGCTCCAGCCAAGAAGTGTAGTTGCCCTCATACGGAATGCCTTGGCCACGGTCTAGTTCCAGAATCCAGCCGGTTACATTATCCAAGAAATAGCGGTCGTGCGTCACCATAACCACGGTTCCGTTATAGTCTTTAAGGTGGTGTTCAAGCCAGGCTACGGATTCGGCGTCTAAATGGTTGGTCGGTTCATCCAAAAGCAGCAAGTCCGGCTTTTGCAGAAGCAAGCGGCACAAAGCCACGCGGCGCTTTTCTCCGCCGGAAAGCTTGGTTACATCGGCATCGGCCGGCGGACAGCGCAGGGCGTCCATGGCAATCTGCACGGTGCGCTCAATATCCCAGCCGTTGCAGGCATCTATTTTTTCCTGCAGCTCGGCTTGCTCTTCTATGAGTGCATTCATTTCATCATCGGTCATCGGCTCGGCAAATTTAGCCGAAACTTCTTCAAAACGCTGTAAAAGCTGCTGAGTTTCGCCCAAGCCGTCCATAACATTCTGCATTACATTTTTGCCGGGATCCAGCTGCGGTTCTTGCTCCAAGTAGCCGATTTTTACGCCGTCGGCAGCCCAAGCTTCGCCGCTGAACTCTTTATCTATGCCGGCCATGATTTTAAGCAAAGTAGATTTACCGGCGCCGTTAACGCCCAATACACCGATTTTAGCTCCGGGGAAAAATGAGAGCGTGATATTTTTAAAGAGTTCTCTCCCTCCAGGTAAAACTTTAGTAAGGTTTTGCATAACAAAAATGTATTGGTACGAAGCCATTATATTCTCCTGTTTAGTTAAATTGGTTAGCGTAGCGGCTGTAGTTAGAATCTTTTAATTCCAGCTTTGGCGCATTTTGCCTGTTTTTTTCAGCATTTGCAAGTGCTTTTTTATAGGTTGCCAAAGCTTTATCATAAACCTGCGGGTCATTTTTGTATAAGCTGGAAGCGTCATAAAGCTTGCGCGGGGTTAGCATGGTGCCGTCATAAAGCTTGATTTTGCCGTCGGCATACAGCGTGGTCTGAAAGATTTTTTGGCGGTTAAAGTTATATACTATCTGATCGCAGTCGGCATAATCTGTTTCATAAACATTGGACATGGAGCTGATTTTAGCTTCATTATAAGTCTGCATAGCTTGCTGCTGAAGCGCATCGCTGGGCGATTTTGTTACCAGCAAAGCCCGCGCCAAAAGCTCGTATTTTTGATATTTGCGGGCGCGGCAAGCCAGACCTTGGCCGGCAATATAGCCCAGCTGCTGCATCTCTTCTAAATATGTAAGATCTTTGGCGGCAGAATTTTGAACAACCAAGCCATAAAATAAAATACTCAGCAAAATCAACTTTTTCATTGTTTTTTATCCTCTTTATAATAAGCATATATATAATGATATAGGCCTAAAAAATAAAATATATCTTAATTTTGTGGAAATATATAAAAAGAATGCTTGACATTTGCAGATAAATAGCTTATTTTGCGCTCAAAATGTTTTGTAAAGGATAAGAAAAATGAAATGTTTCAGTTCGTTAAAATCTAAAAAAGAACGCGATAAGGACTGCAAAGTTGTTCGCCGTAAAGGACGCGTTTATGTGATTAACAAAAAGAACCCGAAGCTGAAAGCTCGTCAGGGTTAATATAAAAAGCACAATTCAAAAAAGGTTCTCAAGCGAGAGCCTTTTTTATTGTACTAAAAATGATATGAATAATAACATATCAGCAAATATATAATTTATCTGCTTAAAGGAAGCGAATAGGGAAAATCGGGAATTTTCAAGAGCTATGAACAAATTGTGAGCTGTTTTAATGAAACAGCCTGCAAAGGTCGGGGAGTTCGCAAATCATAATTCAGATTGATTTCTTACACCTTTAAAAGCATTAGAACCGATTAACACTTTTTGTACATACATGTAAGACTCCCCGCTGTTGGAGATATATTCCTGCAAGAGGAACTAACAAGCTTTCTGAATTATTAACTTGCGACAGTTAAGCGGCATATTTCATACCGCAGAATAAAGCTTTTATGAAGCGGAATATATAATATATTATTGCATAATGCAATATATTTTTTTAAAACCTGACAAAAAGTCTAATATAAAATGTAAAAGATGTAGTTTAATATTATATTATTCTAAATAAAGTAGAATATGCGGAAAATAGTAAATAAGCAGCAAAAAATAATTATTTTATAAAATCATTTGACTCGCGCCAAAAAATTATATAGCCTTATTTATAGATATGGAAAACCATATTCAGGGCGTCGAAAACCCTTTTACTAAATTGAATAGTCGCTTTTGAGCATAAGCGACTTAAAATCGTGTATGCCGACTTCTGTTCTAAGGGACGGATGTCGGTGAATAAGGCTATATGCTGAATAAGCCGAGCCGTTTTTTTATTCAATTTAGTGACGGTTTTCGAACATCCGCCCGCTTTTTACGGCGGGTTTTGTTTTTTATATAACAAAATTAAACGGAGTTGGAAAATATGTATAAAAATTTTGAAAAAGGCCGTTCCATGATAGAAATGCTGGGCGTGCTGGCGATTATTGGAGTGCTGAGTGTCGGCGGAATTGCAGGTTACTCCAAGGCTATGGAGATGTGGAAGCTGAACAAGGCAAATGAAGAATACAGCTACTTAATCCAAGGGCTGATAGAGCAAAAAGACAATATCATGGCGAATAATGTAACCGGAGGCTTGGCTGCGGTTGTTACCGCGCTTCATCTGGTGCCGGAAACATGGAAAGATGCTGTCGGAACCGTTAACAACGCCACCTTAAGCGACCCGCAGGGAAATTTAATAAACGTATTTGTCCGAGAAAAGAGGATTGTTGTTGATTTTTATTTAGGCGGATTAGTTGGTAATGAGCTAAGAACCTCTCTCAGCTTTTCTAAAAAATTCTGTATGTCTTTAATGCAAAACACGGTGCAGCCATTGGCTCCGGCTTTATATTATTCACGTCTCGCTCATATTTGGGATGCTCAGCATATCTATTACGGCAGCAAATTCTGTGGAGCAGGGCGGACTTGCCTGAAAGATTTGACGCTGCCGGAAATAAAAGAAATATGCGACAGCTGCACCGGCATCAGATGCGCAATCGTTTTGGAATTTTAAAAGCAGCTCTATGCAAAAAAAGCCCGCCAAACAGCGGGCTTTCTAAATCCGTTATACCGCAGATTATCTTGAGTAGTACTCAATAACCAGATTCGGTTCCATCATAGCAGCGTATGGAACATCATCAAACTTAGGTACAAATGTATATTTTGCAGTAAGTTTTTTAGAATCTACTTCCAAATAACCCGGAAAATCGCGGGTCTGAGATTCTATAGCAGCAGCTACCAAAGCCAAGCCCTTAGATTTTTCACGAACTTCAATAACATCGCCAGCTTTAACTTGATAAGAAGGGATGTTTACTTTTTTGCCGTTAACAGTAACATGGCCGTGGTTAACAAACTGACGGGCAGCAAATACGGTTGGAACAAATTTAGCTTTGTATACCAAGTTGTCCAAACGAGATTCCAACAAACCGATTAAGTTTTCGGCAGCATCGCCTGAACGGCGGATAGCTTCGGCATAGTATTTGCCAAACTGTTTTTCAGAAATATTACCGTAGTAAACTTTCAGTTTTTGCTTAGCATTTAATTGTTCGCCGTAGTCGGTAACTTTTTTCTTTCTCTGACCATGCTGACCAGGGCCGTAAGAACGTTTGTTGAACGGGCTGTTTGCATCGCCCCAGAGGTTTTCGCCATAGCGGCGGCTGTTTTTCTTTTTAGCAGCAACAATACTTTTCATAAGTTTAAATCCTTTATTTTTGTTTACATTATTGTCCCGATAGTTTCACGCCAAAATACGGAAACGAGGTTGCGCCTTAACACAATCTGCATTCTCGGAAGTGGTGTTAAAATAACCCAAAAAATCTGTTTTTTCAAGCAAAAAATACAAATAACGCTGGATTTTTTATAAAATTATTTTACAATCGAAAATAAGGAGAAGGCAATGTCATATAATTTGATGTTTCAGAAAGCTGTTGAATTGCAGCAAAACGGAGCTTTGCATGAAGCAGAGCAGCTCTATCGTCAAATCTTGGAAACCGCTCCGGATAATGCCGATGTTTTAAATTTATTGGGATTGATTGCGCAAACTCGCGGCCTGCACAGCGAGGCTATAGGCTATTTTTACCGCGCCGCGGCTTCTGCTCCCAAACATTTTCCGATTTTTTTCAATCTGGGAATATCGCTGGCAGCGGTCGGACGTCCGATTGAAGCGATTGAAGCCTATAAAAAAGCCTTGCAGCTTAAGCCAGATTTAAAAGAAGCTTTTTTGTGTTTAGGCAACACCTATTGGCAGATAAACCGCGATGAAGAAGCCGCAGAAGCCTTTGAAAATGCTCTAAAGCTGGATGCGGATTATACAGACGCCGCCGTAAATCTGGCAGAAATTAAAAATGACGAGGCGGCTCTGCAGCTGCTGGCGCAGAAAAATCCCCAAGATGCGCGCCCTTTTTATTATTTAGGACGCCGCAAATTTGCTCAACAGAAATACAGCGAGGCTAATTTATATTTGCAGCAAGCTGATTTTCTGCAAGAAAACGCTGAAATCAAGACGATTTTAGGCGAAACTTTGTTGTTTTTGCAAAAAAAAGATGAAGCTTTGCCTTTTTTTTATGCGGCTTTACGGCTTGACCCTCACAACTCTGCCGCAGCCTTGCATATTGCTGATTTAGAAGCGGAAAAAGCCAATTATGCCGAAGCAGAAAAATATTATAAAAAAGCCGGAGAGCTAAATCCGGACAGCGTTCAGATGCATGCCAATTATGCCAATATGCTGTGCAGGCTCAAACGTACATTGGAGGCTTTGGAAGAATATCGCGCGGCTGTGCGTTTGGAGCCTGAACAACCGGAACTAAGCTATAATTTAGCAATAATTCTTAAAACTTTGGAAGAATATGAGCAGGCGTTGGCGCTGATGTTTAATGCTTTTTATCTGGCGCCGCATCATGTTGATTGGAGTCTGAATATTGCCGAAACCATTACTTTATTTTATGCTAAATCACAGGAAAAGGCTTTAAAAATTGCTGAAAATTGGTACGAGAAAATGCCTGAAAACACGGTGGCAAAACATCTGTGGGCAGTTTTAAACGGAAAGTCATCTGACAATGAAACGGAATATAATCGTTTATTGTTTGATTGTTTTGCCGAAAACTATGAAAATGTTCTTAAAAACATAAGCTATAATGTTGTGGAAAAAATGGCAGAAATTATTCCGCCTCTGAAAGGAAAAGTTTTAGATTTGGGGTGCGGCACGGGATTGATTGGAGAAAAATTCAAAAATACCGATAATGTTTTTTATGGCATAGATTTGTCGGCGGCAATGCTGAAACTGGCTGAGTCTAAAAAAGTGTATCAAAATTTGGAGCATACTGATGCTTTGGCGTATTTGGAACGGCATAAAAACGAGTTTTCCGCAATAATTTCTGCCGATGTTTTTTGTTATTTTGGGGAATTGCGTCCGCTGTTGGATGCGGCAAGTCCGGTCAGAATAATATTTTCGGTAGAAACTGACAGTTTGACCGAAACTTATAAAATTCAGCCTAACGGACGATATAAGCATAATCCGCAGTATGTAGAAAAACTTTTGAAAGAAGCCGGATATAAGGCAGTAAAAAGCTATCCTCTGATATTGCGCAAAGAAAATAATGAAGACGTCAACGGAATAATATTTGATGCTTATGTTTAACTCAGCACAATTTGTCTTATGCTTTTAGCTAAACCGGTTACGTCATCTGTTTCTACCAAAATTCCGTACAAAGTTCCGGCTCCGATTGCCGGAACCAGTCTGTCGCTGACATAGCGTCGGCATAGCCTGTTGATTGGAGCTGCCGTGTCAAAACCCAAAACGGAATTGTAATTGCCGCACATTCCGACATCTGTGATATATGCCGTTCCGCGCGGCAAAACACGATAATCTGCCGTCGGCACATGGGTATGAGTACCGGCAACAGCGCTTACACGTCCATCAAGATAGTAGCCAAATGATAGTTTTTCGGAAGTGGCTTCTGCGTGAATATCAACAAAAATCGCCTGAATATTTTTTCCTAATGTATAATTTTTCAGAATATTTTCAATGGTTTGCACCGGACAGTCAACAGCTTCCATAAACAGGCGTCCAAGCATTTGTATAATCAAAATACGCCGACCGTCAGGCAGTTCAAAAATTGTAAAGCCTCTTCCCGGATTTTCTGAGGGAATGTTTGCCGGTCTTATAATCACCTTGCAATCATTTAAATATGCAATAATATCGCGTTGATTTAAAAAGTGATTTCCGGTAATCAGGACATCCGCGCCTTTATCTAAAAAATCACGGCAGATGCCGGGGGTTACGCCAAAACCGTGCGCAGCGTTTTCCACATTGGCCAAAATAACGTCAACTTTATAGTCTGTACGTATTTTTGCCAGATTCTTCAATACAACCTCGCGCCCAGAGCGAGCTACTATATCACCGCAATAAAATATACGCATGCTTTCTCCTTTTTTGCAATGGTTATAGCAAAAACAAAGATTTCTGCAAGTTTTATTTTTCGGACGGCAGAAGTCTTTTCTTTAGCGGAATAGCCGCCAGAATAATGCCGGCAACCACCAGCATTGCCCCGTAAATTTGCGAAGAATACAAAGTTTCATCTAGTACATAGTGCGCCATTATGCAGCCGAACACCGGCAGCAGATAATAAATTATGCCGGTATGCACCAGTCCTATTCTTTTTATAGCCACATTCCACCATAAATAAGCCAGACCGGAATTTAGAAAACCGATAACCAATAAAATCAATGTTTCTTTTTTATCCGGCATGGGCATCGGGTCTATATCCTGCTGCAGCAGAAAGTCCGGCGTACAGAACAAAACCGCCACAATAATCGCCGCGCTTAAAGAGGTTAAAGCCGGAAGTTTGGGCGGCAGTCGGCGTTGGCAAAGCGAATATACGGCAAACATAAAAGCTGTTCCCAGCATCCAGAGGTCACCGGCAACAAAATCAAAGTTACGCAGATTTTCAAAATCTCCGTGCAAAATCACCGCCAATACGCCGGCGAAAGCTAAAATAATACCGGTAACAACCCGAAAAGGCGGTATTTTATGCTGAAGCAGGCTGTTCAAGACAATAATCAGCAAAGGTCCTAAAGTGGCAATCAGCGACATATCAACGGCATTGGCGGTATGTCCGGCATAATAAACGCAGATATTAACCAGCGCTAAGCCGCTCAGTCCCATAATTATTATATATTCCAGATTCTGCCAGAGCAGGCGGCGGTAAACCCACAAACTTTTCAAAGTAAACGGCAAAAAGAAAATCATCGCCAGAAACCAGCGGATAAATGAAATCTGCATAGGCGTGAAATTTAATAAAAGCTTGGCATATATATAGTTCATACTCCACAAAAATACTGCCGCAACCGCTAAAATATAGCCCACAAACCGCAATAACATGACTTTTCTCCTTTGGCTGCGAATATAATCACTAAATAAAATTTTTCAAAAAAATGAATAAATTAGTAATATTTATATGATAATTTAGATTAAAATAATCAGGGAGACAGTTAATGAAAAAAATTATTTTACCTATATTGCTGATTGCCGGTATGCTGGCGGTTGGTGCTGCAGAAGCCAAAAAATCACAGCCGCATCAGTCATCAGACCGGCAGATAAATTGGAGCAAAGAGCTGGATTTAAGCAAAGAGCAAAAGGCGCAGGTTAAAGAAATCTATAATCAAAGTCATGAAAAAGTTAAATCGCTTATGCAGCAAATAGATACGTTGCATCGGGAAATCGCCAATATCCGCAAAGAAGATGAAGCTAAAATCCGCAGCTTGCTAACCGAAAAGCAACAGATAAAATTTGATAAGGCGCAAGCTCGTCTAAATAAGGGAAATCCGGAGTTTGAGAGAGATGAAAACGGCAAAAAGCCGTCGCGGAAAAGAATGCGTCAATACGGCGGTTTTTAAAATTAGCTTGCCAACCGGTTAAAATATGATTATTATCATAAAAAAATTGCAAAGGATACGGTTATGAATATAAAATTTTTGACAATAATTTTAAGTTTAGCTCTTGTTGCCGCCAATGCTAAGGCTGACGAACAAGAAGATATGGCTGCTTTTGGTTTGGACGATGAAATTGTAGAAATCAGCGAAGATACACCGGAAGCCGAGACTCCGGCTGTAACAGCTGAAAAATCTGCAGAAGAGACACAGAATCCGGCTGCTGAAACACCGGCTGCCGCAGAAGATTCTGCTGAAAATGCCGAGGCAGCAGATGCTGAAACTTCTGCTGAGGAAAAAGCCGCAGAAGAAGAAATTAAGCAAGGCGTGGCTGAAATGCAGCAGAAAATTGAAGAAAATAAAGCTGAAATCAGCTACTTTATTCAAAATATGAATTTAGAGCCGAAACAGCTGGATGCAGCGCGTGAAATAAGTGAAGAGAGCCGTCTGCGCCAGATGCAGCTGCTGCAAAGCATTGAACAGCTGCAGGAACAAGTTAAAAGCTTGGAAGCCAAGAGTTTGGAAAAATTCAAAGGCGTGCTGAAACCAGAGCAGCAGGCTATGTTTGAACAGCTGAAAGATGTATATTTGCGCAGTCAGGAAACCAAAGCCGACTTGCAGCATGTAATTGAAGCTCAGGGCAGGATGTAAAAATTCGGTCTATACAGGTTTTAGAGTGCAGAAGTTTAGACTTTTGCACTTTTTTTTGTAAAAAAGTAAAAATTTTTGTTGCAAAAAAAAATAATTGTATTAAAAGTAACCATGTCAATGACGGAGTGTAGTTCAGCCTGGTAGAACGCTACGTTCGGGACGTAGAGGTCGCTGATTCGAATTCAGTCACTCCGACCAACAAAAAGCCTGCTATTTATAGCGGGCTTTTTGTTGTCAGCACGGAGCGGAAACAAACGCAAAACTCTCCGAACTCTGGGAGAAGAGTGCGACCACTAGCGAAAGGCAGGCGGGAGCATGCCGGTTGCCGCAGGCAATGAGCGCAGGGGCGGCGCAGCCAGTCCCGCCGTCATTTTATGAAAATGATTTTATAATTTCAAAAGACCTATTCTTTAGTACTGTGCAGCAAGCTAGCACAGAGTGTATGCAAACGCATGCCTCTCCGACCTCTGTAGTTAATGAATTTTAAAAGTTATCTCCAGCTCATTCCAACGTAGCAAGAATCCTTTTTTACGCAGGATTTACAAATTGTACTTATTTCAGAAAGCGTCATATCAGACAGACATTTTACTTCCTTTGTGAAATCGGAATTATAGCAGGTTGTTGTATAAACCATAAAACTGTCGCTGTTGGTTATTGCGTCATTAGCAATAAATAGCGCGGCGTAATCCATATTTGCTGCTAAAGGATATACAACATCATGCGACAAAGCTAAGCATAATTGATAAGCATATTCAGAATCTTTGTTTATTCCGTCTGGAACAATGTATATGTCGGAGGTAAAAACAGTACCGGATGGAACTGGATTAACATAGGTATTGATTTTATTTCCCAAAGAATCGGTTATAAATTGCTTGTTTACCAATTTCCAAGTTTCCGGCACCAGCTTTGCGTCTATAATAAACTGGGATAAGAATCTGTTGTCATAGTCTCCTGAGTAGGTTTTAAATAAACTTTCCTGATATTCCATTAGACCGGTCATAAGCATAGTATATTCTTCGGTCATTTTGTTGATTTTGTATTTCTCTATTGCCTTGGAATATCCGGCGATTCCACCGACACTCAGCACACCGATAATGGCTAGAACGCCCAGCATTTCAATCATACTCCGCCCGGTATAACCCTCTCCCTCAAGGGGCGAGGTTGTAGGTTTTGTTCTGTGCGTATTATTTCCGAATGTGTGATTTTTTACGCTGAACTCTGCAAAAACGTGCTGAGCGGCAGAAAATATGCCTTTAATCAGATGTTTAGGATTTGCAGAGAGAGAGAGAGAGACCTTTGCTTAGTTTATTTTTCATCTTTCTTTCCTCTAAAATTATGTTGTTTACGTACCAATTCTATAACAGACGTTTAACTAAAGTCAACAGGTAAATATATCAAAGATATGACACCGGCAGAAATTAGTGAGGCTTGCCAAATGTGTAAAGATAACGGAGAAAATGCTTGTTTCATATTGATGTATTTTTAGACATGTAATACACTTTATTAAAATATACATATTGACTTTTATGAGTTAATATTTTATTGCTTATTCAAATAGTTATTTTTATGTCAAACTAATTTTTATGCTTATGAAAGATATTATAAATGCTTTTAAATTTATCGGAGAGGCTAAACAAGGCAGCGCTGAAAATCTGATTAAAAATATCGGATTTGAAACGTACCATCATCTGATTGCCTTGAAATTTATTAAGGAATCCCCCGACGCTGACAATACGGAAAAACTTTGGAAAATAACCAAAGCCGGCAAAGCTCAAAAAGAATTTTACCGCGAGCCGACAGCTGCAGAAAAAGAAAACGGCCGATTTTTAGCCGGTTTAGGAATTTAAACAAACTAAAAGCCTGATGTTTGTACATCCGGCTTTTAGTTTGGAAGTTAGAAATTTTATAAAATTATTCTTAATGCGACAGCAAACGAGATTTTTCACGATTCCAATCACGTTCTTTTGCCGTCTCTCGCTTATCATAAAGTTTTTTACCGCGTCCCAAACCTATTTCAAGCTTGGCTCTGCCGTGATTATCAAAATATAGTTTCATGGCAATCAAAGTGGCGCCTTTACGCGACAGAGCGTTTTGTATTTTAATGATTTCTTTATGCTGTAACAATAGTTTGCGGTTGCGGCGCTCAACATGGCTTTCATAGCCTTTGTTGGCATATTCGGCAATGAACATATTAGATATATAAATTTCACCTTGTTCAACAATGCCGTAAGCGTCGTTGATGTTGGCATGTCCCAAGCGCAGAGATTTAACTTCTGTACCGGTTAAAACCAAACCGGCCTGAAAAACTTCGTCAATTATATAATCAAAATGCGCACGGCGATTCTGAGCCACCTGACCAGTAGAAATAAAGTCTGATTTTTTGTTTTTTCCAGTCATTATCTTACAGCTTTTAATGAAGATTCAGCTGACTTAGCTTCGGTCTGTTTTGCTTCTGTTTTTATTGTTTCTGCCGGTTTGTTCTGAACCGGAGCCGCCGGTTTTGGCTGAGCTTCAGGGCGTCTGTTGCGCGGCAGGCAATTGCCCTCAATATACGCCCCAGGTTCAAGAGCTATTTTATTATAATAGGCATTACCGATTAAGCGGGCATTGTTTGCCACAAACAGCTCATCGGTATCTATTATGCCGTTGATTGTGCCGTAAACGCTCAAAGACTTGGCTTTAATATCGCCGACAATATAGCCTCGTGTGCCGATTATTACTTCATTGCACATAATATTGCCTTCGAGTTTGCCGTCAATATGAATTGTATCGCCGCCCCAGATGTCTCCTTTTATTTTTGTGTCGCAGCTTATAATGCTTGGCACAGGAGTATTAGAGCCGCGGCTCATGCGTGCGATTTTTAAATAAATTAAACGTTTTAAACTTCTCATTTTTATCTCCTTAATTCAGGCTGCTTAAAGTAATAAAAGCCGCCGGATTAACATTTGCCCCGCGAAACAGCACTTCATAGTGTAAATGGTTACCGGTGGCGCGGCCGGTGCGTCCAACCTCTCCCAGAGCCTGATTATAAGCCACTGTATCACCGGTTTTAACATAAATTTTGCGCATGTGAGCATATTTTGTAACAAAACCATTTCCGTGGTCAACAACCACCAAATTGCCATATCCGTTTTTTTGATAACCGGCCAAAGTCACGCGTCCTGCCGCAGGAGTAGAAATTCGGCTGCCGGCCGCGGCGCGCATATCCAGCCCTTTGTGATTAGCCAAATAGGCTTTAAAAGGGTCTTGGCGAGTGCCATAAGCTGAACTCAGCTGATATCGATATACAGGTTTGCCAAGAGGTACGCTTTTCATTGCTTGTTTATAATTTTCCAATGTGTCAATTTGCTTAAAAGTTATTGACATTTTCTCTAAAAGCTCGCGGTTTTCTATTTTCATGCCTTGTGCAGGTTCATAGGCACCGCCTTTACCTTCTTTTATATTGGCAAGCGGATTATAATAGCGGTTTTTATCTTTTAGAGATTTATTTATTTGTGTAAGCGAAGTTTTTATTTGCTCTATTTCACGTCCGGAAAGCTTATGAATTTTATCTAAAATAGCAATTTCCGCCGTTTCCAAACCTTTTACGGTTTCTTGAAGATTGGTTATTTTTCCGCCGAGTTCTTCAATTTTTTGCTTTAATTGATTGTTTTCTGTCTGGACAATATCTTTTTGCAGCAATGCTTCTTTTTTAGTGACTTTTTCTTCTATTTTATCAGCGTCTATCCAGCTTTCTGAATCGGCTATTTGTTTAATTTTATCTTCTACCACCAGAGCTTTTTCTTTATAGTTTTTAATTTCTTGCAAACCGTTTCCGGCTTCATCAACAGAAGAAACAACATTTTTTAAATTATTCTGCAGCGCAGTCACGTCAGAAATCAAATCCATATAGGCGTCTCTGGTTTTGCCTAATTCTTTTTCTTTATGATGAATAATGGAGGCTGAAACATGATAAAAATAGTAATTATAACCCGACCAAGCGAAAACAGCCGCAAAGAGCATCAGCATAAACACTTGCAAACGATGAGAAATATTAAAAACCTTAGCGCGGCCGTTGCTGCGGAAAATAATTTCTTTGTCAGCAAGAAAAGGTTTTTTTTCGGTATATAGAACCTTTTGTTTTTTAAATTTGAATTTATTTTTTTTCAAAAAATTATTCCTCAAAAAATCACATAGTTATAAATTCAGCGATTTATATATAGCAGAAAATTCAAAAAAATAAAGTATTTTTTCATACTTGAAGTTTTAATTGTGAATAACTCTCTAACTCATTAGCATATCAATACTTTTTCCATACTATTTTGTGAACATTTTTTTCATTTTATCGTTATAAATTTATAGATTTTTTTACAAAATATTTTTATATATGAAACATCTTTATAAAGAAAGGTCTGAAAATGAGAAAATATTTGATTTACGGAATTGCTTTGCTTGCCATTTTTGGCATTGGCTACAAAATGCTTAACCGCAGCGCCGGCGGTACTGTTTATAAAACACAAAAAATAGAAAACGGCGATATAATGGAAAGCATCACCGCTTCCGGCACCATCAATCCGCTTTCTACCGTTTCTGTCGGCTCTCAGGCTTCGGGACGTATTGCGGAGATTTATGTTGACTATAACTCGGTGGTTAAAAAAGGTCAGCTTCTGGCGCTTATCGACCAAGAAAACGCCAAAGCCACCGTACAGCAAAGAGAGGCGGCGTTGGAAATTGCCAAAGCGCAAGTGGCTGTAGAAGAAAACAACATAAAATACTATAAAAAAGCCTTAAACCGTATTTCTAAACTAAACGCCTCCAAATATTCTACCGAAAAAGATTTGGAAGCCGCCGAGCGCGACTATGATAATTCTGTTGCTCAGCTGGCTCTGGAACAGGCTCAGGTCAAACAGGCTCAAGCCTCGCTAAACTCTGCGCAAACCGAACTTTCATATACCGAAATCAAAGCGCCGGTTGACGGCATTGTTATTTCTAAATCGGTTGAAGTCGGGCAAACTGTGGCCGCAAGCTTTGAAACGCCGGAAATTTTTTCGGTGGCCGAAGATTTGACTAAAATGCAAATTGAAGCATCGGTTGTGGAAGCTGATATCGCTAAAGTAAAAGAAGGGCAAAAAGTGCGCTTTACGGTCGATAGCTATGCCGATGACTATTTTTATGGCACGGTTACTCAAGTCCGCAACGAGGCTACCACCACTTCAAACGTTGTAACCTACACGGTTGTAATCGGCATTGACAACTCCGATATGAAACTAAAACCGGGGATGACCGCCAATGTAGAAATTATCACGGCTGAAGAAAAAGGCGTTATGCTGGTGCCAAACCAAGCTTTGCGTTTTTATATTGATGACAGTGACAACGCAAAACGCTATAAAGACCGCGGCGTATGGATTATTAAAAACGGCAAGCCTGAGCGCGTGAGCGTTAAAATCGGCGTCAGCGATGATGATAATACTCAAATTTTAGAAAGTGCATTAAAAATTGGTGATGAAGTTATTGTTTCTAAAGAACTTTCTGCCGCTGATACTCAAAAAATGAAGTTTAGGATGCCTCGCTGATGAAACCTTTAATTCAACTCAAAAACATTCATAAAAGTTATCCTTTGGACGGCTTTGATTTGGAGATTCTCAAAGGTATAAATTTGGAAATTGCGGCTGGAGAGTTTGTGGCTATTATGGGGCCTTCCGGTTCGGGAAAATCTACATTGATGAATATTCTCGGCTGTTTGGACACACCGACTTCCGGTGAATATATTCTGGACGGAGAAAATATTGAACATCTGAGCGGCGACCAGCTTGCAGAAATCCGCAACCGCAAAATCGGCTTTGTTTTTCAGGGGTTTAACCTGCTTTCCCGTACTTCAGCCATAGAAAATGTCGAATTGCCGATGGTTTACGCCGGTGTCGCCGATGAAGAACGAACAGAAAGAGCTGAAAAAGCCTTGAACAGCGTGGGTTTGCACGAGCGTATGCACCACCAGCCGAACCAACTTTCCGGAGGTCAGCAGCAACGCGTGGCCATTGCCCGCGCCATTGTAAACGAAGCTCCGATTATTTTTGCCGACGAACCGACCGGAAACTTGGATACAAAAATGAGCGTGGAAATTATGGATTTGTTTACAAAACTAAATAAAGAACTGCGCCGCACCATCATTTTGGTTACCCACGAAGAAGATATTGCTCTGTATGCCAATCGCATAATCAAAATCGTTGACGGAGAAATTCATTCGGACATAATAAATACGAAAAGAGTTCAGAAATGATTGAATTGAAAACTATTTTTAAAATTGCCATCCGCGCCATTCACGCTAATAAAATGCGTTCGGTTTTGACTAGCTTGGGTATAATTATAGGTGTGGCGGCGGTTATTGTAATGCTTGCTATCGGCAATGGCGCGCAGCTCTCAATCCAAAAAGAAATGCGCAGTATGGGAACAAATCTGATTATGATTCGTTCCGGCTCCTCAACTTCCGGAGGAGCGCGTATGGGACACGGCTCGCAGCCGACGCTCAAAAACGGCGATGCCGACGCCATTCAAAACAAAATAGCCGCTATCCGTTTGGCCGTGCCTGTGGTTAATGACAGCGGACAAATCGTTTATGGCAGCACCAACTGGGCGACCAATATTGTGGGAACAGACAACCGCTATTTTGAAATAAAAGAATGGGAGTTGGCTTATGGGCGTGATTTTTCGGACGCTGATATTAAAAACGCAAACAAAGTCGCCATTCTCGGTCAAACTGTTGTTAAAGAGCTGTTTGGTGATATTGACCCTTTAGGCAAAACTATTCGTATTAAGGGATTGCCTTTTACGGTTATCGGCGCTTTGACTACACGCGGACAAAGCGGTCCGGGGCAAAACCAAGATGATATGGTTTATTTACCGCTCAGCACCGTGCAAAAAAAAGTTTCCGGAACAGAATTTCCCGATATGGTTAATATGCTTATGTTACAGGCTTATGATGCAGAAAGCACTTACACATCGCAAGATGAAATTACTACCCTGTTGCGTCAACGCCACCGTTTGGGATTAAATAAAGACGATGATTTTACCATTATGAACCTGACGCAATTTATGGAAATGATGCAAAATTCCACTAAAATTATGACTATTTTACTCGGCTCAATCGCTTCAATATCATTATTGGTAGGCGGTATCGGTATTATGAACATAATGCTTGTTTCGGTTACCGAACGCACGCGTGAAATAGGTATCCGTATGGCAATTGGCGCCAAACGCTGGGACATCCGTCTGCAATTTTTGATGGAAGCGTTGATTTTATCGCTGCTCGGAGGCTTAATCGGGGTTATATTTGGTATCGCCGGTGTTTATCTGCTGCCGAAACTGACTTCTATTTCGGCGGAATTATCCACATTCTATGTGATTTTGCCATTTAGTTTTTCGGGCATTGTTGGCTTGCTGTTTGGTTTTTTCCCAGCCTATAAAGCCTCGCTTTTGAATCCGATAAACGCTTTGCGCTATGAATAAAATATAGCAGATATTCCTCATCGTTCTATGCGGAATATCTGCTTTTAATTTATAATCAATAAGTTATAACAATAGAACAAGTTCCGTTGCTGTCTCCGCAGGTATGGCAAGCTGCGTTTATTTCTGCCAGAGTTACGTTTTTTAGGCATTTTTTATCAGCACCGCAATAATTATTTCCATACCATAACTGATTAAGAGTTTGCGCACCTCCACGCCATACATAGGAATAATCCACAAATTCGGAAAGCGGCTGTACAAAGTTTAGAAACAACTCACGGCAGAGCTGAACTCGCTGTTCAGCTAAAGAGTAAGAATCTTTAACCTCATATTCTTCCAGCAGATAAATTTCAAAAACTAAATCTGAACCGCCCCGCCATATCTGTATTCGGTTATTAAGCCGGTCATGAACATTGCTGGCGTTATCATATGTCCAAGAAGTTGGAATAGCGTTTAGAGACTGCATTATATCGGCATAGCCGCTGCCGTTTGGAACTTTTCTAATATCATCCAAATGCTCAATGGCTCCAAACATAAAATGGGTATATTCACTAATCAGTTGATTAACCTTCCACTTTTCCATCGCCTTAGAATATCCTGCAATTCCTCCGACTGTTAAAACGGCAATAATGGCTAGAACGCCCAGCATTTCAATCATTGACCGACCGGCTGAAACTGCGTATAGCGGCGCATCTAAAGCAGTTTTACGCTGTCTCAAAAAATTCATGTACCTCCAATGTACACTAGGATTTTTTTCGCAGCTAGAAACCACTTTATCTACACCGCTCTCCGCAGTTTTGAAGAATTTTGCGGCGCATTGACGCACGGCATCCAAAGTCTTAAATGCGATGTTGGTTAGGTTAATTTCTTGTTTGCTGATTTTTTCAAAAAACTCTGCAAAAACACGCTGAGCGGCAAAAAATACGCCTTTAATCAGATGTTTAGGATTTGCAGAGAGAGAGAGAGACCTTTGCTTAGCTTATTTTTCATCTTTCTTTCCTCTTAAATTAAGTTGTTTACTAGATTTATTCTATACCAGCCTTACTCCATAAGTCAACCGCAAAATCAAGGCATAGGAAAAGCCTGGAATGTGTAAAAAAAACGACCGTTATTTTTACACACTCAAAACAAGCTGCTGAAATGTTGCAAAATTATGAAAAAAATAACGCAAAATTATTATGTTATTGCATTTTGCAGCAAACCGTGATACATTACTAAAAACAGCCTAAAAACTGTCCCTTTTAAACGGTCGTTTTTTTTACACATAATAGGAGGAATAAGATGTTGAAGAGTATGAATTTTTTAAGAGGAAAGAGCAGGGAAAGAGTAAGTGGAGGCGGCACTTCCGTTTGCAGCGTCATTCTTCGCCGGTACTCCCAGCTGGAAGTACCATGGCGGAGAATCCATAACGTCATTGCGCATGCAATGTCAGTATGCGTTGCCGTTGGCAACAAAGTCATGGGTACTCGTCTGCCACAGCCAGCAGGGTGTGGCGACAAGTATGACGTTTCTGGTTGGTGCTTGAAACGTGGGTTGAGAGCCTTTAGCACCTTTACTATTAAAGCAATGTCAATATTAGCATTTATTTGCTTATTTGCAACCGCGGCGGAGGCGAAGATTTGCTTTTTGCCGGACGGCAGCTGCGGCACCGCTAAAACAACCGGATTTAAGCAGAATCCCAACGGAAGCGGATGTATGTATAAATCGGAAGCCGAAGCCCGAAACGGTTTAGGCGCCTGTGAAACCACATATAAGCAAAACATGTGCTATTATCGGCGCTGCAAGACCGAAGACAATAATATATTTGCAGACGAAGCAAGCTGTAAGAAGAAAGCCGAGGATAACAATCTAATCTGCGTAAGCTGCGGAGGTTGCTATAAAGTTACGCCGAAAACCTGCCCGAGCGGGTACACGGCAGGCTTAACCACCTGTGCGGAAAAAGCCGGATATACGGCAAGTTATTCAAGCAACGGCTATGCCGGATATAGTGTCTGCGGCAAGTGCAAATATACCATAAAACCGTGTGAAAGCGGCTATACGGTAGGTTTGGCAAGCTGTCCGGAAAAACAAGGTTATACTTCAGATTATTCCCGAAACGGAGTTTCAGGCGAACAGGTTTGCGGCAAGTGCGACTATACGGCAAAGAGCTGTGCCGGAGGTTATACAGCGGGTCTGACAAGCTGCAGCGAGCGCCAAGGCTACACGGCAAGTTTAGTCAGCAACGGCTATGCCGGGGAGTTGGCTTGCGGAAAATGCTGTTATACGGCAAAAGGCTGCGCTAGCGGTTATACAGCAGGTCTGACAAGCTGCAGCGAACGGCGCGGATATAATGCAAGTTATGCCAGCAACGGATATTCCGGCGAGAAAATTTGCGGAAAATGCGACTACACGGCAAGAACTTGTCCATATGGATATTCTACAAAATATAGCAGCGTCAGAGTCTGCGGATATCCAGGAGGCTGGAACTATGCTACTAACGGATATTCTGGAGATGCTGTATGCGGAAAATGTACAGAGAAAACGTGTCCTAGCGGGTCTTGGGTGTCTAGTGGTTCTCCTGACTGCAGCAGTTATGGTAAGGATTATTGGTGGAAAAATACAGGCGCAAGTGGAAATATGGATTGCTATACATGTGAACAGAAACAATGTCCTAGCGGATCTGGTAAATATGAAAAGTATGGAACAGCAGGATGTGGGGATAAAAGTAATCTTGGATGGACTGCAAAAATAGTTGGAAGGGCAGGAGAAATGTATTGCACAATATGCACACCCAAAGCTTGTCCTAGTGATTATCCTATAACTAATATTTCACAATGTCCTAAAAAGGTTAATGGGTCAGGAACATTTTCTCCGTATTTAGTAGCCAGTAAGTCTAATTTTCATGGCGAACAGCCATGTTACAGATGTGAATATAGGGCTTGTTCAGATGATAGGTATTTATGTCATCATGGGCTGCTTTGTTGTTTGAAAAAATAATCCTTATAAGGAGGTGATGGAAAATATAAAATAAATAAAAAATCCTAATTATATCTGCATTCTGCCGCACCCCAATGCGGCGGAGTGTTTTTTTGGGCGAGATAATGCATAAAAAAAGAACCGGTATCAAAATACCGATTCTTTTTTTATTTTTACTTTTTAGTCTGTCTTCTGCTAGGCACTTTCTCCATAAAGTCCACCGGCATCTTATCGGTGATTTCTCCTTTAATTACCATTAAAATGCCGTTATCAGAAGCCACAAAATCAACTCCGTTAGGATATTTTGTGGCGAATACCGGTTCAGGCATTCCATTGTAGTTATAAATGAAATACTTGCCGTTTTTTTGCAGCGCAAAAAGATTAAGCTTGTCATCAACAATGAGAAAATTATCTACATTCTCAAATGTAACCCAATGATTGTTGCAAAAGGCATCAAGTCGTTTTCCAGACATCTCAGCGCATAAAGCAAAAGGCTTTGTCGGACTGCAGATAATCAGGTTCTTGTTATCGCACAACAGCGACTTGTTGCTAAGCGAATACATGCGGTATTTGCCAGCTGTGCCGCAAACAACAAGACTGTTGCCCAAGAACAGGTTATCGGACTTGGCAATAGGATATGCCAACTTAATTTCTTCGGCGTTACTGTTGTATATACGCCAGTTCTCGTTGTCTGTAACAGCCACAAAACTGGTGGAAACAGCATATTTTTCTGTCCCGACATCCAATTTTATCTGCTGTCCATCCCACAACAAGACGTCTTTGCTAAAAGAATTGTTTGTGCTGACAATCAAATAGCTCTGCTTACCAAGAAGTTTGATGAGTTTAACCTCTGTTCCTGTGAAATTAGAAACTTTTTTGCCGTCAATAGAAAACAAGCCTTTTGAGGTAAATATCAAACCGGCTTTTTCTTCAATATGAACAGCCGAAACATCCACAATGTCTTCAAACTGGTGAAGCATCGTTACGCTCTCATGGTAAGAACCTCTAAACAAGCTAAACTTGCCATCTTTCTGCAAAAGCAAAAGACCGCTCTTTTGAAAAAGTTTATAATCCATATGCTAAAAATTTAAATAATTATAAAGTAATACATTATATATATATCTGTTGGACAATTTTGTCAACAAAAAAGACAGCTTACGCTGCCTTAAATTTTGTAGAAGTTATATTTTATCATTATCTACTATTTTCTTTAATATTTCGTGCATGTTTGTATAAGTGTTATTATAATCAGAAAAGTTAAATGATTCAGCATTGTTTACAGCTGTAGTATAATCATTTTTTACAATTTCAAAGATATTTTTTGCGGATTTCAATTCAGCTGTATCCTTGAAATGTTTAGGTTTATATTTGCTGTTTATTTCTTTCAGGCACTTATTCGCACAGTCTTGAGATGATGCAAATACAGGTTTGTTTTTCTTTGTATGTAAATATAACCAATATTCATAGCAAGGATTATTGTATATAACTGAAACTTTTTTACTTTTCATTATGTCGTAAATATCATTTATTTTGTTATCATCTTTGTCAAAGCAAGCCACAACTTCAAAACCTTTAGGGTATGCATTTTCATCTAGCTTTAGTTTATTATATTTATTTTCAGCGTTATCATAAACTTGTTTGGCAGTTTCTCCTTTAGAGTGATGAACTTCAATTTTTATATTTTGTTTTAAATAAGGCTTTAAACCATTCAAATAATGGCACATTGAAGCTTTATCTTCACAAGTAAAACAGTAAACTTTGTTGGGATAGCTGGAAAGTATTTTTGTGTTTGACTTTCTAACCATTTAAAAATCCTCCACATTAGGTGTTGCCCCGTATATACCGCTCATATAGGCGTCTACAAAAGAGGTAGTTTTCCGTGTAGATATATTTTTGAAATCACTTAAAGAATATAAAGATGATGAGTAACCATTATTTATGGCTTTATCTACAAACCATATTTGGTCACGGGTTAAATGGTTACCATCCATCAAATAGTAAGCATGAGAAGCAAAGATTAGCTGTGCATTTTTTTTGTTAATTTCTGGATTATTAAACATATCAACAATGTATTTTACCAAAAGAGGATGTAATGCATTATCCATTTCATCAACAATTAAAATTTTTCCGTTTTCCAACACATCTAATATAGGACCAGATATAGCTAAAAAGGTTTTAGTGCCATCAGATTCCATATCGTCTAAACTGAAAGGTTTTATATTCCCATTTTCCATTTTGTGGTAACTTTTAGCATCAAATATTTTTGCTTTGCCATCATCTAATGCTTTAGCTAATTTTGTTGGTATTTCATGCTTACTCTGTTTTACTTTTTCTAAAAATTCCTCAGAAGAAACATCTTTAACTTCTATTTTTTCTAAGCCTAAATCAGCTTTTTTCATAATATTTATAATATCTTGGTCTGAGTCAGTAAAAATTTTATGTAATGAAAAACCTTCATTTAATTTATGAATATCAACAAATGATATTTTATTTATTATCCAGTTATAAACCTCTTTTATACTTGCTATTTCACACTTACGAGTATTTACAATGTCAGATAAAAACAAGCGGTTATCCAATACTTCATTACACCATGATTGTAAGATTCCGGTAGATTTCTTGAAAGACATTTTACCATCAACATAATTTCTTTCAAAAATCATATTAGGTCTATTAGTACCGGTTTGAGAAATGTTATAGCTGTACAAACTTTCTGTATTAACAATATTTTCTAATAAACTGAATTTATAATCATACAGCATTTCATTTACAATAAATTTAATACCAAAAGTCATTGGTTGTTTATCATAACCATCAGCCAAAGCATAAAATTCACTCGGAAATTTATCTTCAACATTAAAATTAATGCTTCTTTTTACAATATAACGAAAAAATCCTAATGCGCTTAAAATATTAGATTTTCCAGAAGCATTAGCACCAAAAATACCAGAAGAGCGATATAGTAGAGGAACTCTTTTCTGATTGGTTTTAATAATATTATATTCATTCCCGTTTTGAGATGCTGGCTCCATAGAAAAAGTAGCTTCTTCCTTGAAGCTTCTAAAATTACTAAAACTGAATTCAACTAACATTTTTAAGCCTTTCTTTGCTAAAATAAATCACAGATTTAATTAAAATATAACCTTTAACTATTAAATGTCAATTTTAAAATAAAAAATATAACAAAAAAGACAGCTTTCGCTGTCTTAAATTTTGTGTGGGGCAATTATTATGTTATTTTTTGATATTGGCGGTAAGAACGCTTAAAACTTTTACCAGTTCTTCTTTCATGTGGGCGCGGTCAACCACCATATCCACCATGCCGTGTTCCAGCAAATATTCGGCGCGCTGGAAGCCATCCGGCAATTTTTCATGAATAGTCTGTTCAATTACGCGCTGGCCGGCAAAACCGATTAAGCAGCCTTTTTCCGCAATATTTACATCGCCGAGCATGGCAAATGAAGCCGAAACGCCTCCGGTTGTCGGGTCGGTCAAAATAGAAATAAACGGAATCCCTGCTTCTTTCAGCTCATTGATAGCTGCCGTAGTGCGCGCCATCTGCATCAGCGAGAGCATGCCCTCCTGCATGCGCGCGCCGCCGGAAGCTGCAACCGTAATCAGCGGTTCTTTATTTTGCAGGGCAATTTTTGCAGCCTTTACAATGCCTTCGCCTACAGCAATGCCCATAGAGCCGCCCATAAATGAAAAATCCATGGCCGCAACTACGCTGTCTATGCTGCCGATTTTGCCGCGGGCAACCTGAATAGCGTCTTCGCAGCCGGTTTTTTTACGGTTATTTTTTAGGCGGTCGCTGTATTTTTGAATATCTTTAAATTTCAGCGGGTCATCCTGAACTGCCGGCAAATCAACCAAAGTATATTTTTCATCGTCAAACAAAAGCTTAAAGCGCTTTTCTACATACAAGCGCAGGTGGTGGCCGCAGGCTGTGCAGACATAGTGCGAATCCTTCAGCTCTTTAGAAAACAGCATCTGATTACAGTTAGGGCAGCGAACCCATAAGTTGTCGGCAATTTCTTTAGGCGTCGTTTTTTTGATTTTCGGACGAACGATTTCTGTCAGCCAGTTCATTTATTTCCCTTTCGTGAAAACATATTTTTCAAAAACAGCCAGCGCTGCTTTGCTTTTTCAGCTTTCTGTCCGTCAGCGGCGGCTTTCTGCGCATCGGCCGAAGCTTTTGCCTGCTGCTCTAAACCGGCGATATTCTGTTTTAGGCCGCTGACGGTTTCATTAAGCTTTTCTTGTTCTTTGTTCAGCGCCTTGTTAGCTTTGCGCTGCTGTTTAAGCTCGCGGCGCATCGGAGCCGAGCCAAACCAAGAGTTTATTTTTCCCCACAGGTAGCCAAACAGCAAAAAGCCGAACAGCAGCAATTTTGTGTTTACATGAACTTCACTATCCAGCGGCCACAGCGACAAAACAAGCTTATCTTCAGCCACCTGAGCGTTATAGATTCCCCATATAGCAATAACGGCAAAAGGAATTTCCAGCAGATAATGTAAAAGTTTCATATTTTAGCCTCCTTGATTAAGGGAAGTGTGCTTATTCGGCGTTCAGTCTGTCGTGCAGTTCCTTACCGGTTTTGAAGTGAACGATATTTTTGGCCGGAACATTGACGCGGGTCTTGTTTTTTGGATTGATGGCAACACGCGGATTTCTGGTTCTGACCGAAAATGCGCCGAAGCCTCTGATTTCTACGCGGTCGCCGTCTGCCAAAGCAGAAGTCAGCTTATTAAACACAACATTCACAATATTTTCAATGTCTTTCAAAGTCAGATTCGGCATTTTAGCCGCAATTCTTTCTACTAATTCAGATCTAGTCACTTTAACCTCACATTACAATTACAAATTAAACATTTTCTTTTTAGATACACTTTTATTTTGAATATATCCATATAATTTTTAAGATTTTACACAAACATCCGGCGCGCGTAAATAAAGCGGCTTAGGATAGTTGAGTTTTTTAGCCTTATATTTTTGCAGCGCGCAGGCCGCTAAATCGGCAACAGAGGCGGTTTTATCCATGCGGATGGCGTGCAGCACCAGCCCGCTCGGACGGTCTAAAAAGCGCTCTACGCCGTTGCCGATAAGGGTTACGGTTTTGCCTTTTAAGCGGCTGATGATTTCTTCATAGGGCAGGGCGGCGGCATCGCACAGTTTTTCTAAGCGCCCATTAAACAGCTGAAAATAAAAGTCGGCCCGCTTGGTTTCTATAATCACGGCGTTATAGTCCGAAAGCTCTGACATATCCAAAGAATGTGCATAAGCCTCAAAGGCCGAAACGCCGGTAACTTTCAAACTCGGACAGGCCAAGCCGAAAGCACGGGCAGCGGCAATAGACGAGCGGACGCCCGTAAACGAGCCGGGGCCGATGCAGACCGCCAAAAGCCCTATATCCGAAAATTGCAGATTCTTTTCCTGCAGCATTTTTTGAATTTGCGGCAACAAGGTTTCAGCCTGTCCGAAATCCATTTCTTCCGAAAGCTCAGCCGCAACCTTATTATCCTCTAAAAGCGCGATAGAGCAGCAGTCAGCGGTAGTGTCAAAAGCCAATGTAAACATAGTTATCAACCTTTAAAAAAAATAAATTGCCTATTTGTTTGTGTTTATTTACTATAAAATAAGTAATAAGACAAACATTTTTTTTGTAAAGAAGATTTTGTGATGAATGCTTTAATATTGCGAGATATAGTTTTTATTAGTTTGCTGCTGGTTTTTGCAATGCTGGGAATTATAGCCGCCCTGCAGATAAAAATACATAAGTATAAGCATAAAATATATTTTATCCGGCGCGACCGCGAGCGCTGCAACGAGGTGCTGTACGCTGCAAAAGACGGATATTTTTGCTTTGTCTATCCGGACCAAAAGGTAAAAGACCCGCAAAAAGAAATTATGGAAAAGTGTTCGCGCCGCCTGGCGGTTATGCTTAATTTAGCCGACGGAACCGCCGCTTCATTTGCCGATGTGACGGATTCTTTTAATAAGGACGATGCTAAGCTTTTGAAAAAATATGTCAGCCTGCTGCAGCAGGAGGGGCGGTTCTTTGAAGATATGCTGCACCTCAAAAATTCCGGACGCAGCATCTGCGTTTACGGCAACCGCATTAACGGCGCCGATAATAATCTGTATTGCGATATTGTCTGGTTTAGGGATGTTTCGTCCGAAACTGCGCGGATTGCCGCACTTTCTGCTGAAAAAAACGAGGTTGAAGCCGCCTGCGGGCGTCTGGAGCAAATGATAGACGGCGTAGACTATCCGCTGTGGCTGCGCGATGAAAATCTGCATCTGCTTTCTGTTAATAAAAAATATCTGGAGTTCGCCGGCATAAAAAATAAAAAAGACGTGCTGAAAAATCAGGTGGAAATCTGCAACGGCAAAGGCGAAAAAGTGGCCTATAACTTAGCGGCTTCGGCGCAGAAAAGCAAAAAAATGCAAAAGAAAAACCTCAAAATCGTGCGCGGCGGCGAGCTGTTTAATTTTGAACTGCGCGAAAATCCGTATTATGCCGGCGATATGCTGGATAAAATTGGAACTGTCGGCTATTTAGTGGATAACACCGCTTTGGAAAAAGCCAAGCGCAGCTTTAAAATAAACCAAAACAACCACTTGGAAATTTTGGGCGCCTTGGGTACGGCGTTTGCTATTTTTGACGACCGTTCAAAGCTTTACTTTTATAACGCCTCTTTCAAGAATTTATGGAATTTAGAGAATGAATTTTTAGAAAAAACTCCGTCTTATCTGCAGTTTTTGGAGGAAGTGCGGGAAAAGAAAATGCTGCCGCCGGTGCCGGATATCAAAAATTATAAACAGGAGGAAATGAGCGTTTTCGGCAGCCTGCTGGAAACTAAAGAAGATTTGCTGCATTTGCCGGACGGACGGACTATCAGACGGCTGAGGACGCCGCATCCGAACGGGGTTATTTTTGCGTTTGAAGATGTTTCCGACCGCTTGGCGACCATGCGCCGGCTTAATGATTTGACCTCTATGCAGCAGAATATTTTGGATAATCTGAACGATTCGGTTATCATTTTCGGCACTAACCGCCGCCTGAAATTTTATAACCGCGCCTATCTGAAACTTTGGAGCCTGGACTTTGATAAGCTGCAGGATGAGCCGAAAATTGAAGAGGTTATCGGTTTGCAGAAACTGTTCTTTTCAAATGTCAATGACTGGGATTCGTTTAAGAACAGCATGCTGGAGAATATCCGTCAGGGACGCCGCTTTAATTTGCTGCGCGATGATAACAAAACGCTGGCCGTTTCTCCGCTGATTTTTTATGACGGTTCGGTTATGGTGACCTATACTGTAAAATAGGGTTGCAATCTGAGTTTGAATATATAAAATAAGAACAAAGGATTAAAAATATGGATGAAGCGCAAACAGGTACAAATAAAACAGTTTTGGATTGGAACAAAAAAGGCTCGGTTCCGGATGAGCGTTTGTCTTTGCGCATAGACGCGCAGGAGGCTAACCGCTATCAGGCAAAAGCCGGAAAAGCCAAACTCGGCGAGCTTTCTCCGAGTCTGAAAAGCCTGCGCAAGAAAGTCCGCAATCCGTTTGACGAAGAAGAGGACGATAACGACGGCGCTATGGATGAAGAGGCGATAAGAGTCTTGCGCGAGCTGGAAATGAACGCCAATGACGCATCCAATAATGATACGACTCTGCTTAATTCTCTGACCTCTTCCGAACGGCATTTTATTGACCAGCGCAGCAATATAGCCAATCAGCGCATGGAAGAAAACGCCGGCAAGCTCAATGCGCTGCAACAGTCGGATACGCTTTCTCGCAAAGCCGGAATTACTAAAATGACAAACGATGACTATGCAAACAGAATGCAGGATGCCATTTATAATCCGCGCCGCCTGCGCGAACAGTCGTTTGAAGAGAATGTCGCCAAAAAAGTCGGGCTGAAAGGACATATAACCAAACACAATACCGGAGCGGTAGTTAAAGGCGTAAAGAAAATCAACGAGACGACAAACCGTAAAAAAGTCAAAGGGCTGACTATGGACGACGCCGCTAAAGTAGGCAAGCAGAAAATGTCTAAAAACGCCACGGCTGAGCTGATTTTGAAAAAGTCCGGACAGACCGCCCGCTTGACTGAGATTAAAATGAAAACGGCGGCGTCTCGGAAAAATGCGGATTCTAAAAAGCCGAAGCGTTCGTATTCCGCCGAAATGAAAAAGCTTTTAAAAGCTTCGCTGCAAAAAAACGGCGCAGTTCGCTAACAACCTGAAAGTTACGATTTACTTTTTTGAAAAAGTATACTATGATAAAACAAATTTGTTAAGATTTTTGAGGATATATCATGGAAAATCAATATTATACGCTTATGGAAAAGCAAGACTTCTTTGAAATTATAGAAAATAAATACGGCGAGCTGGCTGTTTTTATTGACGCTCGCGACGGCGCTCCGCAAGAGCCGGTTTTGGAATTTGACGGCAAAAAGACGGCGTTGCTGAAGCGTGATGAACGCCGCGCCATTATTTTGGATAATATAGACGATGAAACTAAAGGCGTGCTGGCCGAGGCAGAATTCGTGATGATTGTGGAAATGAAAGCCGATATGGTTGAACGCGTTTACGGCGTGCCGGTTGAAAACGTTGAAGAAATTGAGTTTAACGGCCGCAGAACCCGTGCCGACGAGCTGTTTAAGGCCAAAAGCAAAGAAGAAGTTCTGAAATCTTTCGGCGCCGTAAAAGTTTGGACCGGCGGAGCTTCAAAATGATTGGACTGGTATTTGTGACACACGGCAATCTGGCGCGTGAATTTGTGGCGGCAATGGAACATGTTGTCGGCAAGCAGAAAAATGTTGAGTGCGTCTGCATCGGTCCGGAGGACGATATGGAAGAGCGCCGTCAGGAAATTTTGCAAAAAGCCAAAGGCGCCGACAGCGGCAGCGGCGTTTTGCTGATTACCGATATGTTTGGCGGCACTCCGTCTAATTTGGCGATGTCGGTTATCGGACACGGCAATTTTGATGTAATTGCCGGAGCTAATCTGCCGATGCTGATAAAACTGGCGTCTGCCCGCCAAAACATGCCGCTGAATGAATGCGTTGTCTGCGCTCAGGAAGCCGGTAAAAAATATATCAACGTGGCTTCTCAGCTTTTGAACGGGAGCGGAAAATGAGCGACGCTTCGGTTGAATTGGAAATCAAAAATTTAAAAGGCCTGCACGCCAGAGCAGCCGCCGCTTTTGTAAAGTGCATTGCTGATTTGGATGCTGAAGTTATGGTGGAAAAAGACGGGCAGAAAGTGGACGGCTCCTCTATTTTGGGGCTGATGATGCTTGCCGCTTCCAAAGGCAGCCGCATTAAAGTAAAAGCCAGCGGAAACGAGGCCGAACAGGCGGTAAAAAATATTTCTGATTTAGTTAATTCGTTGTTTGGTGAAGAACAGTGACAGCAAAACCGGCGCCGCGCAATAAAACCATTACGCTTACTCCGTGCGAGGAAGCCAGCTATGCTAAACAAGCCGTAAAATTATCGTCAAAAAATCAAAATCAAAATTTGTGCGATGCGGTGGTTTGGCAGGATACAATGCGGGCGCTGAGCTATATTCCGGATAATTTCGCCGATTTGATGATTGCCGACCCGCCGTATAATCTGACTAAGAATTTCGGCAAAAGCACTTTTAAGCAGATGGATTTTTCAGAGTATAAAAATTGGCTGGATAAGTGGCTGTCAAAAGTAGTGCGGATTCTCAAGCCCAACGCCAGCCTGTATATATGTTCGGATTGGCAAAGCTCTATTGTAATTCCTTTGGTTGCAGGAAAATATTTTAAGCTGCGCAACCGTATTTCTTGGGAGCGCGACAAGGGCAGGGCCGCCGCCGGTAATTGGAAAAATTGTCTGGAAGATATTTGGTATTATACAAAATCGGATGAATATACCTTTAATCTGGATGCGGTCAAAGTTCAGCGCACGGTGTTGGCTCCGTACCGCGATAATAAAGGCTCCCCGAAAGATTGGCAGGAAGAAAACGGTCAAAAAATCCGCTATACGGCGCCGTCAAATATCTGGACGGATATCACGATTCCTTTTTGGTCTATGGCCGAAAATACCGAACATCCCACCCAAAAGCCTGAAAAACTGATTGCTAAGCTGATTTTGGCGTCCAGCAATGAAGGCGATATGGTTTTTGACCCGTTTTTAGGTTCCGGCACCACGGCGGTCGCCGCCAAAAAATTGGGACGCCGTTATTTAGGAATTGAACGGGAGCGCAAATATGTGGCGCTGGCTTTGAAACGTCTGGAAATGGCTGAAACAGCAAAAAATATTCAGGGTTACGAAAACGGCGTGTTCAAGAGCCGCAATCCAAACCGCGAATAGGTGTGATTAACTTAGAAAAGTCTTGAGTTTTCTCTTTTTTCAACCTATATATAAAGGCGAATAAATATTTTTGAGGAAGATAAATGAGATTTGGAAAAAACGCAATTATCTGGCTTGTGGCCTTTGTTGCTCTTTCTTTTATGATGAGTTTTATGGAAAATAAAAATTTTTCCTCCAGCTATGAAAATCTGGCATTTTCTGATTTTATGAATGAAGTAAAAGGGAAACGCATCGCAAGCGTGACGATGTCCGGCGCCGAAATTTTCAGCGTGGCGTCAGACGGTAAAAAGTATATTACTTATACTCCGTACAGCCCGACCACGGTTGATACTCTGTTGGCAAACAATGTAAAAGTAGACGCTAAGCCGCAGGATACTACGGGCGATACGTTTTGGAGCATTGTTATTTCTTGGTTTCCGATGATTTTACTGGTCGGTGTTTGGATTTTCTTTATGCGCCAAGCCAGCGCCGGAAACAGCAAAGCCATGAGTTTCGGCAAGTCGCGCGCCCGCCTGATAGAAAATACCAAGCGCGTTACTTTTAACGATGTGGCCGGAGCCGATGAATCTAAGCAAGAGCTTGAAGAAATTGTTGATTTTTTGAAAGATCCGCAAAAGTTCCAGCGGTTAGGCGGCAAAATTCCAAAGGGCGTTTTGCTGGTCGGACCTCCGGGAACCGGTAAAACGTTGCTGGCTAAGGCTGTGGCCGGAGAAGCAAATGTGCCGTTTTTCTCTATTTCCGGCTCAGACTTTGTAGAAATGTTTGTCGGCGTCGGCGCCTCCCGCGTCCGCGATATGTTTGCTCAAGCCAAAAAGAATGCGCCGTGCTTACTGTTTATTGATGAAATAGACGCGGTAGGGCGTCACCGCGGCGCCGGTTTAGGCGGTGGAAACGATGAACGCGAACAGACTCTTAACCAGCTGTTGGTGGAAATGGACGGCTTTGAACCGAATGAAAATGTAATTCTGATAGCCGCCACCAACCGTCCGGATGTTTTGGATCCGGCTTTGCTGCGTCCGGGGCGTTTTGACCGTCAGGTTACGGTCAGCAATCCGGATGTGAAAGGACGCGAGGCAATTTTAAATGTGCATGTACGCAAAGTTCCGTTGGCAAAAGATGTGGATTTATCTGTTGTTGCTAGAGGAACTCCTGGATTCTCCGGCGCTGATTTAGCTAACTTGGTAAATGAAGCCGCTTTGTTGGCGGCTCGCCGCAATAAACGCAAAGTCACCGCCGAGGATTTTGATAATGCTAAAGACAAGGTGCTTATGGGAAGTGAGCGCAAGTCTATGGCGATGGACGAACAGGAGAAAAAACTGACTGCTTATCATGAAGCCGGTCACGCTATTTGCTCGCTGCATGTTAAAGAAACCGACCCTATTCATAAGGCAACGATAATTCCAAGAGGTCGTGCTTTGGGTATGGTGCAGCAGCTGCCGGAGAAAGACCAATATTCATATACCCGCGCTAAAATGCTTTCGCGTCTGATTATTTGTATGGGCGGCCGCGTGAGCGAGGAGCTGAAGTTTGGCTATGACAAAGTTACATCCGGTGCTTCATCGGATATTGCCGCCGCCACTAATTTAGCACGTGCTATGGTTACAGAATGGGGAATGAGCGATGTTTTGGGACCTGTGATGTATGTTGAAAACTCTAATGAAGTTTTCTTGGGACGCAGCGTTACGCAAAACCAAAATATGAGTGAGGAAACTGCTCGTCTGGTGGATTCGGAAATCAAACGGTTGGTGACCGATGCACATGCCGAGGCCGCAAAAATCTTAAAGGAAAATGATAAAGAACTGGAAACTTTAGCTCAGGCTTTAATGGAATATGAAACCTTAACCGGCGAAGAAATAAAGGATGTGCTGGCCGGCAAAAAAATTAACCGCGCCGAGCAAACGCCTGTGCCGCCGGAAAAACAGACAAAAGTTTCTGTACCGGAAGTTTAATATATAAAAGAGGATAAAATGGATTTTAAAGAACTAGGTTTAAGCGAAACCACTATAAAAGCGATTAACGAAGCCGGAATTTTGGCGCCGACAACTGTGCAGACTGATGTTATACCGTCTATTTTGGCTGGAAAAGACGTGTTTGCCATTGCTCCGGCCGGCTGCGGCAAAACCTGCTCCTATGTGTTTCCGCTGATAGATATTATAGCCCGTCATGAGGCGCAGAATATTTTGGTTATTACCGCCAACTCTAAACAGTCGGTAAGTGTTTCGGACCGTTTTGCCGTATTTAACAAATATCATGAAATCAGCGAAGCTGCGCTTACGGATAATGAAGAAAATGTTGACGAAGAAGCTAATGTTATTATCGCTTCTCCGAGCTTGCTGCTGGATTTGCTGAAAGAAGACAAAGTTGATTTGTCAAACATCAATATTTTGGTGGTTGATGATATCAACCTCATCAAAAAACTGCACCAGCTGCAGAATTTGGAACAGGTTTTGGAAGTTTTGCCTGCCGATAAGCAGAACATTGTGTTTACTAACCGCCGCTCTAAAGAAACGCAGGATATTTTGGATAAGATTCTGAAAACTCCGGCCGAAATTAAAGTAGACCGCGCTAAAGAACAAGAGGCGGTGCAAATTGAACCGGCAGAGGCGGAAAATGCGCCTAAAGCCGATGAACAGGCTGCACCGGCAGTGGAAGAACCGGTTGAAGCGCCTGCCGAAACCACAGCTCGTCCGGAACGCCGAAACCGCCGCGACCAGCGCGGCGAACGCCGCAGAAATGCCGATAAACACGAGGGAAATCCTAAAGACAGCGAGGCGATGAGCTTAATGCGCAAGTTCCATACTTTTGGCCGCCGCACGCCGGATTTTCTGCTGACTAAAGTAGAATTGGCCGAGGATAATCAATAATTTGTGTTTTTTTGCAAAAAAAACTTGAAAATTTACGCTGTTAGGCTATAAAAATGCCATAAAGAATCAAGTTTTTGAGGAGATTAAAGAATGTCAGGACATTCCCAGTTTAAGAATATTATGTACAGAAAAGGCGCACAAGATGCTAAAAAAGCGCGCGTTTTCGCTAAATTAGCCCGTGAAATTACCGTTGCCGCTAAGAGCGGTTTGCCTGAGCCGGATAAAAACCCGCGTTTGCGTTTGGCTATTCAGGCTGCCCGTGCCGAAAGCATGCCGAAAGACAACATTGAACGCGCTATCGCCAAAGCTACTACCGTGGCCGGCGGCGCAGACTTTGTTTCTATGCGCTATGAGGGCTTTTCTTCAGGTAAAGTTGCTGTAATTGTAGAAGCTTTGACCGATAACAAAAACCGTACTGCCGGTAATGTCCGCACCATTTTCGGCAAACGCGGCGGCGCTATGGGCGAAAATGGCTCGGTTGCTTTCAACTTTGAACGTATCGGCTATATTCAATATCCGGCTTCAGTTGCTAGTGCCGATGAAATGTTTGAAGCTGCTTTGGAAGCAGGTGCTAACGAAGTTGTTTCTGATGAAAATTATCATGAAATTGAAACTTTGCCAGATGACTTGTCCGCTGTTACCGGCGCTTTGGAAGCTAAATACGGCACTCCGTCAGCTTCTCGTTTGGACTGGAAACCGACCGTTAAAGTTGAAATTAAAGATGTTGACAGCGCCCGTAAGTTTTTGGAATTTGTTGACGCTTTGGAGGATGACGAAGACGTTCAGCATGTTTACCACAATGCGGATATTGCCGAAGATGTTATGGCTCAGCTGGCCGGCGAGGAATAATGCGCATCTTGGGGCTGGATCCTAGCTTATCCTCTACAGGGTGGGGGGTTATTGAAGTGAATGCAAACCGTCTGCAATACGTTGCGGACGGTTTTATTCCTACTTCGCCTAAAATGCCGATAGAAGAACGGCTGGATATTATTTTTAATACGTTAAGCGAAGTTATTGAAACCTATCAGCCGGTGGAAGCGGCGATTGAAAAAACGTTTCTTAACTCCAATCCGGAAACTTCGCTTAAATTAAGCATGGCGCGCGGCGTGGTTATTTTGGCGGCCGGTCATTATCATCTGCCGCTGTTTGAATTTGACCCGACTAAGGTTAAAAAAGCGCTGGTCGGGGTCGGACACGCTGATAAAAATCAGGTTGAAACCATGGTTAAAATTCTGCTTCCGGGCTGCAAGCCGAAAAATAACGATGCTTCAGACGCTTTGGCGATGGCGATTACCCGCAGCCATTACCGTACGTCTGTTTCCTATAAATAGCCGCCTAAAACCAAAATACCACGGCGCAGTATTTTTCTTTTTCACAAGAATAGCAAGCGTCTTTAATTTGCTGTAGCGTTATATCCCGCAGGCAGGTTACGTTTTTACTGCAGAATTTATCGCCGAAAAAACTGGCGCTTGAACCATACATCCACGCTTTTTCTAAGTTTGAATGCAAAGGAGCGGCAACATTGCTGAAAATCTCACGGCATAGTTTGGGATTAAAAGCTTTGGATTTTCGCCAAACTTTATCATCGCCGGCTCCAAATCCTCCTAGATAAAAATCTACACTCAGTTTTCCGAGTTCATTTACAAATATCTGAATGTGATTGCCGTAAGCGTCAGATATTACAGAATCATTTATTTTTTGCCAATTTTGCGGAACCAGACCGGCAGAGTCCACATAGTTAATTAACGATGTGAAGCTAACATTCGCATTTGTGGCTAATTTTTTAAGGTCTGCCTCATGCTCTAATAATCCGAAAATCAGCATATTATAATCGCCTATAGCCTTATTCATCTTAAACTTTTCCATAGCTTGCGAATATCCTGCGATTCCGCCGACTGACAGTACACCGATAATCGCCAGCACACCCAGCATTTCAATCATGCTGCGACCTAGCGGGTTTTCGCTTCTAGCACCCGTCATCCTAGGTCGTGACGCACAGTTTGTGCCTAGTATCTTGTCGCACCAAGGGCGGCGCAATCCCTCGCCCCGTGCGGGAGAGGGGGCAGGCTTGCCTGCGGGTGAGGGGTGCTTAAAGAATTTGCAAGAGGCACTAAACATGCGTTTCAAGCCCAAATACAGAACGTCATACTTGTCGCCACACCCTGCTGGCTGTGGCAGACGAGTATCCATGACTTTGTTGCCAACGGCAACGCATATTGACATTGCTTTAGCAATGGCGTTATGGATTCTCCGCCATAGTACTTCCAGTAGGGAGTACCGGCGAAGAATGACGTTGCAAACGGGTGCTGGAGACGCAGACTTAGTGTTAGTTGCGGTGTTTTTATTACCCCTCACCCGGAGCGATGCTCCGACCTCTCCCTCAAGGGGCGAGGTTGTTAGTTTTGTTCTGAGCGTATTATTACCGAAAGTATCATTTTTTCTGCCAAACCCTGCAAAAACGTGCTGAACGGCAGAAAAAGCGCCTTTAATCAG
>CAKQRZ010000010.1 GCA_934271715.1 uncultured Alphaproteobacteria bacterium
TTAATCAGATGTTTAGGATTTGCAGAGAGAGAGAGAGACCTTTGAATAGCTTATTTTTCATCTTTCTTTCCTCTAAAATTATGTTGTTTACACTCTAATTCTATAACAGTCTTTTTTCATAAGTCAACAGCAAAAATCAACGCGTTTTTTAGGTTAAAAGTGTGTAAAAAAAACGACCGTTTAAAATGGACAGTTTTTAGGCTGTTTTTTGTAGTCTAGCAAAGGTTGCCGGAATTTGCAATAACTTTTTATATTTGCGATGTTTTTTGTTGTTTTTACAACATTTTATTGCTGTTTGTTTTGCTGTGTAAAAATAACGGTCGTTTTTTTTACACAATTAAGGATAAATAAGATGTTTAAGAGTATAGAATTTTTAAGAGAACAGAGCAGGGGAGCGGAGTATGGATTGCTTCGTCGTTACACTCCTCGCAATGACGTTTGCAGCGTGGGACGGTCAATGATAGAAATGCTCGGCGTATTGGCTATCGTCGGCGTGTTAAGCGTGGGCGGCATCGCAGGTTATTCCAAAGCGATGGAAATGTGGAAAATTGATAAAATCATAAATGAATATAATAATTTAATTTTTGGTTTATTGGAGCATAAGCAAAATTTGCAAAAATATTCGGAAAAAACGATTTTTTTAGCAGATACATCGTTTTCATTAAATTGGGTGCCAAAGACATGGAAAAAAATTTCATTTCAATATATGCAGGACGAATGCGGAAATTTTGTCGGTCCATATTATCGTCCAAGAAGTTCTATTAGAAATGATGATAGTCCGGAACAGTCTGGAATTATTATTGATTTTATCTTCGGAGGGTTGAAAAAAGATGAAAGCGGTAAAGAAATTGCAGCTGATTTTAATGATAAAGTATGTTTTGATATTTTGGATAAAATTTTATTTCCGTTATCTTATACAATAACAGGTACTATATTGGCCGGAGGTTCTGGGTATTATTATGGTAAAGAATTTTGCAATTCCGGTCGTAAATGTATAAGTACAATGACTTTGCAGCAGATGAAATCTATGTGTAATTCTTGTAATAAAACAGGGAGATGCGCATTAACGATTATTTTTTAGAATTAGATAATAAAAATGACTGTAAAGTTTTTTAAATTTATTTTTGCCGGCTTACCGCTTGACTCTACGAGTTCAATTCTCGGGGATACCGTAAATAATAAAAAAAGCCCACCTAAAAAGGTGAGCTTTTTTGTTGTTGGTGGTCCCAACGAGATTTGAACTCGTGTTTTAGCCTTGAGAGGGCCGCGTCCTAGGCCACTAGACGATGGGACCATAAGCAAGTGTTCCCATTACTAGCGTATTTCCCGATAAAATGCAAGACTTTTTTAATCGTATGCTTTAAGATTTTGCCAATTCAGCAAATTATCCAGCACTTTATTCACATAGTCGGCTCGCAGATTTTGGCTGTCTAAATAATAAGCATGCTCCCACACATCAATAGTCAAAAGCGGCGTATGCCCAAAAATCAGCGGGTTATCGGCATTGCTCGTGTTATAGCAGAGCAGGTTGCCGTTGCTGTCTTCAGCCAGCCAAGCCCAGCCGCTGCCGAATTGTTCCAGAGCTTTTTGCCGCATAGTGTCTTTAAAGTCATTAAACGAGCCGAAAGTTTCTTCTATTTTTTCCAGCAGCTTTTTGTTTGGCTCGCCGCCGTCCGGATTAAGCGACTGCCAATAAAAATTATGATTCCAAACCTGCGCCGCATTGTGATAAATATCTAAATATTCTGTTTTTTTGTGCGCGGAAATCACAATTTCTTCCAGCGTCATGGTTTCAAACTGCGTGCCGGCAATCAGCTTGTTTAGTTTTTCCACATAGCCTTTATGATGTTTCAAATAATGAAAACCCACGGTCTGACGGCTGATGTAGGGTTCTAAGGCATCCAGATTATAGGGAAGTTCCATAAGCTTTATCATATTTACACTCCTTTGTTATAGCAAGCAAAAGATAAGCATTTTTGCCGGACTTGCAAGATGTCAAAAAAAATTTATAAGGCTGTTAATAATTATTAACAAGTTCTTTTCATTTTAATAAAATCCTATTAGACTCAAGATATTAGGTAAGAATTTTTTTGCGAAAGGCGGGCAAATATGAGAGTTCTTTTAGTTGAAGATGATTATGCTGTTTCACAAAGCATTGAAACAATGCTGAAAAAAGAAGGCATGGTGGTAGATTCCACCGATTTGGGCGAAGACGGTTTGGATATTGCCAAGCTGTATGATTATGACATCATCATTTTGGATTTGATGCTGCCGGATATGAATGGTTATGAAGTTTTGAAAAATCTGCGCGGAGCCAAAATCAATACTCCGGTGCTGATTCTTTCGGGCTTGTCGGAGCCGGATAAAAAAGTTAAGGGCTTGGGCTACGGCGCTGATGACTATTTGACAAAGCCTTTTGATAAATCAGAGCTGCTGGCGCGTATTCAGGCGGTTGTCAGACGTTCTAAAGGACATTCAAATTCAATTATCCGCACCGGCGATGTGCAGATTGATTTAGATACGCAGACCGTGACCGTAAACGGCAAGACCCTGCACCTGACCGGCAAAGAATACGGCATTATGGAATTGCTTTCTTTGCGCAAAGGGGCAACGCTGAATAAAGACCAGTTCCTGAACCACCTGTACGGCGGTATTGACGAGCCGGAATTAAAGATTATTGACGTGTTTATCTGCAAGCTGCGTAAAAAATTGGAACGTGCTTCCGGCGGTAAAAACTATATTGAAACCGTTTGGGGACGCGGTTATGTGCTGCGCGATCCGGACGAAAAAAATAACTGAGTTCCGAATATAAAAAAATACCGAGGCGGGCTGCTTCGGTATTTTTTTGCTGTACAGATGTTTAGTATGGTCTGGTTGCTTCGTTTTGCAAAATGCGGACATTTTTGTTGCCGCTGATGCTTTGCTGGATAGAACCGTCAGACCCCATATCAAAGCCGATAAAGCACAGGCAGGTTATGGCTGCTACAAATAAAGTATAAAAGTAGTTGCCGAAAATGCTTTTTACGGTAGCGCTCCAGTTTACGCGGGTGGCGCCTGAGTAATATGAACGCTTAAATATAAGGGTGTAAACGGCAATAATCAGCAGCAAACCGGCGTGATATCTCCAGTCCTGCGCCATAGCTACCACTTGCGATATCTGATGATATAGCATTAAATATACGCCGGAGCCGATGCCGAGCCAAGCCAAAGGATTAAACATAATTCCTGTAGTAAATAGAGCAATAATTCCTTTTATCATACTTTGTCTCCTTTATCAAAAATATAGAATCCCAGTTATTAAAAGAGTCTTTAATTCTGAGATAATTTTTTGATGCAGTTTAACATTTTTTCTGAAATCTGCGCTACCAGTTCCAGACTCTCGTCTTCTATCTTCAGACGCATAACCGGCTCGGTTCCTGACTTGCGGACAATCAGCGAGCCATGATTTTCCAAAGCGGCTTTAGATTCTTCCAAGCAAGCCTTAAATTCCGCTTTTTCCATTAAAGCGGCGACCTCGTCTTTAGTGGCAAAACGCAGGTTGTGGGCAGCGGTCGGATAGGGGGCAAACACCGGAAAAATCTCGCTCATTTTTTTGCCGCTCTCTTTAACGCCGAGGCAGATAACCAAAGAAGCCTGCAAAGCGTCGCCGGTTAATGAATAGTCCGAAAGCACCATGTGACCGGATTCTTCGCCGCCGATATTGGCGCCGGTTTCGCGCATTTTTTCAATAACATAGCGTTCGCCGACAGCGGAAGTATAATAGTTTATACCAATAGATTTTAAGTAGCGTCCCAAGCCTAAGTTGGAATAGATTGTGGCGACAGCGGCATTGTTTTTTAACATGTTATGCTGTTTAAAATAGGTTGCTAAATAGGCAATAATCTGGTCGCCGTTCAGGCGGCTGCCTTTTTCATCGCAGACAATAATGCGGTCGCCGTCGCCGTCCACGGCAATACCGAGCTGACTATGGCTTTCCGTAACGGTTTGGCAGAGCTTTTCGGTGTGCTGCGAACCGCAGTCCTGATTGATGTTTGTGCCGTTCGGCTGGTCGGCAAGGCTGATTATTTCGGCGCCTAAACTGCGGTAAACTTGCGGCATAATGGTGGAGAAAGCTCCGTTGGCTGAGTCTATAACAATCTTCATGCCGCGTAAAGCGCCGGCCGGAGCAATTTTATGCAGAGTCTGCAAATAAGCCGGCACAACCGATTCGTTTTTAATAACGCGTCCGATTTTTTCCGGATTGCAGCTGGGAGCAATATCTTGAGCCAGCAGCTCTTCTACCTTGCGGGACTGCTCGTCCGAAAACTTATCGCCGCTTGCCGTAATCAGCTTTAAGCCGTTGTCGCGGTAAGGATTGTGCGAAGCGGTGATCATAATGCTCATATCAACGCCTAAACCAGCAGTTGCCGTGGTGCAGAGCGGAGTCGGAATAATCCCTAAATCTACAACATCTATTCCCTGCGAGGTAAAGCCGGCGCTGAGCGCGTTAAACAGCATATCGCCGGAAATACGGGTATCGCGGGCAATGGCGACGCGCTGCCGTTTAGTGCAGACGGTTTGGCTTAAGGCAGCGGCTAAACGGCTGCAGAAGTCTATTGTTAAAGGATAGGTGTTGGCAATGCCGCGGATGCCGTCCGTCCCAAAAAGTTTATCAGACATAAAAAATCTCCTTAGTAGAAAAAAAGCCGCTAACAGGCTAGCGGCTTTCCGATTTTCAGTTAAACGTTAGAATACATAACGCAAACCGGTATAAATTTCATGAGCTGTAACATCTGCGTGTTTGATAGAACCCATGTCATAATAGCGGTAACCGGCGTCAACATTGAAACGGTTGGTAACTTTTACGCTCAAACCGCCGCCGACAGACCATGTGAAACGAGTCGGGCTGTAGTTGCCGTTTGTTGTACCAGTATCATGAGAACCGTCAGGGAATGTATAAGTATCTTTATATTTCATTTTTGTGAAACCGATACCGGCGCTGACGTATGGTGTAAACCATCTGTACGGAGCAAAGTCAAAATAGCCGTTCAGCATATATGAATATGAACGGAAGTTATATTTTACAGTTTCTCCTGCATCGCCATGATATTTTTTCTCGCTCTTGTCGCGCCATACATATTCAACTTCTGTACGGAAATAGTTGTAACGATAGCCCAAAGCGCCGCTCAGCATCAGTTTGTTTTTATCCAAACCGTCTGTGTCAAAAGCGTTGTTGCCTTTTTTAGAATAGTCATGTTTAACAATGCCGCCGCGGCCGCCTAAATAGAAACCGTTGCAGTCAGCCATTGCGTTAGAGGCTAAAAATGTGCCTGCCAACAAAGCTAAAATAAATTTGTTCATAGTTTTCTCCTTTGAAAATAACTATCGTTAGTCTATGTTAAAAACTTTAAAATTTAATTAAAGTTGTTAAAATCCTTAAAAAACATTGATTTTATTTGCAATAGAGGGTAACTTATGGCTTGGAAAGGCGACCGGATAGCTGCGTCAGGGAATGTAAAATCCATTGATGAGGAAAGTCCGGGCTTCACGGAAACAAGATACCGGATAACGTCCGGCTGGAGAAATCCAAGGGAAAGTGCCGCAGAAAATTACCGCCGGCTATATGCCGGTAAGGTTGAAAAGGCGAGGCAAGAGCTCACCGCATAGGCAGTAATGTCTATGGCAAGGTAAACCCTATCTGATGTAAGACCAAATTAGGAGGCTTTGTCTTTTGACTGAGTACCCGGAGGGTTTCCGCTCCGCTCCAGAGGTGGGTCGCACCAGCCAAGCGGTAACGTTTGGCGCAGATGAATAGCTATCGCACAAATCTTTGCCCTTCTGGTAAAGCAAATAGTGTACAGAACTCGGCTTATAGGTCGCCTTCCGCTTTTTAGGAGAAAATTTATGCAAAAAACTTTGGGCGAGATTTTTGAAATTAACGGTATCGGTTTGCACAGCGGACTGCCTGGAAAAATGATTTTTTATCCGGCCGAGGCCAACAGCGGTATTGTTTTTGTACGTTCTGATTTGCCGCACAAACCTGAATTTAAAGCTGAATATAACCAGGTTGTCGATACTCGGAACTGTACTTGTTTGGGTAATTCTCAAAAGGAGATAGTCAGCACCATAGAACATATTATGGCCGCACTCTATATTTTGGGGATTGATAATGTGAGGATTGAGCTTAACAATCCGGAAACGCCGATTATGGACGGCAGCGCCAAAGTTTTTTATGAACAATTAAAAAATGTTCCGCTAAAAGAATTGCCGGCCAAACGCAAATATCTTAAAGTTTTGCGTAAAGTAGAGTTTGATGATGGCAAAGGGGCTAAAGTTGTTTTAGAGCCAAGCGATGAACTGTATATTCATTTTACGATTGATTTTCCATCAAAGATTGTTGGACATCAGGAGTTTGACGGCGTTATAAATGAAGATGTTTTTGCCAAAAAAATTGCTCCGGCGCGCACGTTTTGTGAAAAATATCAAGTGGATTATCTGCGTTCAATAGGTTTGATTAAAGGCGGTAGTTTGGAAAACGCTGTTGTTTTGGATGGAGAAAAAATCTTGAATGAAGGCGGGTTCAGAGTGGAAAATGAGGCGGTAAATCATAAGGTTTTGGACTGCATAGGTGATATGTATACATCAGGATATCGTCTGATTGCCAATATTACAGCCGAAAAAAGCGGACATTTTCATAATAATGAAATATTGAAAAAATTGTTTTCCGAACCAGATAATTATCAAATAGTTGAGGAATAAAAATATGAAAAAATTTTATGGCGTGCTGGCTGCTTTATTGTTGACGGGATGCGCTGCCGATAAGGCGCCGTCAGATTTGCCGGTGGAAAATTTGTATAACAACGCTTTTGATGATTTACAAAAAACAAAATATAAAAAAGCCGCCGAAGAATTTGAACAGGTGGAAATAGAACATCCTTATTCGCAATGGGCGGTAAAGGCCAAGCTGATGGGGGCCTATGCTTATTATAAAAATGAAGATTACGATGATGCAGTTTTGGCGCTTGACCGTTTTATAAAGTATCATCCCGGCAATAAGGATGTTGCGTATGCGTATTATCTGAAAGGTATGTGCTACTATAATCAAATTTCTTCTGCCGATAAAGACCAGGCTGACACAGAAAAAGCCGAAGAAGCGTTTAATCGTCTGATTATGCTGTTTCCAAATAGTGAATATGCCGCCGATGCCCGTAAGAAAGTTAATCTGACAGAAGATTATAAAGCCGGACAAGAGATGATTATCGGACGCTATTATTTGAATAATGGTAATTATTTATCAGCCTTGAATCGTTTTAATGTTGTGTTGGAAAATTATCAGACCACAGTTCAAATAGAAGAAGCTTTATATCGTCAGGTAGAAATTTATGGCATTTTGGGTTTGAATAAATATGCTGCCGGATACTATAAAATTTTACATAACAATTATCCGGATGGCATCTGGACGGCAAAGGCCTCTAAAGTTATGGAAAAAATCAACAAAGCTCCGGTGAAAAAAGCAGAAACTCCGAAAGCTGCGGAAGAGGTCAAAGAGGAAACTTCAGGCAGCTGGTTTAGTTGGTTCAAATCTGACGAACAGCCGGAAGAAGTAAAGGCAGAAGCCCCGAAAGCTGTAGAAGAAGCCAAAGAGGAAACTTCAGGCAGCTGGTTCAGCTGGTTAAAATCTGACGAGCAGCCGGAAGAAGTAAAGACAGAAGCACCGAAAGCTGCGGAAGAAGCCAAAGAGGAAACTTCAGGCAGCTGGTTCAGCTGGTTAAAATCTGACGAGCAGCCGGAAGAAGTAAAGACAGAAGCTCCGAAAGCTGCGGAAGAAGCCAAAGAGGAAACTTCAAGCAGCTGGTTCAGCTGGTTTAAATCTGATGAGCAGCCGGAAGTCAAAGCAGAAACTCCGAAAAAAGAAGCTGAAGAAGTAAAAGAAGAAACTTCAAACAGCTGGTTTAGTTGGTTCAAATCCAACGAACAGCCTCAAAGAGAGGAAGATGATACTTCAAGCAGTTGGTTTAGTTGGTTCAAATCTGACGAACAGCCGGATGTTGCTGTAGAGGAAATTGCCGTTGAGGTGGAAAAAGAACAGCCTCAAACTGAAATGGTGAAAACCGAAGAAAAAGAGCCGGTAAATAGTGTTAAAGTTTCGCAAAAAGCTCAGGTTGGGGATATTATCAGCAGCAACCGGAAAGGTAAAAAATAATGTTAAAATCTTTATCAATTAGAAATGTTGTTTTGATTGATAAATTGGACTTAGACTTCCAAAACGGTTTTAGTGTTTTGAGCGGTGAAACCGGCGCCGGCAAGTCTATTTTGCTTGATTCGGTCGGGTTGCTGCTGGGCAAGCGCGCCGAAGTCGGAATGATTCGCAGCGGCTGCGACAAGCTTTCGGTCTGCGGCAGTTTTGAAATTGCCGATAAAAAAGGCGAATTGGCAGCGCTATGCGCGGAATATGATTTTGATTTTGACCATGAAATCATCATCAAACGCACGCTGAACCAAGACGGCAAGGGTAAAATATTTTTTAACGACCAGCCGATTACGCAAAAACTCTTAAAAGAAATCGGCGGTTATTTAGTGGAAATTCACGGACAGTTTGATAATCAAGGGCTGCTTAATCCGGCAACACATTTAAGCGTGCTGGATAATTACGGCGCTTATCCCGAAAAAATCGCCGCGATGAAAGCGGCTTTTGCTGTATATAAAAAAGCCAAGGACGACCGTGTTAATGCCGAGGCTAAAATTGCCCAAGCCAAAGCCGATGAAGAAAATCTACGGCATTGGGTGGATGAGTTCCAAAAAATGCAGCCGCGGGAAAATGAGCCCGAAGAGCTGGAAGAAAAGCGCCGGCAAATGATGAATGCCGAAAAAATTTTAGAAAATTTAGATACGGCTTACAAAGCAATGGTGCAGGGCGGTGTGCAAAGTTCGCTGCGTCAGGCACAAGCGGCAATCTCCCGGGTAAATGCTTTGCTGAACGGCAAATTTGACAATATTTATGCTTTGCTGGATACGGCGCTGGTAAATGCCGATGAAGCAAGCGAAGAAATTGAAACGGCTTCTAACGAGGTCAGCCTGAACCAAAATGAGCTGGACGCGGTGGAAGAGCGCTTGTTTGCCTTAAAGGCCTTGGCGCGCAAGCATAACACTACAGTAGAAGAATTGCCGCAGGTGTGGGCACAGATGGAAGACAGTCTGCAGAATTTGACCCGCGGCGAAGAAAATATTGAAAGCCTGTGTAAACTTGAAGAAGCGGCCTATAAGGACTATGTTAAAAAAGCAACGGAGGTCAGCCAAGCCCGTTTGGCGGCAGCGCTGCGTCTGGACGGAAAAATCCAAGCCGAACTGCCGGATTTGAAAATGGGAAAAGCCCGTTTTATGACGCAGATTTCCACTAAGCCGGAAAATCTCTGGAACGAAAATGGACGCGATGAAGTTTGCTTTATGGTTTCCACCAATCCGAATACGCCGTATGGTTCAATCAGCAAAATTGCTTCCGGCGGCGAGCTGGCGCGCTTTATGCTGGCTCTAAAGGTTAATTTAGCGCAAAGCTCGCAGGTTGAAACCATGATTTTTGACGAGGTTGATACCGGTATCGGCGGAGCAACGGCTCAGGCGGTTGGCGAAAAACTGGCTAAGCTCGGCGAGCAGGTGCAGGTTTTGGTGGTTACGCACTCTCCGCAGGTGGCGGCGCAGAGCAAATATCATTATAAGGTGGAAAAAACAACAGTTGATAATGTGACAACAACTTCTTTGCGCGAATTATCAGCTGCGGAAAAAACGGAAGAAGTGGCGCGAATGCTTTCGGGTGAACATATTACCGACGAGGCGAGAGCGGCGGCAAAAGTTTTGATAGGAGCTTAAATGCCTGATATTAAGCATGGTATAGAAGTTATAAAAAACAATGTCAAAATTGCTCCGGTTAATCCCGGAGTTTATCGTATGCTGGATAAAAACGGCAAAGTTTTGTATGTGGGTAAAGCTAAAAGCATTAAAAAAAGAATTGTCGCCTACACGCATTTTGACAAGCTGCCCGACCACATAAAACGTATGGTTTCCGAGGTAGACCGCATGGAATTTATTATTGTGGAAAATGAGGCGAAAGCTTTGCTGATGGAAAATGATTTAATCAAAAAGCTTGAGCCTAAATATAATATCTTGCTGAAAGATGATAAAACTTTTCCGCATTTGATGATAAATCTGCAGGACGAGTTTCCTGCTTTGCGCAAAAGCCGCGGCGCCCGCCGTGACCGGTGCAAATATTTCGGTCCGTTTGCCAGCGCTTCGGCCGTTAATAATGTGATGGATTTAGTGCAGAAAGCCTTTCATCTGCGCTCCTGCCGCGATAGTGTTTTCAATAACCGCGAGCGCCCGTGCATGCTGTATCAAATCAAGCGCTGCAGCGCGCCGTGCGTGGGCAAAATCAGCAAAGAAGAATATCGGCAGCTGGTTAATGAAGTGGTGGCGTTCTTGGAGGGCAAAGATACGGCGCTGAAAGATGAGCTTTCGGCGCAGATGCAGAAAGCCAGCGATGAAATGAACTACGAACTGGCGATTGTTCTGCGTGACAGAATCCGCGCTTTGAGCAGTATTCAGGGCGGGGCGAATGTTGAATATGCCAATATTCAGTCGGTTGACGCGGTGGCGGCGGTTAAATATAAAAATATGGTCTGCATTCAGGTGTTTTTTGTGCGGGCAGGGCAGAACTGCGGCAATATTCCGTATTTTCCAAAACAAGCGGCGGAGATGTCGGAAGCTGAGATTTTGGAGGGCTTTTTAAGCACATTTTACGCCGAACATGCCGCACCGAAAGAAATATTGATTTCCGAACCTTTGGAAAATACGGAATTTTTAGAAAAAGCCTTGGGCTGTGCTATCAGTTATTATCAAAAAGGCAACAAGGCTAAGCTGATTGAGCGAGCCAGAGAAAACGCCAAAGCGGCGATAGAGCGCAAGTTGGCCGAAACGGCAACCGTTGAATCTAATCTTTATGAAATGCAGCGTTATTTTGATTTGCCTCGTTTGCCGCAGCGCATAGAAATTTATGATAACTCGCACAATCAGGGCAGCTTTGCCGTTGGTGCTATGGTAGTGGCCACGCCGGAGGGCTTTGATAAAAAATCATACCGCACTTTCAATATTAAATATACCGAAAATACGCACGACGATTTTGCCATGATGAAAGAAGTTTTAATCCGCCGCTTTGAGCATATGGCGCCGGAAAACCGCCCTGATGTGATTTTGCTGGACGGCGGCTTGGGGCAGCTGCATGCCGTGCATGAGGCGCTGGCCGGCTATGATTTGAGCGGTATCACGATTATCGCCATTTCCAAAGGTCCGGAACGCAATGCCGGAAAAGAATTTTATCATGTTTTGGGGTGCGAAAGCTTTGCTTTGCCGTATCAGTCGCCGATTGCTTTTTATCTGCAGAATCTGCGCGATGAAGCGCACCGCTTTGCCATTGGCACGCACCGTAAAAAACGCGCAAAATCAATATATAAGTCGCGGATTGATGAAATTGAGGGTATTGGTGCCAAACGCAAGCGCGACCTGCTGAATTTTTTCGGTTCGGTAGAGCAAATTAAAGAGGCCGGTCTGCAGGATATTATGAAAGTTGCCGGAATCAGTAAAAAAACAGCGGAAAAGATATATAACTACTTCCATAATTAAAAAAAATGGTCTATGTTAATGTAGATTTAACGTTATTTCTATGGGGGATACCTTGTATAATTTACCTAATATTTTGACGATTTCCAGAATCGTGGTTATACCGCTCATTTTCATGTCTATTTATTTTACATCGTATGCGTGGGCTATGCTGGCGGGAATTTTGTTTGTCGCCGCGTCTATCACGGACTATCTGGACGGCTATTTAGCCAGAGCTTGGAATGAAACTTCTGCTTTTGGGCGCTTGTTGGACCCTATTGCCGATAAATTGCTGGTAGCGACGGCTTTGGTGGTTATTTTAGCAAAGCCGAATATGTATTCTTTGAACATTACCATAATTCCGGCGTTTGTGATTTTGTGCCGTGAAATTTTAGTTTCAGGCTTGCGTGAATTTTTGCGCGAAGTTAATGTCGGTCTTCCGGTAACCAAGCTGGCTAAATGGAAAACCGCTTTTCAAATGACGGCTTTAGCGATGATGTTGTTTAAAGATTTGTGGATCGGCTGGAGCTATACCGGCGAATTTTTGCTCTGGGTTGCTGCAACTTTGACCTTTATTACCGGCTATCAGTACTATCAGAAAAGCTTGGATTATGTTAAAGCCGAGGAAGCTAAAAAGGTAAAAGAAGTTAAAGGCGTGGTAATTGAAGAGCCGGTTGCCGCCGCTGTTAAAACAGCCAAAAAAACTGCTGCTAAAAAAAGTGAGGCAAAAAGTTCTGTAAAAAAATCCGCTGGCAAAAAGAAAGCTCCGGCTAAAAAGGCTAAAACTGCAAAATAATTCGGAGCAAGCGATGGTAAAAGACTGTCCGCACATTTTGGTAATTGATGATGACACGCGTTTACGCAGCCTGCTGCAGCGCTATTTGCAGGAAAACGGGTTTGCCGTGAGCGGTGCCAAAGATGCCGAAAATGCGCGGATGTTTTTACAGCAATATCAGTTTAATCTGCTGATTGTGGATGTGATGATGCCGGGGGAAAGCGGTATTGAGTTTTTGCAGAAACTGCGCCGCGATAACAATGTTCCGGCGATTGTTCTGACCGCCATGGGCGACACCGCCGACCGCATAGCCGGTTTGGAGGCAGGGGCTGATGACTATCTGCCAAAGCCGTTTGAACCTAAGGAATTGGTGCTGCGTATCAATAATATTCTGCGGCGGGTTCCGGCCGATAATGCGCAGGCTAAACAGCTGCTGAATATCGGGGCTTTTTCGTACGATTTAGAAAAAAAAGAGCTGGTGGACGGAAACGGAGAAATAGTGCATATCACTCCGGTAGAACAGTCTATTTTGAATATTTTAGGCGCCAAAAGCGGACAGATTTTTACGCGTGAGCGTTTGGCAGAGCTGCTGGGAGCCGGGCAGAATTCCCGCTCTATAGATGTGCAGATTACGCGCTTGCGCAAAAAAATAGAAACCGATTCAAAAAATCCGCGCTATCTGCAGACGGTGCGCGGCAAAGGTTATATGTTGTTAACAGAATAGGAGAAAACTATGCGAGTCAAATTTCCAAGAAAAGTAGAAAGTTTTTTAGTCGCTCTGCGCCGCAGATTGCTGCCGAGAAGCCTGTTTTTCCGCACCATGCTGCTAATTTTTATACCGCTTATTGTGGTGCAGGTGGTGTCAATTTATGCGTTTTTGGACGGCAACTGGACCAAGGTTGGCAAAAAGCTGTCCGATAACCTGACAGCAAATATGGCGTTTGTGATGAAAATGCATGATGAAAATCCGGATTTTTCCCGCGTGCAGGAAATGGCTTCTTCTATTTACGGCTTGGATGTCAGCTATTATGACAATGAAAGCAAGCATTCGGTTTGGCGTAAAAATAAAAAGGAAAATCCGCTGGTTACCGGCTTTTTGAATGAGTCTCTGCATCAGCAGTTCCCTATGGCGAATACCGAGATATTTTTGGGCAAGCATCGCTCCAGCCTTAATATTTTGGTAGATACCGAGCAAGGTTTGTATGTTTTCAACACTTCGGTTAAAAATATTTTCAGCAGCTCAATTTTCGGTTTTGTATTGTGGATGATTGGCACATCTCTGCTGCTGTTTGTGGTAGCTGTGCTGTTTTTGCGCGTGCAAGTCCGCTCTATTTCACAGCTTGCCGCCGCAGCTGAGGATTTCGGTAAGGGTATCAATACCAAGTTTAAGCCTTTCGGCTCTATAGAAGTCCGCCGCGCCGGTTTGGCTTTTACTAAAATGAAAGAGCGCATTATGCGTCAGATTTCAGAAAAAACACAGATGCTGGCCGGTGTTTCGCATGACTTGCGTACTCCGCTCACCCGCATGAAGCTGCAAATGGCAATGCTGCCGGATTCTAAAGAAAATCAGGAGTTTGTGCAGGATATCAATGAAATGGAAAAAATGCTGGACGGCTATCTGTCATATGTCAGCGGCGAGGGCGGAGAAAAGTCGTCTTTTGTTGATGTTAATGAGATGATTTCCAGCATTATCAACAAATACCGCAAAAATTCTAACGCCATGATCCGCTATTCCACCAACTATGACGTCAGCGCTATTCAAGGCCGTGAACAGGCTCTGCGCCGCGCCTTTACAAATGTGATTGAAAATGCTTTTCATTACGGCAAAACTATAGCCGTAAAGCTGGAAAGCGACGACAAGCGCTTGGAATTGTCTGTAGACGATGACGGTCCGGGGATTCCTGCCGATAAGCGCGATGATGTATTTAAGGCGTTTTATCGGGTTGAGGGTTCGCGCAACAAAGAGACCGGCGGCGTCGGCTTAGGTTTGGCAATTGCCAAAGATGTGGTTGTTTCGCACGGCGGCACCATTACTCTGGGAGACAGCGACTTAGGAGGTTTGAGAGTTCTCATTAGTATTCCCTTGTAAGGGACTGAGTAGAATACGCCGTTATCTTGGCTACGGCGGGTAATAGGGAAACTCGGCTAATGGTCTACTACTTTTAACTTTTTGTGCTTGTGTACTATTATGTACACAAGCACAAAAAGTTAATGCGTATTAGCCTCATTATCCGAGTTTCCGCAAGCTTGTGTCGGTTGCTGGAAAAACTCTGAAGTTCCGTTTCCAGCACTAAACCCGAAACGTCATACTTGTTGCCGCACCCCGCAGGCTGTGGCAGACGAGTATCCATGACCTTGCTGCCAAAGGCAACGCTTCTTTGTTCTATTGCTACTTGTTGGCGAGCGGTATTTATAATAAAAAATACAGAATACAAAACGGCGGAATTTCTCCCGCCGTTCCAATATTTTTAGCCCTTACGAACTACAAAATATATTTTGAGTTTGCGAATAACAATAATCAATTTAATTATCATTAGTTTGTTCCTTTAAAAAACTAAGAACAAAGCCAAACTCGTACACATATTTTTACAAACTATTGACATTCATAAAAATACATGCTATCTTAACTCTAGAATAAAGTTAAGAACGGTTTAACTTTGTTCTTATGGTTAAGAAATTTGTCCGGTCTAGTCTACCGGACTATTTTTGTATATATATGATAATTATTTTATTGTCAAATTTATTCGCCTAAACATTTGCACTCATCAAGAAATCCATACCGTCATTGACAAGTAAAATACTATCAGATATAAACAATAACGTCCGGCGCTGGAACGCTGGACGTTGTTTTAACTTCAAGAAAGGTTAAACCCTGTTTTTAACTCATCTCTGTAGTTAAATATAGCCTTTTTTTACGTGTTTGTCAAGTTAATAGGTTTGGGTTTAGCTCTTCTTCTTTTTTAGAGGAGAAAAGAGCGTGATAATTAAAATAATCGTAGTTATCAAAAAACTCAAAATATATTTTCTAATCCGTAAGGGCTAGAAAATGCGAACGGTGGGAGCAATCCTGCCGTTTGTTGTAATATAAAACTGCACTCATCAAAAAAATTTTACAAACTCTTTACATTTATAACGGCTCATCTTATATTTTAATCAGAAAAATAACTTTTTAATCCGCAAAGGAGGGTATTATGGATAAAAAAGAAAAATCAGAAGCATCAAAAGCTGAGGTAAAAGAAGAAAAATGCTGCTGCTGTGACAAAAACTGCGGCTGCGGCTGCCAAGACGGCAAAGAATGTTCTTGCTGTTGCGGAGGTTGTTGCTGCCGCAAGAAAATGATTGTCAAAATTTTATGTGTTTTGGTTATCTTTTTAGCCGGTATGGGTTTCCACGCTTTATTGCAATGCGGTTTTCGCTGCCCGATGAGCCGGCCTCGCCCGATGCCTATGCAAATGGCGCCTATTCCGGCTTTGCCGTTCCCGGCATATTCTGACGCTCAGGGCGGCAATGTAATCATTATCAACACCGGAGAGGCTCAAAATCCTGAAAAATTGATGAATGGCTGTAATTGCAATAAAAAATGCGGCTGTAAAAAAGATGGTTCTTACAAAAAGATGAAAAAAGAATTTAAGCGTCATCACAAAGATATGCACCATATGCAGCCGGAAATCATTCAGCAGCCTGTTTCGGCGGAAGTAGATATTAAAGCGGTAAAATAATATAATATCTTATATATTTAAGGATTCTCTGTTAAAAAACGGAGAATCCTTTTTTTGTCATTTTAAATATTACATAATTGTGACAAATAACGGCAAATTTGATTTAAATATTGCATATTTTCAAAGTTTAACGTAAACTAATAATGGGGGAGAAGTCCGACTCGCACAGAGTCTGGAGTGATTGGTTATAATTTATTAAAGGAGGCTTTACGATGAGTAAAAACTATCAAAAAGCTGCGAGGGGCTGGTTATATGCTCTAGCAGCAGTGATAGCAGGGACGTGTTTCAGCGCAACACCGGCGCAGAGTGCGACCTGCTTTTTGCCGTCCGGCGAATGCAGCACCGGCAAAATCGGCGCCGGCCCATCCGGCGGCGAATCAACACCCGAATATTGTGTCGGGTACGATATAACTGAAAAAGAATATAACGCAAAATATAATAATGCCTGCTGGGATTGCAGCGATTCTTGTGTCAAGACATCCGGCGGAACATTTTATAAATGTAAGACTGTAAATAATACGACATGGTATGATAAATACAACGTTTGCTGCACCGACGGCACAAAATATGATAAGGATGACGGAAAGTGTTGTGCAGGCGGAAAATGTGAGCATCCTTGTTCTGGAGGCAAACAATGGAGTCCAACGCTTAAGCAATGTGTCTGTCCGAGCAACGTGGAAACCGATGGCAATGGCAACTGCTGCGCTCCCGGTCAAGTATTGGATGAAAACAAAAATTGTACAACACCATGCACTCCTAAAGATTGCAGCTCATATCCATACACTTCAGACCCAGGGAACTCTGAAAAATGCGACCTCGGTTGTAATAAAGGCACACGCTATAAATGCAAATCCGGCTACACCTATTCCGGCGGAAAATGCATATTGCCTCCAAGCTGTCCGGCAGATTACTCTACTAAATATCAAAGTGTGAATGATTGCGGCCCTACAGGTGAAAAAGGCTATGATTTTGAAAGTAACGGAACCTTAAATGGAAAAATTTGCGGTTTATGTATAGCATCAAACTGTGATGCGCCTTATGGTCCTGGTGTTACAGAAGCTGATTGTAAAGTTGGTGAAGTATATAGCACAAATGGTCGTTATGACGGTGAAGATATTTGCGGTTTATGTTCTAAACCTACTGAAATCAGAGATATTTATATTACTGCCGTGAAATATGAGGAAAACGGACTTGGTTACTATTATCTGAAAGCCAGCGAGCCGGTTCACACCGTTTTGGTAATTTCATTAAGCGTTGATGTATACTATGATGAGAGAAATGAAGATAATGGTACTTCAAGCAGTTCGAGTGGTTGTCAGATGCAGGCCTCTTTAAATCCTGGAGAAACTATCGGGGAGAAAGATAGATGTGATAAAATGGAATATAACAATGTAGCAGCCAACAATATCCAATTCTATATCAATTACAAAGATACAGGAAAACCTGATTGGGATAACAAGGTAATTGATGGGTATCGCTATCATTGGAGTGAGGCACCGCAGGTTATCAAACCTACAATTACTATTACATTGGAATATGATGGTAACAGTAATACTGGCGGTGGCGGGGCAAGCGGTAGTGAATCGTCTTCTCTTAAATTCACAAACTCTGCGTCTGACGGTAAAAGCTATACTGTTAAGTTAATTATAGATGGTGATGGAGATAATGGAATCAATTATCCGTTGACTGTAACTCAAGGTAATTGGGTAACTTATAGTAGTCGGTATTGGGAGAGCAGTGATTGTGATGTTTACGGTGATTGCAGAGGCGATGACAGTGATAACGGCAGAGAGTTTGCATCAAATGCTTCCGATATGTCGCTTATGATAAATAATAAAACTGTTCAAACAGGCTTACCTGTAACCGGTCTTGCAGGCAAAACTTATGAAACAAATGATTATAAAATCAAGTTTGTAGATAAGGAAAAAGAAAAATGCACTCCAACTTGTACCAGTGAGACAAATTGTCAATATGGTAGTAAGACAGAAAGTGATGGCTGTGGTGGAACTTGCACTGTATGTTATCCGGCTTGTAAACCAGGTTATTGGTATGGTCAATCTAATGCTAAATTAAATTGTGATGTCCGACCTATAACAGGATATCTAAAACAAAAAGGAAACCCTAATTGCTTAAAATGTATATGTAATGGTAGTAAACGAGATCCTGCAACAGGAAAGCTAATGCCGTGTGCATATATATGAGTTGATTTAATGTTGAAAGGCGGGGTGGATTTATCCCCGCCTTTTGAATTTTTACAGAAATATCGGCCGATATCAAAAATAATATTGACTAAATTATAAATAACTGTTATATATAATTCATAAAGTCCGCATGCTATTCGTAGCTGTGGTTCAGAGGGAGGATAAGCCTCCCTCGTTCTTTTTAGTGTTGCTTTTTTAACTATATCATTGTTAAATTTATGTGATTTGATTACCGCTTGTTCCTCCGTATTCTCATTGTCATTCTTCGCCGGTACTCCCTACAGGAAGTACCAGGGCGGAGAATCCATGACTTTGTTGCTTTATGCAACGCTTATTATTGATACTATGGTTTGTTTTTTAATATTGGATTGATTTTTATATGAAAATATAATAATATTTTACATTATGAAAACAATGTATGTATATATTATAGCTAGTAAAAGAAATGGAACATTATATTCAGGTGTGACAAATAATTTAATTCGCCGAGCCTATGAACACAGAAATGAATTGATTATTTTCTAAACGGTATCATATACATATGTTAGTTTATTATGAAATTTATGAGGACGCTCTAACAGCTATTGAACGTGAAAAGAAAATTAAGCATGCTGGCCGTGCTTATAAATTATCACTTATAAGAGATATGAATCCTGATTGGATAGATTTATACGAAAAAATTTGCAAATAGTAAGCGGCTTTGCCTTTGCATTCTATAATGCTAAATGTTTGGATGTACGGCGCCAATTATAATTTTTATGGCAGTTCATATTGCGGAGGCGGTAAAAAATGCCTTAAAGACGTAACACCGGCAGAGGCGCAGGAGGCTTGTTCTGTTTGTGCCAAGCATAGTTACTGCGCTTTGGTGTTTTATTTTTAATTTGCCGATTTGTTGACTTTATTCAGCGCTAAAGTAAAATCTGCCTCTGTTGTGTTTTTGATGTCTTCCAGCGAGGAATAAGGGCTGATTTCGCGCAATAGCAAGCCTTGCGGAGTTACTTCAAACACGCCTTTTTCCGTGATGATAAGATTTACTTTATGCGCTGCCGTCAGGGGCAGGGTGCATTTTTTTAAGATTTTCGGCATACCTTTAGAAGTATGCTCCATGGCAATAATCAGCTTTTTAGTGCCGACTACCAAGTCCATAGCGCCGCCCATTCCGGGAGTGAATTTTCCGGGAATGCACCAGTTGGCGAGGTTGCCCTCTTGGTCTACCTGCAAAGCGCCCAAAACTGTAATGTCTATGTGTCCGCCGCGCATCAGCCCGAAAGAAGTCAGACTGTCAATAAAGCAGCCGCCCGGATTGATGGTAACGCCGACGCCGCCGGCGTTGGTAATGCGCTCGTCTTTAACCGATTCATGCGGATAAGTGCCGACGCCCAGCACGCCGTTTTCAGACTGTACAATCACTTCCACATCGTCCGGCAAATAGGTTACGGCTTTTGTCGGCAGACCGATACCCAAAGTAATCACATCATTGTTATGAAATTCCTGCGCCACGCGTTTGGCGATTACTTCCTGCATTTCATCTTTTGTCAGCGTCATTTTACATTTTCCTTTGCCACAATATAATCCACCATAATCCCCGGAACAATCACATTGTTGGGGTCAAGCGGCTCGTTATGCAGATAGTCAACCTCGGCAATCACAATGTCGGCCGCGCTGGCCATAACTACATTAAAATTGCGGGTGGAGCCAAAATAGGAAAGGTTGCCGAACTTGTCGGCGTTAGTAGCATAAATCAGGGCAATATTGGCGCGCAGCGGCTTTTCTAAAATATAGTCTTTGCCGTCTACATTGATAATTTGCTTGCCTTTTGCCACATCGGTACCGATTCCGGTCGGAGTCAGAATTCCGCCAAGTCCGGCTCCGGCGGCGCGGATGCGTTCGGCCAGCGAGCCTTGCGGGGCAAGTTCAACTTCCATGGTTCCAGCGTTCATCTGCGCCACGGTTTCGGGATTGGTGCCGATATGCGAAACAATCGCTTTTTTGATTTTATGCGCCAAAACCAGTTTTCCTCGGTCGGAATCCGGCATAGAAGTATCGTTGCCGATTAAAGTTAAATCGCAAACCGGAGTTTTCAGCAGTTCGTCAATCACCGCGGTCGGCGAACCGCATTTTAAAAATCCGCCAATCATAACGCTTTGATTGTTTTTGAAAAACTGCGCAGCTTCCGGTGCTGAGATAAATTTTACCATTTGTTCTCCTTAAAAACTTATCTCAGCAATAGCCGAAAAAGTGTAAAAAGTCAATAATCGGGGAGGGCGGCGTGGATAAAAATACAGCCTGTCTGAGAAAATCAGGCAGGCTGCAGTTAAAAATCCAAAGCAGATTTAGTGTTTTGTTTCCGGTTTCAGTTCCAAACCGTCAGCGCCGGTAGTAATAGAAACCGTTGAGTTATCCGGCACCGCACCGTCAAGCAGCAGAACCGAAAGCGGATTTTCCACTTCCTGCACAATCAAGCGTTTCAGCGGACGGGCGCCAAATTCTTCATTGTAGCCGTTTTCAGCCAGCCAATCTTTAGCTTTGTCATCAATTTGCAGGTCAATATGTCTGTCTGTCAAACGTTTTTGCAATCGCTTAATTTGAATATCCACAATTTTACGAATATCCTCCTTGCGCAGCGGATTAAAGGTTATAATTTCGTCAAGACGGTTCAAAAATTCCGGCTTAAAGAAACTTTTCAACTTGGTCATTAAGTCGCCTTCGCTTCCGGTAACCAGATTAGAAGTCAAAATAATGAACGTGTTTTTAAAGTCCACCATGCGGCCTTTACCATCAGTCAAGTGTCCTTCATCAAGCACTTGCAGCAAAAGGTTGAACACATCCGGGTGCGCTTTTTCTACCTCATCAAACAAAATAACCTGATATGGACGGCGGCGGACGGCTTCGGTTAAAACACCGCCCTCGTCATAGCCGACATATCCCGGAGGCGCACCGATTAAACGGGCGACCGAATGCTTTTCCATATACTCAGACATATCTATACGCACATAGGCGGCCTCTTCATCAAACAGAAACTCTGCTAAAGCCTTTGCCAGTTCGGTTTTACCCACGCCGGTCGGACCAAGGAATAAAAACGAGCCAATCGGACGGTTCGGGTCTTTTAAGCCGGAACGGGAACGGCGCACCGCGTTGGCGACAGCTTTCAAAGCTGTGTCTTGCCCGACGACGCGCAGAGCCAGATTCTTTTCCAGATTCAGCAGTTTTTCGCGCTCGCTGCCAACCAGTTTATCTACCGGAATACCTGTCCATTTAGAAACCACCGAGGCAATCATATCCGGCGTAACGGTTTCCACGGTTTGCTGAGTTTGGTTATAGGCGCTCAGCTCTTTCAGTTTGCGTTCCAAGTCCGGAATTTCCTTATATTGCAGCTCACCGGCTTTTTCATATAAACCGGCGCGCAGGGCTTTGTCGGCTTCAATGCGGGCTTGATCCAAACGTTCGCGCAGGCGGTTGGCTTCCATGCTGGAGCTTTTGCGGGCTTTCCAAGCTTCGGATTTTTCCGCCGATTCTTTTTCCAAAACGGCGATTTCCTGTTCCAGTTTAGCCAGACGCTCTTTAGAATTGTCGTCAGTTTCCTTTTTCAGGGCTTCGCGTTCAATTTTATATTGAATCAGCTTACGGTCAATCTCGTCCAGCTCTTCCGGTTTAGAATCTAAAGCCATTTTGAGCTTGCTGGCGGCTTCATCAACCAAATCTATGGCTTTATCCGGCAGAAAACGGTCGGTAATATAGCGGTCGGACATGGTTGCAGCTGCCACCAAAGCCGCGTCGGAAATACGCACGCCGTGATGCAGTTCATATTTTTCTTTAATGCCGCGCAGAATAGAAATCGTTTCTTCAACATGCGTTTCGCCGACATACACCGGTTGAAAACGGCGGGCAAAAGCGGCGTCTTTTTCAATGTATTTTTGGTACTCTTTCAGCGTAGTGGCGCCGATACAATGCAGCTCGCCGCGCGCCAAAGCCGGTTTAAGCAGGTTTGAAGCGTCCATAGAACCCTCGCTGGCTCCAGCGCCGACCACGGTGTGCATTTCATCAATAAACAAAATGACTTGCCCCTCGGCGGCCGAAACTTCTTTTAGGATAGCTTTCAGACGCTCTTCAAATTCGCCGCGGAATTTAGCACCGGCAATCAGCGCGCCCATATCCAGCGACATCAGGCGTTTGTGCGCCAAACTGTCCGGCACGTCGCCGTTGATAATACGCTGAGCCAAACCCTCTACAATAGCAGTTTTACCCACGCCCGGCTCGCCGATTAAAATCGGGTTGTTTTTGGTGCGGCGCGACAATACCTGAATCGTGCGGCGGATTTCTTCATCACGCCCGATTACCGGATCCAGCTTGCCCTGCGCTGCCAGCTGCGTAAAGTCAATGGCATATTTCTTTAAAGCGTCAAAACTGTCTTCAGCAGAAGCAGAATCTGCAGTGCGCCCTTGACGCATATTGTTGATGGCTTCGTTGAGCTTATGCACATCAACACCGTAATTTTTCTGTATTAAAAGCGCCTGCAGCAAACGCTCAACCGTTACATAGCTGTCTTTGGCTTTTTCGGCGATTTGCTCGGCCGTATCAAGCATTTTCAAAAAGTCTTTAGAGCAGGAAACCTCAACATTCTGCCCCTCTACCTGTGGCAATTTATTGAGTTCCTCAGCTACTTCTTCACGCAGCAAATCCGGATTAGCACCGGCTTGGCTCAGCAGGTTTGAGGCAACTCCGTTTTTATCATCCAGCATAACTTTCAGCAAGTGAGCCGGAGTAATAAATTGGTTGTTGTTGCGCAAAGCCAAGCTTTGGGCGCTTTGCAAGAACCCTTGGCTGCGGTCTGTAAGTTTTTCCATATTCATATTTATTCACACTCCTTTATCTATAAAAAGATATAGGAAATGAATTTTTCAAATGCAAATATCTTGAAAAAATTATTTTGTGCGACCGCGGCGGTTGCCCAGCGGAGAAGAAGCGCCATAGTTTCCCAATCCTTTATAGTTAGGACGTCCAACGACGCGTTCTTTTTTCGGATTTTTCTCAGCGGATTTTTCATAAACATCAGGTTTTACGCTTTTGAAACCATCGGATTTTCGGTTTTCTAAATCGGCTTTGCGCTCTTTAGCGTGCTGCAGGGCTTTTTGATATTCCGACATTTTTTCGGCCTGTTCCTGCTCGGCTTTTTTAATTTCTCGGCTGGTTGCGTCCAGGGAAACAATCACTCCATTTTCAAAAATATGGCTTTGCAGATATTTCCTGTCATAAATGATTTCATTATTAAAACCAGTTACGGCTTTAATGCCATCATCTACCTGTATAAGGTAATAAAACTGTTCGCCGGTTTTACTGTCTGTAAAAATAGTACGATTAGATTCTCCGGCATCTTCAGTAATATAGCCGTTGCCGGTCACATTATTTTCGGTGCAGTGCAACGATTTATGAACATCTTTATCCATTGTAACGATGTTGTCATAATCGTTCATGTCCGTCCATTTCAGCTTAGGATGGGTTTCTTCAAAATAGTTAGGGTCGTTAATCGGAAAGTTGTGATGAGCGTTAAAAAGTTCGTTGCCGTCTTTATCGGTTACGGTCTTGCCGGCTTTCATCTTTTTAACGGCGTCATTGATAAACTCTTTGTCATAGTCTTGTTTAGCCAAAAGCGCGCGCAAGTCTTTTTCATGCTCATTGGCAAAATGTTTGTAATAGTTCTTTTTGCCGCTTGATTTCAGCATAAACCCGTTAATGTCGCTCAGCCCGTTTTCTTGTCTTTCCTTCACTTCCTGAGCATCCGGAGTATGGTAGGCGTTAACCATCCAAGCCACATCCTGATAAGTCAGGTCATTCAGCTTTTCGGCCGGAAAGTGAATCTGCGACAAAGCTTTTTGCAGTTCGCCCTCTATCTTTTTGAATACAGGCATTTCCTGACAAACTTCCCAAACCTTGCTTTGCGATAAGTCATATTTTTCGGCATCCGTAGTCGGAAGTTTGTTAAATTCTTCCTTTCCGCGCATATTTATCAGCTCTTTCAAAGTTTCGGAGCAAGCGCGCGGGCTTTTCGGCTGGGCAATATAACCGTCCCAAGCGGCGCGCAGCACGCTGGTTTTGGTTTGGGTAATCAGCTCTTCTTCCGGAGTTTGCTTTTTGACCTTGCGGACAACCAGCTGCATGCCGTAAGGAGAGAGCCGGTTGGCAATATCCTGTTCTGCTTTTTGACGGTCAATATTGATAGCCGCGTTGCGGTCGTCTCTAATCAGATATTTACCGATAGAGCGGCGCAGAGTTTCCATAATTTCGGAATTGTCTTGACGAACAATTTTTCCTTCTGTTTTTTGAGTTAGAGTTGAACTCAGTTTTTCTAAATTAGGAAGCACGGATTTCAGCTGACGGGCATCCAGTTTTTTCTGGTCTCGGTCATAAATGCCGTGGCTTTCCAATTTTTCATGTTCATCCTTGCTTTTTGTATAGTATATTTCCGATAAATCAGCAAGCTCATGAATGTCTTTAGACAGTTTTTTCAAAGCGGCGAATTGTTCTTCATTGAGTTCCAGTTTTTTAGGCTCGCCCGGAGTTTTAACATCTATCTTATATTTAGAAAAAGTGGCGTGAGAGGCCGGATATTCGCTGGCTAAAACCTGCGGATAAATATCTTGTATCAGCTTTTTCTGCTGAGCGGCCGACATCCTGAGCAAGCTTTTAGTCTTTGTTTCAGATTCAGAGGCGTCTTTGCTTTCTTGCACATTGTCAATAAAATACTGCATATTGCTGTAAAGCTGCGACAAAGCATAAGAGTATGAAATTTCACGATTCTTTTGACCGGAAGTGTAAAAAGAAAAATTCTCTTTGCTTTCTGCCATGTTTTGCTGAGCCTTATAAGCTCGGTCTGCCTCTTTTTTCTGCAGAAACGGGTTTGGCTCAACTCTGCCCTCTTTGGCCAGATAATCAACAGTTACAGCTCTTTCTCCTAACGGCATCGCACACCTCTATACATATATATTTTTTCTTTAATTTTAGCAAATAAAAGCAGATTTGTCTATAATATTTTTGTCAAATTTTAAAAATTATAACAAAAAAGGCCTTAAAATATGTTTAAGACCTTAAATTTGTTTGTTTTATTATTCTTATTCAGCAGCGCAGGCGCAAGCATCATCCGCAATCAGGTGCGAAACAGCTTTTTCCTCACAGAAGCATTTGCGGGAATAGTATTCAGACTTTTTGCCGCGGTTAAATTCAGAAACCGGACGATGATAGCCCATAACGCGGGTCCAAATTTCGCAAGGTTGTCTTTCTGCGTCGCTTAAAGCAATATCTTCAATTTTAATTACAGCCATTTTATGTCTCCTTAAATCATTTTGTTTATAACTTTTTGTACTACATATAGTGTTAATAAAAAGTAAATAGACTAGATATAGTATTTTTATCTTATGCACATCTTTTTATTTTTATATACAAGATTCATAGAGTTAGATGATTGCATATTTTTTCTGCATGTTCTGATTTTACAGCCGCTTAAATTTTACATCAGAGCAGAGGATTTTGTTGGGTCTTTGCTAATATTATGATTTTGCTGATATTTTTATTTTTTTATGCGGATTCAGATTCTGAAAAGACGAGTCTTTTTTTGTGCTTTTAGATTCGGCAATAAAGAAACACCTTTTAAGCTTTCGGCTCAAAAGGTGCTGCTTGTTGTCAAGTTTTAACTTTTTTATTTTTCTTTGGTTTTGAAATAGTCTATAATCATCTGATAAAACTCAGCATTTTGCGGTTCGCTTTCTTTAAGCATAGCTGCTTTTTCTTCGGTAATCGCCGATTCTGCAATCAGGTGCAGAGTAGAAATTTTGCAGACGTTATTTGCCGCATCAACCACGCCGCCGTCAATAAAATATATAGCAGAAACTTTGTTTTCAGTATCCAAAATCTGCAATATACCTTTATTTAACAGCAAGGAAGTCGGCGCCCGTTCATCAATCAAAGTCAGATTTATTTTGCCGTATGGCAGCACCACGCGGTAAACTTTTTTGTTGAGCGCCGTTCTTTCCGGCGTAAATATTTTTAAGCTAATATCAGCCATTAGTTAGACTCTTTCATTTTTTCTGCTTTAGCCACGGCGTCTTCAATGGTGCCGACCATATAAAAGGCTGCTTCCGGCAGGTCGTCGTATTCGCCGTCCAAAATCCCCTTAAAGCCTTTAATGGTGTCTTCCATTTCTACAAACACGCCTTTCAGGCCGGTAAACACTTCAGCCACATGGAACGGCTGCGACAAGAAACGCTGAATTTTACGAGCGCGTGAAACCACGATTCTGTCTTCTTCCGAAAGTTCGTCCATACCCAAAATGGCGATAATGTCTTGCAGAGAATTATATTTTTGCAAAATTTCCTGCACACGGCGGGCAACATTGTAGTGTTCTTCGCCTACAATATCAGGACTTAACGCGCGGCTGGTGGAATCCAGCGGGTCAACAGCCGGGAAAATAGCCTGTTCGGAAATTTTACGAGACAGCACGGTTGTAGCGTCCAAGTGCGCAAAGGTTGTAGCCGGAGCCGGGTCGGTCAAGTCATCGGCCGGCACATAAACCGCCTGTACAGAAGTAATAGAACCGTCTTTAGTAGAGGTAATACGTTCCTGCATAGCGCCCATATCCGTACCCAAAGTCGGCTGATAGCCCACAGCGGACGGAATACGTCCCAGCAACGCCGAAACTTCTGAACCTGCCTGTGTAAAGCGGAAGATGTTATCAATAAACAGCAACACGTCTTGATGTTCTTGGTCGCGGAAATATTCAGCCTGAGTCAAACCGGTCAAAGCTACGCGGGCGCGCGCTCCAGGAGGTTCGTTCATCTGACCGTAAACCAGTACGGTTTTAGATTTGTCGCCTTTAAGGTCAATAACGCCGGATTCTGTCATTTCATTGTACAAGTCATTGCCTTCGCGGGTACGTTCGCCCACACCGGTAAATACGGAGTAGCCGCCGTGACCTTTGGCGATGTTGTTAATCAATTCCATAATCAGCACGGTTTTGCCTACGCCGGCGCCGCCGAACAGACCGATTTTACCGCCTTTGCTGTATGGTTCCAGCAAGTCAATAACTTTAATGCCGGTCACCAAAATTTCTTCTTTGGTGGACTGGTCGGTAAAAGACGGAGCTTCACGGTGAATAGGCTTATACATTTTGCTGGCAATCGGACCGCGTTCGTCAACCGGTTCGCCGATTACGTTAATAATGCGTCCCAGCAATTCCGGGCCGACCGGAACTTTAATCGGTTCGCCGGTGTTGATAACTTCCAAGCCGCGGACCAAACCGTCGGTAGTGTCCAAAGCGATACATCTTACCACGCATTCGCCCAAGTGCTGTTCAACTTCCAGCACCAAGCGCTTGCCGTGGTTATCGCATTCCAATGCCGTATAAATATCCGGCAAATCGGCTTCACTTTCAAATTTTACGTCAACAACCGCGCCCAAAACCTGATAGATTTGTCCGTTTTTACGGGCTGCATTTTTGCTTGCGGTTTTTTCTTCTTTAGTCATTCATATCTCCTTGTTTTAAACGGCATCTGCACCGGCAATAATTTCAATCAGCTCTGTAGTGATGGCCGATTGGCGCAGGCTGTTATATTTTAAAGTCAAGTCGCTAATCATTTGTTTTGCATTGCGGGTGGCATTATCCATAGAGGTCATGCGCGCTCCGTGTTCAGATGCAGCCGAGTTAACCAGTACCTGAAATACCGTATCTTCAAAAATAATCGGAACAATTTGTTCCAAAATTGTAGATTTATCAGGCATGTAGTCATAAAAAGCTTCACCGGAACGGTTAATGTCTTCAACAACTTCATTGCTGTGCTTTAACTGCAGCGGGCAAACTTGTTCTGCCTCAAAAGTACGGCTGATAGCCGATTCAAAATGAGCGTGTATCAATTCGCATACGTCAAAATCATGATTTTGAAAACGATTTAAAATGTGCTTGGCCAAACGCGTTGCCGCTTCAGGATAAGAAGCGTCTTTGCTTAGGTTGTTGGATAAAGTCATATCCAAATCGCTGAAAGTGCGTTTCAAAACATCGTGGGCTTTTTTCCCGATGCAGATAACTTTGATGTTTTTCTTTTGGCGGCGCAGTTCTTTTATGCGTTCAATGGCTTTTTTTGCCACATTGCTGTTATAAGCACCGCATAAGCCTCTGTCTGAAGAAAAAACATAAAGCTCATAATTTTGTTCGTCAGCATTTTTTTGCAACAGAGCCGGACGGGGATAGCATACGCCTTTTTCTTTTTCATCCGTCTCTATTTCTGTTAAAACACGCAAAGCAGAACGCCGTAAATTTTCGGCGTAATCCTGATTCTTGTCAACCAGAATCTGAACCCGGCGCAGGCGCGATGCAGCCACCATTTTCATCGCAGAAGTAATCTTCTGGGTGGATTTGATGGCTTCAATGCGTGTCCGTAATTCTTTTAAGCCTGCCATTTATGCCGCCTTTTCTTGTTTTGCTAAAAAGTCTGCAGCAAATTGTTCATAAAATTCGCCTAATTTAGTTTCCAGTTCCGGAGAAATAATTTTCTTTTCGCGGATTTCTGCCAAATATTCCGGATGGCTGGTGCGCAGTTCTTTTAAGCTGGCTTGTTCAAAGGTCTTGATATCTGCCACTTCAATCTTGCTCAAATAGCCGCGTACGCCTGAGAAAATAGAAGCAACTTCTTCTTCAGTGGCCATCGGCTCATGAACCGGCTGTTTCAGCAATTCGGTCAATTTAGAACCTTTATCCAGCAAGCGGCGGGTAGATTTATCCAAATCGGCTGAAAATTGGGCAAATGCAGCCATTTCACGATATTGCGCCAAGTCCAGCTTCATGGTACCGGCAACTTGCTTCATGGCTTTAATCTGCGCCGCTGAACCCACACGGGAAACTGAAATACCAACGTTTACGGCAGGGCGTACGCCTTGATAGAACAAACTTGTTTCCAAAAAGATTTGACCGTCTGTAATAGAAATCACGTTCGTCGGAATATAGGCGGAAACGTCTCCGGCCTGAGTCTCAATAACCGGCATAGCGGTCAATGAGCCTGAACCGTATTTTTCATTCATTTTAGCCGCGCGTTCCAGCAAACGAGAGTGCAGATAGAACACGTCGCCTGGGTAAGCTTCACGTCCAGGCGGACGTCTAATCAGCAGCGACATTTGACGGTAGGCCGTAGCTTGCTTAGACAGGTCGTCATAAAAGATAACGGCGTGCATTCCGTTGTCGCGGAAATATTCGCCCATAGCTGTACCGGCATAAGGTGCGATAAACTGCAGCGGAGCCGCTTCAGAGGCTGTTGCCGCAACCACAATGGTGTAGTCCATAGCGCCGTAGTCGCGCAGAGTTTTAACCACCTGAGCTACTGAAGAGCGTTTCTGACCGACGGCAACATAAATGCAGAACAGTTTTTCGCTGTCGTTTTTAGCCATGTCGTTAGTGCGTTTTTGGTTGATGATGGTATCAACAATGATAGAGGTTTTACCGGTTTGGCGGTCGCCGATAATCAGCTCGCGTTGTCCGCGTCCGATAGGAATAAGCGAGTCAATGGCTTTTAAACCGGTTTGTACAGGTTCATGCACGCTTTTTCTCGGGATAATGCCCGGAGCCTTAACTTCGGCATTGCTGTATTGCTCGGCTTTTATGCTGCCCATGCCGTCAATCGGATTGCCCAAAGCATCCACAACTCGTCCAAGCAGGGCTTTGCCCACCGGAACGCTCACAATTTTATCGGTTCTTTTAACCGTATCGCCTTCTTTAATGCCTTCATCAGAACCAAACAGCACCACGCTGACGCTGTCTTCTTCCAAGTTTAGAGCCATGCCTTTTACGCCGTTGGAAAATTCAACCATTTCATTAAGCTGAACTTTATCCAAGCCGTAAACGTGAGCAATACCGTCACCCACCGAAAGAACTCTTCCCACTTCAGACATATCGGTAGATAAGTCAAAGTCGGCGATTTTTTCTTTTAATATTGAAGATATTTCGCTTGCCTGTACAGACATCTATTTTGTCCCTTTCATCAGCTGTTCCAAACTGTCTAAACGGTGTTTGACTGAGCTGTCAATCAGCACCGTGCCGCATCTTATTATCAGACCTCCTAAAATCTGCGGATTCAGATGATAATTTACGGCTACATCTTTATTAAAAAGAGCAGATAGCTTTTGTTTTAATTTTTTATCCTGCGCGGCAGAAAGCTCAGTAACGGTTTCCACCTCAACATCGGCAATGTTTTGCTTTTTGTTATAATATTCTTTGAACTGTTCTAAAATCAAGCCCAATTCGTCAATCCGGCGGTTTTCAACCAGAATTTTTAATAAATTCGCTGTAGGCTTGCTCAATTTCAGCTTATCGGCAATGGCTGCCGCAATATCGGTTTTAGCCTGCAGCGGCCAAATCGGGTTATTCAGCAAAGCAAAATCCTTGGCGCCGTCAGCCGCCATAACCGCCTGCAGATTTTCTGCATCGGAGTGGGTTTCTTTTAGCTTTTTGCACTCTTCAGCACCTTCATAAAGCGAAGCCGCATACAGAATTGCATTTTTCAGTTTAGAACCTTTGTTCACTTTTCAAACTCTTTTCAAAACTTTTTAACTCTTTATATACATATAAAAATATACATATAAAATTGTCTTACATATAGCAATAAAACGAAAGAATAATCAACAGCTTTTTTTATTCAGCCGGTTTATTTCAATTTATTCCAGCCTTTTCGTGCCGACTGAGAGCTTTGAGCCGGGCTGCTTTCAGCGCTCGGCGTGCTGCTGTTCCATTTTTTCAGCGAATCGCCGGTGTTGATTTTGCGGACAATTTCTTTTTGGTCTTGCGTCAAAACCTGACCGTTGGCGACCATTTGCCCCAAAAGCGCCGGAGATAAAAAGTTTTCGCGCAAAGAAGAATAGGTGGTGACAATCTGTTCTATAATATTTTTACCCGGAGCGGCGTTTAGGGTAGAAATATCGCGTCCGTGGAAAAATGTTAAGGAATGGCACGGCGCCGAAATTAAAATATCTGTGCTGTCAATGCCGTAAACATAGCGCAGCATAATCTTAGGGCTGATGTTGCAGGCGTCTTTGGCGGTAGAAAAAACTAAGTTGTTGTTTAATATCATATCTTTGATGAGATTTCTGCCGTCCGGCGAAAGTTCTCCGCAGGAGCCGGTAATGGCTAAGTCGTCCATAGTGTAGCCGTTATAGTCGGCGGCGGCATAGTCTACGGTATAGCAAAAAACTTTTTCGGCGTTTTCAATATTTTTGGCGGATGAAGCCGGAATGCGGCTGGAAATAAAGCTGGACAGCGTTTTGGTGTTTTGCTTGTCGGTAGGGGCTTCGTTCTGCTGCGAGCTGTCGTCGGCAAATAAATCTCCGCTTGCAAATTCATCGCCGAAATCATCGGCGGCGGCAGCGGCTAAAGATGTGCCGCAGGCTAAAACAAATGATAATAAAAACAGCTTGTTCATGCTTAAATCTCCTCTTGCTTATGCAGACTTTAGCGACAGTATAGTAAAATTATAGTAAAATTATAGTAAATTTAAACAGAAATTATCTTCTTTTTAAGACTTATTTTATATATTTGCGTTACAGTTCCAAAAAAATCGGGAGAATAATAATGCTGTCACTTATTTATACGGATTGGTCGGTTTTGCTGCGCGCCGGAATGGCTTTTGCGCTGTCGCTGGTTTTGGTTTTGCTTTGCGGCCTGCCGGTTATCAATCTTTTGCATAAACATCAAAAGACCGGACAGCCTATCCGTTCGGACGGGCCTCAGTCGCATCTGAAAACTAAAAAAGGTACGCCGACAATGGGTGGAGTGCTGATTTTGGGTGCGTCCATTCTGGCAATTTTGCTATTTGCCAATATTACTTATCACTTTGTTTGGGTCAGCCTGCTGATTTTGGTTGTTTACGGCGCAACCGGATTCGTTGATGATTATTGGAAAGTAAAGCGCCAGAACTCTAACGCCATGACCGCCCGCATGAAACTGTTCTTGCAGTTTTTAACCGCTTTAGTAGCTGCCAGCATTATTACCGCCGCTACTCCGCGCGGTTTGAATACTATGCTGTTTTTCCCGTATTTTAAGGAGCTTTGCCTCAATTTGTCTTGGCTGTACATTCCGTTTGCGGTAGTGGTTATTTCCGGCACTTCAAACGCTGTGAACTTGAGCGACGGTCTGGACGGCTTGGCTTCCGGCTTAATGATTATTGCCCTGACCGTGTTTTTAGCAGTTGCTTATTGCTGCGGTTTGCCTAATGCTGTTGACTATAATATGTTCTTTATTCCGCGCAGCGGAGAAATTGCCGTGGTCTGCGCTGCTTTAATCGGCGCCTGCCTCGGCTTTTTATATTTCAACAAGCCTAAGGCTAAAGTATTTATGGGCGACACCGGCTCTTTGGCTCTGGGCGCTATTTTGGGCGCTGTAGCTGTGATGACTAAGCATGAAATCCTCTTGGCTGTTGTCGGCGGCGTTTTTGTTATGGAAACCGTTTCCGTAATGATTCAGGTGGTTTATTTCAAAAGAACCGGCAAGCGTTTTTTCCGCATGGCGCCGCTGCATCATCATTTTGAACAGCTCGGCTGGTCCGAAAAGAAAGTTGTCTTAAGCTTTTGGGGTGCTGCCGTTGTGCTGGCTCTGCTGGGTTCATTGGCTTTTTTATAAGGTAAAATGCAATGGTAAATTTTTCGCGTCAAAGTCATAATGCGGTAGTCAAGTGGCTGTGGACTGTAGATAAAGTCACGCTGTTTGTGGCGTTTGCCCTGCTGCTTATCGGTGTGATTCTGGATATTACCGCCAGTCCGGCGATTGCCCGCAAACTAAAGCTTGATGATTTTGCTTTGGTGCGCAAGCAGATTCAGTTTGTGGTGCTGGGCAGCGGAATTATTCTGGGCATGTCGCTGTTCAGCCTGCAGACCATCCGCCGGATTTCCATATTCGGGTTTGTGCTGCTGTGGGGCTTGCTTCTAGGAACTTTGTTTTTCGGCGTAGAAATTAAAGGCGCGCGGCGCTGGATTTATTTATGCGGATTTTCTTTGCAGCCGTCAGAGCTGATGAAGCCTATTTTTATCGTATGGACGGCTTGGCTTTTGGAACGCAGCAAAAAGCTGGATTATTTTAAGGGCTGGCATTGGGCGTTTGTTTCCTATTTTATGGTTGTGGCGCTGCTGCTTTTGCAGCCGGATATCGGCATGACGCTGCTTATCAGCTCTATTTTTGTGCTGCAGCTGTTTTTGGCGGGGCTGCCGTGGATGCTGGTTGGTGTTGCCGGCGTCGGCGGCGTCTGCGCCTTGTTTGTACTGTATTTTACCTATCCGCACTTCAGAGCGCGCGTAGACCAATTTTTATACGGCACCGATGAAACCAGCTTTCAAATCAATAAAGCCATGCAGGCTTTTCAGAATGGCAATCTGGTCGGCAAAGGACCGGGAGAAGGCACGGTAAAGCTGACTATTCCGGATGCTCACACGGACTTTGTTTTTGCCGTTGCCGGCGAAGAATACGGGGTCTGGCTGTGCCTGATTATTATTGCACTGTTTTCGGTAATTGTCATCCGCACGCTTAAGCAGTCTATGAAAGAAAGCAACTTGTTTGTAATGTATGCTGAAGTCGGGTTAGCCGCTTCTTTGGGGCTGCAGGCGTTTGTGAATATGGCCTCATCGCTGCATATTATTCCGACTAAGGGCATGACGCTGCCGTTTATATCTTACGGCGGTTCATCGCTGCTGGGAACGGCCATAGAAATAGGTATGCTGCTGGCTATCACGCGTAAAAACACAGCTTCGGAAGATAAGGATTTATATTGATGACGGAATTGCTGCAGACTTTGCCTGAAGTTAAAGGCGAATATAAATTTCAGGAGCCGCTGAAAAAGTATACATGGCTTAATGTCGGCGGTCCGGCAGAAGTTATGTTTTTTCCGGCCGATGCGGAGGATTTGCAGTATTTTTTACAGCATAAGCCGGCAAATTTGCCTGTGTTCGTCATCGGCTCCGGTTCAAATTTATTGGTGCGCGACGGCGGAGTGAAAGGCGCGGTTATAAAGTTAAAAGCTCCGGCTTTCAGCGGCTGGAAACTGCAGGATAATATTCTGTGCGCCGGCAGCGGTCTTAAAAATGCGGCGCTGAAAAATATTCTGCTGCAGAATGGGCTTTCCGGTTTGGAATTTATCTGTTCTATCCCCGGAAGCATCGGCGGGCTGGTGCGCTCAAACGCCGGATGTTTCGGCGGCGAGCTTGCGCAGGTTCTGCAAAAAGCCAAAGTTATGGATGCTAAGGGAAATATTTTTGAAGCGGCGGCGGAAGATTTCCATTTCAGCTACCGGCACAGCGATTTTCCGGCAGATTGGATTATTTTGGAGCTGTATCTGAAAACAGCAAAAGCTCCCAAAGAACAGATTGCGGCGGTTATTGCTGAAAATGCTGCTTACCGGACTGAACATCAGCCGCAGAATGTGCGTACGGCCGGCTCTACTTTCAAAAATCCGGCGGGCGGCAGAGCTTGGGAGCTGATTAAAAATTCCGGCGGCTGCGGTCTGAAAATCGGCGGCGCTTCATTTGCTGAAAAACATTGCAACTTTATGATAAATGACGGCACGGCAACGGCAGCTGATTTAGAAAATTTGGGCGAAACCGTGCGGAAATTGGTAAAAAAGCAAACCGGTGTAAATTTGGATTGGGAAGTTAAGATAATAGGCGAAAAAAATGGGTGCGATGGAAAATAAAATATATGCTCCGGTGCTGTGGCCTTACCGCCTGCTCGGCAATATGATTCTGGTCGGCTTTATCTGGCTGCTGACTTTCGGCGTTATTACCATCCGCCACAATTTAGTCAGCAAGCACATAGATTCTCTGCTGACTGAAATTTATAACAAAACCGCAACTGCAGGCTGGGGATTGGATGACGTTACTTTGGAGGGGCGTGAAAAAACTTCTAAAGACGATGTTCTGCATGTTATCGGGCTGAAGCGCGGCGACAATATTTTGGAAATAGACTTAAAAGCCGTCTGCGAAAAAGTCAAAACTCTGCCGTGGGTTAAAGAAGCCAGCGTCAGCCGCCGCTATTTTCCGAATGTTATTCATATCAGCATCCGCGAGAAAAAAGTAAAATCTATCTGGCAGTATCAAAATGAGTTTTATCCGATTGACGAAGACGGAAAAATTATAGAAACCGAATATGTCCTGCAGAAAAATATATTGCAGATAGTGGGGCAGGGCGCGCCGGAGCATATAAATTCTTTGCTTAATATCATAGAAAACGACAAAGAGCTGTTTTCCCGGGTTAAGGTTGCCAATTTTATTTCCGGACGCCGCTGGAATTTGATTTTTGACGATGTTTTGAACGGTATCACGGTTAAGCTGCCGGAAGAAGATGTGGCAGACGCCTGGAAAAAATTAGTTAAATTAGATAAAACACGCGGTATTCTTAAACGTAAATTAACTTTCATTGATTTAAGATTAAAAAATAAAGTTATTGTGAAAATCAGTAACAAAAACGCTAATATGTAATTGAAAGTTAAGGATAGTTTGCCGTGAATCGCTCTACTATTGCGGCCTTGGATGTAGGCTCATCAAAAGTTTGCTGTCTGATTGCACATGTGGGCAAAGACAAAAAAATAAACGTTGTCAGCTATGGCTACAACGCGTCTAAAGGCATTAAAAACGGCGTTATAACGAATGTCAACGAGGCGACGATTTCGGTTTGCAACGCGGTGGAAGCTGCCGAGCAAATGGCGGGCGAGCGCATTGACAGCGTGATTTTGAATGTTTCCGGCGACAAAACTTTCAGCCGCCTTTGCACGGCTTCTATCTCGCTTAAGAAAAACCGCCCGATTAGCGATATAGATGTAGAAAAAGTTAAGAATAAAGTTAAAATCAATGTAGAAAACAATGAGCTGATTCATTGCCTTTCTACCGGTTACCGCATTGACGGCGGCGAAGATATCAAAAATCCGCTGGATATTTACGGCGAAGAGCTTTCGGCCGGAATTTTGCTGGGCATGTATCCGCATATTTTGTATAAAAATCTGCAGTCTGTTGTGGAGGCAGCGCACTTGGAAATAGAAAAACGGGTGTTTTCGGCTTTTGCTTCCGGCATGTCGTGTTTGGTGGAAGATGAGCGCGAATACGGCGCGACAATTATTGATATTGGCGGCGGCACAACCAGCATTGCCACATTTAAAAACGGCGGTCCGGTTGCTTTTTCCACTCTGCCGGTGGGCGGTATAAATATTACAAAAGACATTACTCAGGGGCTGACAACCTCCTTTGCCCACGCCGAGGATTTGAAAAACCGCCACGGCTGTGCTTTTTTGGTCAGCCATGATAAATATGAAAGCATAAATGTTTATCCGCTGGGCGAGGAAGATGACAGCTCTATCCGGCAGATGCACCGTTCGGATTTAATCAATATTATCGCCCCGCGCGTGGAAGAAATTTTTGAAATGGTGGCGCGCCGCTTGGCTCAGCAGGGTTTGCAAAATCAAAAAAATCATCGTGTGGTGCTGACCGGCGGCTGCAGCCAGCTTCCGGGAATCCGCGACGTCGCCGCCGTGATATTGGATAAGCAGGTGCGCTTGGGCAGCCCGCGCAATATCGCCGGTGTTCCGGAAATTATCAATAATCCGATATTTTCTACCGCGCTCGGGCTGCTGCAGCTGGCCACAACATCTATGGAGCGCAAGCCGCATAAAGTTATCAACAGCCCGAACGGCGAGGGCGGTAAATTGATGAAAATTTTTAACTGGATTCGGCAAAATTCTTAAAAACGGTAACAAAAACTTAATATATTTCAGCTATTTTAATCCATATATGTAAAATTTTCTAATTGGGAGAAAAATAGATGTCAATAAAGTTGGGTGTTGCCGATACCACAGTATCACATTTGAAACCGCGCATTGCCGTAATCGGCGTGGGCGGCGGCGGCGGAAATGCCGTAAATAATATGATTGCCAAAAATTTGGAAGGCGTGGATTTTGTGGTAGCCAATACCGATGCCCAAGCTTTAGCGCATTCTTCGGCCAGCCGTAAAATCCAGCTGGGTTTGGAAATAACTCAGGGTCTGGGCGCCGGCGCCCGTCCGGAGATCGGTAAAATCGCCGCTGAAGAAGCAAAAGAAGAAATTGCCCGCGAGCTGGAGGGCGTGAACATGGTGTTTATTACTGCCGGCATGGGCGGCGGCACTGGTTCAGGCGCGGCTCCGGTTGTGGCGCATATTGCTAAAGAAAAAGGCATTTTGACTGTCGGCGTCGTAACCAAGCCGTTTAGCTTTGAGGGGCGTAAGCGTATGGAAACCGCCGAAAGCGCTCTTGCTAATTTTACCAGCGAAGTTGACAGTATCATTGTAATCCCAAACCAAAACCTTTTCCGTATTGCCGATAAAAAAACCACGTTGGCCGAAGCCTTTTTAATGGCTGATGACGTGCTTTATTCCGGTGTGCGCTCTATTACCGATTTGATGATGATGCCGGGGCTGATTAACTTGGACTTTGCCGATGTTAAAAACATTATGCAGGATAAAGGCAAAGCCATTATGGGAACCGGCGAAGCCGATGGCGACAACCGCGCTGAAGAAGCCGCTAAACAGGCTTTGTCTAATCCGCTTTTGGATGACTGCACCATGCACGGCGCTAAAGGCGTGTTAATCAATATTACCGGCGGCGACGACATTACCTTGATGGAAATTGACGAAGCGGCCAACATCATCAAAGAAGAAGTTGACGATAATGCCAATATTATTTTCGGTTCCAGCTATGATGAAGCTTTGGCCGGTAAAATCCGCGTTTCTATCGTGGTAACCGGCATCAGCGACGGAAAGCCTCAGCCTGAAGCTTTGCCGCGCACTAAAGAGCCGTCTTTAATTGACCAAAGCTATGATGATTCTAATTTTGTGCCGACCGTTGTTCCGGCTGAAAATTTAATTGTGGAAGATGTAGCTCCGGTTTCTTTGGATTTGCCGGAAGACAGCGAGCCTGCAGCTCCTTTGGAGACCGCAGAGGAAAATACTCAGCCGGCTGCCGAAGATAATGCTTTGGCCGATGATTTTGCTTCATTGGATAAATCGGATGAACTGCCGGAAGTGCCTCAGGCCTCTGCTTTGTTTAATGCTATTATGAACAGCTCCGCCAACAAAACCGAAGATGAAGAAGCCGGCACCGAAGAATTGAATGTTGCGGCAACAAGCAAAGACAGCGACTTTTTCTTCAGCTCAACATCTTTGCAGAATATCAGCGAAAAAGAAGACGAACCGGTTTTGTTCAAAGAGCATGATTCGGATATCTTCAAAGACAGCAAACCTGCAGAACCGGCAAACGAACCGGAAGATGACAGCCATGCTGATGAAGACGATGTAAAGCCGACCTTTATTGAACGCGTTATCGGCTACCGCAATCGCAAAAAGAAAGAAGAAGTAGAAGAACTGCCGGAAAATATTGTAAAGTTCTCTGCAGAAGACAACAATGACGTTCCTGAGCTTTCCAGCGATGAGTTAGACATTCCGTCTTTCCTGCGCCGCAAATAAGCTTTTGCACAACGTTTTAACCCCCGCCTGCTTCAAAACCGGCGGGGGTTTCGCTATATTAAAAGAATAATGTAACCGAGCAAATTTCTTTAGATTTATTGCAGGCGCTGCAGGCTCTATGAATTTCATCAAGTTTCAGATTGCTCAGACAGGGGCGGGCAGAGGTGCAGTTTTTGTCGCCGTCAAAGACAACAGCATCAGATACAGGCTGCCACAAAGAAACTCTTTCTACTGCGCTATGTAAAGGAATTGCTATATTATTATAGATTTCCGTGCATAATTTTTCGGAAAAATTTGCCGAGTAATTGCCTTCGTCAGTATAGGTAACGCCGCCCAGATAAAAATCAACAGTTAATGAATTAGCTTGAATGTTAGTATATATTTGTATCTGATTTCCCATACTGTCTAAGGCTTGAACATTGTTTTTTATATGCCAGCTATTGGGGATTAAATTAAGAGCTTTAGCCAGACCGGTTAAATCATCGTTATTATAGCCGCCTGCTGTATTTTTCTTTATGTCGTCAACATGCTCCAATAAACCATAAATCAACATGCTGTATTCCCCGATTGTTTTATTGATTTTCCACTTCTCCATAGCTTTGCTATAACCGGCAATCCCACCGACGCTAAGCACGCCGATAATTGCCAGAACTCCGAGCATTTCTATCATACTTCTCCCAAAGGAATTTGCGCCTCTGCCGCCAGTCATCCTAGGTCGTGACGCACAGTCTGTACCTAGAATCTTGTCACACCAAGGGCGGTGCAGCCCCTCGCCCCGTGAGGGAGAGGGTGACGCCTTGGCGTCGGGTGAGGGGTATTTAAAGAATGTGTAAAAGGCACTAAACAAGCGACCAAAGTCCAAACCCGAAACGTCATACTTGTCGTCACACCCTGCAGGCTGTGGCAGACGAGTATCCATGACTTTGTTGCCAACGGCAACGCATATTGACATTGCATGCGCAATGACATCATGGATTCTCTGCCGTGGTACTTCCGGCAGGGAGTACCGGCGAAGAATGACGCCGAAAGTGGTGCTGGAAAAGCGCGGAAACGTGCCGCCTGCTAGTTTTGTTCTTAATGCGTTATTACCGAAAGTATCATTTTTTCTGCCAAATCCTGAAAAAAAGTGCTGAACGGCAGAAAAAGCGCCTTTAATCAGATGTTCAGGATTTGCAGAGAGAGAGAGAGACCTTTGCTTAGCTTATTTTTCATCTTTCTTTCCTCTATATTTTAGTTGTTTTACATTTTTATTCTACACCAGCCTCACTCCCTAAGTCAACCGTATTTTTTTGGTTATGGGGTTTGGGTTTTTAGAAATTGATAAATCGTGTAGGTGCTGACGCCGTGGATTTTGGCGATTTGAGTTTTAGGCGTTCCGCTATGGATAAGGCTTAAAATGCTGCGTTCTTTGCCATCCCAAACATGCTTTTTATTTTTGCTGCCGCTCACTCGTCCAAGTCTTTTACCGTTAGCTTTAAGCCGTGTCAGAGCCTCTTTAGTGCGCTGGCTGATTAAATTCCGCTCAATTTCTGCCGAAAGCGAAAAGGCAAACGCCAAAACCTTGCTCTGAATATCCGCGCCCAAACGGTAATTGTCTTTTATTGTCCAGACCTGCGCTTCTTTTTTCATGCACAAATTAAGTATAGTCATAATCTGCAGCAAATTACGCCCCAGCCGCGAGATTTCAGAACATATTAAAATATCGCCTTTCTTAAGCTTTTTCAGCAGATTTCCCAATTTCCGCTTTTCAAAATCTTTGGTCCCGCTGATGGTTTCGGTTATCCATTTTTCAACTTTGATTTTTTTCCGCCGACAAAAATTGCAGATTTCAAATTTTTGGTTTTCTAAAGTCTGCTTATCGGTTGAAACTCTCACATATCCGTATATCATTTTATTTATCTCCGTTTTTGTTGTAAAAAATGAAGTATAAAATAAAATTTTTCGGCTTAGCTTCCTGAAATGCGGCTATAAAATTAAACACCCTTTTTAAGCAGATAAAAAGGGTGTCGCAGAATATCTGATAAATTCTAGTCCAGCAGCATATATTCTATGCGCTCCGGATATACATCCATAACCTTAAAGCGGATGCCGTTGATTTCCACAAGGTCTTGCTCTTGCGGAAATACATAGCGCTGGAAGAAGCCTTCGCTGGCATCGGCATTGCTGTAATCGGTGTATATAAACGCCATATAGCCGTTTTCCAGACCGTCGTATTTAAGTTCAAACTGCAGTTTAGGGTCGCTGACGGTTTCGCGTGTTGCTTTTTTCTGCTCTAATCCTAAGCCTTTAGGATGAATAATGGCGGTTTCGCGCGGCATTAAAAGCTGACCTTTATACAAGTGGCAGATATAGTTTAAGAAGTTGCCTTTTTCATCCACCAGCAGCATGTCTCCGATATCATTTCCCGGAACCACTAAAAAGTAATTGCCGTTGAGCTTGACTTCGCCGATCGGCTCAAAAAGCTGATCCTGATGAATTTGCACTGCGTAATTGCTGCCGGTAATGTCGCCGTCGGATCTGGCAATCAGCTGCGGTTTGGCAAAGTTCTGCACTGTGTAGGTCTGAGCGTCTACCATACGCTGTCCTAAATTGGCCGAAACCACAACATTATGTTTGTAAATGCGGGTGTTCAGGGTTTTGCTGTCGGTCATTCTTTCATCAGAGGCGCCGTCCATCGGGTCGTAGTAGTTAATCGCCATAAGTTTATACGGACGCACATTGTTCAGCCAATAATCATCATGGTCGCTTTCAAAAACCGTGCATGCCGCCAACAAAATAGAAGAAAGAGTAATAAATATTTTTTTCATGATAAGCTCTTTTTAATGGTTTATTTAGTATACTAAGCTTAAATTTATATCAAAGTTAGTAAAAAAAGTAATAACGAAAGACAAAAAAATGAGTAATAATTCAGGAAGCTGCAAAATTGCAAAATTTGAACCAACTGCGGAAATCAGCGAAGAGCTGCAAGTCTTTGCCGATGATTTTTTTGAGGTAACATCCATAGACTACAGCGATGACGGCAAAGAACAGCTGGTGGGCTATCTGCGTCAAGACGCCAAAGAAGAAGACTTGCAAAAAGCCGCCGCGGCGCAGAATATAGCCTTGCCGCCCTATACTTGGGATTTGCTGCAAAGCGATGATTGGCTGACCGAAAATGTGATGGCGTTTGCGCCGCTGGAAGAAGCCGAATTTTTTATCTGCAGCATTCATGATGAAACTCCGCTGCCAAAAGATAAGCTTGGCTTAAAGGTTTATGCCGCCACAGCGTTCGGTTCGGAACATCAGACGACTCGCGGCTGCTTGGATGCAATTTCCGATATCAATAAACTTTGTCCGCAAAAGCCGCAAAAAGTGCTGGATGTCGGCACCGGTTCGGGAATTTTGGCTTTGGCTGCGGCAAAAATCTGGCCTAATTCGCAGATTGCTGCAGTTGATATTGATGATGAAGCTGTGAGGGTGGCTCAGCAAAATGCTGCCGACAACGGGGTAGAAAAGCAAATCAGCGCCGCTCTCAGCGACGGATATCAATCTGAGCTTGTGCAGAAAAATGCTCCGTATGACGTGATTTTTGCCAATATTTTAGCCCGCCCGCTGATTGCTATGGCTCCGGATATGGCAAAAAGCCTGAAAAAAGGCGGCTATGCCGTGATTTCCGGCTTTATTGACGACCAAGTTGACTGGGTGGTCGGCGAGCATGAAAAACAAGGCTTAAAGCTTGTGAAATTATATGAAAAAGAAAATTGGCGGGTTGCCTTGCTGGAGAAATAAAATGACCTTATCGGCTATTCAGAAAAAATTAAAAGAGCTTGGGCTGGACGCTTATATCGTAACCTACGGCAACCGCTTTATCGGGCAGGATATTTTGCCTTGCGAGCATAAACTGAAGCACTTATGCGGTTTCAGCGGTTCGGCCGGAATGCTGGTTATTCTGCCGGATAAAGCATTTTTATTTGTGGACGGACGCTATGAGCTGCAGGCGCGGCAGGAAGTTGATTTAAACAAAATCACGGTAATAAATGAAGACCCTTGCTTTATAAATGCTTGTTATTTTTTGCAGAAAAACGGACTGCAGATTATAGCCTATGACGGAATGACTGTTGCGGCCGCTGAACAGAAATCCGCAGAAGAAATATTTAAGAACTTGCACTTAATGAATATCGGCGATTTAATATGTATAGACCGCAAAACACCGGTAAAAGTTTTGGAGCGTCCGCTGAAATACGCCGGAAAAAGCCGTGAAGAAAAGCTTGAGCAGATAACCGCATTGCTCAAAGAATACGGCGCGGATTATTATCTGCTGACCGCGGCGGACAGCGTTTCGTGGCTTTTAAATATCTATGCCAAAGATTTAGCCTGCTCGCCGGTGGTGCGCGCCTATGCTTTAATCGGAACTGACGGGACTGTTGCTTTAATCGGCGATAATCTGCAGGCTGATTTGCCGGTTTGGACTTTTGAAAAGCTGACAAACTGGCTGAATGATAATAAAGCTAAAATCCTGTATGATGAAAATACAGCTCCGGCGGAGGTTAAAAAATGGCTGCTGAACGGGCAGAATGCCGGCGATATATGTCAGATGCTGAAAGCCGAAAAGAATGAAACCGAACTGAACGGAATGATTGCCTGTCATCAGCGCGACGGCGTTGCTTTGGCTAAGCTGCTGTATTGGCTGCAAAATAATTGGCAAGGCAAAACTGAATTGGATGTGGTGCAAAAACTGCATGAACTGCGGCAGAAACAGGATTTATTTTTTGAAGAAAGTTTTGAAACCATTGCCGGAGCTGCCGAAAACGGGGCTATAGTTCATTATAAGCCGACCGAAAAATCTAACCGCCGTTTGCAGGAAGATAACTTATTGCTGCTGGATAGTGGCGGGCAGTATTTAGACGGCACGACGGACGTTACCCGCACGGTAGCTTTAGGCACGCCGTCAGCGGATATGGTGCATGATTTTACTCTGGTGCTGAAAGGGCATATTGCCTTGGCTAAAGCAATGTTTCCGCTGAATACCTGCGGAATGCGCCTTGACACCTTGGCGCGGGCGCCGCTTTGGCAGGAATGCAAGGACTTTAAGCACGGCACCGGACACGGCGTCGGCTGCTTCGGCAATGTACACGAGGGACCGAACCGCATCTCCGGCGGCGGCAGCACCTATGGCTTTAAGCCGAACATGGTTACTTCTATAGAGCCGGGGTATTACAAGGAAAACGCCTACGGCATCCGCATAGAAAATTTGTATTATACCAAAGAGGCAGGGCGAAACTCCGGATTTTTGGAATTTACACCCCTGACCTTAGTGCCTATTGATAAAAGGCTGATTGATGAATATCTCCTTGATGCGGGAGAACGGGACTGGCTGAACGCTTATCACCGAAAGGTGTATAACAGTTTGGCCGCGTGTGTAAATGATTATGAAAAGAAGTGGCTGAAAGAGTCCTGTTCTCCTTTGTGAAATTTTTAGCAAAGGAGAAACTATGAAACATTTTTTAGCGGCGGCGCTGCTGTTTTGTTTTTTGCCGTTGGCGCCGGCTGGGGCGCAGTTTATTGATTCTTCCGGCTACACGCCGTATATCCGGCAATATGTGGAAGAAAATGAGGATAATTGGAACAAATCCATAATTTATGTGTTTTATAACAATTCTCCGTGCGCTCATTGCGCCGATGCCATGGGGCTGCTTTATAATATATATCAGCAAAATTACAGCAATGATTTCAGCTATTTTGAGATAAATTATCAGGAACAGGGCGAATTTGCTTTTACCAGCGCCTATTTTTTAGACCAGCCGCTGTCGGTGGTGCTGGTGCGTATCAACGACGGTATGAGCCGCGGCTATTATAAAATAGATAATCCGCAGCAATGGTGGGGCGATAAATTATTTTTTGAAGAACATATAACCACGCTGATAAATAACTTTTTGCTAAATTAAAATTTTATCTAAAAATTTACTAATTTAGTCTAAACTGCTGTTCATATAATTAAAACAGTCAGGGAAAAATGAACAGTTTAGTTAAGCACATATCTCGCATCCGCGATGAATTTGACACCGTAATCTGCGGTGTTAACGGTGTTATAACGGACGGTCAGAATATTTTCGGCGAAAGCACGGATGCTTTAATTAAGCTTTATCAAAGCGGCAAAAAAATAGCCCTCGCCTCTAACAGCGGACTGCGCGTGCAGGAGCTTTTTACGGCTCTTAAGCACAGCGGCGTGCCGATGAATATTTTTTATGCTTTGATTACCGCCGGAGAAATTGCTCATTTTTATCTGAAAAATCAAAAGAATATCGGAACTACATATTATTCTTTGCTCTCGCAGGGCAGCCACACGCTGAGCGGGCTTCCGTATGAAAAAGTAGACAGCGTGGTTATGGCGGATTTTTTGATTGCCGAACAATCTATAAAGCATGCCGATATTAAAGAATTTATGCCGGTTTTGGAACAGGCGGTAAATTTGAATCTGCCGCTTTTGTGCGTCGGAAATGATACTTCCGTACAAACCGCAGGCGGCGTCAAGCCGGCAGCCGGAGCAGCGGCTGAGCAATATGCTTTAATGGGCGGAAAAATCATTTCATTCGGCAAGCCGGACTTGCGCATTGCGCTGTATTTGACCGAAAGCCTGCCGGATTTTGATGTTTCGCGCTGCTTGTTTATCGGCGACAATATGGCTACCGATATGCGGCTGAGCAATAATTTCGGCGCTAAAAGCCTGCTAATTGCCTCCGGCGTTAACCAGCTAAAGGGCGACTTGGTTAAACAAGCCGATGAGCTTTCTACCGGTTTCGGGCTTAATGTTGACTATTGCATGGAGAAACTGCAATGGTAATGACGGTATGGAAACGCTTATTTTGGCTGATGATTTGCATTTTTCTGATTTTTTATGTTTCAAAATGTCAGGTTACCGAAACAGTCTGGGAGCGGGCAAATTTAGAAATTATCGCCAAGCAGCAAAACTACAAAGCTGAAATTACCGCGGCGGAGCTGGATGATTTTATCCGCTTGTGGCCGCAATATAAGCAGCTGAAGCTAAACAGCGGCTTAGTGGTGTCGTATCAGGTGGAAAAGCCGTCTGATTTGCTGGATTGGAAAAGCAAGGTTTGGTTTGTATATCACCGCTGGGACGCCGACCGTTTCTTTTATGTACAGCAGCGGATTGCCGCTCTGCTCTATACGCTCAGCACCCGGCGCAACGCCGAAGCTTTGCTGCGGCAGCTGAGAGAACGTAAAAAATCATCTATTGTCAAGCAGATGATAGAAGTGCAGGAACAGCGCCGCAAATCCGGCGACGGATATCAAAGCGAATTGGATTTAATCGCCGCCCGCGAAAGCGTTTTGAAAGAATTATTTAAGTGATGTATTCGGCAAATGATGTTTTTTGTGATTTTTTTACAAAAAAACGGCTGAGTGCTTATTTTTTATTTTTCTTATTAAGAAAATTATAACTTTATCGGATAATAATAGATTTTAACACGAAAATGAGTGAGAAAAATAATGAACACTAAAACAGTTTTAAACACAATCATCAATGCCGACTGCATAGAAACTATGAATCAGTTAGAAGAAAATTCGGTAGATGTGATTTTTGCCGACCCGCCGTATAATATGCAGCTGGGCGAAGCTTTGCTGCGTCCGGATAATACGGTTGTGAACGGCGTTGATGAAGAATGGGACAGCTTTGAAAGCTTGGCCGCTTATGATGAATATACTAAGCAATGGCTCAGCGCCGCCCGCCGTATTTTGAAAGATGACGGTAGTATTTGGGTAATCGGTTCATATCACAATATTTTCCGTGTGGGCTATATTTTGCAGAATTTAGGCTTTTGGATTTTGAATGACGTAGTTTGGAACAAAACTAATCCGATGCCGAATTTTAAAGGCACCCGTTTTACCAATGCGCACGAAACTTTAATCTGGGCGGTAAAAAATCCGAAAGCGAAATATACTTTTAACTATGAAGCCATGAAAGCGCTTAATGATGAAACGCAAATGCGCAGTATTTGGGAGATTCCGATTTGCACCGGCAAGGAGCGTCTGAAAAATGAACAGGGCGAAAAACTGCATCCGACGCAAAAGCCGGAAGCTTTGCTGTATCGGGTAATTTTGGCTTCTACCAAGCCCGGCGATGTGATTTTAGACCCGTTTTTCGGTACCGGAACTACCGGCGCCATGGCTAAAAAAATGGGGCGTAACTTTATCGGCATTGAGCGCGACAGCTCTTATGTTGCCGGAGCTCAAGCCCGCGTTGACGCTATAAATCCGCTGAGTGGAGAGGCTTTGGACTATACGGTTAAAAAGAAACTGCAGCGCGTGCCGTTCGGTGCGGTGATTGAACGCGGTATGCTGTCTCCGGGCGATGTTCTGAGCGATGCCGGAGGCAAGCATTTTGCCACTATCCGCGCAGACGGTTCAATCAAAAGCAGAAACGCTGAGGGGTCAATTCATCAGGTTGGCGCGGCCGAGCAAAACGCCGCCGCCTGCAACGGCTGGGAATATTGGTATTATAAAGACGGTAAAAAAGGACTTGTCTGCATTGACGAATTGCGCTGTCAGCTGCGGCAGGAAATGTATGGGGCAAAATAAAATTGTATAGCAGGCATAAACCGGATTATAAAGAGTTTAGAGACCAAAAAGAAATTGAACATAGCAAAACGCTGCAGAAAAACGATTGCTATGCAGCGATTGATTTAGGCACGAACTCCTGCCGGTTAGTCATTGCCCAGCCGACGCCGAGTTCTTTTCACGTTGTAGAAACTTTTTCGCGCATCACCCGTTTGGGCGAGGGAATTATTAACGGCAATATGCTTTCTAAGCCGGCTATCCGCCGCACGATTGCCGCCTTAAAAGTCTGCAGTGCCATTATCAATGAATATCAGCCGATTGTCAGAATGCGCTTTGTGGCTACCGCTGCCTGCCGCCGCGCCCTGAACTGCAAAGAGTTTGAAACCGCGGTTAAGCAAAATACCGGCTTAAATATGGAAGTTATCTCCTCCAAAGAAGAAGCCCGTTTGGCGGTGGTGGGCTGCATGCCTCTTTTAAACCGTATGATAAAGCGGGCGCTGGTGTTTGATATCGGCGGCGGCTCTACGGAAATTTCTTTGGCTCGGGTTACCGAAACCGGCAAAACTTTTATAGAGGGCTTTGTTTCGCTGCCGTACGGCGTGGTGACAATTTCCGAGGCTTTTCCCGGTAAGGATATGACCACGCTGGCCTATGACACCATTGTGGAGCGTACGCAGAAAATTTTGCAGGAATTTGAAGACCGCTATCACATCCGCGAAGCCATCCGCAACCAAGAAATCCAGATTATCGGCACTTCCGGAACCGTAACGGTTTTGGGCGCCGTGCATTTAAATTTGCCGCGCTATAACCGTGCGGCGGTTGACGGCATAGCGCTTTCCGGATCAGATGTCGCCAAAGTTATCCGCCGGATTAAAAACATGGGCTATGAGGGGCGCTGCAAGCATTCCTGCATCGGCAAGCTGAAAGCTGATTTAACCATGGCCGGCTGTACGATTATTGAAGCTTTATGCTCGTTTTGGCCGATTAGCGAAATAACCATTGCCGACCGCGGCATCCGCGAGGGAATTTTGCTGGATATGATGCATCATCAGAAAAATAATTATTTCCACAAAGGCATTAAGCGCCATAAACTATTTAGAAAAGGACGTTACTATGGAACAAAAAAATCTGGCAGCGATTGATTTAGGCACTAATTCCTGCCGCCTCCGCATTACCGACCCTAAAGGCAATTTGCTCTATCGTGAGGCCGATACCATAAAATTGGGCGAGGGGCTTTATGAAAGCGGTAACTTTTCGCAGGCTTCTATTCAGCGCGGTGTAGATTGTTTGGTGCATTTTGCAGAGCTGATGAAAGATTATCAGGTCGGGCATTATCGGGCGGTCGCAACCGCTTCCTGCCGCAAAGCGCAAAACAGCGCCTCTTTTATTCAAATGGTTAAAGAACTCAGCGGCATCAGCTTAGAAGTTATTTCAGCCGAAGAAGAAGCTCTGCTGAATTTAAAAGGGGCGGTGCTGAATGTTCCGCAATCGGCAGAATATATTTTGCTGTATGACTTGGGCGGCGGCTCTACGGAAATTATTTTGGCAAAAAACGGCAAAGAGCCGAAAGAGATTTATACCTTGTCAGTACCTTGGGGAGCGCGTACCGCTTCAGAAGCTTTTGACCTTATAGAATATGACGCGGAAAGAGCTAAGAAACTGCATGATGAAATCAAAAAACATGTAGAAGAATTTTTAGTTAATTCAGAATTTTTGATGTATCTGCCAAAATGCTTTTGCGTGGCGACTTCAAGCACTCCGCTGCGTCTTTTGAGCATGATTAACAAAACCGGCAGCTATAACAAGGATTTTGCCGACGGTATGTCGGCGCCGACTGCGCAGATAGATAAGCAAATTGCCGAGACCTTGAATATGAATCTGGAACAGCTGATGGAAAGCCCGTATATCGGCGAAAACCGCGCTCCGATTTTTGTGGCGGCCTGCATAATTTTTCAGACGGTTTATCAGGTTCTGCAAATCAAAAATTTAACCGCCTCGCTGAAAGGCGCGCAGGAAGCAATTATTGAGGAGTTAATACAAAAATGGCAAAATTAACTGCTTCGGCAAAACTCATCCGCGGTCGCAATCATCTGACCGTAAAAGTTAAAACGGCAAAATATAACAAGCCGTCGTCAAACCGTTGGCTGCAGCGTCAGCTGAACGACCCGTATGTTTCAGAATCTAAGCGTTTGGGATATCGTTCGCGCGCGGCGTTTAAGCTGATTCAGCTAGACGAAAAATATCACTTTCTCGGCAAGGGCAAAACCATTGTAGACCTTGGCTGCGCTCCGGGCGGCTGGACACAGGTCGCGGCGCAGCGCAATAAAGGCAGCGGGCAGATTGTGGGTATGGATTTGCTGCCGGCTGAGCCGATTGAGGGGGCTATTTTGCTGCAGCAGGATTTTACCGAGCCAAGCGCTGCCGATAAACTGAAAGAATTATTGCATGGCCCTGCTGATGTGGTGATGAGCGATATGGCGGCAAACACTACAGGCCATCAGCAAACCGACCACCTGCGCACCATAGCCTTGGTGGAACTTGCTTATGAATTTGCTAAAGAGGTTTTAGCCGAGGGCGGAATTTTTATAGCCAAAGTCTTTCAGGGCGGAACCGAGGGCGAGCTTTTAACCGATATGAAAAAGAACTTTGCCAAAGTTACGCATTTTAAACCGGATGCCAGTCGTCAGGATTCGGTAGAGATGTATGTGGTGGCTCAAGGATTTAAAAAATAAAAAACTCGTCTAGCTGGTATCTGCTAGGGATTTTTGCGCTCGTGTACCTCGTTGTACACGTCGCTTAAAAATTCCGTCATATCTACACACGCTATCCAAGTTTCTGAAAAGAGCGGTAACGTGCCGCCTGCTATATTGCTTCTAAATGTATTATTTCCATAAATATCATTGATACCGGCTGCTGAAATTCGCAGCCGGTATCAATTTCAAGAAATTCGGTTAACCGATGCCGGTTATCATGGTTTCTAATTATTCATCAGAATCGGTGGTTTCCGGTTCAGATACATCATTTTCTGCCGTATCGTCAGTATCGGCGACATTGTCTCCCAATACTTCGCTGCCGGTTTCTTCGTCAATTTCATCATCGGCGTCGGCATCAGCATCTAACCAAGTGACGGAAACAACTTTTTCATCTTCGCCCGTACGGAACAAAATAACGCCCTGAGTCTTGCGTCCGGCTATGCGGATGTCGTCAACCGGCATGCGGATGAGCTTGCCGCCGTCGGTTACCATCATGATTTCCTTGCCGTCTTCAATCGGGAACGAGCTTACGACTTCTTTGTTGCGCGGAGACATTTCCATATTAGCCATACCTTGTCCGCCGCGTCCGCTTACACGATATTCATAAGAAGATGTACGCTTGCCGTAACCGGTTACAGTCACAGTTAAAATAAACTCTTCGGCTTTGCGCATTTCTTCAAATTTAGCTATATCCAGCAGTTTCATCAAACCGGTTTGATCCGGAGAAATGCAGGCGTCGCCGCCGCTTTCGGCTTCCATACGCTTCATGGCGCTGGAAATACGCAGATATTCGTCGCGTTCTTCTACGCTGTATGGGCAATGTTTCAGAATAGACATAGAAATCACTTCATCATCGCCCAGCAGTTTAACGCCGCGCACGCCGGTAGAGCTGCGGCCGACAAATATGCGCAAATCTTCTACGGCAAAACGGATGCACTTGCCGCTCTTGGCTGCCAGCATAATATCATTGCTGTTGTCGCACAGAGCCACGTTTATAAGCTTGTCGCCCTCATCCAGCTTCATGGCGATTTTACCGTTAGACTGAACGTTTACAAAGTCCATAAGGCTGTTGCGGCGGATGTTGCCTTTTGCGGTTGCAAAGACAATAGACAAGTTCTCGCAGTCGGCTTCATTTTCCGGCAGCTTCATGATAGCGGTAATAGTTTCGCCCTGCACCAGAGGCAGCAGGTTGATAAACGGTTTGCCTTTAGATGTCGGCGAACCCAAAGGCAGTTTATAAACTTTCATCTTATAAACAATGCCTTTGTTGGAGAAGAACAGCACCGGAGTATGGGTGCTGGCCACAAACAAGCGGGTTACAAAATCTTCTTCTTTGGTTGTCATACCGGATTTACCTTTGCCGCCGCGGCGCTGAGCCTTATACGCATTCAGCGGCACGCGTTTAATATAGCCGGCTTCAGTTACGGTTACAACCATTTCTTCACGCTGAATCAGCGATTCAATATCCTGATTATAGTCAATGTCTTCAATCTTAGTCAAACGCGGAGTTGCGTATTCGTCTTTAACGGCAACCAGCTCATCGCGCATAATGCCGTAAAGTTTTTCGCGGCTGGCTAAAATAGAAAGAAATTCTTTAATATCTTCGCCCAAAGAAACTAATTCGTCATGAATTTTATCGCGTTCCAAACCGGTCAAGCGCTGCAGTTTTAAGTCCAAAATAGCTTTGGCTTGGTCGTCTGACAGGCGGTAATAGCCGTTTTCAACTTTTCTGTCCGGCTCGTCAATCAGTTTAACCCAATCTTCAATAGAAGCGGCAGGCCAAGCTTTACCAACCAAAGATTCTTTAGCGTCTTGCGGCGTCGGAGCGGTTTTAATCAGTTCAATAACTTCATCCAGATTTTCTACGGCAATCGCTAAGCCGACTAAAACATGCGCGCGGTTGCGGGCTTTGTTCAGGCGGTAAATCGTGCGGCGGCGGATAACTTCTTCACGAAATTCAATAAAGGTGGAGATGATGTCTTTTAAGTTCATCATCATCGGGCGTCCGCCGTTAATTGCCAGCATGTTCATGCCGAAACTGGTCTGCAAAGCCGTAAACTTATAAAGCTGATTTAACACCACATCGGCTTGGAAGTCGCGTTTAATCTCAATCACAATGCGCACGCCCTGACGGTCGGACTCATCGCGGATATCGGAAATACCTTCAACTTTTTTATCTTTAACCAATTCGGCAATATGCGAAACCAAAGCGGCTTTGTTAACTTGATACGGCACTTCATGCACGATAATGGCTTCTTTATCCTTGCGGATTTCTTCAATGGTGCATTTTGCGCGCATCATGATAGAGCCGCGGCCGGTTAAATAAGCCTGTTTAGCTCCGCCGTAGCCCAAAATCAAGCCGCCGGTCGGGAAATCCGGCCCCGGAACAATGTTAACCAATTCTTCAATGCTGATTTCCGGATTATCAATATAGGCGCAGCAGGCGTCAATCACTTCGCCCAAGTTATGCGGCGGAATGTTGGTAGCCATACCGACGGCGATACCGTTGCCGCCATTTACCAGCAAGTTAGGAAAACGCGCCGGCAGAACTGTCGGTTCCTGTAAAGATTCATCATAGTTCGGCATAAAGTCAACGGTGTCTTCGTCCAAGTTATCGGTCAGGCAGGAAGAAACTTTTGCCAGTCGGGCTTCGGTATAACGCATAGCCGCCGCGCCGTCGCCGTCCATAGAACCGAAGTTGCCTTGTCCGTCAACCAGCGTCAGACGCATAGAAAACGGCTGAGCCATACGCACCATGGCTTCATAAATAGAGCTGTCGCCGTGCGGGTGATATTTACCCATAACATCGCCGACGATACGCGCCGATTTACGATATGGCTTGGTGCAGTCATAACCATTTTCGTACATACCGTAAATAATACGGCGGTGCACCGGTTTCATACCGTCGCGGGCATCCGGCAAAGCACGGGATACAATCACGCTCATGGCATAGTCCAAGTAGGAGCGGCGCATTTCTTCCGAAATCATGGTCGGGGCAATATTATCAGATTTTATGACATCTGTATTTTCAATTTCTTCTGTCACTTTATACCTCTTTTCTTTAAACTTGTTAAACTGCTTAAACATAGCAAATTTAAGCGCTGATAAAAAGTTTTTTGTGCATTTTATACCCAATATAAAACATAGCTTTTGCGTCTGCGGGCAAAAAAACGGCCTTAAAATTGATTTAGGCGAAAAATGGTTAATAAATTCGGATGTGCTTTTAATAAAGCTCTCAGAGCTTAAAATATCCGTTATAAAGTTCTATTGAAAAGGCGGGGCGGCTAATTATCTCAATAAGCGAACTGAAACAGATTTTACAAAATTTTATAAAGGAGATAAAAATATGACATACGGAGTTCGCTATCCTACTTTAGCTTTTATTACCGGCGGTACCGGTCAGGCCAATGAGGGCATTCCGCCGCAGCCGTTTGAAACTTTTTGCTATGATTCGGCTTTGCGCGAAGCTAAAATAGAAAACTTTAATGTGGTGCCTTATACCTCTGTTTTGCCTAAAGAAGTTTACGGCAATATCGTGACAGTAGATAAAGTGGAAAAGCAATTTAAGCACGGCGCTGTGCTTGAAGTTATTATGGCCGGACACGGAGCCAGCCGCGACGAGCATAAAGCGATTGCCACCGGTGTGGGGATTTGTTGGGGCAAAGACGACAAAGGCCAGCTGATTGGCGGCTGGGCTGCCGAATATGTGGAATTTTTTGATACACATATTGATGACGATATTGCCCGCGGCCATGCTGAAATGTGGCTCAATAAGTCGCTTAACCACGAATTGGAACTGCGCGGCGTAGAAAAGCACAGCGAGTTCCAGCTCTATCATAACTATTTGAATATTACCGAACAATTCGGCTACAGTCTGACCTGTTTGGGATTTTTGAACTTTGAAAATGCCGAACCGGCAAAAATTTAGGTTGTTCACAATCGGGCAGCGGAGTTATTTTCTGCTGCCTTATTTTATTTAGAAAAGGAAAATCATTATGGCTGATAAAAAGAAAGTATCGGCTGATAACGCGGCGGCGCAAGGCTCTGGCTCCGGCTCAGGTTTGGGCGTGTGGGCGCTGGCCGCTATTGTTGTCAGCTCTATGATTGGCGGCGGAATTTACAGCCTGCCGCAAAATATGGCAGCCGGAGCTTCGGCCGGAGCCGTGCTGCTGGCTTGGGTAATTACCGGCATCGGGGTTTATTTTATTGCTAACACATTCCGCATTTTGTCTGCAGCCAAGCCGGATTTGAAAGCCGGTATTTATATGTATAGCCGCGCGGGTTTCGGTCCGTATGTCGGTTTTACTATCGGCTGGTCGTATTGGCTTTGTCAAATCTGCGGCAATGTCGGCTATGCCGTGATAACCATGGACGCGCTGAACTATTTCTTTCCGCCGTATTTTGCCGGAGGAAACAATTTGGCGTCCATAGTCGGAGGCTCTATTTTAATTTGGGGCTTTAACTATTTGGTTTTACGCGGTATTAAACAAGCCACGGTTATTAATTTGATTGGTACGGTCGCCAAAATCGTGCCGCTGATTCTGTTTATTATCATTGCGGCGTTTATGTTCCATTTTGACAAGTTTGAGTTTGATTTTTGGGGCGAAAACGCTTCTACGGCAGCCAAACTCGGCGGGCTTTCGGCACAGATTAAAAGCACTATGCTGGTGACTTTGTGGGCATTTATCGGTATTGAAGGCGCCGTTGTGATGTCTAAGCACGCCAAGTCGCCTAAAACCGTGGGACGCGCCACCGTTCTGGGCTTTATCGGCTGTTTGGCGATTTATGTGATGCTGTCGCTGCTGCCGTTCGGCTTAATGAGCCAAGAGCAGCTTGCCGCCGTGCCTAACCCGTCAACCGCCGGAATTTTGGAAGCTTTGGTCGGCAAATGGGGCGCTTGGCTGATGAATATCGGCTTGCTGGTTTCGGTTTTAACCAGCTGGCTGGCTTGGACGGTGGTAACCGCGCAAATTCCGCAGGCGGCTGCCGAAAACGGAACATTTCCGAAGCAGTTTGCCAAGGAAAACGCTAACGCAACGCCGTCAGTTTCATTATGGATTACCAGTGCTTTAATGCAGATTTTTATGCTGCTGGTTTATTTTTCGGGCAACGCTTGGAACACCATGCTGAGCATTACCAGCGTGATGGTGCTGCCGGCTTATTTTTCCAGCTGCGCTTATTTGTGGAAAATCTGCGAAGACCATGAATATCCGATGAACTTTTATATTAAACGTTCGGCCGCCTTATTTTCCGGCATTATCGGCTCGCTGTATTCGGTATGGCTGATTTACGCCGCCGGTCTGAATTATTTGCTGATGGCGGTGATTTTTATGGCCGTGGGCATTCCGGTTTATATTTGGGCAAAAAAACAGCGCGAGCCTGAGGCTCCGGCTTTCAGCGTGGGCGAGGGGGTTATAGCCGCTTTTGTGGTGGTAATCGCTTTGTTTGCCGTATATGCAATGTCCAGCGGAATTGTGCATATATAAATCCGCTCAACGGAAAACAGTCCGGTGCTTTGCTGCCGGACTGTTTGGGCGTTTAGATAACTGAGTTATTTTTTGAATACCGCCATATAAGGTTAGTAAAAGCAATATACATCAGCATTTCACAGCTTTCTTCCAAAATTTCATTATCTATTATCGGCCATTCGGCGAGTGTCGCCATAATTACAGCGCCGGCAAAAATCAAAGAATCCCATACAAAAATCGGAGCATTTATAATATATTGCCAAACGGTTTTGTAAACTTTTTTGCTCCAAACATAATAAACTATACACAGACCGTACAAATCGCGCAGCGGCTCAACTATAAAGCCGTATTTCATCTTTTTCCAGCGGCATATTTCTTCCGGCGGTAAATATTTATCGCAAAAATAAGCCCGTCCCAGATTAGTCTCACGCATAAGCATTAAAATGATTATCAAGGCCAGCGCTGTAAACAATGTTTTATCTCTGGGGGCTTTTACCGCAGCGGCAAAAGCAGCGGTCAACACCAGCAGCTGCAGATTTTCTACCCAAGCTCCCTCTGTAAAAAGCGCTGGGTCAGCAAATTTCAGCATAAACGGAATTGTTAAAATATATACAAATTCAGCAATAGTTAACAGGTTAATATTCCAGCGTAACCGCGACGGAATATTCCTTAAAAAATCTAAAAGTTTCATTTTTCCCTTATCTTTAAAAATACATAATACATTATTCTTATAGCCGTTTAAAATTTTTCATGTAAGCGTTTTTTTAAGAGATTGGGGATAATTTTATTAACCGTGGAAAGAAAGTATAAAAAAATTGACTAAGGCTGTTTAATCATTTTATACTGCCGATTATGAAAATAAAAGAGCTGCATATATTTAATCTTCCTGCCTCGTCCTATGTCAGCATAGGCGTGATGTTTTTGCTTTTGGCGCAGGCTTTGCTGGACTTGTTTTATACCGGATTGCTGAACGCCGATGAAATAGAGCATATTCACGCTTCATGGCTGGTATGGAGCGGCAAAACGCCTTATCTGGATTTTTTTGAGCATCATAATCCGCTGCTGTGGTATTTATTTGCACCGCTGACAGGCTTGATGTTTGATAACGTAAATATTTATTTTGCCTGCAGGCTTTCGGCGCTGGCGGCAAATTTGGCAAGCTGGTGGTTTATATACAAAATCATCCGGCAATGGCTGGGGTCATACAAAATATGGCTGGCAGCGCTGGTGTTGTTTTGCTGCGGAGATTATGTCAGCCGCAATCTGGTGGAATTCCGCCCCGATGCTTTTATGAATTTATGCTTTTGGAGCGGCTTGTATTTTTATCTGGCTTATTTTGCCAATAAACGGCAGATTTATTTGTCGGCGGCGTTTGCTTTGTTTGGCTTGGCCTTTTTCTTTTTGCAAAAAGCGGCATTGCTGCTGGCGGCGCTGGGAATTTTCACGGTTTGGCAGCAGATAAAAAGACGGATTAAGCTTAGTGATTTTATCAAAGCCTTAATAGTTCCGTTTATAATTTCCGGACTGTTTGCAGCGTGGCTGCTGTATCATAAAATGCTGGGATTGTACTGGGAGCTGAACTATAGCCTGAACAGCCTGCTGCCGCAGTATTACGGGCTGCACATGGTAAAATTTACAATTTTCGGAGTTATGCTGCATCTGCCGTTTTATAACGGCTGGGCTTCGGTGTTTTTTGCACCGTCGGCTATAGCGCTGAGTTTTGCTGCAATTCTGAGCTATCCTAAAATCTGGCAAAAAAATATTGCCGCAAAATGTTTGGTTGTTTTGTTTTTTTCTGAATTGGCTATCCGCATTTTTACGTTTTCGCCTTACGCCCACTATTTTTCGCAGCTGAATGCTTTGGCGGCGCTGATTATTGCCGCCGCGGTGTTTGAAAATGAAAATGCTTTCAAAAAATATTTGTATAATATTGCCATGTTTATCGTGTTTATTATTATCGCCGGATTGGTTCTCTGCAGCTTTGCGCAGCGCCATAACAACGCTAAAATAAAGCCGTTTTTAGAAACCGCTCAGTTTGTGATAAATCAGACTAAGCCGAACGAGGCGGTAATGAATGCCGATAATACCAACTTTAATCTGTTTCGTCCCGATGCGCATTATGTTTGGTTTATGCTGAATGATATCGGCTGGATTTATGAAACAAACTTTACGCAGAAAACAAATCTTGACGATATGCTGAAAGCTAAGAAAGCGGTGCTGATAAAGCCGGAAGATTTTTCCAACACGCCTTTAAGCGAACGCCGCAATAAAAAGCTGTTTGAGTATAATACCGATATGATGCGCCTGTATCAAAAGCAAAAAATCAGCGATATAGATTTATTTGATTTGCTTATAAAAATCCCGCAGCCGAAAGCTTATATTTGGAATATGGAACTGGTGCAGAAGTATTACCGGCCGGCTGAGCAGGGGTTTTGGATTTTGAAAGACGAGTACCGACAACAGGAGAATTAAATGCAGAAAAATTTAATAATTTGGGATTTTGACGGAGTTTTGGCCGACAGCGAGCATCTGTGGGTGCAAAATTGGGCAGATACTCTGCAGAAACTTTATAATTTTACGCTGACTCCTGAAATGCAGAAGCAATACCTTGAGGGCAAAGCCGATAAAACAAAGGTGGAATTGCTGGCGCACGATTTTCCGCAGCTGAAACTGGATGATAAATTCTGGGCGGAAATTCATCAGAATGAAGACCGTTTAATAGCGTCTGAATTAACTTTAACCGAAAATATTGAACAGATTTTGGATGATAAAGATTTTGCTCAATGCGTAGCTACCGGCGCCACTTTGGAAAAACATAACAAAAAGACCGTAAAGCTGGGCTTGGGCAAATATTTTGCTGAGCATAACACCTTTACCGCCTATATGGTGGCAAACGGCAAGCCGGCGCCGGATATCTTTTTATATGCGGCAAAAACAATGGGCTTTGCGCCGCAGCATTGCTTGGTTATAGAAGATTCTCTTGCCGGCATTAAAGCCGCAAAAGCTGCAGATATTCCGGTAATTGCCTATATTGGCGCAACCGGACACAACACCAAAGAATACACCGCCGCCTGCAAAGAAGCTGGAGCTTTCGCAGTCAGCGATAATATGCTGGAAATACATCAGCTAATCAAAGAACATTTTAGTAATAAGTGAGAAAATTATGAAAAATTTATTGTTTTTTACAAGTGCAGTTTTATTTGCATTTTCGGCAGCGGCTGCCGATATCAAAAAATTACCGGAGCCGGATTTGAATGCGGATTCCGCGCCTTTTATGCAGATTTTGAACGCCAGACAGTCCGGCCGCAGCTATGATGCGGATAAACGTGTTGACGACGCAACCTTAAGCGAAATTTTATGGAGCGCTGCCGGCGTTAACCAATACGGAAAAATAACTATTCCGACAGCCCGCAATAATCAGAATCTGAAAGTTTTTGTTCTAAGCAGTTCCGGTATTTGGCTGTATAATGCAAAAGCCAATCAGCTGGAAAAAGTTTCTGACAAAAACATGCTGCCGTATTTGGCGGAAAAGCAGGACTTCATTTTAAAAGCGCCTGTGCATTTGGTTTATACCAGCTCAGACAAAATGTGGGGATTTGCTCATGCCGGTTCAGCCTATCAGAATGTATATCTGTATGCGGCGGCCAAAGGCTTAAGCACGGTTATCCGCGGGCTGCCGAATGATGAGACCATGGCAAAGGCTCTGAATTTGAGCGATGATGAATTTACCATTGCGCATCAGCCGGTAGGATATCCTAAATAGCATATTTGTATTTTAGCTTTGAATGCCTACATTGTTTTTATGCAAAATTCAAAGCCGAAATATACTCTTAAAGAAAAATTGGATATCGCCGAAAGCATTTCTACGGTATTGATGTTTCTTATGGCGGTGTGGGGAACGGTTACCGCCTATGAAGAGGGCTTTTGGCATAAGCTGATGCATATTGTCAACCACTATCATTCGGAAATTGTCCGGATAGAATATTCCGAGCAGACTAAGACGGCAGAACATAAAACTCCGCCGCCTGAAAATATTAAGAGTGAAGATAAACACCGCAAAAACTAATCAAAACTCATGATAACCCCGCATTGCTAACGGATTATTTCAGCTATAAGGAAAAGCAAACTTTTAAATTTATCATTCTTGCAAAAACGGCCGGATTATGTTAATTATGCGGATATAAAGTTATTATTTTAGCTGAGGAGAGGTTTTATGTCCGGTGATGTTTGCTTTCATAACGCTGTAGTTTACAACGGCTATTCCATGATGAAAAACTGCGCCGTTTTAATCAGAGATGATAAAATTGTTGATGTGTTTAATGAAGAGCGTTTTTTTCAAAAAAAATTTGATGATTCCACTCGTTTGATAGATGTAAAAGGCTGCAGTATTGCTCCTGGTTTTATAGATACGCATATCCATGGTTTCGGCGGTTACGGAACGGAGGACTGCTCGGCAAAATCTATTTTAAAAATGTCGGAGGGCTTGGCTAAATGGGGCGTAACCTCATTTATTCCGACGCTGTATTCTGAAAAAAAAGATAAAATGATACGCGGCATACGCGCAATCGTCAAAGCCATGGGCAAAGAAAAAGGTGCCAAAATTTTAGGCATTCATCTGGAGGGGCCTTTTATCTCGCCGGCCCGACTGGGCGTGCAGTCGCCGGATACGGTAAGTCCGGTGGATTTGAATTTAATGGAAGAATTATGGAACGCCTCAGAAGGGCATATCATCAATATGACGCTGGCTCCGGAAATAAAAAATATGCGGGAGCTGGCTTTGTATTGCATTTCTAAAGGAATTGTCATGCAGGCCGGTCATACTAACGCCACCTATAAGCAGATGATTGAGGGTATGCAGGCGCGGATTATGCATGTAACCCACTTGTTTAACGCCATGAGCCGCATGCATCACCGCGACCCGGGAGCAGTAGGCGCCGTATTTATTCATCCGGAATTGTCGTGTGAAATTATCGCCGACGGTATTCATATAGATTCGGAAATCATAAAGTTTTTGCTGACCTGCAAGTCTTTGGATAAAGTTGTTTTGGTTACCGACGCTTTAAAGCCGACCAAGCAAAAGCACGGACCTTTGTTTGCCAACGGCGAGGAAGTGTATCTGGATAAATGTTTTTACCGAAAATCGGATAATGTGATTGCCGGTTCGGCGCTGACCATGATAGACAGCGTGAAAAATATCGTTTCTTACGGGTTTAGGCTGGAAGAGGCTATTCACATGGCGTCAACCAATCCGGCAAGAATTATGAAACAAGACAATTTAGGCGTTATCGCTCCGGGATATGACGCTGACTTGGTTATTCTCAGCGATAAACTGAAAGTAAAATATACCATTATTAAAGGGCAAATTTATGAGAAAGGAAAATTAGTATGCGCGTAATAATAAAAGATGATAAAGAGTGGGTAGCAGATTGGGCGGCAAACTATGTTGCCTATAAAATCAACCGTTTCAAGCCGACACCTAACAAGCCGTTTGTTTTGGGTTTGCCAACCGGTTCAACTCCGCTCGGCATGTATAATAAGCTGATTAAGCTGTGCCAAGCAAGCAAGGTTTCATTTGCCAATGTCGTTACTTTTAATATGGACGAATATATCGGTTTGGCTCCGGAGCATCCGCAAAGCTATCATTATTTTATGTATGAAAATTTCTTTAACCATATAGATATTCAAAAGAAAAACATTCATATTTTGGACGGCTTAACCAAAGACTATGAAAAAGAATGTTTAGGTTATGAGCGCAAAATTAAAGAGATAGGCGGTATTCATCTGTTTATCGGCGGAGTAGGGGAAGATGGGCATATTGCCTTTAACGAGCCTTTTTCGTCGCTGTCATCCCGCACCAGAGTAAAAACGCTGACCGAAAGCACCATAAAAGCAAATTCCCGATTTTTTGATTATGATTTATCAAAAGTTCCGACCCAAGCGCTGACCGTCGGCGTCGGCACCATTATGGACGCGGAAGAAGTTATGATTCTGGCAACCGGAAAAAATAAGGCTCAAGCCCTGAAGCACAGCATAGAAGACGGCATAAGCCATGTTTGGACTTTGTCGGAACTGCAGCGCCACCAGCATGGAATTATTGTTTGCGACAAAGAGGCTGCGTCAGACCTGAGCGAACCGACAATAAAATACTTTTTGGAAATCCAAAGCAAAATCCCGGGATAATAAGGAAATAACAAAAGAAAGCAGTTCTTCAAATTTACTGTTTTCTTTTTTATAAGGCTGTATCGGCAATTATACTTTAATACCAATATAATAAGGCGTGGCAGGCAATACCTTGTTTACAAACCGGAATATCTTTGCAAAATTCGTTAATCTGCGAAACCGTTAAATCTTTCAGGCAATTTTGGCTGTATGTTTGGCAGTCGCTATCGCCAAAAAATAAGTTATTTTTTGTCAGGCTGGAATTGTTGGTATTAATATAAAACATTACGGCATCAATCATGTTGTGATAATATTTACCGACATTCAAATATAGTTTGCACCTTAAAGCATCGTTGTTGACATTGTCGGAAAGTATGCCGATATAGCCGGTTCCATGATGATATATGGAAAGGATGTTGCCAAGAGCGTCTTGAACATGAAGAGTATCGTTAGGTATAATCATATCGTCGGGAAATTCATCTAAAGCCAAAAGAACAGAAACCAGATAAGTTTCACTATTAGCTACTTTTTGGTCATTTAGCCGAAGTTGTGATTTATAAGTGGTTAAAGTGTTTATCATATATTGCCATTGTTCAAGTGCTTTATTCCATTTATACATGGATAATGCCTTAGAATAACCGGCAATTCCACCGACAGAGAGAACAGCAATAATTGCTAGAACGCCGAGCATTTCTATCATGCTTCTGCCTAGCGGGTTTGCGCCTCTGCCGCCAGTCATCCTAGGTCTTGTACCTAGGATCTTGTCGCACCAAGGGCGGAGCCAATCCTCGCCGTTAGTTACGGCGTCATTGCGAGCGGAGCAATCTATAACCCTCGCCCGTGCGGGAGAGGGTGACGCCTTGGCGTTGGGTGAGGGGTATTTAAAGAACGTGCAAAAGGTACTAAGCCCTCGTCTCCGGCACCAGTCATTCTCGGATTTATTCCGAGAATCTTCTCTCAATAAGCACTTATGCAATAATAAGGCAAATTTATTGGCTAGGTTAGAGACTCGTTGTAACAAGATTCTAGGCACAAGGCCTAGAATGACTGGTGCCGGAGACGCAGACTTAGTGTCGCCTGTCAGTTTTGTTCTTAATGCGTTATTACCGAAAGTATCATTTTTTCTGCCAAACCCCGCAAAAACGTGCTGAACGGCAGAAAAAGCGCCTTTAATCAGATGTTCAGGATTTGCAGAGAGAGAGAGAGAGACCTTTGCTTAGCTTATTTTTCATCTTTCTTTCCTCTTAATTTTAGTTATTTTACATTTTTATTCTACACCAGCCATACTCCATAAGTCAACCGCAAAATCAAAGCGTTGGAAGAGGCGGAAGTGTGTAAAAAAACGACCGTTTAAAAGGGACAGTTTTTAGGCTGTTTTTAGTAATGTAGCAGAGGTCGTTAAGAATTGCAATAACTTTTTATATTTGCGATGTTTTTTGCTGATTTATGAGAATTTTCAGCGTTTTGTTTTGAGTGTGTAAAAATAACGGTCGTTTTTTTTACACATAATAGGAGGAATAAGATGTTGAAGAGCAGAGAATTTTTAAGAGAAAAAAGTAGGGGAAGAGTAGGTGGATTGCTTCACTGCGCTCGCAATGACGCCGTAACTAACGGCGAGGGTTGGCTCCGCCCTTGGTGCCACAAGATACTAGGCACAGGGCCTAGTATGACAGGTGCTAGAGGCGCAAATTCCTTTGGCCGCAGTATGATTGAAATGTTAGGCGTGCTGGCTATTATCGGCGTATTATCTGTCGGTGGAATTGCCGGATATAGCAAGGCTATGGAGCAATTTAAGGTTAACAAAGCCATAGATGAGTATACTGCTTTAACATATGGGGTTGTGGAACATCTGGATGAAATTCGCAAAAGTTTTAGAAATAGGGAAGATTATTTTATCTCAGATTTTTTAACGGCGGTAAATTTGATACCCGATAATTGGCGGCATAACGGCAAGGCGTTTAAGGATAGTTATGGTAATTATGTTCAGTTATTTTATTCATCATCTTATGACAGATTGGTTTATGATATATACATCGGCGGTTTATCGGCAACACAAGAACAGAAGACTGTTTCATCAGCTTTTTCGGCAAAATTTTGCATGAAGCTGTTTGAAAACTTAGTGATTCCGCTGCATTCTGTAGTGCAATACGGCGAATTATATAGAAGCCAAAACGGATTATTTCGGTTTGCCGGAGATACAACCTGCAACGGGGAAAGTAAATGCTTGACAGATTTAACCTTATCAGAAATCAATAATATATGCAGGTCATGCGAGGCTGGTAAAGATGCCTGTGATGTTAATTTGCAGTTTTAGTTATAAAAAACACGTCTAACTGATTTCTGCTAGACGTGTTTCAAGATTCTATAAGCGGACGACAGCCCCGCCCCAAGTAAATCCCGCTCCCATGGCCGTCAAAACCAGCAAGTCGCCTTTCTTTAAGCATCCGGCAGCATGATTTTCTGACAAAGCCAGCGGAATGGAGGCAGCGGAAGTGTTGCCGTGATGGTCTAGGGAAACAATCACTTTTTCAGACGGAATGCCTAAGCGTTCGCCCACGCTGTCAACAATACGGATATTGGCTTGGTGCGGAATCAGCCAGTTAATTTCGTCTTTGCTTACACAGGCGTTTTGCATAGCAGTTTCAGCAGCTTCAGACAGGCAGACAACTGCGTGCTTAAATACTTCTTTGCCGTTCATGGTTACAAAGCCGCTGGATTGTGTCGTTGACGGGCCGCCGTTGGTTTTTAGGCTGTCATATTGGCTGCCGTCAGAATAAATGCAAGTGCTTAAAACACCGGTGTCAGCGCTTGTGCCATTGCCCTCTTTGGCGCGCAGAACAACCGCACCGGCGCCGTCGCCGAACAAAACGCAAGTGTTGCGGTCTGTCCAGTCAACAATTTTAGACAAGCATTCTGCACCGGCAACTACTGCCGTTTTAACTTGTCCCAAACGAATCATGTTATCGGCTAATGTCAAGGCGTATACAAAGCCCGAGCAGGCCGCAGAAATGTCAAAAGCCGGCACACCGGCGCGGAAGCCTAAATTTGCGGCAATTTTTGTTGCTGTAGACGGAGTCGTATTGTCCGGAGTGATAGACGCTAAAATCAGCAAATCAACATCAGACGGCTGCAAACCGGCGTCTTTAATAGCATTAGCTACAGCATTTCCGGCAATCACAGAGGTTGTTTCATCTTCAACAATATGGCGGCTGACAATACCGGTGCGGGTTCTAATCCACTCGTCATTTGTTTCTACCATTTTTGACAAATCATCATTAGTCAGAACCTTGTTTGGGAGGTAGTGACCAAAACCAATCATCTCACTTCTAATAAGCATCGTATAAAATATCCTGAGAAAGTTCGTCCAAATCTACATTTTCAACTTCATCGCGAATGGTTTGAACAAAGTTTTGACGTACTAATTTTGCAGCATTATCAATAGCATAAGAATAACCGACCGCATCGGTTCCGCCGTGGCTTTTTACGGATAAGCCGTTTAAGCCGACAAACATTGCGCCGTTATATTTACGCGGATCCATTGTTTTTTTGAGCTTCCACATAACCGGCAGCAAAAACGGCAGTCCGATTTTTGCCCACAGCGACTCTTTGACGGCGCCTTTTAAGAGGCGGGCGACTAATTTAGCCGTTCCCTCCATGGTTTTTAGGGCGATATTGCCGGTAAAACCGTCGGAAACAATCACATCAGCATAGCCTTCGCCGATTTGATGCGGCTCAATATAGCCGATAAAATTCAAATCTAAGTGGGCGCCTTTAATCATTTTTGCGGCTTGATGAATTTCTTCTTTGCCTTTCATTTCTTCGGCGCCGATATTCAGCAAGGCGATTCGCGGACGGGCAATTCCCAGAGTATGGCGGGCTAAAATATTGCCGATAATGGCAAATTCAGCCAGATTGATGGCGCTGCATTCGGTATTTGCGCCCAAATCCAGCATAACGCAGCGTCCGTTGCGGTGCGGAATAGCTGTGCAGATTGCCGGACGGTGGATACGCTGGATAGTTTTCAAAATCATCTTTGAAATAGCCATCAGCGCACCGGTGTTGCCGGCAGAAATAACAGCGCTGGCCTCGCCGCGGCGCACCGCGTCAATAGCCATATACATGCTGGTATTTTTATTGCGGATAACTTGAGAAGGCTTGTCTTCGTTGCGAACCCGTTCGCTGGTGTGGATGACTTTGCAAAAATCCCGTAGCTGCGGAAACTTTTTGATATCTTCTTCTATTTGTACCTCATCGCCGAACAGCAGAAATTTGATATCCGGATTGTTTTTATGAGCGATTGCGATACCTTCTACTACGACATGAGGGGAATTGTCTCCCCCCATTGCGTCTACAGATATGACCAGATTATTATCAGACAAAACCTGCTCCATATTTTAGATTATAAAAATTATTTTGCTTCTTTATGAGCAATAACTTCCTTACCGTCATATTGGCCGCATTTAGGGCAAACATTATGAGGTCTCTTCAATTCGCCGCAGTTCGGGCATTCTTGATAAGCATTAGATGTCAATGCATCATGAGAACGGCGCATATCGCGGCGTGATTTAGATACTTTTTTCTTAGGTGTAGCCATTTCTTTATCTCTTTATTCAATTATTTAAAACATTTACACATTACATTCGCAGATTATTTAGCACAACTCTCAGTAAAAAGCAAGCAAAATAAATGCTGCAAACGATTAAGTCAGTTTTTATATAACTTTTTGCGAATTTGCAAGCACTTTTTGCAAGTTATTGCTTATTTTTTGAGTTTTGCTAGCACCGCAAACGGATTTTCTTTTTTCGGCTCTTCGGAATCGCCGTATAAAGCGCCGTCAAAAACTTCGCCCTCGGCCCGCGGATAGTCTTCCAGATTGAGGGCAATCTGTTCAATCGCAATATCAGCCAGATTGATGCAGCCGTTTTCAATAATATCTGGCACCTCGTCTTCAATATTGCATTCCAGCTCTTTAATATCATTATAGGTGGCGCGGGTGTCAAAATTCAGCTCAAACGGAACATTGTAGTTTTTTATAAAGTTATCCAGCGTAATCACGCTTTTCAGCTCTATTTTGGCAAAAACATTGCCCCAGACGCGCAGGTTGTTGGCGCGGTTGTTCAGTTTAAGAAAAATTTCAGCTTTAAATTCATGAACTTTTTCCACCTGCAGAATCTGAGTTATATCCTCAAGTTCAGCGCTGTCGGCAGTCAGTTCGTATTTATAGTCTGACTGTTTTAAATCCTCAATTTTTATCGGATATGAAAAATTTTTTTGCATTCTGAAATCCTTGTGTTATATATAGCTTAATGTAAAAATATAAGGATAATAAAATATGTCAATACGCAAAATGCTTTTTGGGGCAATGTTTATGTTGCTGACAGCTTGTTCTAATGATTTGTTTTTGGTGCATAACGGCAATATGCCCGCCGATGATAAAATAGCCGCGGTTCATATGGGGCAGAGCAAACAGGATGTTATGGATATTTTGGGCGCGCCGAGCCTGACAACCGGATTAAGCGACAATCATTGGATTTATATGGCGTCTACCATGAAAAAAGTGGCGTTTCTCCGTCCGGAAGAGCTAAACCGCAAAGTGTTGGCAATTACCTTTGACGATGATAAAATCACCAAAATAGAAAAGCTGACTTTGGTTGACGGAAACGATATTAAAGTAGATACGGATATAACTAAAGCCACAGAGCAGGAACAAGGATTTTTCCGCAAATATTTCGGCGGCGTAGGGACATATATGCCGTTTGGCGGAGCTGATACAAAAAAGGAATTTTAAAATGATACCGGGACTGTCTTTAAAAATAATCAATGTTTTGGCAAGCTTTGATATTAAAGGAAAATTCGTGCGCGCCGAAGAAGGTCCGATGCTGATTATGGCTTATGTGGAACCGGCTCCGGGGACGCTTTTCAGCAGCATAAAGCGGATAGAGGGCGACGTGGGGCGCAGCTTGGGCATCAGCGGAGTGCGGGTGGTTGAAGTTCCTAACTCCACAAACGTTTGCTTTGAAATTCCGTCTAATGACATGAAATCTGTTCCGTTTGCGCCGATTTTGTATTCAGCCGAATTTTTGAAAGCAGCCTATGCGCTGCCGATTTGCCTCGGTGTGGATATGCGCGGCAATCCGGTAATGAAAGACCTGTCTAAAATGCCGCACTTGCTGGTGGCGGGAACAACCGGTTCCGGAAAATCCGTGGGTCTGAACAGCTTTATAGTTTCGCTTATCAGCAAAAAAACTCCGCAGGAGCTCAAGCTGGTGCTGATAGACCCGAAACGTATTGAGTTCAGCATTTATAATAATCAGCAATATATGCTGCGTCCGGTTATTACGGATATGAATATTGCCAGTATCTGCCTCAGCCAGCTGGTAGATGAAATGAACAGCCGCTATACGCAGTTTGAAGCTCAGGCTGTCCGCAGTATCGGCGAATATAATGCTAAAGCCGGCACTAAAATGCCGTATATCGTCTGCGTTATAGATGAATTTGCCGATTTGGTAATGTTTGATAAGGCTGTTGAACAGCAAGTGCAGATTTTGGCGCAGAAATCCCGCGCCGCCGGCATTCATCTTATTATTGCCACGCAGCGTCCGTCGGTTGACGTTATTACTGGCAGCCTCAAAGCTAATTTACCGACCAGACTGTCGTATAAAGTGGCTTCGGCAACCGATTCTATGACGATTTTAAACACATCAGGCGCCGAGAGTTTGTTCGGGCGCGGAGATTCGCTGTTTTTAGAAGAAAACGGCACGCTTACGCGGATTTTGGGCGCATTTATCACTAATGACGATATAGAAAACGCTCTGACGCCGTACCGCTGCAAGATGCCGGCGCAAACCAGCGTTTATGATTTGGCTAAAGAACGCAATGCTGAAAAGCGGGCTGCCAATAATAAAACGGCAAAAGGCGGATTTTTCGTCTGGATTTGCGATATGTGGAACCGCTTGGGCGTCCGCAACCAAACTAAAATTATCAAGGCGGCTTTTTCGCTGTTAGCCGGAGCCATGGGCGTAAAAAGTGCAAATACATCCCGTACGACCCGCAGTACAGCCGCGCGCCGCCGCAGGTATTAACTGCTGTACTTCAGCAATGTCCGGTAATGTTAACGAATCTGTCCAAAGGAATTTTGGCTTCGTCTAAAGCGCGCTGCCATTTTTCCTCGTCCGGCGTACGGAATAATATATCCTTATCGGCGGCGACAACCAGCCAGTCATTATCATAAATTTCGGCTTCCAGCTGGCGCGGCTGCCAAAAAGAATAGCCCAGCGCTACTAATTTATCTTTAGGCCCGTGTCCAAAGGCAATATCAGAAATAATTTCTGAGGTAGACGATACGGCCAAGCCGTCCGCCACGGTTACGGTGCCGTCGCGCATATAGTCTGTGGTGTGCAGAACCATGCCGCGCACTTGCTCCAGCGGTCCTCCGGTATAAAGGTTAACTTCATTCAGCCGCTCATAGTTTTTAACCGGCAGCTGAAATGTCAGGTCAGAAAACGTAAATTTATCCATGCGCTTGTTGATAATCAGCCCCATAGCGCCGTTGCTGCTGTGCGAGCAAATATAAACAACCGAGCGGGCAAAGCAGTCGCTGCCGTCCAAAGATGGCATGGCTATCAAAAATTTGCCGGTCAGCGCATAGCGATTGTCAAAGTTACTTATAATTTCTTCCGTCATCATTATACCGTTAAAATATATTATTTATTTACTTTTTATAATTTTAGTTTATCATAAAATTTGCAAATTTAAATGATTAAATAAGTGTGTCATGAAAAAACTGTTATTTTATATAATTTTTTTGACAGCCGTTTTCAAGAGTTTTGCCGCTGTCGGCGCTGAATCTGCGCTGCCGGAAGACTTTAAGGGCTTGAACACGCGCATGCGCATGCATGAACTGGCCGAAGACGACAACCCCGACGGTTCTTTTGTGCAGAAATTGCTCATTATGTATGAAATCGGCAACTATTTTAATAATAAATATCCGAATAATGAAATTTTTGATGAAGATTTTGATGAAAAGCTGAAGCCATTTTTTCCGCATGCCGACGAATATCAGCTGCGCAATTATACAAATCTGCTGCGCAACGGAGTGGCGGTATACCGGCTGGGCAGCTATTTTTATAATAAGCTTGTAACGGAAAAACTGCTGCCGAAAAGCTATAAGGTCGTGCATTCCGCAAATGATTTTGACAGCAGCGGCGAAGTAAAATATATTGAAGCTCCGGCCGGAAAATTTAAGAAAGTTTATAACTTCAAAAAGTTTTTGACCTACAGCCATAATCCGGATGAGCGCAAGGCTATAGAAAATTTTCAGGAGCTGCAGGATTCTAAAGGCGGCATTTATGCGCAGCTCAATTACGCTATGTCGCATATTGAATGGAAAAAGCTTTTTCTTTACGGCGAAAAATATAAAAATCCGCTGCTTTCCGATTATGGAGTAGGGCAGTTTGCCGAGGGCGAGCATTTGGAGGTGCGTCTGCTTTCGGATGCTACAACCATAGACAGCCAGACGGAATTTTATGTCGGGGTGCAGATTATTACCCATGACAACAGCTTTATTTTGGCTAATAATGTCAGTCCGAATTTGCTAAAACCGCAGATAGACCTGCGCGGGTCAGAGAATCTGGCGGGCTATGAAGTTATTTATCCTGCTCCGCAAAACACGGTGGCAGTGCCGTTTGCCTATAAATATTTCGGCAATTTTCTCATTCCGATAAAAGTAAAAGTTAAAAATCCGGAAGAACCTTTGCTGCTGCAGGCAAAAATTGACTTAAATTCCTGCACCGGCGAGCTGTTCTGCCTGCCCGAAACTTTCAGGCTGGCTCTGATGGTGCTTCCGGGGCAGGACTATGCCTATGCCAACGGCTATCAGAACTATTTTCAGCAGCAGCTGAATATTCTGCCGGAGAAAGAAGCCCAATATTTTGAACTTACTAAATTTGTAGCCGATAAAGACAGCTCCGGCGAGTCGCTGCGGCTGGAGTTTTTAACGCATAAAAAGACCGAGGGCTTCAAAATTTTTATAGAAGATAAAGACGGCTATAATACTTTTTCGGCGCCGTATATAAGCATTTTGGATAATAAAATCTTTGTCCGCTTTGAGCCGACCGATAAAAATGCAGCGTTGGTGGATTCTGAATATGTTATTACCGCGGTTTTCAACGGCAATGACGCCTACCGAACCACACGCTTGGCAGCAAGAGCCTCGCTGTTTGACATTCAGGCGCAGAGCCTGAATTTAGGGCTGCTGTTTATTGCTTTTATCGGCGGGTTTATCCTGAATTTTATGCCGTGTGTCTTTCCGGTTTTATCATTAAAAATTATTGCTCTGAGCCGCGCTGGCGGGCAGAAAAAAAGAAAGCTGAAAAAATCTCTGCTGCTGACAATAACCGGTATTTTCAGCGGCTTTACTCTGCTTATTTTAATGCTGTGCGGTGCAAAATTTGCCGGATATTCGCTGGGGTGGGGCATGCAGTATCAAAATATGACGTTTTTGGTGGCAATGGCCTTTCTTCTGGCAGCGTTTATAGCGCTTTTGCCGGAGCTGCAAAGCAAGCTGCCGAATTTTGGCAGCTCTTCCGAAAATAAGCTGGATTTTGTTATAGGTAATTTGATTGTTTTGCTTTCCACGCCTTGCACCGGTCCCTATTTGGCGACGGCGGTCGGTTTTGCTTTGGTCGGCGGCTATGGGGATATTATCGGCATTTTATATGCGGTGGCCTTGGGGCTGTCGCTGCCGTATATTCTGGCTTTATGCCTGAAAAATCCGGAGGCTTGGCTGCCGTCTTCCGGCAAATGGCTGGGCAGGCTGCAAAAAGCAATGCAAACTATGCTGGTGCTGACAATTCTGTGGTTTTTGACTTTGGTTTATAATCAAACAAATATCTGGTGCGTGCTGCTTTTGACGGCGGCGCTGCTGATTTTTATGGGGTTGTTTGCGCTGTATCAAAAATTCAGAGCCTATCTGAACGGAGTTTTTGATGAAAATGTTTCTTTGGAAACTCTGGAGCGGCTGCGTAAAATCAGCACTCTGCTGATTATCGGATTTGCGGCTGTCTGCGTATCGGGAATTTCGGTTTATGCGGAAAAGACGCATTTGCAGAATATGATAAAGTACGCGCAAACCCATAAGACGGCGATAGATAAAACGCTGATTGCCGAAAAATTGGCGGAGGGCAAGCCGGTTTTGCTGGAAATCGGGGCGGATTGGTGCCTGACCTGCCGCTATAACGGCGCTGTGACGCTGAATGATTTTAATCTGCAGCGCTGGAAAGAAATGTACCAGCTGGAGTTTATCCGCGTGGATTGGACCAATTATAATAAAGAAGTGCTTGATTTTATGGAAAAATACGGACGCAAAGGCTTGCCTTTTTACATTCTGTACACGCCGCTGCTGCGCGACGGGTTTGTGCTGCCGGAAATGTTTAAGCGCGATGATTTTGAAAGCCTGCTGCTGAGCGCCATGACCCGCTGACTTGCCGGATACGGTTTTGCGTTGCACAAGTCGGATAAGCTCTCTTGACAAGACAATGACTTATTTATATACCACTAAAAATAAGACATTATATGGAGACTGAATATGTTAAAAAAGCTTGTTCTGTTAATTGTGGTTGCCGGAGTTTGCGCCGGCGGTTGGTACGGTTGGCAAAATTACAGCGCTAATCAGGAAAATGTTTTGAAAAATCATATAGAAAAAGACTTTTCTTTTGACAGCGTCGTGCGCAAAGCCAAAGCCTTGGCGGCCGAACCTTATGCCGCTCCGAACACCAATCTGCCGGAAGAATTGAACAATTTAAGCTATGACGAACACCGCGATATTCGTTTTGTGCGTGAAAACGGTCCGTGGTATAATCAAAATCTGCCTTATGAAATTCAATTTTTCCATCTGGGCAATATTTTTCAGATTTCCGTGCCGATTAACGAGGTTATAGACGGCGTTTCGCAAAGCATTAAATATTCGGCCAAGTTTTTTGACTACGGCAAAAATAATCTGCATACCGAACAGTTTGAAAATTTAGGCTATGCCGGTTTCAGAATTCACAGCCCGCTCAATACCTCGGCTTATTTTGACGAGCTGGTGACATTTTTGGGCGCCAGCTATTTCCGCGGTTTGGCCAAAGGACAAAAATATGGCCTTTCAGCTCGCGGCTTGGCAATTGATACGGCTGAAATGACCGGAGAGGAATTTCCGGTGTTTAAGGAGTTTTGGGTTGAAAAACCAAAGCCTAAAGATAAGTTTATCCGGCTTTATGCGCTGCTGGACAGCAAGAGCGTGAGCGGCGCCTATAGCTTTAAGATTATTCCGGGGACAAACACTATTATGGATATTGAAGCCCGCTTGTTTGCCCGCGCCGATATTAAAAAAGTCGGCATAGCTCCGCTGACATCCATGTTTTTGTTCGGCGAAAACAATAAGCATGAATTTGACGACTATCGTCCGGAAGTGCATGACAGCGACGGTCTGCTGATTCATAACGGCAATGATGAATGGCTGTGGCGTCCGCTGGATAACTCTAAACATCTGCGCATAAGCTCGTTTATGGATAACAATCCGAAAGGCTTCGGCCTGCTGCAGCGCGACCGCGATATTAAAAACTATTTAGACTTTGAGGCCAATTACCAAGACCGCCCGAGCGCGTGGGTTGAACCGCTGAGCGATTGGGGCAAAGGTCTGGTGCAGCTGGTGGAAATTCCGTCTTTGCAGGAAATTCATGACAATATCGTGGCTTATTGGGTGCCGGAACAGCAGCTTAAAGCCGGCGGCGAATATACTTTTGCATACCGCCTGATTTGGCTGAATGACGTGATGAAAGACCGCGAGCTGGCTGCAGTTACGGCAACGCGCACCGGAGTCGGCGGTGTTTCAGGTATCAATCTGGGCAATACAGACCGCAAGTTTGTGATAGATTTTACCGGCAAGGGTTTGGATGCAAAATACGCCGAAAATAATATTAAACCTCAGGTTTCGGCAGTTAAAGGTGTTGTTAAAGGCGTCAGCAGCGTTTATAATCCGACAACCGGCGGCGTGACTGTTTATGTAGACTATCAGCCGGAAGACGGCGATGAAATCCGCGTGCTGCTGACCAAAGACGATGCGCCGTTTTCTGAAGTATGGAGTTATCAATGGTTAAACTGAAAATTCAAAGCGCCAATGACATTGTAGCCGCTAACCTTTGCTGCTTAGGACTTAAAAAAAACGAGGCGGCGGCGCTGTTAAAGGCTTATCCCAAGCTGGAAAAAGCTGCTGATATCACAGCGGAAATTGATGAAATAATTTATCAGAAAGCCAAAAAAATTTTTAAAGCCAAGCTGGCAAAAATTCAGCTGGTAGCGCTGTATAAGGCTGAATTTATCGGCTTGAATCTGGCGCAGAAATACGGTATAAAGCCGCTGCTGCCGGATTTTGAGGACAATGATTTTAAGGCAGAAATGCTGGGAGCTTATATTGAGGTTGCGCCGACCTATAAAATTACGGAAATGCCGACGCAGGAAATTACGACAATTCATTTGCATAAAGCAAAATCTAAAGGAGAAAAAAAGTGATGAAAACCCGTCCTATCAGTCCGGCGCAAATCACCTTTCGCCGCGTTTTGATTTTTGGTCTGATGATTTTGACGACCGTATTTTTGACTTTTAAATGGGTTGTCTCTATGCCGACCGACGCCAATATGTTTGCGCGCGTGGTTATGACCGTGTTGTTTGTGCTGACAACCGGCTGGATTGCTTTGTTTTTCTGGGCAAGTATTTTCGGTTTTTTTGAACTGCTTGCCGGCAAGACTATGCCGGGGATTATTTGGCCGGAAAAGAAAACTCCGCTTAAGACCAAAACCGCTATCTTAATGCCGATATATAATGAGGAATGCGACATGGTGTATGCCCGTTTGCTGGCGATTGCCAATAGTTTGGTAAAAACAGGGCAGGCGCAGGCCTATGATATGTTTGTGCTGAGCGATACCACCAAGCCTAAAATCTGGGTGGAAGAAGAAAACGGCTGGATTAACGCTAAAAAACTGATGCCGAAAGAAATAAACCTGTATTACCGCCGCCGTCCGCAGAATGTGGCGCGCAAAAGCGGAAATATTGAAGATTTCTGCCACAAATGGGGTGCGCTCTATGACTATATGGTGGTTTTGGACGCCGATAGTTTGCTGGAGGGCAAAACCATTGTGGAAATGTCGAGGCTGATGGAAATCAATACCGATACCGGAATTATTCAGGCGCCGCCGCAATGTATTAACAGCCATTCGCTGTTTGCCCGCGTGCAGCAGTTTGCCGGCAAGGTTTACGGCAATATTGTTTCGGCCGGTTTGTGCTATTGGCAGGTGCATGACAGCAACTACTGGGGACACAACGCCATTATCCGCGTCAAAGCTTTTATGGAGTGCTGCGGACTGCCGGTTCTGAAAGGTCCTAAACCGTTCGGCGGCCATATTTTGAGCCATGATTTTGTGGAAGCGGCGCTGATTCGCCGCGGCGGCTGGTATGCTTGGCTATTGCCGGAATTGGGCGGAAGTTATGAAGAATGCCCGCCGACCATGATAGACTTTGCCACCCGCGACCGCCGCTGGTGTCAAGGCAATATTCAGCACTTGGAAATTTTGGTGTCAAAGCATATTCATCCGATTAGCCGCATTCATTTTACTATCGGAATTATGTCTTATCTGTCATCGCCGCTGTGGTTTATCTTTTTGGTGGCCGGAATTTTAGTGGCGCTTGGACATGTTTATTTTCCGCCGGAATATTTCTCTAACGAGCAGTCATTGTTCCCGAATTGGCCGATTTTTGATAAAATGGGAACAATCACGCTGTTTTTGATTTCTATGTTTATGCTGATTTTCCCTAAGTTTTTGGGTATGATTATTTATCTGAAAAATAATAAATTCAAAAACATCGGCGGCTTTTTCGGTACCGTGAAAAGCGTGCTGGCCGAGATTGTCTTTTCAGCTTTGATTGCGCCGGTAATGATGGTTTTCCAAACTAAGTTTGTCTGGGAGATTTTAACCGGTCAGGACGTGGGCTGGAACACGCAGAGCCGCGACGGCTACACCACTTGGAAAGAAGCTTTTGAACGCCATATCGGACACACTATTTTAGGCGTGCTGACAACTTATGTGGTATATACTCAGCTGCCGGCGCTGTTTTATTGGATGCTGCCGGTAACCTTGGGGCTGATGCTTTCCATTCCACTTTCGGTGCTGTCTTCATACGAGGGATTGGGGCGCTTTGCCTTTAAGCATAACTGGTTTGTGATTCCTGAAGAAAAGCATGCGCCGGAAATTACCGTAACCGTGCAGAAAGAAGCTCCGGTTTTGCAAAAGCAAAGCAAAAAGCGCGGAGTTTTGGATGTGATAGAGGATAATTATCTGCTGCAAATTCATACGCTGATGCTGGAAGTCAACGGTCCGGCTCCGGATTTTGGCAAGTCGGTTTTGAACGAAGCCCGCATAAAGCTGGATAACTATCTGAATTACGGCAAGGAGCCTGATTTCAGCCGCGAAGAAGAAATTGCCCTGTTATACGAGCCGGCAATTTTGGAAGAAGCCAGTTTGGAGCTGAAGTTAAAGTAAAAAATAAAGACCGGAGATTTATTCCGGTCTTTATCTTATAAAAATGCTGCTGATTTCAGCGGGTTTTGCCTTTAGTGCGGGCTGCTTTATTTTCAGACTGAAGCATATCGGCCAAGCCGTTAATGGCAATATAGGCCATTTGCGGACGGTTGTTGACTTCATAGTTTACTTCATACAGATTTTTGCGCAGAACTTCAAGTCCGAGCCAGGCTTCTTTGAGACTGCGGCCGTTTAAGACCAAGCGTGAAGATTCATCTATCAGTGGTTTAATAGCTTTTTCGGCATAGCTGCGGCGGGATTTTGCACTGATTTCGTCAGAAGCTTCTGCCACAAATTCTTCTACGGCGGCGTTGCCCAGATATCCTTTAATTGAACGGTACATACCGGCTAAATCGCGGACAGAAACATGCTTTTGCGCACGTTCATCCAGCGGAGCTGCCGGTTCTCCGGCAAAATCTATAAAACGCAGGTCATTATCTTTTGTCACCATAACCTGTCCCAAGTGAAAGTCTCCGTGAACGCGAACCAAAGTGTCTTGACTGTCAGCTGTACCGTTTATCAGTTTTTGCACATAGTCTTTAGAAAGTTTATCCCAATTCTGCAAAAGATGGGAGGCCTTTTCTTTGGTCGGTTCAGGCAGATTTTCCAGATTATCTATGATGGCGGCTTTTGTTTTGGCAAACAAAAATTCCAAATGTTTTTGGTAGAGATGCACAAAACGTTTAGTAATAGGCTCCGGAGTAAAAGCCGGATTATTGTCGGAACGTGACAGGCATTCCGACATTTCGGATGTCTTTTCGCCCAGAGTTTTCATCAGGTGAATAAAGTGCGGATTTTCATTCGGCGTTAAGTCTTTTTGCATCAAATAGCCTGCGGTCAGGCGTTTTTTTAAATAGGCTTGGGCGTAGTTCCACAAATCGCCTTGATTTTGCACATATTCTTGAATAATACCGGATGAAGCCTGTGTGCCGTTTTCGGGATTATGCAAAACCAAGTAGCCATAAGTCTTAGGCATAACCGAACATTCTTCCCGCATCAATTTCTCATTCATCTCAAATTCGGGATTTTCTTTTTTAGAAAACTGCAGCATGCGTTCAAGTTTGAAAGCAATTTCATTGTCGCCGACCGCTAAAGTGGTGTTGCTTTGCTGAACGCCGAGCGGACGTGAGGCAGAGCCGCGGTGCGGTTCCATAAATTCGGGCGCCACTAGGCTTTTATATTGCAGTTTCCAGCCGTTAGGAAAAGTTACGTTATTACCGTTTTGGCGGAAAAATTCATTCATTTTCTGCCAATAATCTGGGCGCTGCAAAGCGTCAACGTATGGTTTGCCGTCAATCATTATTACATCTGTTTCATCTTTTTGTGCTTTGGCTACCGGCATCATAAAATAGCGGATAGGTTCTTCGTTATGCGGCGAAAGCGTGACTTTGCCGATAGTCAGCATTTTATCGCCTTTGTCAAACGGCAGAGACATAAAATTGATATTTTCTACTTTGTTAAGACGAATTTCTTCTTTAAAATTGCACCAACGCTGGCGGAAAAGGTAATCCGCGGTATTTTTATCCGGCACCATGTGACTCTCCTTAGTTTATTGAATGGATGTAATATAGCACATAAAATAGGGGTTGTAAAGTGGGTAATTTATTGTTAATATAACGACAATTTTTTAAGGAGAATAAATATGCAAAAGCTGCAAGAATTGGCAGAATCAGCCGGAATATCATCATCTTATGTGGATAAAACCGGAATAACGCACTATACAACGGATGATGTTAGGCGCTTTTTTCTAAAAAATATGGGATATTTTGCCGAAACCGAGACGGAAATTGAAATGTCTCTCAAGATTTTGCGAAAACAACGTTTATTGCCATTTGTTATGTCATTTTTTGAAGATGAAAAAATAGAATTTGTTATAAACGGAGATGAAAAATACGAGCTTTTGCTTAAAGATGAAAAACAAAATATTATACAGACAAAATTCGTATCAGGCAGGCAAAAAATCTGCCTCAGCGGATTAAATTCAGGCTACTATAATTTAATTTTACGGAATGAAAATCTGCAATGTGAAAGTTTATTGATATATGCGCCGAAAAAATGTTGGCAACCCGCTTTTTTGCGTGAAAAAGAACATATTTTCGGTACGGCGGTTATGCTGTATGCCCTGCATTCCGAACATAGTATGGGAATCGGAGATTTTGGTGATTTGGCAGAAATTGTGAAACTTACCGCTCAAAACGGCGGAGATGCGGTTGGGGTAAATCCGCTTGGGGTAATGAGTCCTTTTACGCAGAATGAAGAACGTTTTTCTACGGGACGTCAGAGCGATGTTTCGCCATATCGCACCTTGAGCCGCTTGTTTGTAAATTATATCTATCTGGATTTGCCGGCAGAAGAAGATTTTACAAACTCCTCTTTGGTGCAGGCATATATGAATTTGCCGGAGACGAAAACGGAGATAGAACGTTTGAATGCCGGAAATAAAGTAGAGTATGCCGCTGTTCTATTGCTTAAAAAACAAATTTTAGAGATGATGTTCCACCATTTTGAAACCGCCGCTTCTGAAAAACGTAAAAACGAATTTTATGCTTATATCAAAGAAAAAGGAACTGAACTGGAAAATTTGGCGATTTTTGAAACATTGCTTGAAATAAATGAGCCTGCTGATTATTGGCGCTTTTGGCCTGAAGCCTATCAAAATGTTGATTCTGCCGAAATTAAAGCTTTTACACGCGAGTATCAGGCAAAAATCAAATTTTATCAATATTGTCATTGGCTGGCAGACAAACAAATTAAACAAGTACAAAATTTGGCCTTGTCTTTAGGAATGAAATTGGGACTTTATACGGATATGCCTATTGGCGCCGCATCTAACGGAGCCGAAGTGTGGGAAAATCCAAAAGCTTATGTTTTAGAAGCAGGTGTCGGAGCTCCGGCAGACCCTATGCGTCCTCGCGGTCAAAGCTGGGGATTCACGCCATATCATCCGCAGCGCTTAATGGCTCAATATTATGCTCCGTTTATAAAGCTGGTTCAAGAAAATATGCAATATTCAGGCGCTCTCCGCATTGACCACGCTATGGGACTGCAACGGCTGTTCTGGGGATTTTTTACGGCAGATAATCCGGTGGTGCAGGGGGCGTATGTTTATTATAACATAAAAGATTTAGTGGCAATTTTATGTTTGGAAAGTAATCGTCATAAATGTTTGGTCATCGGCGAAGATTTGGGGACTGTTCCCGATGGGTTCAGAGAATATATGGCTGAGCATAATTTATTGTCATATAAAGTTTTTTGCCGCCAAAAAGAAAAAAACGGCAGCTTTATAGCACCGGAAAAATATATGTATTTATCATTGGCTCAGCCTTCTACGCATGACCAGGCAACAGCTTGCGGATTTTGGCAAAACGAGGATATAGAAGTATTTAACCGCAGCGGACTGTATGTTAATGAAAAACAGTATTCGGATAATTTGGAAGGACGCCGCAGCGATAGGGAAAATATGCTGAAAGCATTTGAACAGCAGCAGATTTTGACGCCTGTTGAACGGCAAGAAATGTCAGACAGTATGGTTGACGGAAATTTTGCGCCGATACATATAGAATTGAAAATAAATGAATATTGCGCCAAAACAAACAGCGCGGTATTTTTGGTGCGGCTGAATGATATATATCGACAAAAAGTGTTGGATAACGCTCCGGGAACGGTGCAAGAATATCCGAATTGGCGGATTAAAATGAGCGTTTCGGTTGAACAGATAAAACAATCGCTAGAGTTCGCAGAGATGATGAGACTTATTAAAGCTAACCGTCCGCATAAAGGAGAATAAATATGGAAAAGCCTGAAACAGAATTGGAAGTATTTTCAGCCTTGTCTTTGCTGGAATATATAAGGTTGATGACGGCGGCGCATTATATAAATCAAGGTGTCGATTCCGGAGCGGCGCGTTTTACCATGTTGCCGGATGATTTTGCCAAAATGGATGCCGAGCCGCTGAAAACGCCGCTCATCGGGCTGTCGCTGAATTATAAACCCGATGAAAAAATTTTGGAAGTGACGGCGGATGAGGCTTTTCTGCATTTGTATGAAAATAAAATTATGAATGAAGTGGCGCGGGTGTTTGCCGTAAACTATAAAAACCGCTACGCTTCAAGAATTATGGCTGAAAATGTATGAAGAACTTTTTGCCGCATTAGCTAAATCCGCATTCCGCAGCCGATTTCATCTGAAAGGCAAAGACTTGGAATATGCCAAAGAAAAAGGCTGCGAAGTTTTGCGCCGCCATGCCGCCGATTTTGTGCGTAAACGCTTGGCGGCTCCGGCAAGCCTGATGAAAAATGACGGCAAGCAGACGCCGATGCGCGGACATCCGGTGTTTGTGGCGCAGCACGCCTGTGCCTGCTGCTGCCGGCAATGTTTGTACAAGTGGCACCGCATAGAGCCGAATCATTGGCTAACTGAAGCAGAGCAAGCCTATATCACAGACGTTTTAATGACCTGGATTGAAAAAGAAATAAAATAAATTTTCAAGCAGCTCTTGACAAAAAAATAAAGATGGCTATACTTCTGTAAGTTTTTGAATTATTAACTTTTAAATATTTTGTTATATGAAATTTTTAAAAAGAATGTATTTGCTGCACATGGCAAAGAAAGGTGTTATTTCTGTAGGTGTGCTTGAGGGTTTGTGCGAGCTTTATGAGTATGAAACCCATACCCGCAAGCTGTGGAACGGCGAAGTTGCCTGGAGCTTGAAATGGGGTGAGCCGAACGGAAAAACTACAGACCGCGAAATCCGCCGGGTGCTGAGTGTTTTCTTTTTGAATCATACTTTTGTCAGCAGCAAGACTTTTGCTTATGTGCTGGCTAACCGCAAGCGCGTGCTGCCGCTGTTTATGGCGTGTCTCAAAAAGCGTCCGTTTGCGTTGACCAAAGCCGAAAGCGAGGTTATTGCCGGTTTGCCGCAAGAAGATTTTGAGCGTCTGCGCAAGCCTCTGCATCCGTGGATAGAAAAAGAGCTTTTGACGGACGGCAATATTCCGAAAATTAAGTGGTATTGCCAGCATTTTGAATTTTCTTCAGATGCGGAAATGCATTTTGCGCTTTTGGCGTCACAGCCGGGGTCGCGTTTGCAAACTAACCAAAATCTGGACTATCCGGGGTTGCTGCTGGAATATGTAAAGGCTCAGCCGGCAGCTTTTAACAATGACTGCGCGTATGACTTTCTGCGCAAGCAAAACGGTCTGCCGGAGGTTATGGATGCGGTTTTAAGCCGCCGTGCCGACAAGTAAAAATCAACAAAAGAAACAGTATCTTTTTTTATAAAAGGTACTGTTTTTTTGTTTGACAAACCTCTTTATTTGTCTATACTCGGAGCAAATTTTAATTATTAACTAAATTTATATTTTTATGGGAAAGTTAGATTATTTTAAATTGCTGTCTAAGGCTTGTTTGGGCAAGCTGGATGATACGGAAATTGATGATTTATGTCAAAAATATTGCCGTGAAAATATTGATAAAGCCGGATATTTGCTTTCTCAACAGTTCAAAAAAACGTCAAATGACATGATTGCTGAATTTTTGAAAGTATATGGTCTGAAGCTGTGGAAACTGTATTTTAACACTATCGGCGCCAAACCGTATAGTTTGGAAATTGAAAAGATACTGATTTTCAGCGCTTCTCAGGAAATCTTTGAACAAATCGGCCATAATTTTGGCGCTGAGGGCGAAAAAATTTTGGTAACAATGCAAAAGTTTCCGGAAGCTCGGGATGAGAACTTTATCAAGCCTAAAGTTAAATGGTATCTGGAGCATTTTGCCTTGTCGTTTGAGGCTTTGCTGCAGCTGATAAAGCAAACGGCAGAGCAGGGGGTGGCAAACAAGCCTGAGGCTGTTAAGCTGCTGGCGTCCGCTGTGCAGAAGCTGGCGGAAAGCCCTAAGCCGAATGCGCTTGCCAGCGTGGAAACTCAGCTTAAATTGCTGGAGTTTGCTCAAGAAAAAGTGCTGGTTATCAATCTGCTGCACTATTTTGACATGGAAAATCTTCCGGATGCTCAAGTTGTGCAAAGGCTGATAAAAGCCGGCGATGTGCAGTATTTTAGAGAATTGCTGTCACATAGCTGCGTCCGCGGGCAAAAAGAAGCCGTGTATAAGGCTTTTCCGGAGCTGAAAGCCGAAATTCTGCTTTCGGAACTGGGATATGCAGCCTATAAGCAGAGCCGGTTGGAACAGCAGTATTTCAAGAGCGATGAGTATCAGAAAAATGTGCAGGGCTGCCGTACAAAATGGTCGGAAAAACAAAATCCTATGTATGAAGGCGAAGCAATTCCGCTGCTGCAGATTTGTCTGGGACTATATGCTGATGAGGTTAAAACTCCGGCGTCGCGCTGCGGATGGATTAAAAAAGCTATAGTTTACTGCCGTCATAATCCGGCGATTGACGACTTGGCTCAGTCCGTTCCTTTGCTGGAAAAATTATTGGCAGAGGAACAGCGCAAGCAGGTTTGAATCAAAAAAGGGCGTCCCATAGCGGATGCTCTTTTTTTGTACTTGTTTTACAAAAACTTTGTAAAATTACAACTTTTGTAGTCTTAAAATGACAAAAACCGCAGTTTTAGCGAATTTGTAGTGTGTGAGTGACAAAATTGGTTAATAGCTAGATTTATTCAATACCAGCCACGCTCCATTAGTCAACTGGAAAAGTTAGTTTAATCAAATGCCATTATAAATCCACATTGACTATCAGATGTTTGAACACATTTAAGACAGGCTGATTGTAAGTCGCTTAAAGTAGCATTTTGTAGACAGTTTTCTCCAGAATTGCAATGCTTATTGCCTTTAAGATAACTTGTGTAGCTATTACCCGATGAACTCTGAGTTGCAACACTAGATAAGATATTTGATAAAGGCTGAGCAATATTTGTAAATAAGTAGGTGCAAAACTGTACAGTTTCTGTTGTAGAACTAGATATTGAGGAGGCTGTCATATATATATCAATAGCAAGACGTTTATTGGCTGGATTTACATATGGTTTAATGATATGTCCAAAAGTATCCATAACATATATATTTGATATTTGTTTCCAAGTTGTTGGCATTAAATTTGCTGCTTCAGCAAATTCTATAATTGGTACCTGATTATTATTTGCGTTTGAGGTATCAGCATTTTTCATCAAGTTGTCTTTATATTCTAATAGTCCAGTAATGAAATAGCTGTACTCATCAATGCTCTTGTTTATTCGCCACATACTCATAGCTTTAGAGTAACCGGCAATCCCGCCGACTGATAATACTCCTATTATAGCCAGCACGCCGAGCATTTCAATCATGCTGCGGCCGGATTGAGAAAAAGTACCAAAACCGCGTCCCCGGCACCAGTCATTCTTGGGTTTATCCCAAGAATCTTCTCTCAACCAGCGCTTATGCAATAATATGGCTAATTTATTGACTAGATTAGAGACACGTTGCAACAAGATTTTAGGTACAAGACCTAGAATGACTGGTGCTAGAGGCGTGGGCTTATTAGTGTTTGTTGCAACACATTTACACCTCACCCGGAGCAAAGC
>CAKQRZ010000011.1 GCA_934271715.1 uncultured Alphaproteobacteria bacterium
ACGGTCGTTTTTTTTACACATAATAGGAGGAATAAGATGTTGAAGAGTATGAATTTTTTAAGCGGAAAGTGCAGGGGCGCAGGTTTTGTTAGATTGCTTCGTCATTACACTACTAGCAATGACGTCAGCAGCGTGGGACGCTCCATGATAGAAATGCTGGGCGTCCTCGCTATTATCGGTGTGTTATCCGTCGGCGGGATTGCCGGATATTCCAAGGCGATGACAAAATGGAAAATAAACAAAGCTATTGAAGAATACACTATGATGATAACAGGTCTAATGGAGTATACTGAATCCCTATCCAAGAATTATTCTGAAGAAAGCAAATATCTGGCTGATTTTGTTTCACAGGCAAAACTCGTTCCTGAAACATGGAAAATTGTCAATAACCTGTATATTGAGGATTCTTTTGGCTGCCGACTAACACCATATATTGGACAAGAAGCAACAGTAACTGTAGATTATCATATTGTAAATAATGACAGTCACAAGAACTCTGATTTTGACTATCAGTTATGTATGGCTTTGGCTCTTGATGTTGCGTATCCTGTATTTACGCATACTGAGACGGGAGGACTTTTTATAACTAATGATGCCATGCCTAATAATGGTTCTTATACAGTTTATCGCACAAGCTGCCATGAGTCTGGCGGTAAAAAAGTTAAATGTATGTCAGAGGTAAATCCCTCCGATATAAGTAAAATCTGTAAATCTTGCATAAATAGAGGCGATTGTAATGTTGGATTAACATGGAGATAAGTTCTATACTTCAAATATCATTATTTTTTTGTGTATGTATGATAAATATACAATGGCCGGATATTTTGACGTTCTGATATTTAAACTTGAACCCAGCTATGAGTCAAGGTTGCTTAAAACCATATTAGATAATTGTTGAACCGATTAAAGGCTTAGGCAAAGGGAAATATAGGTTTACGTTCCTTAAAATATGATTTAATAAAATGGTAAACAGACTTTACAATATAGAGATGCAAATTATCCAGTTTAACATCTTTAAATTTGTAAAAATATTGTATAAACTGCCGAAATTTTGCTTCTGATATTTTTGTAACGCATGTATACTTATTTTTTAGTCGTATAATCAACCCGTTATGAACGATTATACCTCTTTTATCTAGGCATGCCCCAATTTTAAAGTTTATTAAATAAAATTTTGTGCTAATTTAGATAAATATATATAGAGAGTTATAGGAGTAGACATATGAGCTTTTGTCAAAAAATTCAAGATATTGAAATTGATAAACAAGATATTTGGAAAGACGATATTTTGAAACGCAAAGAAGTTGCAGAAGATTTTACTCGTATATTGATTGATGCTCAACAGCCTTTTGTTGTTTCTGTAGATGCTTTGTATGGAATGGGAAAAACCTTTTTTCTAAACAGATGGCAAGAACAACTAAGAAAGGATGGATATCAAGTTGCATTTTTTAACGCATGGAATACAGATTGGGAAAAAGAACCTTTAATTCCTTTTATAAAAACAATTATAGATTCATTTCCGCAAGATATAAGTGATATAATAAAAGAAAAAAGCAGGGGATTGTTAAAATCTATTAAAAATTATGGAAATTTAATTATTGAATGTGCTGGAGGACCAGAAGATGCATTAGGAAAATTAACTCAGATTATAAATCCTGATAATAAAATTGAACAGTATGAAGCAAAACAAAAAATTATAAACGATTTCAAAAATATAATTTGTGAAAAAATAAAAGGTAATAAACTTTTTATATTTGTTGATGAACTTGAAAGATGCCGTCCGACATATGCCATTGAAGTATTAGAAACAATTAAACATATATTTGATATTCCTAATGTTATATTTATTTTAGGAATTGATAGGACTCAGCTGAAACACACTATTTCAACGTTATATGGTTCTGATATGGATGGAGAAGGCTATCTTAAAAGATTTATTGATTTAGAATTGCATTTACCAAAACCCGATAGAAATGCTTTTTGCAAAGTTTTAATGAAAAAATTTGCAATAAAGAATAAAAATTCCGCTGATTCTAATAGTATCATAAATGGGTGGGATTGTTATTGTAATTATAACAACATAGCAATTCCTTTGCATGGCGCTGTAGAAAGAGTTTCTTTATATCAGCCTGTGTCAGATGATGTGATTTTTGACGGCGATAAAAACTGCACTTCTGCCCGTCCATGCCTGAATAATCTGAAACTTGATGAAATACATAAGGCCTGCAGCGCCTGCAATAAATCTAAAGAAGTTTGCTCGGTTACATTATTCTTTTAGGTCTACTCCAGAGGCTGGCCAATACAAAAAAGCCCCACCATAAAGGCAAGGCTTTTTTGTATATTGGTGATGCTTAACTCACAGTTTACGAACTACGAATATTCACCAATTACCATCCAGTATTTGCATTTACAATGTTGGCTGAATTAACATTTATTGGTTCTTCGTTAATTTCTTTTACTTTGAAAATAATTGGCACATCCGAAATTAATCCCTTTCCTGCTATAATAGCTCTTCTATTTTTTAATGTTGGTAGAGAAGCAACAAAAGCCTCTCCAAAATGATTTGTAAGAAAATCTCTACTTGTATTATCAAATTGCTTAAATGAAATAATAGTATTGCATTGTGTTAGAATTGTTTTTGATACATTTGCTGTACGCTGGGCTATAATCATTAACCCAACATTATATTTACGACCTTGTAATGCAATTTGTGATATTGTATTAGTTAATTTTCTCGCTGTCTTTTCATCAGTTCCCCCAACGAAATTCCATTCAGGAATTAAGGTGTGAGCCTCCTCCAACACAATACAAGCTTGATTGTTTTGAAATGCCCCTTCCTTTGCTAAATTAAATAGTGCTTTGAAGAAGAATTTTGTATATTCCAAAGTTTCATCTGTGTTTGATAATTCAGGTAACTCAAATAATCCTACATTGTTTGCACCATTTATAAACGCACTTAAATTTTGTTTCATATGATTTTCTACACCTTGCTCAAGCACATCAAACTGAGCTGGGTTTTTCCCATAATTGCTTCCTCTTGTTTCAACAATCTGTTTTATATATTGTGCTAAGTTTTTATTATCTGCGTTAATATTAAATCTTTCGGCATTATTGATAACTTCAACAGTTGGAATGAATTTTTTTATTTCCCCTGTTAAATCTATACAAAAAACTTTATTATTCGCCAAAGATAATTCTCTGATAAGATTTCGAGCAAATACTGATTTTCCCGTGCCTGTAGTACCTAATATAGCTGTATGGTGTGTTACTATATCATTAATATTTACAATAACTTTAAAATTAGTATTTTCAATGGTTCCTATTTCTATTTCATTTTCCTTTTTTTCAGGTCCCTCAATATCATCACTACATAGTTTTACTACAGTATTAACAGAAGGGACCCACCCAAATTTTTCAAAATTTCTGCTTTTATGTTGCCAAACCCCTAGTTGCGTGGCAGTAGCAGTTATAAAACCAATTTCATTGCGATTTTCTAAACTTTTTATTTCTGTTTGGGCTTGTGTAATCTGGTATAAAACATCTACGGATTCATTTTGTTTATTTTTTTCCGAGATAAAAACTAAATCGCCATGGCTTAAACGTTTGTTATTTGAATATTCAAAATTAATTTGGGAAATATTTGATTTTTCACGAATAGTACCCACAAAATTTTGTAAAAATGTTCTATCATCTTCTTCCTTATTTTCAATTTTGTAAACAATATTGCTTTGAAAAGAAGAGAATTCTTTTTTATTTGAATTATTAATTTTTACGGCTTTTGTCTTTAATACTTTTATTTTTTGGATCGAATCCAAATAGTATCTATCAATTATAACTCCCTTAAAATAATAACTATCTGTTCCATACTTAAATTCAACAAAATCAAACAGATTACATTCCTTCCTTTTTACTATATCATCTAAATCAACAATAAAGATTTCTTTAGATTGTACAGCAGCTACACAGCCAATAGGATTTAAATTACTTGTTTCATAATTTTTGAATAACGAAAAAATATAATCTAAAATAGATATAATAGCATTCCTTACGGCATCAGAGGCCACTAATATTAAAAACATACCTAAAAGTATATAAAATGTCAGAGATTGTGCAGAATATACTTGTATCAGTAATATAGCTATGAGTATGCTAAATATTATTTTTGAAGAACCAATAGCTATAGCAATTTTTTTCAATAGTTCAGAAGTCCGGTATTTTAAACTTTCTATTCTTTGTTCTGGGGAATAGAGAAAAATAGCAAACGAAGCTATTAGTAAAGAAATCGATGCATATATAAACAGAAAAAACAATATTGTTTTCGGAAACTGTGCATCTAAGAATAAAGCACTTAACAAAATTAAGATATTAACAGCTGAAGCTACAACATCTTTAGGGGTTTCAAAAAAGCTATTAATTAAAATTATATTTATTGCTAAAGCTGAAAGACTAGAAAAAAGCATAACATCATATGAATTACCATCAAATATAGAATGGTTCAGTTTACTGAACACAAAAACCAACCCCAATAAATATAACAGAAGAAAAAGTGTTTTACTTAAATACTGATTTCTTTGCATAATAGCCTCTTATTTCTATTGTTTTACGATAGATTAGCTCTATAAACGTAAAAAAACAAGAAGCTTTCAGTATAATTCAACTATTTATGTTTATAACTTACTCTCCCACATTCATTTGCATTCCAATCTTATACATCTGCACTTTCTCAACCATAGTTTCGTATTCTTTGATGTCGGATTTATCAAAATCAAACCAGGTACTGGCATTTTTGAGGTTAACCAGCTTGTCAAAAGGCTTTTGCAGTTTATAAATCAGTTTCTGCCCGTCAAGATAACATTCTGAGAGCATAAGACTTAACAATTTATTTTGCTGAGTAGGATTTGCCTTTTTCATAATATCGGAAACTGTTGCCGCAATATCTAAAATTTCATTAACAGTTACTTGAATGTCTTTGCTAATATCGGCATATTTTTCAGCTGTTCGTTGTAATTCTTCCCTCTTGGTGGCAATAATGGCTTTTTCTTCGTTCCATTCATCACGCGTTATGTCACCATTGAAAAAACAATCCTTAACTCTCTGCTCTCGTGCTTCAAGTTGGTTTAGTTCATTAGTAATCTGTCTTTTCATTATTGCATTAGCTTCTGAATCTTCCGTCATTTTCCTAACTACACATTTTTTGAGTAAATCAATAATGTTTGCATTTAGCCTGATTTTACTGAACACTTCATCATCAAGTTGCTGTAAAATAAGCGATTCTCTAACTGTTTTCTGATTGCAATTACCCCTTGGATGAGTACAACGCAAATATACGTGACCTTTATGATGTTCAGATGATATGGTACCACCGCATTCCGCACATTTTATTAATTTACGAAAAGCAAATGATATACCACCATACTCTCTAGTCGGCATAGATGCATTTTTACCTGATAATACTTCTTGTACTTGTTCAAATAAGGCTTTTGAGATAATTGGCTCGTATTTATGAGGCATTATTTCACCACGAATTTTCATCTCTCCGTAATAAAACGGATTCTTTAATGTATTCCAGATAGTTTCACGCCCTAAAGGTTTATAATTTTTACTTCTAATCGAGCATAAATTCATTTCTTTTGCAAATTGCTGCAAGCTTTTAATAGAATAACAACCAGTCGCATACATTTCAAACATCTTTTTGACTAAAGGTGCACGTTCCGGATCTAAAATAATATTTGCCGGTGTTGTTTTGGTTTTAGGAATATTTAAATATCCGACAGGAGATTTCGTTTGATATTCGCCATTGGACCATTTATATTCCATACCACGATTGACATTATCTCGTAGGTTTGCAACATACATTTTACCTGATAAAATACCCATATCCCAACGCATAATATCAGCGGAAGAACTATTTTTAGTCAGTATCAAACCTTCTTTACAAAAATGTATATCAATCTTATCATCAAGAAGTAATGTCTCAACTTCTACACATTCATTGAAACGACGTTGAAAACGATCAATACAATGCACAACAATGGCTGTTTTATTCTTCTGTTTACGCACAAAATCAAGCATTTCATGAAACACTACACGTTTGCCATTTGTTGAACTCTCAATAACCCTGTATTTATTTACAATTTTGAGACCTTTTTTGACGCAATAATCTTCCATAGCCGCTTTTTGTGCATCCAACGAAGCTCCAGGTTCCTGTTCTTTGGTAGAAACACGAGCAAATATAACTGCTTGAGTGCATGGTGCAGCTTTTGCATATCTATATACTTTTGCCATTTTATCTATCCTTTTTTATTAATCTTATTTATAAAATATTATGTCGCGTGAATATTGATTTGTAAGCGTTTTTATGCATATTTTCTAACGACATTTTGCTACGATTTTTCTTCCCGTTTAGAGTCATCAATGTCAGTTATTGAAAATTTTTCTGACACCACCGCTTTTTCAGTTTCATATAAAGCTTTGGCTCCGACAACAAAAAAATCTATTAAGTTGCTTGTCATTTCATTTAGTTCAGCATCCGTAACACCGGGATAGTAAACTTTCAATTCTTCTTTTAGTAAATTATATGTATCAGTCATGTATTATAGAATTTTCAAGATTACGCATTTCTACTGAATTAATTTTCCATTATGATGATTTTTTTGAAAACTTATCTTTTTGCAAAATATAAGTTAAATATTATCTCGCTTGTCTGTCTAAATATCTTCTTAAAGTGCCGCGGCCAACGCCTAAAATGCGAGCAATTTGTGATTTTGACAGATGTTTATCCAATAATTTTTGGATTTTTTTGCTGTTTTTGCTTAGTTTCAGCTTTTTTGATTCTGCCGTAAACGGACGTCCAAGCTTTTTGCCTTGTGCTTTAATATTTGCTAAGCTTGATTTTGTTCTATCTGAAATTAGTTTTCTTTCAATTTCAGCAGCTAAACCGAAAGCAAAGGCCAAAACTTTACTTTGTATATCGTTGCCTAAGCGATAATTTTCTTTTAATGTCCATACTTGGCAATTTTTATTTAAGCAAGTTTCCAAAATCCGCATAACTTCCAGCAGGGAGCGACCTAAACGCGAAATTTCACAAGAGATTAACACATCATTTTCTTGCAAATTATCAAGCAATTCCCCGAGTTTGCGGTTTTTAAGTGCTTTTCTGGAAGATATTTTTTCTTCCACCCATGTATCAATTTTTATGCCTTTTTTGAGTGCAAAGTTTTCTATTTCAAAACGCTGATGTTCGAGCGTCTGCTTATTTGAGCTAACCCTTATATATCCGATGTTTGCCATATTCAAAAGTCTCCAAAATACGATTAAAAAACTGGTCCATTTAATAGAACAATAAAATCAACCAGTTTTTTGCACTTACGCACTTTTTATTCAAAATTTGTAAAACATAGAAAATATAAGGCTTACGAGAGTTTTGCTATAATTAGCATTTAGCGTTTAAAACATCTTTTTCCTCTTTGGCTTAAAACGTTGGTTTGTGACAAAAAATTTAGATAAATAGATTAGAAGAAGGAATAGTATGAACAAAATAGAAATTCCAACATATATATTTTGCTCTGTTACAAGTGGTGTATTAGTTTATATACTACGACGTACTTTTTTAAAAATTTTTCTATGTCTCAAGAATAAAATAACAAAACGAATTAAAGTCTTTAATGCAAATTTTTATGACGAAGAAATTAATCATCAACTTTTGATATGCTTTTCATCTAAAAATATTAATGAAATTCCAAAGGTCACACTTTTTATAAACAATCAATCACATTTATTGTTTTATGACATGAGCAACAATACAGAAAAAAATATTGTAAAGTATTATTATCGGTTAAATGATGAGGCTAAATACAATTTATATCACATGTCAGAAAATAAAAGAAATAAATTAGCGATTCAAATATCTGTGGCTAATAAAATTTATAAACTCAGAATGACTGATTCGTCGAATGCAATAGAAAAACATAAGTTACAATATTTTGAATATTGGAAAGATTTTGAAAATAAAACATATTTTTTTAAGGAAAGGTCTAAAATATGAAAAAACTTCTTTTAATACTTAGTATTTTAATACTTAACAGTAATATAGCACTGGCTGCAAATAATCTTGTTAATGCTGATTGGTGGAAAACTGCGACACTTGATAAGGTAAAGGCAGAAATAGCAAACGGTGCAGATGTGAATGCTAAAGATAATGAGGGTTTGACAGCTTTAATTCTTGCAGCACGAATGACCAATAATCCAGAGGTTATTAAAGCGTTAATCAAAGCCGGCGCTGATGTTAATGCTAAAATTGAATCAGGAGGAAGCAAAGGTGGAACAGCATTAATGGTTGCTGCAGCAGCAAATAAAAATCCAGAAGTAGCAAAGGTCTTGATTGATGCTGGTGCAGATAAAATTGCATACAGAAATAATCAGAGGATTCATGCAGTAATATTGGCTTTGGCGATGTCTAATCAGGCTGTTGTAGATTTGTTGTTACAAGATTATAAAAAAGCAGATTATTCTGATAAAGCTGAATTTGATGCAAATTTTGAAAGTTGTCTTGCTACAGAACAATATCATCAAGATGTAAAATCTTCGATGTCTCAGCAACAACAATTAGAAATGTTTGCTGATAACTTCTTTAGTGGTGGCAGAACACAACGACAGATGAGCAATGATTGTAAATGCATTTTTGAAGTAATTGCCGCTTATCTTGGTGAAGAAAAATTCAAAAAAACAATGGCAGATTTTGAACAAGGCAGATATGGCTCTGCTAAAAAAACTTTCAGAACAGCTATTCCTGTTGCATTTTTACAGTGTTATTAATTGCTAATATTTTAATTAAAATAACTTCTAGGCTTGATGTCAGGAAGTTATTTTTTTGCGCATTTTTCATCATAAATACCAAGTTACGCACGGGGCTTGGTATTATTTTTTCTTTTAAATACAATGCTTTGATTCACTATCTGTAAAAAATAGTAAAAAACGCACATTTTAGTAAAAAAAAGGGCTCGCGAAGGTGATTTTTCGCGACATACTATTTAATGTAAACAGTTAATAAATCAACTTTAAGGAGAAAATATCATGTATCAAATCAAAGTAAATGGAGTCTTGATGCCGACAATTTATTATTCACTGCATGAAGCTATTGCTGCGGTGGAGCATGAAAAATCTCGCGGTTGTGCGGTAATATGTGACATTATACCGTTAGACTCAATATCAAACTAATCAATCATCTTAAATACTGAAAGGAAAATATCATGCAGAAACAATTTGAACAATACTTACAATCAAAGAATTATAGTGCAACAACAGCTATTGATTATCCGGCACGTTTAGAAAGACTTTGCAGAAAAGAGAAGTTTAGTTATGAACATCTGGCACAAAATTTGAATGAAATTATGCCTCAATATGAAAAGACCGGTAAGAAGTCAAGCTATGGCAAACGCTCACATAGTAGTGTAATAAATGCTTTACGTCGTTTTGCTGAATTCTTATCAGAAGCCAACATAAAATTTGAAGGAGCCAACTAATGAATGATATAGCAACTTTAAATGACACTTTTCGCAAAACATTTACCGGTGGTCAGGTGCTCTTGACTGCCGGTATTGATTCCATGAGTTCAGAAGATAAGGCCAATATTGTATCACTTGTTCAGAATTTTGATAATTTCACACCAGATAACAATCCATATTCTGAAAATGATTTTGGAAGTTTCGACTATAAAGATGAAAAAATCTTATGGAAAATAGACTATTATGACCTCAATAATCAATATATGTCAGAAAATCCTGCTAATCCTGATATAACCAATAGAGTTTTGACAATTATGTTGGCAGAAGAATATTAAACACAAACACCAAAGCTCGTTTTTTGGCCCTATACGCATAGATTTAATTTTTACTATAAACTAACCAGTAATAATGAATCTTGATTGCATAGGGCCATTTATTAAGACCATACCAACATTATATAATTTTTACATATTCACAATGAGTTATAACTATGAAAGTAATAGCAGTAGCATTTATGACTTGCTTATGCTTTTTTTGTGATTTTTTGCATCTATTATATTGTGTAATAAAGTGTTTATGTAGCAATATTGAGTTAAGAACATATCATTAATACATTTTATCATTTCAGCATTATAGTTATTTTTATCAATTATAAAGTTTTGTTTAATGGCATGTATTGTTATCTTTCCTGTAGTAATAAGAGGTTCTAGAATTTGTAAATCTTCATCATCTTGGAAAATGTCATAATAATTATTACAAACAATATGAGTTCTCTCTTTTTGTGTGTTTATAAATGATAATATATTAAATAATGATTTCTTTGAATCTATTCTATAACGAGAAACTATATTATAAATTTGGATAATCCCGAGATTTTTATCGCTACAATAGTTAACTAAAACATCAATATTTTTTTTATTTTTTCTATTTTTTCTTTCTGTACAATAAATTACAGCTTTTTCTTTTATATTAGCTTGGTTAGAATCATTATAAATACATTCTTCAAGCCATTTTTTTAATTTTTTCATTTTCTTTTCCTTTTTTTATAAAATTTATTAATTTACTACCAGACACAAACTTTTTTGCTCTGATGTTATTGATATGTCGTGATTCTTATTGAATGTAAAACCGTTAATGAAAAAATTTTAAATTATTTTCCATTACTAATTTGAGGCACACTTCTTTTCCCTTTGGAAAGGAAGTCTCGTTTTTTGACCGCAGGACTCAGTATTTATTTTTGGTATAGGTTTACTTAGAAAAAATGAATCCGCTAGTCCGGTGGCTGTTTATTGAGTCATAAACAGTATTTTTTGCAGATAGCTAAGCTGAAAAGACAAACATCTGCGGATAAAAAGCATATATAATATTTTGGTAAAACATTCTAATACTTGGTACTTTATTACTTTATACCAAGATAGAATAAGTCAGATGAATCAAAGATAACACTACTATCATAATGACCATTACGTATATTTACCTTAATTTCTTTCAAGCAATAGAAGTCAGTATTTATAACTGAATCTAATAACGTATGTATATCATCTGCTGTAATATGCTGTAAATCTAAGCAATAATCAGACATTTCGCTTATAGTCCTAATAGTCTTCTTAATAGCATTATAAAGCATATCATCAGTAAAAGACAGTTGATTAAATAAGACATTAAAATGCCAATATATGCCACAACCTTTTTCAGCTGTCACAATAAATGGCAGATGATGCTTATTCCAATGATTCTTAATAAGACTTTTTTCAAATACTTTCATAATCAGTCGCAATCTGCTTTTTGCATAGTCTAAATTTATCGTTTCCCAATGCTCTGGCAATCTAACTACTAAATAATGTGTTGGCATATATGTCGTATTAATGAAATTCACATACTCTCGCCTTACCAGCTCAGACATATCATGCTTTGGCATACTTGCTGATTGCTTGTGTCTTAATAGATTAGTCATTGCTCTTACTTTCTTATTTATATTTACTTATTTTTGAGTATAGTTATCACAAAAGCATCAATTTAATGATGCTTATGGAAAAAGCTAATTTCTTAGCCTAAATACGTTATTGTTGAGACATCAAATCTCACGTATTTATGTTTCTTAGAACACAAATTTTCAGGATTTTTGATTGAAAAAACTTCCAAATAGTAAATTTTAAGCAAAAAAACGGTTTTACAATCTTATAATTTCATGACAATGTAGTAATATAAAAAGTTATAACATATTGTAAATAAGTAATAAGATGCGATTAAATGACATAAGAGTCAGTTAATGGAATAGAAAAAGAGAGACTACCGGAGCAATCTCTCTTAATTTTTGGACTTACAACTTATTTTTCTGCTTTAGTTGTTTCGCCTGCTTGCGGATCATTATCATTTGCCGGAGTAGGTAACGGTATCGTGCTAACCAAATTGAGCAAGAATTTCGGACACACGTGCTCGCCTAATACCTCGCGAATAAATCTTTCATCAGGACCGATAAGCATACTATTTTCAAAAGTTAAACCGTCAAAATCTTCGTCCGATGTTCCTTTTGCAATTAATGGCTCTAAAAAGTCATCTTCTAGGCCAATAAGTTTCAGAATTTCGGCAATGGACAACACTCGGCTGTCAGAATAGGTACCATCGCTTAACGGACGCCCGAAATGCACTCCATATACATCACCGATTCCACCGCTGCCGCTTTCAATCACTTTGCACGGATATGCAGGATCAAGTCTCTTATAGCTTGCAGAAAATTGCGCGCCTGCCTGTGAAGCATCTTTGTTTTTCGGTTGATAAGCTTTGCTGTTATCCCATGCTGACCAACCTGTTGGTGTGTGCTTTAAGAACTCAATCTCATGAGCAGTTAAAGGCAAGGCATAGTGCCATTTGTTATCAGTATCAACCTCTCCGGCTTCAAGCGATAACATCATACCAATAGTTTCATATATGGTCGGACGGAATTTGTACTTTTTAGGGAACTTCCAAAATCCTAATTCCTTCTTACAAGCTAAGATTATTGAACGTTTTCTGTCTTCCGCAGTTTCATAGTCAGCTGCCGACAAAATGCCTACCGTTGAATTATATCCGAGCCTTTCTAACTCATCTAAAATATAACCACCGATAGTTTTATCTCCGAGAATACTTAAAGCAAATTCCGGTCTGCTTTCCAGCCATTGAGGCACATTTTCAAAGGTAATGTAGTCAGGCATTGTTTCTTCAATAAAATCCAAAGAAGATTTAAATAATGCTGCTCTTTCACCTTTGCCTTTGCTTGCCGCTGTATTAAAATTTGAGGCATCTTGGCATGGACATGATATAAAGCAAATCTTATTATTATGGGCTTTATGTTCTGCTACAACTTTGTTAAACACATCATCATCGTTAATGCTACCTTCAATTACATGACAATTCGGATATAATCTTTGATGAGCCTTAGCGCGACGTCCTTTCCACTCATTAGCTACCGTGACACGAATTTTCGTATGTTTCTCAAGTAAGCTTGTTCCGCATCCGATATTTGCAAACAATGAAGTTGCACCTATTTCCTCTGTCAGTTCTAACTTTTTGAACTCAGTTTCAAAATCATCTTCAATTGCATGCCAACGCTTCATATTTGATGGCAATGGATCCGGCAAATTGTTCGCTTTTTTCTTAATTAACGGGGATAAAGCTAATTTACGAGTCAACTCTTCACCGGTTTCAAAAGCATATTTGATTGCCTGCCAAATATATTTCAACTCCAAGCGCTGAAAGTCACGGATTTGACGGGCTCCTAAACGAGGATAACGTTGTTTAATAACGTCAGCCTTAGTAATTTTGCCGTCTTTTTCACGACGTTTTGAGTCTTTTTTGAGGCCATATTGCTTTTTTATGCTTAACAAATCCTGTCCAATCATAAACTCAGCCAATAATTGATGTGCACGCGTCATCTGAATCTTATTGTATTCCTTCGCATGCTCTTCATCAGAAACCGGTGTTGCTTTTAATGTTAAGAGTTGGAGTTTAAGAGATGCCTCAACCGAAGAGAGCAGAGCAGACATTTCATTAGGGTCTGTTGGCAAATCATCAAAATTGTCATTTGCGTGACTTTCCTTCAATTTTTCCAATTCTTCATCTGAAAGTTTTCCTTTTTCAAAAATTTCATCTAAAGACAAATTTTTGATACATTCAGGCAATTCATAATTTGTATCAACCTTTTCAACCGGTTGTCTAACAACTTCTTCCCTCAAAGCAACACTGCCTTGACTTAAAAATTGTTGTCTTTTTCTTAAAACGGTTTGAAGAGCACTCCCTGCACTTGCCAAATCGTTGTTAGAAACATTGTTTATAATATCATTTAAATTTTTCATTTTATTATTCCTTTACTATTTAAATTCTGTAACTCCAAGGTCATCGCCTCGTTACAAGTAAAGAATAACAAAATAGCTTTTTGCTTAGAATATAATGTTATTGAAGTAGCCGTGTTTTTATATTATCTTATTGATTTATAGTTGTTATTTTGTATATGTAATTTTTCTGAATATAGGATGTTTTTTTAAAAATCTTACTTCTGGCATGTAATATTTTGTTTTGTAATCGGTGTAATCAATATATGAAATAGATAAAATTTCTCTATCTTTTTTTCTAATACCCCATATATGCTCAAAAAATGCTGTTTTACCGATACCAATTGTTTCTATAGCTTTTTTTCTGTTGCACCAGTGTTTATATCCTTCTTTTGTATAGTCAACTTCCTTATAATGTTGACAATGATGATGTTTTTCCAGGTAATTATTGATATTATCTGTATTGTAATATGTCCGAAGTTCGGTTTCATATTCAATAATTACATCCTGCTTTGTTGTTGCTTTAGTGATTTGCACACCAAGTTTATAATCCTTATCATCATATTTAGCAGTTTTATTGGTAGGTAAAGATATTTTTTCTAATAATTTACTGACTGTTGCAGGGGTTAGGCAAAAAATTTCACTTAAATCACGTTTTGTTAAGGTGAAATTTATATCAAGTCTTTGTGCTTCATTTGTTGCTTCTATTTTTAGCGGATTATATCCCGAAATTTGTTGTATAATTTTATAATGTCCATCAATCGTCTTATTAGGATTCTTTGTTTTAATAGTATTGAAATTTGAAGATAATTTTGCAAAATATGGATTGGTTGGTTTATATTGATGTAGAAACATATAGTATTTAGACAAAGCAAGCTTTTCCATTGTAGGGTTCTTTTCATACTTGATATAAATAGCTAGTTTTTTTCTATTATTTGCTTCAATCTCAAAAAATCTATTATTAAATAGCATTTCTAACTTTAAAACATCAATATTCATTGAATTATATTTAATATTATATCCATAAAGAATATAAGATAAATATTTTAAGCAATCATATAATTTATAAAGTGTTGTTTCATAAACAACAGGGCTGTCTTTAATAAATATTTTTACTACCGGTTCATAATGATATGTGTTTTTTTGTTCCGGATATATAAATTTCAAAATTTCATCAAAATAATCTAAAGCATACCAAATTGTTACTCGATCCAATTTGTATTCCCGATTAGCAAATTCGAAATAGCGAGCCAACAACGGCATAATACTTTCAGAGTATTGTTGCCAATCTTGACTGATACCAAAATTCTTATTAAATATTTTTTGCACTAAGCCGTAATATCTGTATGCAGTCGATTTACTAAAATGCTCTTGCAACCATTTCTTAAAATCTGATTTGATGTCACTCATTGGCAAAACTCCTTTTATTTATTTTATGCTGTTTTAAGAAAGAGTAAAACCATTTTTATTTGTTTTTTTTAGACTTACATTTTTGAAAAACACAAGTCTAGTCTACTGGAAAAGGCACTAGCTACATTTACATATGCGCGTAATGAAGGCCCCAAAAACCAGATTAATACACAACACAGTAAAAATTATTACATAAACCAAGTCAAATGCGTACCAACAACTTTGGCGGGACTCCAACTGCTTAAATGCCTGATTTTATTGCATTGTTGCTATAAAGAGTTCGTAAAATTTCCCAAAACTCGCATTTTTAAAAATACAACATTCGAACTCGGTTAAGCGCTTGATTTAAAAAGAAAAAACAGCCATTTTGCAGGCTGTTGTTTGTATTGGTGATCCCAACGGGACTCGAACCCATATTGCCACCGTGAAAGGGTGATGTCCTAACCATTAGACGATGGGACCACGTTAAGAACAAGCGTATATATACTTGGATTTTTCGCTAAGGTCAAGAACTTTTTTACATAAAATCAAATTTTTTTTAATTTTCGGCTTTTTTATTTACATCTCTTACCAAATCGCCTAAACGAACCAAACGGATTCTGCGTTCCGGCAATTCTTTCATCCAATCGCGCAGAGCTAAATATGTTTGTGAGCGCGGATGGCCTATCGCTACGGCATAACCTCGCATGTGAGCGATTTTTTCGGTTTGGCGGAGCTGTCCCATAATATAATTATAGTCGTTTTCGTTATCCAAAAATACATCTCGGGCAATATACGGCACGCCGTATTCAGCTGCAACTTTAGCTCCGACAGATTTAGCTGTAGTTTTAGAATCCAAAAAGAACAGATTGCGGTCTTTCAAAATCTGCATAACATAGCCAAGGCTTTTTTCATCTTCGGTAAACAGACTGCCCATGTGGTTGTTTATGCCTTTCATGCCTAAGCCTTTGTAACGGTCAAGCATTTGCACAAAATCATTTTTGATTTCATCTTCCTGCATATCCGGCGACAAGGTAACCGGCGCTAAATCAGCTTTGGCATGCGGCATCATCGGCACATGCAGCATAACTTCAAAGCCTTTTTCTTTAGCCTCTTTTACCTGTTTGCGGTTAGCGGCGCCGTAAGTCAAAAAAGACGCGGTAATCGGCTTTTCCAAGCTTAAAATATCGCGTGTATGCGGAACGCTTACGCCCATATCGTCAATTACAACCGCCACCATTACCGGACCTCCGGCGATTGCTTTAAACGGCTGCTTTGCCTGCTGAACAGAGCTTACTTTTTCAGTTTTTTTTTCTGCCTGAACTGCGGACCGGTCAGCAGGTTCAGCGGCTGTGTTTTCAGCCGCTTTGTCTTCGGCTTTTTGCGGCTGCTGCTCTTTTTCGGCTGCAGCAGCATTTTCTTCGGACTGCCGGATAATGGTTTTCAAAAGCGAATCTGTCATCTGCGATTTCAAATTATCCAAGTCGGTCAGCATGTTTTTAATAGAATTATCTTCAAAAACAAAAGGTTCTACTTTGACTTCACGCGCCGGAACTTCCAGCTCCATGGTCGCCAGCTTAAAGTTTTCCGGATTCGGGCGGACGATATCGTAAAAAACTATCAGTCCTTCTATGCCTACGATAACAGCCAAAATCAGGGCTACAATCCAAATACGTCTGAGTTTTTTCATTTTAATCTTTCTTTCTCAAAGTCGGAAAAGCTATTACATCGCGGATGGTTTCGGCTCCGGTGAACAAAATAGCCAAGCGGTCAATACCCATGCCCATGCCGCCGGACGGAGGAAAACCGTTTTCCAAAGCGTTAATAAAATCTTCATCCAGCATCTGAGCTTCGTCATCGCCGTTTTCGCGGGCGGCAACTTCGGCCTCAAAGCGTTCGCGCTGTTCCAATGGGTTAGAAAGCTCGGAATAGGCGCAGCCGATTTCCATACCGCCTAAATAGGCGTCAAAGTGTTCTACCAAACGCGGATTAGAGCGGTGGGTTTTCGCCAAAGGAGAAATATCTCTCGGCATATCCATAACAAAAGTCGGCTCAATCAAAGAAGCTTCAACTTTTTCGTCAAACACTTCTTGAACCACCTTGCCCCAGCAGCTGCAGGCGCCGGCGTCAACACCGATTGATTTTGCCATTTCTTTAGCTTGTTCCAAAGTTTCTGCCTGCAGCAAATCAATTCCTGTCTTTTCTTTAATCAGGTCAACAATAGACTTGCGGACAAACGGTTTTGCTAAATCAACTTCTTTGCCGCCGATAGTCAGAGTCTGCGTGCCTAAAACTTCTTTAGCGACAAAACGCAGTAAATCCTGTATTAAATCAGCCATATCATTGTAGTCGGCATAGGCCTGATAAGCCTCCAATCCCGTAAATTCCGGATTATGATTTTTATCAATACCTTCATTTCTAAAATTGCGTCCAATTTCAAAAACTCGGTCAAAACCGCCGACAACCAGCTTTTTCAAATATAGTTCCGGAGCAATACGCAAATATAAATCCATATCCAACGCGTTGTGATGAGTAATAAACGGCTTTGCATTTGCACCGCCCATAATTGGGTGCAACATAGGTGTTTCAACTTCTAAAAACTCATTTTGTTCAAAAAAGCGGCGAACAGCCGAGGTTATGCGGCAACGCTTTTTGAAAATTTCCTTGCTGTCGTCATTCATGATAAAATCAACATAACGCTGGCGGTAACGTGCGTCAACATCGGTCAGGCCGTGGAATTTTTCCGGCAGCGGCTGCAATGATTTTGCAATAATATCAAATTTTTCGGCCGCGATAGTCAGTTCTCCGCGCGGGGTGCGGCGCACAAAGCCGCTGACGCCCACCATATCGCCCACATCCAAGCATTTTAACAGTTCCATGTCGGCTTCCGGCAAAATCTTTTTATAGCAGAAAGCCTGAACTTTGCCGCTTTTATCTTTAATATCCACAAACATGCCGCTGTTGCGCACGGCCATAGCGCGTCCGGCTACGGTTACACGGTCTTCGGTATCGGTTCCTGCTTCCAAATCTTTATATTTTTCCTGCAGCTCAGCCGCATAAATTGTCGGTGCAAATTTATACGGATAAGGGTTATAGCCTTTTTCCTGCAAGGTTTTCAACTTTACTAATCTGGATTCTCTGTGAATATTTGTTTCATTTGCCATTTTTTAATATCCTAATTCAAAATTCTAAACTGTTTCTGACTATAAACGCAGCGGATTTTTTTTTCAATAAAAAACTGGTATTTTAGACAGAATTGTGCTATTATAGGTTCAGAAATGTAAAGAAAGAGAGAAATTATGGCAGAACCAAACAAAAATGCGATACTGAATAAACTTAGAATGCTGGCCGTAAGCGTTGCCGCCGGCCATGCTTTGGGCGTTCCGGCTCAAGAAAGCAAAGAACAGCACGCGCCGGAAAATCAGACAACGATTTTAAACACTCCGGAAAACCGCGAGCTTAATATTTCTGCTGCAGAAATTGACGCTCAGGCGACTGAAGCTGCCGCTGCCAAAACCTATACTAATAAGGTTGAATCTTTTGAAAAGCTGGAAGAGCTGCCATACGGGCTTTTTGAACAAAAAGCGCAATATGTGATGTCTTGCAATGATTGGAATAAAAATAAAAACATCAGCATTAAGCGCGTGGATAAAGACCAGATTTACAACTATGATTTAGCTTCTGTGATGGAGGCCCGCGAAGGCGCAAAGGGCGATATTATCAATAAAAACGCCTCCGGTTCCCGCATGTTTATCTTTCAAAGCACTCCGGCCATGGGAAAGAATTTTATCCGCTATCTTTACTGCTCTAACAATGAAGATTTGCATAATTTTGCCGCGGAGTTTGTCGTAAATGATGAAAAAACAAAGATTGCTGCTGAAAAAGCCCGAAAAAGCCTTTATGATGAAAACGGAGAAATGAAAACCGGACAGGCCGGACATTTATCTCGTCAGTCAGCTGTCCGCGATATGGCCGGCATTACCACAAAATCTATCGGCGACAGCCGCTATTCGGCAAGATTTATCAGCCGTTTCAGAGAATTGGCAAAGAATTGCTATGAAGATGTGTTTACCGCCGAAAAAGAGTTTGCAGCAGCTATCTATCCTTTAATAGGCACCAGAACAAACCAGATTATCAACGGTACGGAAACTCTGGCTAAACAGAACGGCAAGCGCGATGCTTCCTGCTTGAATATAGGAAAAGCCGGACAGGTTCTTGCGTCTAAAATCGCCTGCGGAGCCGGTTCTCCAAAGATTATAAACGAGCCGGTTATTGCCCGTGCTGTCAAAAAAATCAGCAAATGCGACTATCTGACTTTGGATGCGGTGCGGCTTTTGGCGGTTGCCGGTATTAAGGGTGCTGATGAAATGTATAAAAACATGCAGCAGAAGACCAATGAATACAAAAGCAAAATGGCGGAAAAAGTAAAAGAGATTACAACGCCTGACTTAACCAATAAGCAAGATGCTATTAAAAATCATCGTGAAGAAATTCTGATGCAGAAGCAAGCTGAAAATCATCCTAAGAACCGTATTTTAGATCTTGGAAAGCTGATTCAGCAAAAGCAGCAGCACGGTCGCTGAAACAAACTATAAAAAATGCCGCTATCCTAAAAGACAGCGGTATTTTTTATTTTCCTCTAAACAATTTTGTCAGCTTCTTAACATCTTCATTGCTCAAAATTTTCGGCACGGCAATAGTTTTTTGCCAGAGCTTTCCGCCGTAGTAGCTGTGCTGCCAGCGGAAACCGTCTTTTTTAGAGCTGAAATTTTCCAGCGGCTGCTGCCATAAGCTTTCGCAAAACGGGCGGTATAAACGGTTAAAAACAAACAGCGGATACCGCAGAAGCTGCCACCATACAGGCTTGGCATAGTCAACAAAAATGGCTTTTCCGCCCATGGCCAGACTGTTCAGCACATTATCCATTACTTGTCTGCGGGTTTGCAGCGGCAGTTCGTGCAGCAGATTGTAGCATATAACCACATCATATTTTTCGTCCCACGGCAGCGCGGCATTGTAGTTTGCCAGTTCTATATTTTTCTGCTCATATTTATTTTTAGCATATTCCAGCTGCAAAGCCGAAACATCAAAAACATCCAGCTTGCCTTGTTTTTTCACTTTTTGATAAATGCAGTCAATTTCATCGCCGAAAGTCAAGCCGATTTGCAGAACATGGGCGTTTTTAGCCACGTCCCGCAGCAAATCTTTCATTATTTTCTTTTTTATGCCAAAATGCGCCAGCTTGACAATGCGTTCATCATCAAACAAAGCCGTAAGTATCTTGTTTTGATAAATTTTATTAAATAAAATCTGCATATAAGGAGGCAATTTATTAAGTTCGCTCATATTCTTCTCCTCAATCGGCTTCCAGCAGGCCGCGGCGGCGCGCCTCATTTACGGCTTGGACGCGGTTGCTGACTTCAAGCGCCCGCATTAAAAGCGTAATGTGGATTTTCACGGTTCCTTCGCTTAGGCCTAAACGGTAGGCAATCTGCTTATTAGAAAGCCCTTCGGCCAAACATTTTACCACATCGGTTTGGCGCGGGGTTAAAATATTTTCTTTTGCCGGTTTCGGTTCCGCATCTAAATCTGCGATAAGTTCATGAATCGGCAGAGTTCTGTTTTTCAGATTCATCTGCAGCAGTTCCGGCGGAATATACATTCCTCCCGCCAGCACTAGATTTATGGCGCTCAGAATAATGCTGTTAGGAAAGGCCTTGGAAACATAGCCGGCCACGCCGATATCGTAAGTTTTTTGCAAAATTTCCGGATCAAATACGGCAGAAATTATAATAATCGGGACTTCTTGGCAAACCGAATGAATACGGCTTATGGCTTCCAGCCAATTTGCTCCCGGCATGGCTAAATCCGTAATAATCAGGTCAAAATCCTTTTGCTTGGCAATAATTTCAAAAATACCGGTGTAGCTGTTTGTCAAAACAATTTCCGAATCTGGATATTGCTTATGCAAAATAAACTCCAAACCTTGTAAAAACAGTTCATGGTCGTCTGCAATTAAAAACTTCATTACCAATCTCCACTAATGGCCTGCCAGCAGGATATTGCGGCAATCGCTGCGGTTTCCGCCCGCAGAATCCGCTTGCCCAGCGAAATGCTTTTTACAAACGGCAGGCTGTGCAGCTTTTCGGCTTCTTCCGGACTGAAACCGCCCTCCGGACCGATTAAAACCGCGGCTTTGGCTGAATTTGCCATAGCTTCATAAATTTTCTGCCCGCCGCCGCGCTCGTCTAAAAAGAACAAAGTACGGCTGTCATCCCAATTTTCTAATATCTTGCTAAGGCTCCGGCATTCTGCAATTTTCGGAATATCCAAGCGGCGGCATTGCTCAGCGGCTTCTATCGCCTGCAGCTCAAAACGTTCTGTCCGCACTTTTTCGGCGTTGGTATAAGCAGTCTGCACCGGAATAATCCGCGCCGCACCAAGTTCGGCTGCCTTTTGAATTACTATATCCGTCTTATCTTTTTTCAACGGGGCAAACAGCAGCCAAATATCCGGAGAATACTGAATTTCCCGTGTTTTTTCGGTTAAAACCGCTGTTATCGTACGCTTATTCAGTTCGGATATTTTGGCCTTATATTCGCCGCTGCAGCCGTCAAACACAAAAAATTCATCTCCGGCACGCATGCGCAGAACATTTGCCAGATAATGCGATTGTTTTTCATCGGGGCAGATAACCTGACCGATTTCCTTTAACTTATCTTTTATATATAAACGCACCAGCATAAGCAGCCTAAAAAAACATTGTATAAATACACTTTTATTTTGTAACTATACGGCATATATGTTAATTATTCTATAATATAATCTTTAGCGGAGGAAAAAATGATTATTACCATAGACGGTCCTGCTGGTTCCGGCAAAGGCACTATTGCGGCTGCGCTGGCCGAAAAATATAAAATGGCTTATTTTGATACGGGCATGGTTTACCGTGCCGTCGGCCTGCAGATGGTGCTGGACGGAGCAGATTTGTCTGATGAGGCTAAAGCTGTGGCTATTGCCAAGGATTTAACCTTTCCGCAAATGATGGAATTGGCAAAAAATAAAGATTTCCGCTCTGATGTCGGCAGCAAAGCCGCTTCGGTTATTTCGGCTTATCCGATTGTGCGCGCCGCCTTGCTGGCTATGCAGAAAAACTTTGCGCTGAATCCGGTTTTTGCTGACGGAACTCCGGCAAAAGGCGCTATTTATGACGGGCGCGACACCGGTACGGTTATCTGCCCGCAGGCTGACTTAAAATTATATGTTATCGCAGATCTGAGCATTAGAGCTAAGCGCCGCTGCGCCGACTTAAACGCCGCCGGACACGATATTACTTTTGAACAGGTTTACGCCGATATGAAAGCCCGCGACGACCGCGACTTAAACCGCAGCACCGCGCCGTTGAAACCGGCTCCGGATGCGGTTGTGATTGACACTACTAACTTTAAGCTTGAGGATTCGCTTAAGGTTATTGTTCCGCTGGTAGAGAAAAAACTGGCAGAATCGGCAGCAAAATAGGTTCTTGCTGCTTTTGCGGCATAGTCTGCTCAGATGAAGACGGAAGCTGATTCGGCACGTCTTCATCTTTTTTATTGACTTCTAACGGCGCGACTTCGGCTCCGGGGCTTTCGGCATCCGGCTCAAACTTATAAATATATTCCGGCTCCGGCTGGGGTTCCGGCGGCGTAAAATCGTTAGAGCTAAATACCGATACCGTAGTCCAAACGCTTAAAAATATAGCTATAATTTTTTTCATTTCCGCCTCCTGCGTTTTTATATAATCTCAATTTTTTTGGTTTAAAGTTTAACGATTCCGGCTTGACCTTGCCGCAATTTGTGGTATTTTTGTTTGGTAATAATAAAAAGGAACATATAATGCAAAAACATAAAGTAATTGTTTGGGATTTGGATAACACACTATACCGCGAAACTCCGGAATTTCATGATTTGCTGGATGAAATTACCGCTAAAGCCGCTATAGAAGACTTAAAGCTGCCTTTGGACTTTGCAACAGCTAAAGCTATGGTAACCGAATCTTACCGCACCTACCGTGACGGCGGAGAAATTTTTGTGCAGAAATTCGGTATTTCTCCCAAAGATATGTTTGACGCTTATCACAAACGCAAGGAGCTGAACCTGCATCCGATTGTTCCTTATGAGGGCTTGCTGGAACACATAGAAAAGCTGCAATGCCCGCAATATATTCTTTCTACCAGCTCTCATGACGCCTGCGAGGCCATTTTGAAGCATATCGGCTTATATAGCTTTTTTGCCGGCAAATTTTATTCGGTAGAAGAGTTTGACTGTTACAAAAAGAATGAAAGCCCTGATGTTTACTTAAAATTCTGCGCCGCCATAAAGCATAAGCCGGAAGACTGCCTGTTTATTGACGACAGCTATTCAAACTTGGAATTTGCTAAAAAAGCCGGTATGTCAACCATGCGCCTGTGCCACGGCAAAGCCAATGATAAATGTAGCGAATACATAGACATTGCCACCGATAACATCAACGAATGCCTGAGCTATCTGGAGAAGCATTTCTGCACGGCTGAAAAATAAGCTTTAGCGGCATAAGCGGCTTTCGCGCTCATAATTTTCATTGCTATCCATTTTTCGGGTATTTTCGCGCCATTCATTGAAATAAAAATCAAAAATGACGTCCAGTTTTTCTTGATATATTTGGAGTAGGCCTTTTTCAGGATTGGGAGACAAACTAAGCAGCGGTCCGGTTTCCTTAATCATCAGCGGCACCCGCTTTTCCAATTCTTTAACATAGCGCTGCAAATAAATATGGGCTAAATCTAAGTGCTGCTGCTCGTGTCTTACGGTTTTGCGGAACACGCAAGTTCCTTTTTCCATAGAATTTGCCAGATATATTATCGGGTCTAAATAACCGGTCATAATTTTCACTTCCAGCGGAATAGTGCAGTAATATCCGTCGCCCATTTCTATGGGACCGGAATCGGTAACCGCATAGTTGTGATATTGGTTGGTCAGCGTTAAACCCATTATATTTGAATATTGGGAACGGGGTCTCTTTTCTATATCTTTTTCTTTAATCTGTGCTGAACTCAGGCTCATATCATAGCTAAGTTCGCCGAAGTTATAGGCAATAACCACTTTTGCCGGACGGTCGGCCATCAGCTGCCGGCATCTTTTTTCCCAATAATAACGCGACGCCGCAGGGCTGCATTCAGGCAAAAGACTTGCTGCGGCTGTTATTAAAAATAAATATGTCAACCCAATTTTTTTCATAAGAGCAGAGTAACAAAAAATTATTAAACCGGCGTTAATACAAAAAAAATGTTTTTAGCGTATGTTGAAAATATGTAAGGAGTCGCTATGAAAAAGTTAATTGCTATTTTTATTTTATGTTTTTTAACCGGTGTCGCTACCGTAAACGCCGCTTATCAAAGACACCAAAAACAGCCTAACTTTTTTATGCCGGCCGGCGCGGTTAAGAGTACAGTTAACAAGCCGAATTTTACGGTTCGGCAGCCTCAAAGCCAGCAGCTGAATAATGCTAAAAAAGCGGTTCAGCCGACCGCAGAAAATAAAAAAACAGTACCGGCAGACGAGCCGGAAAAAATGCAGGCGAAAATTTCTGAGCAACCGCAGACACAGGCTGAGGCTAAAACCGCAGCCGCTCCTAAAACAGACAAAACTGCCGCTGCTCCGGCTGCTCAGGTTAAACAGCCCGAACCATCTGAGACGGCTTCTGCTCTGCCGCAGACTATCATACAGCCGCTCGTTTCAGCAAACGGTCAAGATGATGAATACGGACAGAGTTTTAAGGAATATGCGGCAGATTTAGAGCTGATAGCCCAAAATGAACCGGTTTATAACAACCGCCTGAACAAAAACATTTCAGACTTCAAAAACAAAGAACACACAGTTACGGTCTCGGTGAAATAGCTTAATTATCGCCGATTCGCAAGGCTTCAATAAAGGCTGACTGCGGCACTTCCACTTTACCGAACTGGCGCATGCGCTGCTTGCCTTTCTTTTGATTATCCAGCAATTTGCGCTTACGGGTAATATCGCCGCCGTAGCATTTAGCCGTCACATCTTTGCGCAAAGCCGAAATTGTTTCGCGCGCCACAATCCGTCCGCCGATAGCCGCTTGCAAAGGAATCTTAAACAAATGCTTCGGGATCAAATCTTTCAAACGTCCGCAAATCTGACGCCCGCGGGATTCGGCTTCGGAGCGGTGGCATAAAAACGATAAAGCGTCAACTGGCTCTTCGTTGATTAAAATCTGCACTTTAACCAAGTCTGACTGCGCATAGCCGACCAATTCATAATTAAAGCTGGCATAGCCGCTGGTAATAGATTTTAAGCGGTCGTAAAAATCAAAAACAATCTCGCTGAGCGGAATTTTATAGACCACCATGGCGCGGTTGCCGACATAGGTTAAATCTTCCTGCTCGCCGCGGCGTTCGGTGCAAAGTTTCAGAACCGAGCCTAAATAAGTATCCGGCACCATGATTGTGGCCTGCACCATCGGTTCCTCAATCATTTTAATCGTTGATACATCCGGCATATCGGCAGGATTGTGCAGCATAATCTGCGTGCCGTTGGTCAAATATATTTTATAAGCCACCGACGGAGCTGTTGTAATAATATCCAAGTCAAATTCCCTGCCGATTCGCTCCTGAATAATATCCATATGCAGCAGGCCTAAAAAGCCGCAGCGGAATCCTAAGCCCAAAGCGGTGGAATTTTCCGGCTGATAGTTAATGCTGGCGTCGTTTAATTTCAGCTTTGCCAAAGCGTCTTTCAAGGCGCCGTATTGGCTGCTGTCTACTGGAAAAATAGAGCAGAACACCACCGAAACCGACGGCTTGAAGCCGGCAAGAGGCTCGGCGCACGGCAGCTTATTATCGGTAATGGTATCGCCGACTTTGCAGTCTTCCACGCTTTTTATGCTGGCGGTAATAAAGCCGACTTCTCCGGGGTAAAGGGCGTCTACATCTTTCATTTTCGGGGTAAAAATACCGATTTTATCAATTATATAATCAGCTCCATGCGACATCATGCGGATATTTTGCTTTTTACGCAGCACTCCGTCTTTAACCCGCACCAAAATAATCACGCCTAAATAAGAATCATACCAGCTGTCAATCAGTAAAGCTTTAAGCGGCGCCTTTTCATCGCCGGTCGGAGCCGGGAGCTTATGCACAATTTCTTCCAGCAGGTTATCAATGCCGAAACCGGTTTTACCGGAAACTTCAACCGCATCGGAAGCGTCCAAGCCAATCACATCTTCTATTTGCTGCTTTACTTTTTCAGGTTCGGCAGACGGCAAATCTATTTTATTTAACGCTGTAACAATCTCGTGGTTGTTATCCAACGCTAAATAGACATTTGCCAAAGTCTGGGCTTCCACTCCCTGCGTGGCGTCCACCACCAATACCGAGCCTTCGCAGGAAGCCAGCGAGCGGGAAACTTCGTATGTAAAGTCAACGTGTCCCGGAGTATCTATCAAATTAAGCTGATAAGTTTTTCCGTCTTTGGCGTGATAGTTCAAGCGTACGGTCTGCGCCTTAATGGTAATGCCGCGTTCCTTTTCAATATCCATAGAATCCAAAACCTGCTCCGTCATTTCACGGTGCTGCAAACCGCCGCAATATTCAATCAGGCGGTCGGCAATAGTGGACTTGCCGTGGTCAATATGGGCAATAATGGCAAAATTGCGGATTAAACTTAAATCAGACATAACTTCTCCTTTTCTTGCGGCCAAGATAATTTATTTTTTCGCTTTAATCAATAGCTAAAATATTTTCGCCCAGCAAGTTTTGAAAACATCTTTACTTTTGTGCTTTGTTTGATTAAAATTATACGCAGACAGGCGATAGCCTGTTCGGGGTGTGGTAACCCCTCAACTAGCGTCTTGTGTAAAGTCGATAATTTTGCATGCTTTCTGGTTTTGGCTGGAAGGCAGTAAAATATGTTATGCAATATACTGCACCATCTAGTTGTGGTTACCAACTTCCAGCTGTCTCGCCGACAGCTTTTTTGTTGAAATTTAATAAAACGAAAGGAAGTTATGATGAAACAAAATCAATCTGGTCGTTCCATGATAGAAATGTTAGGTGTCCTCGCCATTATCGGTGTGCTGAGTGTCGGCGGAATTGCAGGTTACTCCAAAGCTATGGAAAAATGGAAGATAAACAAAACGCTGGAGGGGTACAGTTATTTAACCCAAGGGTTGCTGGAGCATACAGATGATATACGGGCGCTGCGCACAACTAATTCAGACGGTAAAATTCGTCTTAACGATACCATACAGGCTATGAATTTGCTGCCAGAGGGTTGGATTTCTGAAAACAACAGATTGTATGATACAACAGGGAACTGGGTTGCTGTATTTTCCCGAGGTTCTCGCTTGGTTTATGATATTTCTCTCGGCGCAGATTCTACCATAGATGGTGCTCGTACTTCTGATACTTTTTCCGGCAAATTATGTGTGGAATTTTTGAACAATTTTGTGCAGCCACTGCACGTCTCCTTGCAATATGCCTATATTTTTAGAAACGCCCATGATTCCATCACTTTTTATGGTGACACAAAATGCGGAGAATCTTCAAAATGCTTGCATAATATAACCCTGTCTGATATGCAAAGTGCTTGTAATTCCTGCATGTTAGGTACAGATTTCTGCCTGTTGACCTTAGAATTTTAGTTTCCGGCTAAAATGGCCGTAAACAGCTCGTGTACAGTCGGGATATGCCCGTTTGCATATAACGGGTCGCTGCCGAAACGATAGACATTATGACCGGCAAAGGCCAAGTTATTTTGCACATCGCCTCCGTGGCCGATTTCCATTAAAGTATGGTGTATGCAATAGGTGCGTGGGTCGGGTAATTTACCGGTGGTTCCGTTGGCGCGCGACCATGCCGAAAATTGGCATTGTGATAAACAGCCTACGCATTTGGCGCGTTGTTGCTGCATTTCCGTCCATTCGTCAGGTGTCAAAAATACCAATGTGGAATCCGGTGTTTCTTTTATAACCGTATAACCGGCACGCTGTTGTTCGGATATATGATTTTGAGCCGTTGGAGCAACATAAACGGTTTTTGCCGAAGAAATTGCCACAGGCAGATTTAGTTCAGGAGTCGCGGTAGGACTGTAAACAATTTCCGCAGCTTTGCGACGCATCAGGTTGGCTAAAAATTTATTTTTTATGGCAGAGGAATAAAATCCGGTAGGACTGAATTTTTGCAGTATCACATCACCTTTTTTTGTGTTAAGCATAAGCTGTTTCCATACATCGCTAATCGGACTTTCTGTTGTAATCATCGGACGGGTGCCGAATTGAAAAGCCACATTTCCAAGTTCGGGATTGTTGATATAGTCCTGCCAATCCGCCAAGCTCCAGACTCCGCCGGCAATGATTATCGGCAGTTCTGGCAAACCTAAGTCTGTCAGAGCTTTGCGCAAAGCAACAAGCCTTTCGTATGGACGCTGCGGCTCCAACGGGTTTTCGGCATTGGATAATCCGTTATGTCCGCCGGCCAGCCATGGGTCTTCATAAACCACGCCGCCTAAATATTCGGCATAATTTTTAAACGAGCGTTTCCATAAAATTTGCATAGCGCGGGCAGATGAAACAATAGGGTAATAGTAAACGCCGTGAGCAGAAGCTATGGCGCCCAGATTGTATGGCAGACCGGCACCGCAAGTGACACCGTGTATAAGACCTTTTGCACCGTCTAAAACACGAGTGATAACTTCTTCGGAATCTGCCATTTCCCACAGCATATTGATGTGAATTCTGCCGTTTCCGCCGGCTGTTTCGTGGGCAATCTGCGCCTGTGAAATACCTCCTTTTACGGCATATTCAACCATTTCACGATGCCGCTTTTCGCGAATTTTTTCATGAAACAATTCAGGAATTTCTTTGCCGCTATTATCCAATGCTGTCGGGCTGACCATAGAGATGGTGCCGACTCCGCCCTCTTTTGCCCAGGCACCAGAACTTTTACCGTCAGTGCCGTTGATGCCTTTGCCGCCTTCTACCAGCGGGAATACTTCAGCGCCGGATAATTTTATTTTTTGGAGTTCTTTCATCAGTTCCTCTATTTAAAATGTTTAACTGTTATGAATATAAAACCGTTTATAAAAAAAATAAAGTAGGCACTTTTAAGTGGTATAGTTTCTTTGCAGAAACAATCAGGCTATTCCGCAAGTTTGAATATATCAAACGATAGATTGTTAAGTGATAAAAATGTTATTATTAAGCAGATAAAAGCATATATTTGCAGCATGCTTAAAATATTTTGGTTTTTAGTTTCAGGAATATACTGCGGAATCAGCGAAAGCAGGCGGTTAATACCGGCGGCGGCAAACAAGATGAAAATCATCTGTATAAAAATTCCCATTTCTTTCAAAAGCGGAGCAAACGGCGCTATCAGCTTAAACAGAAAGGTAAAAAACAGCAGATAAACCGCTAAAAACAGATGATAGCCCTTGTGCAGCATAAATTTGACATTTTCCAGCTTTTGCAGGCGCTGCGTAATTTTTTCGGTTGTCAGCGACGCCACATCCACGCCGCGAATCGTCTGCGGCGCTTCCTGCTGTTTTTTGATACTGTTCAGGTTGGCTTTGAGCTTTTCATTTATCATACATAGTCCGCAGCCTTTAGGGGTAAAATAAATATGGTTATGGTCTTTTTTGCATTGATAATGATGTCCTTTTTGCAGCAGATAGGCCAAACGGTCCTGCCATTCCAGAGCTGTCGGACGCTCGTTGCCTTTGGTAAAAGCCCGCTCAAACAGAGTCATGGTTTCTTTGTCAAAATAATCGTGCATGCTGTAAGGGTGCGGCGCCTGATAGGTATCCGGCCAAATGCCGTAAGCATAATGATAGGCGGCAATGCGTTCCTGAATAGACAGCATCGGGTCTTTTTTGTTGCGCGGCGTACCGGAAAAAGGATGGATTCCGTCATTCAGCAGCTTGAAAATAATGACAGCCAAGGCAAATTTATCTTGTTCTTCGCCCATATTTTCGCAGGTTTCGTTCATTCCCTCCGGATAAATATATTCTTCGCTTACATATTCGGCCGGATAGCGTGCGCCGTTTTCGCCTTTAATGGAAAATCCGTCGCAGTCAAATAACGCAACCAGCATAGTTTTTTTATAGATAGAAACGTTGGACGGCTTCAGGTCTATAATATAGTGTCCGCAGGCATGCAGAGCCGCCACGACAGAAGTTATGTTATAGGCGGCAAATACGCGGTTGATATAAAGTTCGGTCAGCCCCAGCTTGCGGCGCACGGCTTTTTGAATCAGGTGGTCAAGCGAAACCGCCTGCTCGGTGTCTATCAGCGGCATTAAGTAGCCCATGCAATAGCCTTGCCGGTCTTCCAAAAGGGCAATAGGCCACGCAATCTGGATATATTCTACTCCGGCGTTGCTGAGGGTTGGAATATTCGGCTTGTTGTGCAGCATGGCTTCCAATTTTTTGCGGTTGCTTTCGCTTTTTTCCCGCTCATGAAAAATTTTAGCCACGATTTTGGGCTGGCCGTTGACTTCAAAAATTTTACCGGCGGCGCCGCCTTTGTTCAGCAGGCTGCCGAGAGTTATTTCCTCGTGTTTGCCGTCGGGATATAAAGCTAAGTAGGTATTATCTTCGGTCATTGCAGTTTTGCCCATAAAATTGTTTTGTCATCGGCGTTAATCCGCTGGGCGCGGCTATTGCCCAAAGTGTTGCGCAAAGCCTCTTCGGCATAAGTTTTGCGGGGTTCGTTTTCCAAATATTCTATTACCGGAATCAAAAAGTTGCGGTGGATTTTATAGAAATCTCCCGAAAAAGCAAATCCGGTAACTCCATCCGTCATCAGCAAAACGCGGTCGGCATTTTCAAATTCCGTAAAGCGCAGGCAGTCTTTCCAGTCATCCATAGTATAAAAATACGTTTCACAGGAAAAAGCGCCGTTTTCCGGCTCGGAAATTATAAAGCTGCCGTAATCGCCGTTTTTGAAAGCAATGCCGGCGCCGTCGCCGATATGAAAAAACACGCCTTTGTTGTTTTGATAAAACACGCCGACCAGCGTTGCCGAAAAATTTATGAGACCGGCGCTGTTTTTGCCGGGATTGCAGCGATGAAATATCAGTTTGCGGCGGGCGATGTTTATGGCTTGCTCCACATCGCGGCGAATCGTCTTTAAATCTGAATTTATCAGCAAATCGCATAAGGTGTCGCAGATGATTTTAGCACCGGTTTTGCTGTATTTTGCCGAACCGGCGCCGTCAGAAACAACCGCGACAAGCTTATTTTTAGCCGAGCGGGCGCAGCTGTAGTCCTGACAAGGCAAACCCAGCGACTTGTGCAAAGCGCCGCGGATGCTGGTGGATAGTACATTTATACGCCCGTTGTTTTTCATCGGTTATTTCTTTTCATTCCAATCGTTTATATCGTCTAAATAGTGATTGGCATTCGGAGCCGCTTTGGAAATACAAGAAACGCTCCGGCTCAGCCACAAGAAAAATTCTGTAAACTTCAAACCGGTTAAGCGTTTTGGCGGTAATAATGAAAATTTAGCCAATTTTTCAAGATTTGCACCTTGTGTGCCGATGGCATGAATCACTACTTTTTTATTTTTTTGCGCATAACGGCAAATTTCAGCTGATTCTTCCCAGCCATAATCAGTAGGTTCTCCATCGCTTATCAGAAAAATCCACGGACGCTTGGAGGTAATTCCGCAGTTGTCATAAAGACATTTTTGCTCTTCTATTTTTTGTAAAGCCAGTTCCATAGCTTTTCCAAGCGGTGTTAGACCTCCGGCTTCCATAACCGGAGCCGTAAAATTCATGGCATCAGTCCAATCTGATGTAACTTTTACTTCATCTTTACCAAAGGCTTTGATGATTAACAGTTGCACGCGTGAACTAGCGTCAATGTCTTCTTTGAGTTCTTTTTCCAAAGCGCTCAAACCGGCATTAAGCTGTTTTATGGGTTCTCCGCGCATTGAACCGGAACAATCCAAAACCAAAACGCACGGCGTGCGCTCGTTAGCGTTATCGGCAAATTCCACATACGGAATTGTGTTTATATTTTTTTCTGCCATTTTCAGCCTCTAATCATGCGGATAGTTGTGAGGATAGCTACTGCCTTCTATGGGAGACGGCGCAGAATATCGACCGCAAGAAGACAAACCGCCCAAACAGCATAACAGGCAAATAATTAACAATATTTTTTGCAAAGATTTCATTTTTTAACCTTTTTTTTGATGTATTTGAATATATTTAACACAAGTATTGTTAAATGTGAAAGCTAATTTTTATTTTTAACAGAAAGTTGTTAAGGAATGAATAAAATTTTAAAAAGTTTAATTTTATTGTTTGTGTTTATGTCGGTTACTTCTGCATCTGAAGCAAAACTTAATCTGTTTCAGCAGCCGCGCTATGTGCCTGATTTAAGTTTTTACGGCGATAGCGGTAAACCTTATAAACTGAAAACTTTTGGCGCTGATTTGCTTGTGGCCGTTGTTTGGTCCAGACGCTGCGGTCCTTGTTTGGCAGATTTAAAACCGCTGAATGATTTTGCTTTAGCTACGGCGGATAAGGGAATCAGAGTTATTTTGATTTCTCCAGACGGCGAATGGAAAAGCTATGATGAAAAACGAGCATTTCTGAAAAAATTCGGCGCACCGAATCTGGTTAGCTATTTGGATAAAAAAGCCGGTTTTATGGATGGCATGGGGATTATGGTTACGCCGACTGCTTTACTGGTTAACCGCGAAGGACTTGAAGTGGGACAGGTTACAGGTGCCGTGCAATGGAATAATCCCAAAGTCATAGATTATATGGTAAAGTTGAAAAATCGTCTTTAGTTTATGAATTTTATTGCTGCAAATCCGCCGATTAACAGTAATAAAAAAACAACAGAAAGCCATCCCAGATTTTTTTCTATAAATTCGCGCATGGTTTCGCCGTATTTTTTCAATAGCCACGCCACTAAAAAGAATCGCATGCCGCGGGCAATGACTGAAGCTATGGTGAAAACCGCCAGATTCATGTGCACCAATCCGCTGGCAATGGTTATTATTTTGTATGGAAAAGGCGTTATGCCTGCACCAAAAACAATCCAGGCTCCATGTTGATTGTATAGCTCTTGAAACGAGTTGAACTTTTCAAGATAGCCGTAAAAATTCAAAATAGGCTCGGCTATCAGTTGGAAAAAATAAAAACCTATGGCATAACCCAAATATGCGCCGATAACGCTGCCTACTGTGGCTATTCCGGCAATTTTCCAGGCTTTTTGCGGAGTTGCTAAAATCATGGGAATCAGCATTACATCAGGCGGAATCGGAAAAAAAGAACTTTCAATGAATGAAATGGCAAAAAGCCAATATATCGCAGCATTGCCTTTGGAAAGAGAAAATACAGCATCATAAGTTTTACGCACAAATTTATTAAACCACATAAAAGTTCCTTTGATAAAATAAAATATATCAAAGAATTTACTGTAAAAATTTTCGGATTTCAGCAATATCATGATGTCTGTCCACATAAAAAATATGAGGATGGCTTATTAAACGCGGTATAGGTGTAAAATGTTGACCATATTCGACACATATTATATTAGGCGTGTTTTTTTGCAGATATTGTTGTGCCGCTTCTGAAGAATGTACTTCAAAACAGTTGTTGTCGTTAAGTTCGGGAATCAACCCACAGAAACTTTCATCATCGGGTGAATATTTGTTGAGGAGCATGATTTGATGCCGCTTACTGCCGAGACTGTAACTTTCTAAAATGTTCAGCAGTTTTTTGGCAGAATCATCTTCTGTAATATAATGAGCGGCTTGGATGTTGGGTTCTAGTTTCAGCTTTTGCGGTTTTAAGATAATCAGCGGAAAAGAGTTGCGCTGTTTGCTAAGCTCATATAATAAAGCAAGAGCCGCTTTGTCGTTATGATGAATCGTGACCAGCAAAGCATCTATTTTTAGCTCTTTAATGTAGTTTAGCAGATGGAAAAGATTGTTTGTGCCAAAACTTTTAATGTGCCTTTTTTCTAAAATCCGCCGCAAAATTTTCAGATTAAGACTGCTGCGGTCAAAAATCACAATATATCCTGATTTGTTGTTTTCCATATCTTTTCTCCATGTGTTGAAAAAAGATATAATCATCTGATATAAAAATTAAAGGCGGTGATGATGTAATAAATAGGCGTCAACGGTGTTTGAGAGCAGCATGGCAATTGTCATGGGACCTACGCCGCCCGGAACGGGGGTGATTGCTGCTGCTTTGTCTTTTACGTCATCAAAATCTATATCGCCGCAAAGTTTGCCGTTTTCGCGGTTTATGCCGACGTCTATCAGAATGGCGTTTTCTTTTATCCAATCGGATTTAACAAGTTTGGCGACACCGCATGCCGCAACTAAGATATCGGCATGGGAAGTTAATTCTTTTATTTTTCTGGTTTGGGCGTGGGTTATGCTGACCGTGCATTCTTGATTTAGCAACAAAGTGGCAAGAGGACGTCCAACAATCAACGATGCGCCGATTAACACAACATTTTTCCCGCTTAAATCAGGGGTAACGCTTTTAATCAGCTGCATAACACCTAATGGCGTGGCTGCAATAAAATATGGTTTTTCATTGTTTTGCAGCATACCTGTGTTGTAGGGATGAAAACCGTCCACATCTTTTAAAGGAGAGATGGCGTTTATAATGCGGTTGGTGTTAAGATGCTTTGGCAACGGAAGCTGCACTATAATTCCGTTTATCTGCGAATCGGCGTTGAGTTGTGCGATGATTTCCAGCAATTTATCTTCTGAAGTATCTTCGCTCAGATGGAACAGCCTAGATGTTAAACCTATTTGAGAAGCGGCTTTTTGTTTATTTCTGACATAAATAAGGCTTGGCTCGTCATTGCCGACCAAAACAATGGCAAGCTGCGGAGCAGAAGGCAGAGAGGCAATTTTTTGCTTGAGGCTTTCGCAAATGTCAGCAGCGATTTTTTTTCCATCTATAATTTGCGCCGTCATTTTTATTCCTTTATCAAATTAGTTAATTTTAACGTAAATTCCGCAGAAGGCAAAACATTTATGCGTAACTTTTTCAGGTGGTCTGTATCTCCGCTGACTAAAGTTATTTTATTTTTAGCAATCTTTAGGGTTTGTGCCAGCAACACTGTCAAAGCTTTGTTAGCTTTACCTTTTTCGGGAATGGCAGTAACGCAGCATTTTAGAAATTCCAGTTTGTTTTCATCACAAAATATTCCGCGGAAACCATTAAAAGAGGCTCCGGGGGCGAGTTTTATGCGTAACAGATAACTTTCTTTTTCTGTGCTGAAAAAACTCATTGCATATACTGTTCAATCCAACGGCTGAAATGAGTTATGAACGAGCCGATAAACGCAATGCAAAGCAGCAAAACATACGGAGCAATGTCATATCCGGCAAAAGGCGGAACTTTAGCACGGATATATTTATAAGCCGGTTCTGTCAGCAGTTTCAAAATCTGCATGAATTTTTCGGCATATTTATTGTGGACAGTCATCAGCTTATAGTGCAGCATCCAATACAGGATAATATCCACGGCGACGATTTTGAAATAAATTCCGATGACCGCGCTTAAAATATCAAGTACAGGCATAAGAAACAGTCCGATAATTCCCATTTGTTTTTTCTCCTATAACGTATTAGCGGTTGGACTTTCCGCTTTCATAGTTTTCTTCTAGCATATTAAAACGGCTGCTGTCAAACCTTCTTTTTTGCAAAGCGCCGCGCAGTTCGGAAATGCGTCCGCCGATATCGTCAAAAAATGTAGAGCTTTTCCCGATGTTTGATTCAAACATGGCGCTGAGGTTGTTTGAATTTATGGCGCCGGTCGCGCGGGTTTCCCGCCGCAGCTGCAGCAGCATGAGCCTCCGCAGCCAGTTGTCAAAAGAATAATCCTCCGACAAGTCTTCGTCATCATCGTGACTGATACCCAGATTTTCTTTTTCTTTAGGGCTGATAGTATAGCCATAGCCCAGTCCCTGCAGCGATTTCAGCATTTTATATATAAGCTTGGCACGTTCATAATCCTGCACATCGGTGTTTACGGCAACCGCGTCTTTGGTATATTTGCGGATAAGGTCGTTAAGCTCGCGCAGGCTGCGGACTTTATAAATAAGCTGTCCGGTAAGTTCGGGATTATCTAAGGAGTGGCAGGATTTAAGCAGCGCCAGCAGCGTAAAAACCTGAAATTCTTTTTTATTTATCTTGTCTAAAAAGTTTTTGCGCTCTTCATAATCTTCTTCGGTTATATAGCCGTCATTCATATGCTTTATGGTTTTTAAGGCCGCTTCCATAAGGTCATGATAGCGTTCGTCAAACGGCTTTTCTTCATTTTCGCCGTTCAGCGGATATTGCAGAGTCTGAATAACTTCAGAACGGGAATATTGAGCATTTCCGATAGTTATGGAATCGGATTTAGGCGCCAGAATCAGCTCGCGCAGAACATCGCGCGCTCCGGCTTTATCAAGCTGCGGATAGCATTGCTGCACCACCTGATATAAAGAATCAAAATATTTGCCGTCCTGATAGGGAAACATCAGTCTTTTTCCTCAAAAATTATTTTTGCCTGCTCCAGCCAGATAATATGGTCAATAATCCAGTTGCTGATTTGCTCTATTTTTTCCAGTTCTACGCCCATGGCTAAGCCGATTTTGCCGATGATAAGCGTTTCATTGTCCGAAAGAACATTGTCAACGTGCGAAAGCATGCACATTTCACGCACCAGTTCCAAAGCTAAATGGCGGTTTTTAATGTTTTCCGCATCTTTTATAACCTTTTCGGTGTCCTGTCCCTCTATAATTTCTGAAAGATTGTCAATGCCGTGAGAAACCGCCGCTTCGGTAATAAACTTTAATTCGTCGTTGTCAAAATTGCCGTCGGCGCCGGCCACAGCGATAAGCACTTCAAAAAAAATCCGCTTTTCTTCGGTGCTTGCCGAATCCAAATATGATGGTAAAATTTCTCTAATGCCGTCCATAACAGCTCTCCTCATGTTAAACTGCCTTTTATGTTAAAGAAAATCTCTTAATTTTTCAACAAAAAAAGTGTTTGTAAAAAATTAAACTTTGGCGTACATAATATGTTTATGTTATAACAACTTTATGAGGACGCAGTGTCTAAAAAATATTTTATCAAAACTTTCGGCTGTCAGATGAATGTGTATGATTCTTCGCGTATTGCCGATATGTTGAAAAAAGAAGGCTATGAAGAAGCCAAAAAACAAGAAGATGCCGATTTGGTGCTGTTTAACACCTGTCATATCAGGGAAAAAGCGGCGGAAAAGTTATTTTCAGATTTGGGAAGAGCCCGCGAAATTGCCGATGAACGTTTACAAAACGGTAAAAAAACAGTGATAGGCGTTGCCGGCTGCGTGGTTCAGGCCGAAGATGAGCAAATTGTTAAACGCGCGCCGTTTGTGGATTTTGCTGTTGGTCCTTTGATGTATTATAAAATTCCGCAGATGCTGAAAGAAATAGAACATAAAAAAGGCCATGCCGGTTTGCTGAATACCGAGTTTTCGGCCGATAGTAAATTTGACTTTTTGCCGGAAAATAAGGCGCAAGGAGCTTGCTCTTATTTGGCGGTGCAGGAAGGATGTAATAATTTTTGTACCTATTGCGTGGTTCCGTATACCCGCGGCGCCGAATATTCGCGTCCGGTTGCCGAAGTGCTGAAAGAAGCAAAACGTTTGATTGCCACCGGTACTTTGGAATTAAATTTGCTGGGGCAGAATGTAAATTCGTATCACGGTGAAGACGAAAACGGCAAAGAGCGAAATTTTGCCTATTTGTTGCGCCGTGTGGCCGAATTGGACGGTTTGAAACGTTTGCGCTATACCACTTCTTATCCCGCAGATGTCGACGATGATTTAATTGCCTGCCATCAGGATTTGAAAGTTTTGATGCCTTATTTGCATTTACCGATTCAATCCGGTTCGGATAAAATTTTGAAGGCGATGAATCGCCGCCATACTTCGGGCGACTATTTGCGAATCGTTGAAAAACTGCAAAAAGCTAATCCGGATTTGCGAATGTCTTCAGATTTTATTGTCGGTTTTCCGGGGGAAACAGACGAGGATTTTCAGGCGACTTTAGATGTGGTAAATCAAGTGAAGTATATTCAGGCGTTTTCATTTAAATATAGTCGTAGGGCAGGTACTCCGGCGGCGGTTATGCCTAATCAGGTAGAAGAAAAAATTAAAAAAGAACGTTTGGATATTTTACAGACGTTGCTGTTTTCATATCAAGAGGCGTTTAACAAATCTTGCGTGGGCAAAGTTATGCCGGTGCTGTTTGAGCAAAAAGGCCGCCATAAAGGGCAGCTAATCGGGCGTACACCGTATATGCAGAACTTGCATATTGAAACGGAAAGTGCTAATATAAATAAAATTATTAATGTGGAAGTTACCGAAGCGACCACAAACTCTTTAAGCGGAAAGGAGATTTAGTCATGGCTGAAATTTGTTTTGAACTGTTTAACAATCAACTTGTGCAACAGCTGGTGGGGGCGGCAGATTCAAATTTGCGCCTGATTGAAAAAATGCTGAATGTAGAAATTTTGAGCTTTGGCAATCAAATTACGGTTAAAGGTGCCGCCAGTGATGTCGAAAGCGCTAAGAATGCTATCGAGCTGCTCTATAATAAAGTAAGCCGCGGTATTGAAATCGGCGAGCAAGAAGTTAAAGCTGCGGTGCGTATGAGCGGAGAATGCCATACGGAAGATGATAAGCAGAACTTAAATGATATTGTGTTGAAAACTAAAAAACGCTATATCTATCCGCGTTCGGCCACCCAAGCTAAGTACATTCAGGAAATGATGAAAAACGAGCTGGTATTCGGCCTTGGCCCTGCCGGTACGGGTAAAACTTATTTGGCGGTGGCGCTGGCTGTTTCTATGATGCTTGAAGGTACGATTGATAAAATTATCTTGTCACGTCCGGCGGTGGAAGCAGGTGAAAATTTGGGATTTTTGCCAGGTGATTTGAAAGAAAAGGTCGACCCGTATCTGCGTCCGCTGTATGATGCTTTGTACGAAATGCTGCCGGCAGAGCAGGTTGATAAAAAATTGGCGCTGGGCGAAATTGAAATTGCTCCGTTGGCGTTTATGCGCGGACGTACTTTGGCAAATTCGTTTGTGATTTTGGATGAGGCGCAAAACACCACACCGATGCAAATGAAAATGTTTTTAACTCGTTTGGGCGAAAACTCCCGCATGGTTGTGAACGGCGACTTGAGTCAGGTCGACTTGCCGCGCGGTGTAATTTCCGGTTTGCGCGATGCTTTGGATACTTTGCGCAATGTGCCGAATATTTCTTCGGTAACATTCAGCTCCAATGATGTTGTGCGTCATGGTTTGGTGGCTAAAATCGTTCAAGCCTATGAAGAAAAAAGCAAAAAGCTGCAAGAAGAACATGATTGATAGTTTTTTGAATTTAGATGTTGAAGATAACCGCTGGAGTTCGGCGGTTTCTCAAATAGAGAAAGTATCGGAAGATGTAAAAAACGCCGTGTTTGCTTATGTGGCTGAACATACCGAATCGGAAGTTTTACACGCTGGTTTGCCGATTATCGTTAATGTGTGTTTAAGCAGCGATGAGCGTGTGCACGCTCTTAATAAAGAGTTTCGCGGCATGGACAAGCCGACAAATGTGCTTTCTTTTGCCAATGTGGATTTTGAAGGCTTTGCGCAAGAGCGGGATTTGTATCAGGAAATTGAGCTTGGAGATATTATCATCGCTTTTGAAACTATGCAGAAAGAAGCCGATATTGAAGGAATTTCACTGCATGACCATTATTGCCATCTACTGGCGCATGGTTTGCTGCATTTGCTGGGGTTTGACCATCAAACAGAAGAAGAAGCCGAATATATGGAAGGCTTTGAGATAGAAATTTTGCAGTCTATGGGTATTGCGAATCCGTATAAGGAAGATTAAGTGGCAAAACTAAAGGCAATATGGTTAAAAATTTGCGAAGCGGCAGCGCGGAGATATAAAACCTCGGCGCTGCTGTTTGGTTTGTTGCTGGTTGCCGCTTTGCCGCCGTTTTATCATACTTGGGCGGTGTTTGTCGCTTTTTGCGGCGTATTTGTCTTGAGCCAGGGGCAGAGCTCCGTAAAACGTTTGTCGGCTATTGGGTATTGGTTTGGTTTCGGTTATTTTTCCGCCGGATTTTATTGGGTTGGCAACGCGCTTTTGATAGACGCGGCCAAAACAGGTTGGATGTATCCTTTTGTTTTGCTTTTGGGCGGCGGATTTTTTGGTTTGTTTACGATTTTTCCGTTTGCGCTGATGAAATTCGGCAAAACCCAATTCAGTAAAATTTTACTTCTTGCCGCTGGTTGGTTTTTAAGCTCTGAGTGGCTGCGCAGTGTGTTTTTAACCGGTTTCCCGTGGAATCCGCTTAGTTCGGTGTTGGCATTTAATCCGTTGTGGCTGCAAACTTTGGCGTGGTGGGGAACTTATGGCTTATCTATGCTGATTGTGATTATCGCAACGCTGCCGGCGGTTTGGCTGATTAAACCTAACAAGCGCAATATATTAGCGCCGCTTTGCTCTTTGCTGCTGATTTCGGGGCTATACATATACGGCGATTTTGCTTTAGTGCAATGGGGTAAATTAAACGTTGGAGAGCAAATTCGCGTGCGTTTGGTACAGCCGAGCATTCCGCAAACTATGAAATGGAGCCGTGACGCGGTTGAAAAGAATTTTGCGCAATATATTGATTTAAGCCGCGCCGAAGGACTGGAAAATATTGATTTTGTTATTTGGGGAGAAACAGCCTCGCCGTTTAATTTGGCTTATGATTTAGAGCATCGTCTTATGGCGCAGGAAGCGGTACCGCCTAAAGGCTATTTGCTGGCGGGAATGCTGCAGGACGGATATGACCAAAACACCGGCGACTATTTATTATATAATTCTCTGGCGGCGATGGATTATTTTGGGCAAATTCATGATATATACAGCAAAAACCATTTAGTTCCGTTTGGGGAATATATTCCGCTCAGACAGTATCTTCCAAAATGGATAAAACCTCTGACAAATATGGTGGGGCAGTTTGCCAAAGGGGAAAAGTATCAGACCATAAAACTGGAGGATTATGCCGAATTTGCTCCGCTTATTTGTTATGAAGTCATCTTTTCCGGACAAATTGTGCGTAAGCAAAATAAGCCGAAATGGGCGGTGGTGTTGACAAACGATGGTTGGTATGGTATCAGCGCCGGCCCTTATCAGCATTTGGTGGCGGCACAAATGCGGGCGGTTGAAGAAGGAATTTCGGTTGTCCGCAGCGCAAACAGCGGAATCAGCGCCGTGATAAATCCCTATGGAAAAATAACCTCGAAAATAGGTTTGGCAGAGCGCGGCTATGTTGACGACACAGTAAAAATCAGCATGTCGCATGACACATTGTTCGGCAAGTATGGAAATACTATACCGCTGCTAATGGCTTTGCTGCTGATTTTGACAGCTGCCGGTTTGAACTATTTTACGAAAAAATCATAATCCGCCGGTGTGGAACAGCTTGTTATATTTATAGACAGAGCCGTTTGGTATTGACCAGCTGAAGTCATTTTCCATGGCGGTGCGCTGCATTTGGTGCAGCTGTTTAGGCGATGTGTAAAAACAGCGGATAGCTTTTTCCAGAGTTTCAAAATAGGCGTTAATGTTGTTTTTGAGGTGCTGAGCCTGCAGGTTCGGTCCGTAAACACGGTTTCTGTCGGCAAAAAATACTTCAGTTCGGAAACCGTCTACGCCGTCTTGAATGGTATCAACCAAACCGCCGGTAGAAGTGGCAATCGGCAGGCTGCCTTTCGCCATGGCTTCCATCTGCGTCAATCCGCAAGGCTCAAAATATGACGGCATCAGGTAAAAATCGGCAGCTAGCTGTACTGAATAGGCAAACTGGTCGTTATAGCCGTGAAAAACAAAAATGCGTTTGGCAAAGTCACGGCAGATTTGCTTGGTATTATCTTTTAAGGCCATCAAGTCATGAAATAAATCTTTATTGCCGGCGCCGCCCAGTACAAAAATCGGAAAATCCTGCGGAGAGTTTTTGTATTTGTCGGCCATCCGCAAAATGGCGTTAACGGCGATATCATAGCCCTTTTGCTCCACCAGACGGCTGGTCATGCAGATAAACGGTATATTTTCGGCTTCATGCAGAACAGAAAGAATATTGTCAAAACCATAGGTATCTATGTTTGGTATAACCTTTTGGCGGTAGTTTGCATCGGCGGCTAAATGCGACAGCAATTTTATACATTCTTTTTTGTTATGCAGCTTGTTCTGCAGCGAATGTTCGTTATAAACTTTAAACTGCGTGTCGCCGAAATAGCTATTTATTTGTTCAATTTTTTTAGCATTCGGAGAAATCAGCTTTTTTTCGTAGCCGTTGACAATACCGAAAAACGAACGGCAGTTTTTACGGATTTTCAGAATATCGCGGAAGTCAAAGCCAAAGCTCTTTTCCCGCGATACTTCTTCCATGTAATTTTTAGAAACCGTAACAATGCGGTCGGCAAGGTGCATATTGCAGGAAGCCTGATTATAGGTATCGCCGACCAAAAGGGTGTTGGCGGTGCGCGGATTGCTGTTTTTTACGGCTTTGGCGTTTTTCAAAACCAAGGTGGCTAAATCTTCGTATAAAGAGTTTAAAATTTTAGAGGTGTTGTTGTAGTCCCAGCCCTGATAGCCCATGTGGTGGGCAATGTGGATTACCGGAATATTGCTCAGCTGTTCGGCAGTTTCCGGCGCCAGGCGTTCAGCATAGACTTTTGCCAAAGTCAGATATTTAGTCAGACCGGAAATGGCGCCGCTGTGCCAATCGTTTGCCAGCAGCATATTCGGCAGGCGGATATTTTTAATTTGATTTAAGGCTATGCTTTCCAGCAAGCTGTAAACCGCTTTAGATAAAAAGGCAAAGCGCTCAACTTCATCAACATGCAGGCTGTTCAGCACATAGCAGCCGCCTTGTCCGGAGGGATTTTCGGCCGCCGGATTGATGGAGAAAAACCGGTCGTTATGCAAAAACAAGTAGTCGGCGCCGTTTAGGTTTCCGGAGTATACTTCTGCCTTAAAATGGCAAAAACGGTTGCGGCTGCCCATAAACGGAACTTTAACAGTGCAGAGTTTTTTCAGCTTTATCTGCCTGCCCTCGGCTCCGGTATAAACATCATCTTCAAAAGTGCATTTTTTACGTCCGGTGTCGCCTAAATACATCGGGGTTATAATCGTGATATCGCTTTTTTGCGAAGCAAAAACAGAATTGTAATTTTCCGGCAATTCGGAAGCGACCATGCCCAAGCCGCCGCATTTCATAAAAGTAGCGGTTTCGGCGGTTATCATCCAAGCGTGAATCTGTGAGCTTTCCGGCCAGCATTTATCAGTCAGGCATTGCTTTTTGCCCATATTCTGCATTTGCCGTAAAAGCGGATTATGAGGAGTGCCGTAATTTATACTAAACTTGTGTTTGTTGAAGTTTGTTGGTAAAAAAGAAAATTTATTTTTAGCCGAGCCAAGATTTAATATAGACATCACAATTACTTTCTATGCAAAATACACCTTTAGTGTATCATCAAAAATTCAAACATTCAACAGAAAAAGAACTTACGCTCTTGACTTGTCTGCGATTAGCCACTAAGTTCTATATAGATATTATCCAAACAAAATTAAAGAGGATGCAGGAATGACTGATAAAAAAGAAAAGATATCCGCTGAAACCGAAAATAAAAAAGAACAAGCTGCGGCGGAAGAAAATTCTGAAGATGTGCAAAACTCCGAATGTAAAGATGAGCTGAGCCAGCTTAAGGAAGAAAATCAAAAACTAAAAGATTCTTTTTTGCGCGCGTATGCTGAGGCTGAAAATACCAAAAAACGCTGCCAGCAGGAAATTGAGAAAAATTCTAAGTTTGCCATTTCTTCTTTTGCCAAAGAGCTGCTGGGCGTGGCTGATAATCTGCAGCGTGCTTTGAGCGCCGTTGACGATGAAACAAAGTCAAAATGCGAAGCTTTTATTAAAGGCGTGGAGCTTACTCAGAATGAACTGACTAAAGTTTTCGGTAAATTCGGCATAAAAAAATTGGAAAGCCTTAATAAGGTTTTTGACCCGAATTTTGAACGCGTGGTGCAGGAAGTTGAAGATAAAGAAAAGCCTGCCGGCACGATTATTGCTGAATTACAGTCAGGCTATACGCTAAACGACCGCATTTTGCGCGAAGCCATGGTTGTGGTAACCAAGGGCGGAGATGTAGTATCTAAATCTGAAAAAAAGTAGATAAAAGCGTTTTAAAATACCTAAAAATTTAAAAGTCCGTGCAGTTGCGGACTTTTTTATTTGACGCGGCAAAATAAATGGTATATTTGATAAATTGTTATTTATTACAAAAAAACTTGGCGTTATACTTTTGCGCATGAAAATATTGAACGTTTATATTTTTAAGCAGATTTTTATTGGTTTTCTGCTGGTTTGTTTCTCTCTGCTGGCTATGCTGTGGCTAACGCAGTCGCTCCGTTTTGTGGAAATGGTAACTCGCCAAGGACTGCCGGTTTATCTGTTTGCCGAGATGACCTCGCTTTTGATGCCGCGTATTTTTAATATACTTTCACCGGTTGCGGTTTTTGTGACCGTGCTGTTTGTTTATAACCGCCTGATTGCCGACCGGGAACTTGTGGTTATGCAGTCAGCCGGAATCAGTCCGTGGCAGAATTCTAAAGCAGCGGTGCTGATTGGCTTGGTGCTGGTTTTGTTCAATGTGTTTGTCATGAACTGGGGAATTCCTTGGTCGGAATATAAATTCAGAGATTTGGAATGGCGGGTAAAAAATAATTTAACGCAGATGGTTTTCCGCGAGGGCGAATTTACTACCCTCAAAAACGGAATTACCGTGTTTGTCAATAAGCATGAAGACGACGGCTCGGTCAGCGGGATTTTTGTCAGCGATGAAAGCAAGCCGGATGTAAAAGTTACGCTTACAGCAGAAAAAGGCCGCTTAATTCAAACCGATAAAGGTCCGAGAATCTTGTTTATAAACGGAGTGCGGCAAGAAATGAACACCAAAGACTATAAGTTTAGCACGCTGTCTTTTGCCCGCTATTCGGCTGAATTTAATAATGTGGAAAGCAAAAAGAAAAAAGATCAGACTGTCCGTGAGCGTTCTATCGGGGAGCTGCTTAATGCTAAAAATGACCCGACGCTGGATGCTCCTGCCGTCCGCAAAAGCATTGTGGAAGGACACCGCCGCATTTTATATCCGCTCTATAATTTATTGTTTGCTTTATTGGCCTGCGTTGGCTTGCTGGTGGGTAATTTTAACCGCCGCGGGCAGACAAAGCTGATTACGATTGAAGTTTTAAGCATGATTGTGATTTTAGGCGGAGACTTGGCCTTTACTAATTTGGCGGGGCGTTCGCTGATTCTGCTGCCGGTGCTGTATTTGAACTGCCTGCTGCCGCTGCTGGTCTGCTTTTATTTGCTGTTCTTTTATAATCCGTTTTATTTCCGCCGTTTCAGGGCAAAGGAGCATTATGAAAAATAGTTGTATATGGGGTATAAGAATATTGCTGCTGCCTGCAATGCTGTATAGCGGACAGGCTTTTGCCGTCAGCGAAGCCGGAGAAATTCAGCGCAAGGAGCAAAAAACTCCGCATGCCGAAATGAATGTGGCTCATAATATTACTAACATTCAATTTGCTGAAGACAGCAATATTGCCGGTCAAAATGCTGTTAATTTCAGCGCCGATGAGCTTACTAACGATGAAAACAGCGGCTTAATCACGGCTTCCGGCGAAGTGGAAATTGAATATAACAATATGCGCCTTAAAACCGATAAGCTGATATATGACCAAAACAATGATGTGGTTACGGCTAACGGCAATGTCCGCCTGTATTCTTCTGACGGCTCTATTGTTTACAGCGATGAGGTAGTGCTTTCCGAGCAGATGACAACCGGAGAAATGCACCACATTAAAGTGCTGCTTAAAGATAAATCCCACGTTTTTGCCGAAAGTTTTAAAAAGAAAAATAATCAGAAAAAACAGCTGGCTTATGCCACATATACGCCGTGCGATATGTGCGACGCGCAGTCTCCGCTGTGGTCTATCAGCGCCCGCAAGGTTCAGCATGACGAAAAAAGCCAGAATGTTCACTACAATGACGCTGTAATAAAAGTTAAGAATGTTCCGATTTTCTATACTCCGTTTTTTTCACATCCGGATCCGAGCGTAAAACGCCGTTCCGGTTTTCTGGCGCCGAGCATGGGAAGTTCCAACTATTTGGGAACGGTGGTGCAGCCGCGTTATTTTTGGGCGGTTAACGACCAGACCAATGTTGTTTTCTCGCCGATTTATTCTTCTGACCGCGGAATGGTTTGGGGCGGCAGCTATCAGCAGTATTTTTACAGCGCCGATACGGAAATTGCCGGCAGCTATATGAAAGACGGCAAAGAAGACCGTCCGCAGCACCGCGGCAATGTTTTTGCCAAAGGACGCTATGATATCAATGATTTGTGGCGATTTAAATATGATCTGAAATATGTTTCGGATTATCTTTATTTAAAAGAACTGAGCTTGCCGTATCAGGATGACGCATGGCTGACTTCCAGCGCGGCTTTTGAGCGTTTCAGCGGACGCGATTATGCTTCTGTAGAAGCGTATTATTACAAAATTCTGAGTTATAACCTGCGCCGCAGCAATGACCGGCAGTTTAACGAAATCAACAACCGCAAGCCGACGGTGGCGCCGCTGGTGGATGTGGAAATGTATTCTGACCCAAGCTCTATCGGCTCATATTTCAAAAATGAATTTAACAGCGCGTCTGTTTATCATCAAGACGGCCGAAACACTCAGCGTCTGACTTCTATCAACGCTTGGGAACTGCCGTTTACATCGTCTTTCGGCGAAAAATATCGTTTGGTCGGTTCCGTAAAATCGGATGCTTATTATGTGAACCGTTATCAATATCAGCAAAATAACCGTTACAGCGGCACCGTTACCAGATTTTTCCCTCAGGCCGGTGTGGAATGGCGTCTGCCGTTTGTAAAAGCAACAGAGTCTTCACGGCAGATTATTGAGCCGGTGGTTGTCGGCGTGGTTGCGCCGAAAGGCGGCAATAAAGCCGATAAAATTCCGAATGAAGACAGCGAAGATGTATATTTTGACGATACCAACGTTTTGGATTTGGACAGATACGCCGGTTATGACCGCAACGATACAGGCAGCCGCGTAAGCTATGGACTGCGCTGGAGTTCATACGGAGATATCATCGGCAGAACCTCGGCTTTTATCGCTCAAAGCTATGAAAGAGACCGCGACAGCAGCTTTACCAGAAGTTTGGATGAAAACTATGATTCTAATTTCAGCGACTATGTCGGACGCATTAACGCCGAACCGAATGAATATCTGAATTTGAACTACCGTTTCAGATTGGATAAAGATTCTCTAGACGCAAAATACAGCGAATTGGGCGTCGGCGCCGGACCAGATTTTTTTCGGGCGTACGCTTCTTACATCTTTTTGCAGGGAAATACTTATTATAACCAGTTGTATTCGGAACGAAAAGAATTATATACTTCTATTAGTTCGGCTCTTTCGCAATTTTGGTCGGTCAGCATCTATAATCTGCAGGATTTGACTGAAGACAGCCGCGGTTCGCTGGAACACGGCGGAAATGTGATTTATGAAGACGAATGCTTAAAATGGGTAACCAGCGTTAAAAAATATAACAGCAGCAACCCAGATTTGAAAAATAGCTATGAATTCGGCACTACTTTCTATTTGAAAACGATAGGCAGCTTTGGTTCATAGGCGAGGAGGAAAAATGAAAAAAATAATACTGTTTTCCGGTTTGTTTTTGCTGATTGGCAATGTTGCTTCAGCCGAAGATTTAAATCTGCAGGATATAGACAGTCAGGCGCGTATGGAGCGTCCGAACACCAATTCTATTATGTTCCGCCGCAATGCCGACCAATACCGCCAGCTGAGCGATGAAGAAAAAGCCGATATTGCCGCCCGCCGCGAAGAAGTCCGCAAAATGCGCCTGCAGCAAGAGGAATATGCCCGCCGCCGCGCCGAAGAAGAAGCCCGCCGCCGGGCGATGGAAGAGGCTCAGAAAGAAGCTGAACGCCGCCGCGCCGAGGCTCTTAAGCCGATTACCTTATATGAAAATAAGCTGAAAATTTATGCTTTGGTTAACGGCGAGGTTATTACCAGCAGCGATATGCAGAGCCGGATTAACGCTTTTATTTTAATGACCGGAATTCCGTATAATCAGCAGACTAAAGCCATGATAACCGGCAAAGTCCTGCAGTCGGCGATTGATGAAAAGCTGAAAATACAGGAAGCCGAAAAAAATAAAATAAAAATAAGCCAAAAAGAAATTGACAAAGCTTTGCGCAAGTTTGAGCAAAGTAACAACATGCCGGCCGGCCAGCTGAAAAAAATTCTGCAGGATGCTAAAGTCAGCGTAAAAGTCTGGAGTACGCAGATAGAAGCTGATTTAGCTTGGCAGAAGCTGATTGCGCAAAAAGGCTATAATGAAGTTAATATCGGCGAAAGCGATATTAACAAGGCTTTGGCCGATATTAAAAACGACCAGAAAAAACAAAAATTTATGGTTTCGGAAATTGTTATAGATAAAAAAGATGCCAAAGATTTAAATCAGCTGGTAGAAAATCTGCGCCACGACCCGCGTTTTGAACTCTATGCCATGCAGTTTTCGCAAAGTCCGAGCGCGGCCAACGGCGGTCATTTGGGTTGGGTAAGCAAAGGCAAGCTGCCCTCGGTTTTGGAAAATTTGGTGCTGAAGATGAAAGACGGAGATGTTTCTGACCCGATTGCTTACGGAAAAGATTTCTATATTTTAAAATTGGAAAAAATCTTTAATCCGGCAATAGATAAACCGGAAATTCCCTCCCGCAAAGAAGTTAAAAGCTTTTTGGAAAATAAAAAGCTGGAAGAATATTCTAACCGCTATATCAAAAACCTGCGCAGCCGCGCGCTGATTGAAAAGAAAGTATAATGACAGAGCTTCTTTCTTTGCGCGAAACGGTTGACAGCCATGGCTTAATGGCAAAAAAAGCCTTAGGGCAGAATTTTTTGCTTGACCAGAATATTACAGATAAAATTATCCGCAGTTCTTTGGAGGCGCGGGGCTTAACCGATTTTTCCGGCGAAGATGTTTTTGAAATCGGTCCTGGTCCCGGCGGGCTGACCCGTGCGGTGCTGAAAGCGAATCCGCACAGCATCACGGTTATAGAAATGGATGAACGCTGCATAGAAATTATGCAGGAACTGCAGGCGGTTTACGGCAGCAAGCTGCAAATTGTCAACGGAGATGCGCTGAAGTTTGATTTCGGGCAGAAAACGGAATATCCTAAAAGCATTGTCAGCAATCTGCCGTATCATATATCCGTGCCGCTGCTGCTGGGATTTTTGCAGCAAATGCGGCAGTTCAGCAGTTTGACTCTGATGTTTCAAAAAGAAGTGGCGGAGCGGATTTGCGCCGAGCCTAACAACAAAAATTACGGGAGGCTGTCCGTTATCTCTCAGCTGGTCTGCAAGGTTAAGCTGCTGTTTAATCTGAATCCGAGCTGTTTTGTGCCGGCGCCTAAAATCTGGTCTTCGGTGCTTTTATTTACGCCGCAGAAAAATATGCCGTCAGCCGAAGAATTGCAAAAGCTGGAAAAAATTACGGAAGCAGCTTTCGGACAGCGCCGCAAAATGATTCGCCAAAGCCTGAAAAGCCTGCCGAATTTAGAAAAAGCCAGCGCGGCCGCCGGTGTGGCTTTAACGGACAGAGCCGAAAATATTACGCCTGAGCAATATTTGATTTTAGCGCAAAATATTTAAGCAATCTCTTGTTTTTTATAAAAATGTTAATATTTTTTTCGTAGCCTGTAAAAGGTTAAAACTTTTTAGGATATCGCAAAATGCACACAATTCATACGCTGATTTTGGACCTGACGCTCATCACGATTTATGCGGCGATTGTTACTCTGCTGTTTAAAAAATTAAAGCAGCCGACGGTGCTGGGCTATATTTTAGCCGGTATTTTGGCGGGTCCGTATTTTGATTTGCTGCCGACGGTGACGGATAGAGAAAATCTGAGCCTGTGGGCGGATATCGGCGTGATTTTTCTGCTGTTCGGCTTGGGATTGGAATTCAGTTTTAAAAAGATGATTAACGTGGGCAAGGCGGCGATGATTACGGCTAACGCCAATATTCTGTTTATGCTGTTTCTGGGCTATAACACCGGTTTGCTGCTGGGCTGGACAACCATGGACAGCTTCTTTTTAGGCAGTATGATTTCTATGTCGTCAACCACGATTATTATTAAAGCCTTTGACGATTTAAATATTAAAAAACAAAAATTTACGGATTTAGTATTCGGCGTGCTGGTGGTAGAAGATTTAGTGGGCATTCTGCTGCTGGTGCTGCTGCCGACAATCGCTTTAGGTTCCACCATTGACGGCGAAGCGCTGCTGTTCAGCACCGGCAAGCTGATTTTATTTTTAGTTTTGTGTTTTGTGGCCGGCATATATCTGGTGCCGACGCTTTTAAAGAAAATTGACAGTTTTCTAAATGACGAACAGCTGCTTTTAGTAATTATTGCCTTGTGTTTCGGTATGGTAGCGCTGGCTAATTATTCGGGATTTTCTTCCGCTCTTGGCGCTTTTATCATGGGGTCTATTTTAGCTGAAACGCCGCTGATTGAGCGTATAGAAAAAACTATAAAACCTCTTAAGGATTTTTTCGGCGCTGTCTTTTTCGTTTCGGTCGGCATGATGGTTAATCCGGCAATGTTTATTGAATATGCTTGGCCGATTTGTGTGATTACTTTTATTGTGATGGTCGGCAAAGTCGCATTTTCATGCTTTGGCTTTATTGTTTCCGGCCAGCCGCTTAAAACCTCGGTTCTGGGGGCTTTTTCGTTGGCTCAGGTCGGCGAATTCGCTTTTATTATCGCCAGCCTCGGCATGAGCTTGGGCGTGCTGCATAAGCAGGTATATCCGATTATTGTGGCGGTTTCGGTTATCACAACTTTCTTTACGCCGATGATGATTAAATTTGCTGAGCCGATGTTTAATGTAATTAAGCGCTATCTGCCGGAAAAATGGCAGGAATTTTTAGCTAAGCATGTTGCTGGACAAAAGGAAACCAAAAGCGAAGAGCGTTTGTGGAATATGCTGCTGAAAAACTATCTGCTGCGGCTTATCTTGTTTATTATGATTAACTATGCCGTTATTGGTTTTTCAAATTATTTTGTGCGTCCGTGGGTGCATCAATATCTGCCGAATATGGCGGCGCGGGCGGCAGTTACGGCTATCACTCTGCTGCTGATGTCGCCGTTTTTAAAGGCTCTTATCGGCTGGGAAACAATCTTGCCGGTAGTGCTGTCAGAAAAATTCCGTCCGCTCTCAGAAACAGCTCATCAGCTGTTTAAGGTCAATATCTGCGAAAATAAAATGGTGCAGAAAGTTAAAGATACGCTGAGTTCCTGCGAAAGCGAAAATATCAAAAATCTGTTTGTTTCAAACAATCAGGTAGCGACGGTTTATTATAAGCTGTGGAAAGCTAAAAAAGCCAATCGGCTGCCGCTGCTGTTTTTAACCAGTTTCCGCATGCTGATTGTTTGCTTTTTTATTATGACGGTAGTTCATCAGTTTTTAACCGAAAACAGCAAGGTTATTTTTTGTTTGGTGCTGATTTCTTTGGTTATGCTGTCGCAGTCGCGCTGGCTGTTTGAACAATATATGAAAATTGAAAAACAATTTCTGGATAATCTGCACGGCGGTGCTGAAAAAGAAACCGAGACTAAAGAAATTAAAGAAGAAAAATAAACTTTCCCCCGCCGGAAAGTAAAAATAATTTTAATTTAATGAAATTAGATGGCTGTTTTGTCAAAAGTGTGTAAAAAAAACGACCGTTTAAAAGGGACAGTTTTTAGGCTGTTTTTAGTAATGTAGCAGAGGTTGTTAAGAATTGCAATAACTTTTTATATTTGCGATGTTTTTTGCGGTTTTATAAAAATTTACAGCGTCTTGTTTTGAGTGTGTAAAAATAACGGTCGTTTTTTTTACACATAATAGGAGGAATAAGATGTTGAAGAGTATGAATTTTTTAAGAGGAAAAAGCAGGGGAAGAGTAAGTGGAGGCACTAAAGCAGCGCCTCTAGTACCTGTCATTCTATGCCTTGTGCATAGAATCTTGTGGAAACAAGGTATTAAACTAGTCAATAAATTAGCCTTATTATTAAATAAGTGCTGGAGTAGCATGCTTAGTACCTTTTGCGCATTCTTTAAGTACCCCTCACCCGCAGACAAGTCTGCCCCCTCTCCCTCAGGGGGCGAGGGTATGCACTGCCCTTGGTGCGACAAGATACTAGGCACAGACTGTGCGTCACGGCCTAGTATGACTGGTGGCAGGGGCGCAAATTCCTTTGGAAGAAGTATGATAGAAATGCTGGGGGTTCTAGCGATTATTGCGGTGTTAAGTGTCGGAGGAATTGCCGGCTATTCCAAAGCCATGGAGAAATATAAGCTGAACCGGACGGTGGAGCAGTTCAATTATCTTATTCAAGGAATGCTGGAGCATACCGACAGTTTACGAGATAAATCTGATAGCAGCTATCAATATGGGCTTGTTGATGTGGTGCAGGCTCTTAATTTAGTTCCGGAAACTTGGGAACGAGTTGATTCTATACGCTTAACCGATGAAATGGGCGACACTATTCAGCCGTTTATCCGTAACGGAAATATCACCATAGATTTTTATTTGGGCGGAAAAACGGTTGAACAAGGCGTTGGCGACTTATCATACGCTTTTTCCGACAAACTGTGCCGAGAAATTGTTCAAAATGTGTTTTATCCATTGCATTCGGCGGCCAGAGCCGCTCATGTCGTGACGGATAAAACATATAACTATTATGGCAACAGCTTGTGCGCTGATGGCAGAAGATGTCTTAAAGATATAACCCCGATTGAAATTAACAAAATCTGCAAAGCCTGCAACAAAGGTAAACAAGCCTGTGTTTTGGTTTTGGATATGTAAAAAGCGGCGGATTTTGCGCCGCTTAATACCTGATTAAAATCTTTTACCGTATTGCAGAAGCTTATTGCGAACAAAACCACGCAAAGAAACTTCCGGTCTTGCGCCGTAGTGGCTGATAATTTCAGATGCGGCAATGCTGCCAATCATGGCGCAAGTTCCTAAACTGCGTTTATTCACCAAACCAAACAAAAAACCGGCGGCATATAAATCTCCGGCGCCTGTGGAATCCACTACAGTCTCAGGTTTTACCGGCTCAGCTTCTACAAATATTTTAACTCTGCCGTTTACAACTACCGAACCGCGAGAATCACGGGTTATAGCGGCAATTTTTACCATAGGTTTAACCATATCCAAAGCTGCCGAAAAATCTTCGGTTTCAAACAGAGCTTTTAATTCCATTTCATTGGCAAAAAGCAAATCCACATGATTTTTAATTAAATCAAGCATGTGGTCACGGTGTGAAGAAACACAATAACGGTCAGAAACCGTAAAAGCCACTTCGCGCCCGTATTTATGCGCCAATTCACAGGCCTTCAGCACGGCTTCATGCGCCATTGGCTCGTCCCATAAATATCCTTCAATAAAAATTATTTTTGATTCGCTTATCAGCTTTTCATCAATATCATCTTTAGAAAGTTTTCGCGAAGCGCCAAGATATGTAAACATTGAACGTTGAGCATCCGGCGTTACAAGAACAATACTGCGCCCCGTGGCCGGTCCTTCTTCCAACGGAGCGGTAAAACAGTCAATACCGGCGGCGCCGATATCGCGTTTAAATACCTGCCCCAGTTCATCGTCATGAACTTTGCCGATAAAAGCGCAGTCAGCGCCCAAAGAGGCCATTCCCGCCACGGTATTGGCAGCAGAGCCGCCAGAAACTTCGCGTTCAGGAATAATGTCATTATAAATTTTACCGGCTTCGGCTGCTTCCACCAATGTCATGCAGCCTTTGGTTAAATCGCGTTCTTTTAAAAAAGTATCTCCGACTTTTGCCAATACATCTACAATAGCATTACCGATTCCGACAACATCGTAAACAGTATTTTGCTCGCTCATTTTAATCTCCTTTAATATTTTTTCCTATAGTATATTCTATTTTGCTGAATTTCAAGCCGCTAAATATGAAAAAGCAATCCGGCAACAGCTGAAAATATAATATAAAAAATCGCGCTTTTCTTATAAAATCTCATAGCTATTACCAAAACAAGCAGCAATCCGGCCGTTTGAAAATCGGTAACAGACTCTTTAGCTATATCATAGCCGGCAAACAGAATTAGCGCCAATACTGCCGGACGGATACCGCTCAATATCCGTAAAACATTGGGATTCTCTTTCCATTTTGTAAGTATTTTTGAAATCAGATAAACAATAATCACCGACGGCGTCACCAAACTAAGAGTTGCTAACAAGCTGCCGAATACGCCGGCGGCCTTATAACCGGCATAGGTAGCCATATTTATTCCCACAGGTCCGGGGGTGGACTGAGAAACGGCAATCATATCCATAAGCTCCTTAGCCGTAAACCAGTCATATTGTTCGGTTAAATCATATAAAAACGGAACTGTCACCAATCCGCCGCCAATGGCAAACAGACCGATTTTAAAAAATTCAAAAGCTAAAATCCAATAGGTCATTTTTGCCTCTTAAAGTTTGGAATAAACGACCCTGCCGCCGCCAATATGACAATAGCAACCGCCGACAAGTTGAAAAACAGCAGCAATATTGCAGCCAAACCAAAAACAACATAATCCCTGATACGGCATATACCTTTTTTCCACATCCCTGCAACCGTATCTATTATTAAAGCGATAACACTGACGCGAATGCCGTCAAACGCCCATTGCACATATTGATTATCCATATATTGCCTTAAAAGCATCGCCACCAATAAAATAATAATGACAGATGGAGAAATCACCCCCAAAGTTGCCCAAATCATTCCCCAAAATCCGCGCAATTTATAGCCGATAAAAGATGCGGCGTTTACGGCAATAATTCCAGGTGTGCATTGTCCGATGGAATAATAATTTAAAAGTTCTTCTTCTGTAATCCATCTTCTTTTTTCAACGGTTTCATCTTTGAGAATAGGCAGCATTGCATAACCGCCGCCGAATGTAAAAATTCCCATTTTAAAAAAGATACTGTATAAATCACGCAACCTAACCATTTGGCTATATTTCCTTTGCTTTTTAGTTTTGCTTATTATATAAAAGTAATATAGCTGTAATGCAAGCTTTTTTATGAGGGTGCAATGATTATCGGATTTGTTAAGGAACGTCCGGCTTGGGAATATAGAGTGGCAGTTACCCCGCAGACGGTTGAGCAACTTGTGGCTGCCGGGCATCAGGTTTATGCCGAAACAGGAGCCGGAGAGCGCGCCGGCTTCAGCAATGAGCAATATTTTCAGGCTGGCGCGTCATTATTAAATGCGCCTGAAGTTTATGAAAAATCAGAATTTATGCCTAAAATCTGGGCGCCTTGCGAAGATGAATATGCTTTTTTGCACCAGAATCTGTGCATATTGGCAAATTTTGAAAGTTATAAAAAACCGGAGCGTACAGAAATTTGGAAAAAATATAAGATTACGACTTTGGCGCTTGAAAGGTTGCCTCGCTTGTCTCGCGTGCAGGATATAGACACGTTGTCATCTCAGCATAATTTGGCAGGATACAAAGCCGCTTTGCTGACTATGGATATGCAGACGCAGACCGTACCTTTGATGATGACCGCGGCCGGAACTTTAACTCCGCTGAAATCTTTGGTTATCGGCGCCGGAGTTGCCGGACTACAAGCAATTGCAACCCTGCAGCGCATGGGAGCTATTGTATATGCGGCTGATATTCGGCAGGACGCCGAGGAACAAATAAAATCTTTGGGCGCTCAATTTGTGTCTTCAAATCCGGACGAAATCAATAAGTTATTGCCCAACTGCCAAATTGTGATTACAGCCGTATCTGTCATAAGCGGAAAAGTACCGCAGGTTTTAAGCGCTTCTCAGCTACAGAGACTGCCTTTTGGCGCTGTAGTTCTGGATATGGCCGGCGGAAACGTTGAAACATCTATTTTCGGCAGATTACTGGATAACGGACACTATAAACTGCTGGCTGACACGCATCTGGCTTCGGATGTTGCATATTCGGCAAGCCAACTGCATTCACGAAACGTATATAATTTTATATCGCGTTTAGATAAAATCAAACAGGATAAAGAGGTTTGGATGCAAATTCTTCTAACATCGGCGGAGGAACAAAATGGATGAAGTTTATTTATTGGCGATTTTAGTGCTTTCGGCCTTTTTGGGTTATTTTACTGTATGGCGTGTTTCTCCATCGCTGCACGCACCGCTGATGAGTGCCACCAACGCCATCAGCGGCCTGACTGTTTTAGGCGGCATTGTGATTGCCGGTCATACTACAGACACTAAAATTTTAATTATGAGTTTAATCGCCGTTTTTCTGGCCTCTATAAATTTATTCGGAGGTCTGGCGGCAACAATCAGAATGCTGGAACTTTTTAAAAAGAAGGAGAATAAAAAATAATGATTAGTTCGTTGCTTTATTTGCTTTCTGCTTTTCTTATGATTATTGCCATAGATTGCTTGTCTGCTCCGTCACGAGTGGTGCGCGGTTATCATATTGCAATGGTTTCTGTCGGCATTGCGCTGATAACTTGTCTCACTCTGAATCTTAAATATAACGCCGGATGGATTTTATTGGCTCTCTGCGCCGGAAGCGGCAGCGGAGTGCTATTAGCCACAAAATGGCAGCTTTCGGCTTTGCCGCAAATTGTTGCCTTGCTTAACGGAATCGGGGGGTTAGCTTCGGCGCTGATAGTTTGTTGTCCATTTAAATATCACAAAGATAATCTATTGGAATCTTTGTGCGTGGTTATAGGACTTGTGGCTTTCAGCGGTTCTATAGTTGCGTTTGCAAAATTGCACGGCCTGCTCCGTAAAAATGTGGCGTGGTTAAAATGGGTTAGTTTATTTTTAGAAATATTATTACTTATAAATATTGCTTATTTCACATATTTCCAGCAAGGATTTGCCGGAATTATTCTTTTATCAATATTGATTGGTTTTTGTGCAATTATGCCTATTGGCGGCGCAGACATGCCGGTAATTATATCTTTACTGAACTCATTTTCAGGCTGGGCTGTCGTGACGGTAGGTTTATTGGCAGGAGATTTGTTGCTGATTATCACAGGAACATTAGTCGGTGCCAGCGGAACTATCTTGTCCTACGTCATGTGTAAATCCATGAACAGGTCATTGCTTAAAATTGTTTGGCCTGAAACGCAATCTATAGAAACAGAACATAAATCAACAGGAATAGTCAGAACCGGCTCGCCGGAAGAAGCCGCTTTTATTATGTCTAATTCGCATAAAGTGATTATTGTACCTGGTTTTGGCATGGCGGCAGCGCAGGCGCAGATTGCTCTAAAGAATATGACAAACATCTTAACCGAAAAATACGGAGTTGACGTGCGCTATGCCATTCATCCGGTTGCAGGACGCATGCCCGGACATATGAATGTTTTGTTGGCGGAAGCGCAGATTCCTTATGAAAAAGTATTTGCAATGGAAGATATAAATCAAGATTTTGCCTCAGCAGATGTTGTGTATGTGATAGGCGCAAATGATGTGACAAATCCGATTGCCAAAACCGATGTCGGCTCTCCGCTATATGGCATGCCTGTTTTGGATGTGGAAAAAGCCAAGACAATATTCTTTGTCAAGCGCTCTATGGCAGCCGGATATTCCGGCGTTGACAATCCGCTGTTTTATGCTCCGAACACAATTATGCTGTTCGGCGACGGCAAAAAGGTAACGGAAGAAATTGTAAAAGACTTGGAAAAGTAAAAAAATCCGGCTGAGTTTTATAATAAAAACAGCCGGTTAAATTTTGAACTTTCTAAAGCGGATAACTGTTTTCCATATTTCCGATATCCTCATACATCAGGCAGTCGGCGGTATCGGCAAGAGAATGAAGACCTGCAGACAGCGGACGGCGCATCTGATTAAACATTGCTAAAGCTTGCTCTTTAGATTTTGAAACAGCACTTTTACAGTTCATAGCATAAAAATTTAAATTGTTAAAATAATTGAAATACTTCTTTTTGATAGCACTTTATTGGAAATTTTGCAATAAAAAATACCTGCTTTTCCTAACGAAAAACAGGTATTTTTTTACTCTTGAATGAGCTTGAAGCCACCCATAGAATAAGCTGCGCTTTTGGCAGGGGCTTTAGAGTCAATAAAGTTATCAACTTTTTCCTCTACCTTCTCCTTAGCCTTGCTAAATGCCGACTTTACATCTGCAGTTACCTTGGCTAAAACAGACTTCTGAGTTTTTGCAGCTGCGGTCAAACCATGCTTAACTTCAAATCCGACCGGAACATTTTCAAAAGCTTCATACTTTTCAAAATGGCGGAGCGGACTCTTGATGGTAATATGAGCAACGTTCTGACCTTTCAAAACATCTGCCCAAGCTGCTGATTTGGCAAGATACATAGTACCGTTAGTAAAATATACCTCAACGCCGGAATCGGCAACACCTACAGAATCTACGGTTAGAATGTCGCTGTCATATTCATTGTCAGAAACAACAATGTTAAAACTGTTTGCTGCATCTTTACCCTTGTAACTTACAATACTGTAACCTGCGACAGACTTCTTGAGTTTGAGGTACTGTGCGGCGGTCAACGGTGCGCAAGCGCCGTCGCCGTAAGCAACATAAGATTTGTTAACTTTGGCAACGTGGGTTACAGGAGTAAAAGACTGTGCGTTTGCAAAAACAGAAACAAAAACGCATACTACGAAAAACAAAAACTTCTTCATAATCAATAAAATTTAAATTAGATTGGTACTGGGAAAGCTCTTGTATTCGTGATAATAATAACGATAAGAGGTTTCCATAATAATTTTTTTTACTAGTTTAGATTAGCATGATTTTTGGCAATTTGCAAGAGGGTTTGTCTATAATTTTTGCGCTAATCTGCAATTTAAAAAAGTGATGAGGCAAATTGCTGTTTGATTTTGTGTAAAAAAATTAAATAAAGTGAAGAAAAGGGGTTGACTCTGACAAATATCACGCTTATAATCCGCTTAATTTTGAAAAGTGGTGATCAACTTTTTGAATGTATTAGTTAATTGAAAGTAAATGGAGATTAAATTTGGCTCGTATAGCTGGTGTAAACATTCCAAGTGCCAAGAGAATTGAAGTCGCATTGACTTATATCTTTGGTATTGGTAGAAAATCTGCTCAAGATATTTGCGCAAAGTCAGGAATTGACATGAACCGCCGTGTTAGTCAGCTTTCTGATGAAGAAATCATGAAAATCCGCGAAGTAATTGATAACGGATACCTTGTAGAAGGCGAACTGCGCCGTGAAGTTGGTACCAACATCAAAAGATTGATGGACTTAGGTTGCTATCGTGGTTTGAGACATCGTAAAGGTCTGCCTGTTCGCGGTCAGAGTACAAAACAAAATGCTCGTACCCGTAAAGGTAAACGTAAAACCGTTGCGAATAAGAAGAAATAAGTGAGGTAAGTGCAAATGGCTAAAGCAATTCTGAAAAAGAAAAAAGAAAAAAAGAATATCACTTCCGGTGTAGCTCACGTTGATTCTTCTTTCAACAACACAAGAGTTACAATTACGGATGCTCAAGGTAATACTGTGTCTTGGTCTACTGCAGGCGCTCAGGGTTTTAAAGGCTCTAGAAAGTCTACTCCTTACGCTGCTCAGGTTGCCGCTGAAGAAGCTGGTAAAAAAGCTCAGGAAAATGGTATGAAAACTTTGGAAGTAGAAGTTAAAGGACCTGGGTCAGGAAGAGAGTCTGCAATCCGCGCATTGCAGGTAATCGGTTTTACAATCACAACAATTCGTGATGTAACCCCAATTCCGCATAATGGTTGCCGTCTGAGAAAAAGACGTCGCGTCTAGTTATTATTTTGGCACAGGCCTTTATTCAAGGCCTGTTGCCGTGTTTTTTTATATGTACATATAACTTATCAAGAAAAGGACAAAACCGGTGATTCAAAAGAATTGGCAAGAACTTATTAAACCAACTAATTTGCAAGTTACTCAAGACGAGGCAGCTCACAAAGCAAAAATAGTGGTTGAACCTTTAGAAAGAGGCTTCGGCCTGACTTTAGGTAATGCGTTGAGAAGAGTTTTACTGTCCTCATTGCAAGGCGGTGCTGTTTCCGCTATTAAAATTGATGGTGTTTTGCATGAATTTTCTGTAATTCCTGGCGTTCGCGAAGACGTTACAGATATCGTGCTGAACATTAAAGAGCTGGCTGTTGCCGTACACTCTGACAGCGCAAAAACAATGACATTGAAAGCCGAAGGCCCTTGCGTGGTTACTGCGGCTATGATTGAAACCGGTCACGATGTTGAAATTATGAATCCGGACCATGTGATTTGCACATTGGATGCCGGTGCAAAAATCAATATGGAATTAACTGTTACCACAGGTAAGGGTTATGTTCCGGCTTATAACAGCAAATCAGCAGATGCTCCTATCGGTCTGATTGCCGTTGATGCAATTTATTCTCCGGTTACTAAGGTTTCTTACAAAGTTGAAAACACTCGTGTAGGTCAAATTACCGACTACGATAAATTGACTATGAATGTTGAAACAAACGGCGTTGTTTCTCCGGAAGATGCAGTTGCTTTGGCAGCCCGCATTCTGCAAGACCAGCTGAAACCGTTTATTAACTTTGACGAACCGGAAAGCGAATCCGAAGACGTTCATGAAGAATTACCGTTTAACCGCAACTTGCTGCGTAAGGTTGACGAACTTGAACTGTCTGTTCGTTCTGCTAACTGCCTGAAAAATGACAATATCATTTATATCGGCGATTTGGTTCAAAAAACCGAAGCAGAAATGCTGCGTACTCCGAACTTTGGCCGTAAATCTTTGAACGAAATCAAAGAAGTATTGGCTAAAATGGGTATCCACCTCGGTATGGAAACACCGGGTTGGCCGCCTGAAAATATTGAAGAGTTGATTAAGCGTTGTGACGAACACTTCTAAAATCGCGCCTAGCGGTGCATCTAGCACCTAAAACTGCGAAAGAGAGAAAATTCACGTACTTCTGTGTACGCTAAAATTTTCTCTCTTCTTGTTTCAGGCACTATCTGCATCACTAATCGCAATTTAATACAATTATAAGACTTTTTCTTATGTACTTCTGTGTACACCGCGAAAAAGTCTTGCGGCGTATTAGGCACATTATCCGAGTTTTAGAAAACAAACTAAAGGGGAAAAATTTACGTACTTTTGCATGTGCTAGAATTTTTGCTCTTTTTGTTTTAAATCCATATAGGCTCATCTCCTTTTAATATGTGGGGCAAAGCGGCGTTAGATGCCGTTCCGTGCCAACGAGCGTTGTCAAAACAAAGGCTTGTATCCATATGAAACCACCAGTAAACCTGAGGATATATATTAAGCGGTATCTATGCCACCAGTAACAATTTTGCGCCTATCTGCTGGGAATTTTTTCTTATAATCCTATGTATACGCTGCGAAAATGTCTTGTCACATTTGCTCTCGCTAACAAGCAAAGCAAATTTTCAAGGTGAAAAACATAAGCAATATCTCTCAAAACATAGGTTTATTGAAAAATGTTGCTTATTAAAACCAAAATACAATAGCGCAAAAAGTATCTTTTATACAAGAATTACAGGCTTGGTGTATTTCGCTCAACGTCAATTTATTCAGACATTTGCAATTTGGACAGCAATAAGAATTTCCATAAAATTCTACTTTTGTTCCCCACAGCCAGGCTTTTTTTAATGACGATTGCAATGGTTTTGCCATATTATTGAAAATTTCTTCACAGACTTTTGTGTTAAAAGCTTTAGAAACTCTTTTAGAATCTTCATTTTCCTCATATCCGCCTAAATAGAAATCAATGGCTATATCTTTGCTGTTATTTGTATAAGTGTGAATACGATTTCCATATGCGTCATTAAAACCTAAGGAATCGACTTTTTTCCAACTTTGCGGAACAAGATTGGCTGCTTCAACAAAGTCAGCTAAATCTGTTCCATAATCTTGATTGGCATCAAGTTTAGATAAACTGTTCTTATGTTCCATAAGTCCGATTATAAGCTGGCTGTATTCACCAATAGCTTTGTCTACCTTAAACTTTTCCATCGCTTTGGAGTAGCCTGCAATTCCTCCGACTGTTAAAACGGCAATTATCGCCAATACGCCCAGCATTTCTATCATTGACCGCCCAGCTGAAACCGCGTATAGCGGCGCATTTAAAGGGGTTTTACGCTGTCTCAAAAAATTCATGTACATCCAACGTACACTAGGATTTTTCTCGCAGCTAGAAACCACTTTATCTACGCCACTCTCCGCAGTTTCAAAGAATTTTGAGGCGTATTGGCGCACAACATCCAAACCCTTAAATGCGATGTTGTTTCTTTCGGCGTCATTGCGAGGAGTGCAACGACGAAGCAATCTAACAAAATCTGCGCCTCTAGCACCAGTCATACTAGGCCTTGTGCCTAGTATCTTGTTGCACCAAGGGCGGTGCATTTCCTCGCCGTCATTGCGAGCGCAGCGAAGCAATCCAGAACCCTCGCCCCGTGAGGGAGAGGGTGAGGCATAAGCCTCGGGTGAGGGGTACTTAAAGAACTTGCAAAAGACAATAAAAAAGCACTTATGCAATAATAAGGCTAATTTATTGACTAGGTTAGTACCTTGTTGCAACAAGATTCTATGCACAAGGCATAGAATGACGGGTGCCAGAGATGCTGACTTAGTGCCGCCTGTTATTTTATTTTTTAATGTGTTATTTCCGAATGTGTGATTTTTTGCGCCGAACTCTGCAAAAACACGCTGAGTGGCAGAAAATATGCCTTTAATCAGATGTTTAGGATTTGCAGAGAGAGAGAGAGACCTTTGAATAGCTTATTTTTCATCTTTCTTTCCTCTTATTTTAAGTTGTTTACAGCGTTTATTCTACACCAGCCGCACTCCATAAGTCAATCGTAAAATCAAAGTGCAGCCAGTATAATGACTGAAAATAAAAAAAGCTCCTTTAAGAATAAAAGGAGCTTTTTAGTTTTACTTTTGTTCATCTGGCGGCATTGCAATGTCTTCTTCGGACTGATAATGCTGTATCAGTATAACCAATCCAACAAAAGCAAACAGCAAAATAATTCTGGGAATCTGCCCTTGAAAAGATTTGTCAATGTCTTCGGCAGTTGCTTTTCCTGCGGCAAATTGCAGATTAGAGTTTTTTGCTGTAACAAAAGCCGTTACTAAACTGTCTTTTTGAGGATATACCCACATGCTGGATTTATTCAGCACATGAGTTATAAAGTGTTCTTTTCCGGCGACAACTGCAAACATAGAATTCTTTCCCTCAACAAAAGATTTTTGCTGAACCGTGCATTCTGCCACAACCTTAGGAGAAACAGAACGCCGGCCAAACTTGTCGTATCCCATATAAGCACAGAACACAACCACGATAAATAGAATAATATTTCTCATAAAAAATAAATAATGATAACAGACTGCATTCCTTTTAGCATAGATTTCCAAAAATTAAAAGCCTTTTTTGCCAAAATTTAGCCCATTGACAGAAAAAAATAAAATGCTACAATATAAGCAATGTTAAATTATTAAATTGTATTTTTATGAAGTATGTACTTTTATTTTTTAGTTCGCTTTGGTTTTTGGCCGGCGTCTGCTTAACAGTTTGGACTTGCGCAGAGCTGGTGCTGAATCCGGGCGGTATTGTTTTACTTTGTCCCGTGCCTTTTATTCTGGTAATAATTCTCGGCGTGCTGACTTTTTCAATTTCTACCGCCAAGCTTGTCAGACCGACACTAAGGCTGTATCAGCATGAAATATTTTGGCAAAGGGAAGAAAGAGAATTGAATGAAGCCGGTTACCGAAAAAACTTGGCAGCAGGGCAGGCGGTTTATAACATTTTTGTTACAGCCTGTTTCGCGTCTTGCTGGCTTTTTGTTCCGCTGCTGTTTTATGGAATGTCTTGGGTCTTTATTAACAAATATGTTTGTGAACTAAGACCGAACAGCAAAGATTTTTTACGAAAATAAGTTAAAACTCCTGTTCTTTTGGAACCGGAGTTTTTTCTTGTTTTTTACGGATAAATCTGCTACAAATAATAATGTCTTATTTATTATTTAATTTATATACTTATGAAACATTTATCATTAAATTTGGCTATTGTCTTTTTCTTTGCCGGAATCGGTTTGGCAATCTGCACCGCGGTTCATCACTCTTTAGGCGGGCTTAATCAGATTTTCGGCACACAGATTCCGCTGATAGTGATTGTTCCGATTGGGCTGGTGATTTTCATGCTGCTGCAAAAATTTGTCATGAACCCGCTGTATAAAGATTATTGCGAGAAGATTAGCGGAATGAAAAAGAACAATATCCTTTCTGCGGTGCAAGAGCAAAAGCTCCTCAGCCACGCCGGCATATACCGAAAATCCTACTGCCTGTGGGTTTTTGCCACCAGCTGGCTGGTTATACCGGTAGTCTGCTATTGTATTTCGTTTTGGTTTCTGCGCCTTTGGATTGATAAAATGCAAACGCCGTATGAATAACAAGAATTACGCCTGTTTCCCATGCTGTCTTTTTATTAAAGCGACAGTTTGCGGATACAGGCGTTTTTTTATTGATTTTTATCCTGATTGAGCTATACATTTGCTAAATTCAACTAAATAAAAGGAACTTATGATGAAAAAAATTTTTTTAGCCGCCTTTTTGCTTTTAGGCGCATGTGAAAATATCTCTCAGTATACCACAGCTTCCGCCGATGCGACTCCGCGTCAAAAAATGCAGGCCTGCATGCTTAACGAGGCTAATAACCGCCTTTATAACGGAACTTTGTTTGTAAATACTGTCAGCGTGACTTCTCAAGACATTGCTAACACCTGCATCCGCAAACTGGCGCTGCAGGCTGCCGGAATCAGCGAAGAATCGCAGACTGCCGCTGCAAATATTATTAACAACCTGAAAACTTTAAGCGGAAAATAAACATCAGAATCTAAAAAAATCTTCCGCAGTATTGGTGCTGCGGGGGATTTTTTATCAGCCGATATTCTGCGTATTTTCTTTTTCATACAGCCGGCTGAAATAATAGATTGTAATCAATCCTAAAACCGTGAGGAATACTCCGGGCAGCGCCGAAAAAGAATTGGCATAGCCCATAGCTATCGGCAGTCCGCCGACATAAGCGCCGACGGCGTTGCCTAAGTTGAATGCGACCTGCGCGCCGGAAGCGCCGAGAATCTCTCCGCCCTTGGCCGTGTCAATAATCAAATATTGTTCCGGTCCGGAAACGCCGAACAGTCCGAACACGCCTAAAAACATTACGGCTAGGGCAAGAATCTGACTATGCGCCGAAAAAATCATGGACAGCGAGGCGGTAAACATGATGATAATCATAATAGCTGTGAGTTTGGTCGGCGATAAATAAAGCGAGAGTTTGCCGCTGAAAATGTTGCCTAAAACCATGCCTAAACCGGCTACTACCATCACCCAAGACATCTGAGCAGCCGAAAAACCGGCTTCATGCAGCATAATCGGGCTGATATAGCTGTACCAGCAAAAAATTCCGCCGTTGCCGAGCATAATGGTTATCAGCAGCAGCCAAGGCAGAGGCTTTTTCAGAAAAGCAAACTGAGATTTTAAATCGGTAGATTGCTTGACCGAAACATTCGGCACCCATTTGTGGATGCAGTAAACTGTCCATAAGCCCCAGCCGACAACCATAGCAAACAGCATGTGCCATGACACAATGTGGGTTATGTAGGCAGCCAGCGGAATCCCCAGCAGATTGGCGACGGTCATTCCGGAAATCATAATCGCTACCGCCTGCACTTGTTTCTTTTTAGAGGCCAGACGTTTGGCGACAATACCGGCGACACCGAAATAGCCGCCGTGCGGCAAGCCGGAAATAAAACGGGCGGCTATCATAAAACCGTAGTTGGGCGCCACAGCCGCCAGCATATTGCCGAAACACATAATCAGCATCAGGGCAATCAGCAGCGATTTTAACGAGTGTCCTTGCGCCAAAAAAGTAAGCATAACCGCCCCGAAGCAAACACCCAAAGCATAGGCCGAAATAAAATGTCCGGCTTCCGGAACCGAAACCTGCAGACCGGCCGCGGCAACCGATAAAATGCTCATCATGCCGAATTCGGCCATGCCCAGGCCAAACGTGCCGAACGCTAAAACATATAAACTGAACTTTCTCATTTTTGCATCTCCCGCATAAATTCAATCGCTTGTTTTAGTTATATAAATTTAAATTTCAAGATTTTTTTTCGCAGGTAATTTATTTTTTTTATAAATTAAATTTGACAAGCGAAAAATTCCGATTATTATGCAAGCAAAAGAATAGTTCCGTGGTGAAACGGTTATCACGTATCCTTGACATGGATGAGTCTGCAGTTCAACTCTGCGCGGAACTACCAATCTTTTTAGTTCTGTGGTGAAACGGTTATCACATATCCTTCACATGGATGGGTCGGCAGTTCAACTCTGCCCGGAACTACCAGTTCTATTTTCCGCCCTCCAATCCCAAGACAATAGCGCACAATTCTTTATCTTTGCTGCACGATTTGCACAAAGAATCTATAGTTGATAGCTTTAAGCTTGTGATACATTTATTGTTTCCGCCGCAATAATTATCGCCGTAAAAAGATGTGTCTTCATTGGTGGAGTTGTTCCAGCTTTTGTCGTATTCCGAACGATAGAGCCTTACAACAATCAGACTGCCGTGCAGCGGCACCACTAAATTATTAAAAATGGACATGCAGAGAGATGAGGAAAATGTTCCGCTGATATTGCCGCCTTTATCAGTTTGCTGGATTCCGCCTAAAAGCATGTCAATTACCATGGTGCTTCCAGAGCCGTAAATGTTTAATATATTGCCGTAGGAATCTTTTATTTTCATGTCGTTAACTTTTTCCCAATCCGGCGGAAAAGTCTGAGTTGCCTGCAGAATATCAACCAGTCCGGATTTTTGCTCGGAATAGGGATGCAGCTCTAACATGTTGTAAATAAGCATGCCGTATTGGCTGACAGCCTTGTTTACCTTATATTTTTCCATAGCCTTGGAATAACCGGCAATTCCTCCGACTGATAATACCCCTATTATCGCCAAAACGCCCAGCATTTCTATCATACTGCGGCCAGCTGAGCAAATGTCATACTTGTCGCCACACCCCGCAGGCTGTGGCGGACGAGTATCCATGACCTTGTTGCTGAAAGCAACGCATATTGACATTGCTTTTGCAATGACGTTATGGATTCTCCGCCATGGTACTTCCAGCAGGGAGTACCGGCGAAGAATGACGCCGAAAGTGAAGGCGGAAAAGCGCGTGAACGTGCCGCCTGTTATATTGCTTCTGTGCTTGTTATTACCGAAAGTATCATTTTTTCTGCTTAATCCTGCGAAAACGTGCTGAATGGCAGAAAAAGCGCCTTTAATCAGATGTTCAGGATTTGCAGAGAGAGAGAGAGAGACCTTTGGATTGCTTATTTTTCATCTTTCTTTCCTCTTAAATTAAGTTGTTTACTGTGTTCAGTTTACAATAGCAAAATAATCAAAGTCAACCGCAAAATCAAAAAAATACCGCTGAAAAGCGGTATTTTTTTATTCTTAGCAATCTGCTGCGGAAATCAGTAGTATTTCCAAGCAATAGAGCAGGTGTTACCTTGTTTGCAAGAGCAAGCTGTTGCAGCTGCGGTAACGGCCATAGGTACAGGCTGAGTAGTACCGCCCGGGGTAGCGATTTTGTTTGCTGTACCGGCATTACCAATATAAGTGCCGTTCAAGTCACCGTGTGTTGTCATATCTGTACCGGTAGCCTCAATAGCGATTAAGCCTGAAGAATAACCAGAACCCCAGTCATTGGTAACCAATGAAATGCAAGCTTCACGAGAAAGTTTTGTGAATACTAAAGTAAATGCTTTTTTATCGTTGCCAGCTGTACTATCAGAAGCAGCAATATAAACCGGACCGCTGAACGCGTTTGTTAAAACACCTGTAGAGTCATTTGTACCCAATTCATCAGGAACAACGCCCATAGAAATAGCGGTTTTGTTGTCCAAACCGGTATAGGTATTTTGCTGAGCATACAAAGTTTTGATGTTGGCAACCAACATGGAAACGTTATCAGCAACTTTATTTGTTTTGAATTTGTTCATAGCTTTTGAATAGCCGGCAATACCACCAACGGACAATACACCGATAATAGCCAAAACGCCCAGCATTTCAATCATTGAACGACCAGATTCGTTTACTCTCATTGTTTTTCTCCTAAAAAAATATATTATGAGCCTCCTAAGCTCAAAGTTAGAATTATATTTAGGGAACCTCCTAAGTTCCGCTGGCAGTAAGCATACTGCTTAATTCTTTCAATTTCCTTAATAGCATAAAATTTTATATTTTGCAATAAGCTAAGGGTTATATTACTTTGGTAATAGTCAGGAGTATAAGTAAAAAAATACCGGCTTCAGACTGGCTGAAACCGGTAATAATACAGACTTTAGATATATCAGCTTTGTTCTGTCTCTCCTTTTTTGAGGGCGTAGAACTGATTATCTTGCGCCACTTTTTCGCCGGAGTGAACCACAATCTGCGGAAACGGAATTTCTATGCCTTCTTCAATAAAGCGTTTGTTGATGGAAAAACGCAAATCGCTTGGTACAATCCAGCCTTTCCAAATATCATTGGTATAGCAGCGCAGCTCAAATGTCAGACTGCTGTCGGCAAAGTCTTTGAACAGCACATAAGGAGCCGGATTTTTCATGACATACTTATGAGCCAAAGCACATTCAAGCAAAATTTTGCGGACTTTTTCTACGTCTGAACCATAGGCCACGCCAACCATAATGCTTTGGCGAGAGATGTTGTCGCCGTGAGTCAGGTTGACAATGGAGCTGGAAAGCAAAGTCGCGTTCGGCACAATAACGCTGGTGCGGTTAAAGCTTTCCATTTCGGTAGAACGGATGTTGATTTGCTTGATTTTACCCTCGGTGCCGTTCATAATTACCCAGTCGCCGACTTTAAACGGACGCTCAAACAAAATGATGATACCGGATACAAGGTTCTTAATCACATCCTGCAAGCCGAAACCGATACCTACTGACAAAGCACCGGCGATGAATGCGAGGTTGGTTAAGTCAACACCAACGGCGATAATCGCCAGCAAGCACGATATAATGAAACCTACAAAGCTGATGCCGGAAATCAGCGAGTGCTTAATGCCGTCGTCAATATCCATATTGTTGAAAACATTGGACGCTAGATGCTTTTTGATGATTTTTACAATTGTTAAAGATACAAAGAATACTAAAATACCAAAAGCAATGGCGATTAAGGAAATCTGCACGCCGCCGATTTTGAAACCAAACAACAGTTTTTTGCCCATTTGCAGCATAAAATCACCAGGTAATCCCCACAGATTTAATAAAATAAAAATAAGAGCCAATATCAAAATCGGGTTAATAAAAGAAGTCAGCCAAAATTCTATCTTACTGATGTTGCGTTTGGTGATGCGGATGGATTTCATCCAGGGACTTGCCAAAATAAGCCGCTTTAGGATATCTATAAAAGCATGGCGGAAAAGTTCAAAAATACCAAAAATTACCATAGATAAAATAAGGTTGCGCAAAATAAAGGAAGAAAGTTCCGGATAGCCGACTAAAGACAAGCCGAAAGCGGTGGCTAACAGCAGATTGCTGGCAACCATAATTTTGAATCCGCTGTCCAGCGAATCGGTTTCTTCTTCATTTTCTTCAATATTTTCGGTGTTGATTCCTTTTCTTTCGCGATATGAATCCACGGCAATTTTGATTATCCAAATCAGGAAAAACGCCTTAACCGCACAGGAAATCATTGTCAAAAAATGTATAGTGTCAATGGAGTATTTTGCCTTTTGGGCAACAACAACCTGTATGAGAGCGATGGCGTTACAGATGATAAATAAAAATATTACTCTAGTGAAACGTAAAGCTTGGTCGTTGGGAATGTTAAATAGCCTCCATTGAGGGTGGTTAGGCGCAAAAGTCACACGGGAAATAGTTGCCTCAATAATCGCTAAAAACGAGGCGAAACCGCTTATCATTAAAACATGTCCCAGTAAACTGTCGCCAAAAATTTTTGTGCTGACCATCCAAATCATACAAGCGCCGACAAAAGCGTCCGGAATCAATCCTCGGGCAATGGCAACGGCAATGGCGGCAACAACTTTGCGGCTGAAATGCGGCAGCTCTATGTCATCTTTGTATCCCCAATGCGTTAAGATATATTTACGCAAAATAATCGCAACCGCCAATGCGGCAATCAAAATAAGCGCCATAGAAACAATGCTGAATATGGTGTAGCTTCTGGCTTCTTTAGGAATACCCTGATACCAGTCAACCGGCGATTTTGTGATATCCCAAAAGAAAATGGCGTAAAGCTTTAGGCTGTTAAAGAAAACCATCGGGTTAATCAAGGCTGATTGCTTGGTGATTAAGTCACCGTAAACACGCTTGCTGCGCGCATTTAAAACCTGCGTTGTTAAGTCTTCTATTTTGACAATCAGCAAATCGGCTTCTTTCAAAACACGGTCTTCGGCCGTCAGCTCTTTAGTCAAATCATTGCGCTGCTTGGTTATAACCTTGTCCTCGGTAGCGCCTTCTTTCGGTTCGCCTAAGGCGTCCAGCTGCTTTTGGATATATTTGATTTCTTTGTCCAAATCTTTGCGGTTGGCGCTGATTTGCGCTTCTTGTTCGCTTAAATAGCTGACATAGCTGTTGATATTTTCTTCAGTTAAATTTTCGCCTTTCAGCGCATTGTCAATTTGCTCCAGCTTTTTATTGACTTTGTTAAAGTCTATGGAGTTTTTAGAATCCGCACCGTCAGCGGCTTGCAGATTGCCGACAAACAAAAATGCGGCAAAAAAGACAATAAACAGAGTTTTAAAAAATTTAACCATGAATTTATTCCTATTTTTTTAGCAAATATTTCAAAATATTGTAGGCGTTTTGAGCTGTTCCGGCGCGCAGGTCATCGGCAACACACCAAAAACTAAAACCGTTTTCAACAGAAATATCCTGACGCAGGCGGCTGATATAAATGTCATTTTCGCCCTGAACATCGTTGATAGAAACATAGCCGCAGTCAACGTGCTTGTCAAAAACCACCACGCCTTTTGTGTCGCGCATTTGATTGCGAATTTGGTCAATGTCAACGTCATCGGCGCATTCAACGTTTACAAACTCGCCGATACCGATAAAGGCCGGAATAACCGCGCAGTTGGCGTGTACTTTTATATCTCCTCCCAAAATTTTTTTAATTTCAACATTCGCCGCCCACTCATATTTTGTTTCATCGCCGATAAATTCTCCGACTTGCGGCAATACGTTAAAGGCAATTTGTTTATGAAAGATTTTTTCATCGTCCACCAATGGTTCGTTCATAAAAATTTTGCGTGTTTGGGCAAAAAGCTCATCCATTGCCTCGCGTCCATAGATTGACGCCGCCATATAGGTGTTGATTACCAAACGTTTGATTTTGTGTGTTTCGGCAATTTTTTGCAACGGGAGCATAATCTGAGTTACTTGCGGAGACGGAACAGCGATGATGCCTTTTTTGGCATCCGCAATCAGTTTGTCATTCAAGCCGGCGATAATCAGCGGAACATCGGAATCGGCGGCGTAAGCCGATGAACAGTCAATAACCATTACTTTTTTGGCCGAAGCGTGCGGAATATATCGTTTGGCAATTTCTTCCGAAGTGGCAAACACGGCGATTTTAACAGATGAAAAGTCAAAATCATCCAAATTCCAGACATCCATGTCCACATCTTCACCGTAAGAAACCTGGGTGCCGAGCGGACTGTTTGTGTCGACCGCAAAAATATTGTCGGCAGGAGTGCCGTTTTCTTCTAAAATGTTTAATAGTTCACGTCCTAAACTGTTATTAACACCAACAATGGCAATTTTATTCATGATGAGCCTCTTAAAAAAATAAATTATGGCGGTATAATAAAACAAAAGTGTTTACAAATAAATAAAATTCATAAAATGAAAATAAAAAAAGCACTCGCCAAAAAAACGAGTGCTTGTAAGATGTCTAAGATTTGAACTACTTAATCTGTCAAACCTGCTGCGTTGGCGACTTCCGGACTGAGAGGAGTGAGACGCTTGCGCGGCTTGGTGTACTTCTTGCTGTTGACCTTAGCCGAATTGTAGCGCTTCCAACGGGCATTCTCATTTACCAGCTTGTAGGTCGTGCCGTCAAGCAGGAACTCAGAACCGACATTGGTTTCCGAAGCGATGACCGAGGAGTCAATAACCTGTGCCTTACCTGTCTGAATGTCAACCACAACGCAAAGCGGATTACCATCCTTGATGTAAGCGTAGAATGGCACACCTGCAGGTTTCTTGAACGTATCAACACGTAAAACAAGTTGAACCAGACGAGGTACGAGCTTTGTCAGCATGTCGATGTTGAGAAGGTCAGGATTGGCCTTGTTGAACTTTTTCATAGCACTGTTAGCCTTACGGTTAACAAAATAAGCGTTCAAATTCACAGAAGCAATAATCTTACACATATGCAAAATAATTTAAGGGTTAATAATAAATTCAGTACCCAATTATATAACATTACTTTTTGGCAAAATCAAGCATAATTTGTCAAAATTTTGTTATTTTTTTACATTTGTGCGATAAATCAAGCTGTTGTTTGTATTCCTGAGCCGAAATTCCACCTATTCCAAGCAAGGTGTGAAAAATATTATCATGCGAAACGGCATCTTTTTCAGCCGATTTTAAACATTGTTTGTCTATCTTTAGCGCGTCTAAGGACGAATCCGCCGACCAGATGAAAAACGGAATGTGTTTCTGCTCTTTGGGAGCAATAATATAAGGAGCGGAATGCAGATATATATTATATTCGCCCAATGATTCGCCGTGGTCGGAAATGTATATAAGCATACTGTTGTACTGCGGATAATCTGTTTGCAGCAGGGAGATTATGTCTGCCAAATTTTGCGAAGTGTAAAGAATGGTATTATCATAGGTGTTGACAATTTTTTCAACAGAGCATTTATTCAGCTTTTCGGTGTTGCAAACAGGCGCGAATCGGCTGAACTCTTGCGGATAGCGTTTATAATATGTCGGACCGTGGCTGCCGGCTTGGTGCATAACCAAAACAGTATTCTGCGCCGGTTTAGCCAGATGCTTTTGCATTTCTGATGTTAAAATGCTGTCAAAACAGGTTCCGGCGCCGCTTGGGCAAGGCGTGTGGGTTTCTACGCGCGTGCAGACGCCTTTGCAGTCGCTGTTGTTTTCCAGCCAAACTACGCGCCAGTTATTTTTCTTAAATATATCCAGCACATTTTCGGTATAGTCCAAACTGCCGTTGTCAAATTCCGTGCGGTTGTCTTTGGCAAACATGCAAGGGACGGAAACGGCGGTGGATGTGCCGCAGGAGACTGCGTTAGTAAAGTTTATAATGCTGCCGGAATATGGTGCCAGCGGCGCGTTGGTATCGCGGCTGTAGCCGTCCAAAGAAAAATTGGCGGCGCGGGCGGTTTCTCCGACCACAAAAACAATCAATAACGGCTTGTCATTATTCCAATATTTCGTAAAGTGCGAATCCATGCCGATTGGCGTAAATTCGTGATTAGCCCGCAGGTTGTGCTTGACCGTGGAGCTTATGGCGCCGATATAGTTTACCGGAATCAGCAAATATTTTACCGGTTTGTTGTTGCGGGCAAACTGCGCCACATCTTTGCTGTTGGGTACAATAATTGTGGCAAACAGCAGCAGGCACAAAACCAGCAGACCGCCTCGCTGTTTTAAGAGGCTGGTTTCCGTAAAATTGAGCCGGCTGATAATAAATGACGGTATTCCGCCTAAAACCAAAATATAAGCCAGCAGCGTAAAGTTCAGCAGTTCTGCGGTTTCGTGCGGGTTGGTCTGCAAAACATTGCGCAGCATTTCTTCATCTATAGCGACATGATAGTTTTTTACAAAGTAAAAGACGCCGCTGTTTAAGATTAAAAAGAAAATAGATAGAGGTTTAATCGTCCATTTCCAAAAGAGTATCAATCCGCAAACTGTCAGCAGCGCCCACAGCACAAAAAATGTACCGATTGTAAAGAGCAGGCTTTGGCTGATATCCTGAATTTTAGAAAAAAACACGCAGTTAAAAGCAAGTAAAGTGTACAGCATATAAAGAATGCTGTACACTTCTATATTCAGAGAAAAGGAGCGGAATAACTGCGGTTTAGCCATAAAAGTTCGCCCTTTTCCATGCTTAAGCAATCATTGCTTTGATTTTGGCGATAGCGTCATTGATTTTAGATGCATCGGAACCGCCGGCCTGAGCCATATCCGGACGTCCGCCGCCGCCTTGTCCGCCAACCACGGCAGAAGCAGCGCGAACTAAGTCTACGGCATTATATTTAGCTGTCAAATCTTTGCTGACGCCAACAACAACAGATGCTTTATCATCTTTATCCGAGCAAAGAACCACAATGCCGGAGCCGAGATTTTGCATGATGTCATCAACAAAAGCTTTCAATTCTTTAGGATGCGCACCAGATATAAACTTACCGACAAATTTTATGCCGTTAACAGTTTCGGTTTCATCTGATGAGGATTTACCGCTAGCCAGAGCTTTTTTGAGATTAAAAATTTCTTGCTCTTGTTTTTTGCGTTCTTCCAACAAGCTGTTGATACGTGCTTCCAAATCATTCAGATTTGTTTTTAAGGTTGCGGCAACATTGTGTAATTTGTTTTCGGTTTCACGCACATAAGAATCTGCGCCAACGCCGGTTAAGCATTCCAAACGGCGCACGCCGGCAGCCACGGCTGATTCACCAATAATGTGGAAATAACCGATGTTTCCGGTAGAACATACATGTGTACCGCCGCAAAGTTCGCGAGAGAATGGAGCATTTTCATCGCCCATTGTTACCACGCGCACGTCATCGCCGTATTTTTCGTCAAACAAAGCCATAGCACCAAGTTTAACAGCTTCTTCTTTGTTCATAATAACGGTTGTTACTGGCAAATCATTGCGGATTTGCTCGTTGACAATATCTTCGACCTGACGTAGCTGTTCGGCGGTGATTTGCTTTGGATGAGAAACGTCAAAACGCATTCTGTCGGCTTCTACCATAGAACCTTTTTGCGCAACGTGGTCACCCAAAATCATTTTCAGAGCTTTGTGGGCAAGGTGGGTTACCGAGTGGTTGGCGCAAATACGCTTGCGGTTTTCTTCATCAACTTCAAAGTTGGCGCAATCACCGATTTTGACGGAACCTTTTTCCAATTCGCAGACATGAACAAAGATTTTTTCCAATTTACGTTTAGTATCGGTAACTTTTGCCGTGAAGTCTTTTGAAACAATCAGTCCGGTGTCGCCGACTTGCCCGCCGCATTCGCCGTAAAACGGAGTTTGATTGGCCACAAGCTCAAATTTACCCGAAGTAACCTCATTAACTTCTTTGTTATCTTGAATTAAGGCAACAACTTCGCCGTCTGATTTTGTAACATTATAACCTAAAAATTCGGTCGGATTTACCTTATCTTCTACAGAATACCAAACTTTTTCTACAGCCGTATCGCCGGAACCAGCCCAGTTTTTACGAGCTTCTTCTTTTTGATGAGCCATGCAGGCGTCAAAACCTTCAGTATCCACTTCAATGTTTTTGTTTTTTAGAGCGTCTTGTGTCAAATCCAACGGAAAACCATAAGTGTCGTAAAGTTTGAATGCGGTTTCGCCGCTCAGTTTGTCGCCGCGTCCCAAATGAGAGATTTCTTCATCAAGCAATTTCAAGCCTTTATCCAAAGTGCGTCCAAAACGTTCTTCTTCTATTTTGATTGTTTCTTTTATCAAATTTTCTCTGGCGTAAAGTTCAGGATAAGCTTCGCCCATTTCTTTTTGCAAAGTCGGCAGTAGTTTGTAAATCATCGGGTCTTTAACGCCAAGCATATAGGCGTGACGCATAGCACGGCGCATAATGCGGCGCAGAACGTAGCCGCGTCCTTCATTTGACGGAAGCACGCCGTCGGCAATCAAGAAGCAAATAGAGCGCAAGTGGTCGGCAATTACATTGTGTGAAGCTTTTAACGGACCGTTAGGGTCGGTGTTGGCCATGTCGGCAATAGCTTTGATAATGTGTTGAAACATATCGGTGTCAAAATTGGAGTGAACGCCTTGCAAAATGGCGGCAATACGCTCCAATCCCATACCGGTATCAATTCCCGGACGCTTTAAGTTAATGCGCGAACCGTCGGCCAAATCTTCAAATTGGTCAAAAACCAAATTCCAAATTTCAATAAAACGGTCGCCGTCTTCTTCCGGAGTTCCCGGTAAACCGCCCCAAACTTCCGGACCGTGGTCGTAAAAAATTTCGGAACAAGGACCGCAAGGGCCGGTATCGCCCATTTGCCAAAAGTTGTCTTTGGTGCTGATGCGAATAATTCTGTCGTCAGACAAACCAGAAACTTTTTTCCATAAATTATAGGCTTCTTCATCGTTATAGTAGATGGTAACGGCGAGCTTATCTTTAGGCAAGCCGAAATCTTTTGTCAGCAATTCCCAAGCAAAAGGAATAGCGCCGTCTTTGAAATAATCGCCAAAAGAAAAGTTACCGAGCATTTCAAAAAATGTGTGGTGGCGTACATCATAGCCTACGCTGTCAAGGTCATTATGTTTACCGCCTGCGCGCACGCTTTTTTGTGCGGTGGTCGCTCGGGTGTAGTCGCGAGTTTCGTTGCCGGCCAGCACATTTTTAAATTGCACCATACCGGAGTTTGTAAACATCAATGTCGGGTCATTATCCGGAACAAGGGATGATGACGGAACAACTTTATGACCGTTCTTGGCAAAATAGTCCAAAAAGGTTTTGCGGATTTGATTTACACTAGTCATTGTACGTCCCTAAAAAAGTTTAGTTTAAATTTATTTAATCGTGGCTAAACTAGCGCAAACTTGTGGTATTGTCTAGCAGAATCTTTAGTGTTTTTTCAAAAATATATTAAAAAATATAAGCATTGCCGTTTAAATCAGTTATTCCCCAGTTCAAATAAGTGGCAAAAAGCAGCCAAAATAAATATGGCAGTAACAAATATCCGGAGATTTTGCGCAGATGATAATAGGCATCTAGCAGCAGTACCGTGACAAAATCCAATAGTGCTATAACAAAAAATCCGGCCAAAAACATTCCGCTGTAAAAGAAAACATAAGTCCAAATAATTTGCAGCAGCATGTTTAGCCAAAAAATTTGTAAAGCATATTTTATTTTTGGTTTGTCATCAGAGCTTAAAATTATGGCGGTTGAAACAATCAACAACACATACAACACTCCCCATACCGCCGGAAACACATTGTTAGGCGGAGTAAAAACCGGAAGATTTATTTGAGAATAAAAAGTATTTAGACCAAAATCATTTAAATATCCGCATAGTCCGGCGGTTACTCCGACCGCTGAAAAAGCATACAAAAATCTTGTCAATACGTTATTAAACATTGTTTTTCTCCGTTAGTAACAGATAGTCATTTGTCGGTTGCTTTCAAGAGAATTAAATTTTTCTTTTTTTGTCACATTTTTTATTTGCATTTTGTCAAAAAATGTGTATGATTGGATATAACTTTTAAATTATATGGAGTGATTGCCATGGCTAAAACAGAAGAAGGTACAAAAATTGATTTTTTAGGCGGTAATAATGAAGCCAGAATCGGCGGCAACAGCTTGTTGATTGAGCATACCGAAGAAGGAGCAGGTGTAAAAAGAGTGATGATTGATTGCGGCGCGCTGTTTCCGCCGGAATGGACCGGTCTGGATTCTGTGATGCCAGATGTCCGTCCATATTTGGGATATAAAGACCAGCCGGCAGAAAAACGGCTGGACGCCATGTTTATATCGCATTGCCATGAAGACCATATCGGCGGTTTGGTGCATTTGGCCCGCGCTGGTTATAAGTTTCCCGAAATATACACAAGTTTATATACTAAAGAACTTTTGAAAGCCGCGTTTAAAGAAGGCCATGTTCCGGCAGAAAACCAGCCGGAAGTAAAAGTCGTCAGCGAAGGTCAGACAATAGATGTGGCCGATAATGTTCATGTAAGTCCGTTTAATGTGTCTCACTCTACTGTCGGCGCTATGGGATTTCATGTTTTGACTACTGTTCGCGGCCGCACCAGCGCCGGTATTGTTGACCCAGGTGACTATCGTATGGGCGAATCTAAAGTCGGTCCCGGTTTTGAAGAAGATAAGTTTATAGAATTTTTAAAAGATAAGCCGGTTACGCACGTTTTGCTGGACTCCACCTCAAGCGATGGCACAGATGAATATTTGGTTGATTTTAAGCAAGCCGTTGAAAATACGCTGGAACAGGTAAATAAACATCCGGAAAAACAGGTAATTTCTGCGGTTATTTCTCGCAGTATTCAAAATTTGGCGATTGATTTGGAAACAGCCAAGCAGGCTAACCGCACAGTATTTATTGATGGTTATTGGGCAAAATTAGCCTTTATGGCTATGCAGCGCAGCGGTATTCATGATTATGACGATGTTGTATACAAAAGCGAAGATTTGAAAAACGCCAATGCCAAAGCTTATTTAGCCAAATATGACCGCGGAGAGCGCTATATCATTCCAAGCGGAGCTTTTGCCGAATCTAAAAAAGGTATGAAATCCGGTTTGTATAAAATGTCTGAACAGCAAAAAGTTACGTTGGATAAAGACGGTAAAGTAAAAGGCAACAGCAAAGGCGAGGCCGGACATCCGGACTTTACGGTTGATAAAATGACTTTGATTTTGGCTCGTCAGCGCTGTATTGAAGCTATTAACGGCAAACAAGTGCGCGCTATGTATAATCGTTTGGCGGCTTTGGGCGCAACCATTGTTGAAAATCGCTCCGGCAACAATACCGGTAAATTTGAAACTGCTTTGATGCAGCGTACCGGTCACGCTGTGCGTTCAGAAACGAAAAAATTTATTGAGCTGATTGTCAATAATCGTAAAAACAGCAGCAAGCTGGTGTTCATTCCTATTCACGGCGATGTTCATCAGTTGGCAAACACCGCGAAAGTTGTGCGTGAAGCAGGTGGAGAGCCGTCTATTTGCCATAATGCCGATGAAATTAAAGTTTGGGCAGGCGGCACTAAAAAATTAGAACAAAAACCATTGGAAGAACAGCGTTGGATTGCCGTGCAGAGCGAAACTTTAACCGGCTATGCCGGCGGAGCAAGCCAATATACATATACCTTAGTGGATAAGGATTTTGCAAAAGTAGAGGATTTAATGGTTGTTCGGGATGAAAATGCTCCGGCTGTTGCCCGTGATTATGCGTCAAGAGCTTTGGAGCAAGCTCGCGAAGACGAAGATAACTATTATGTTCCGTCACGCAAGGAAGTTCATGCTCAAAAAGAAAAGCTCTCTCGCAAGAAAAAGAAAGAGCTGGTGCGCAAAGCAGCTATGGCGGCAGGACTTATTGATGAAAAAGGTATGCCGATTGGCTTGAAAAAAGGCCGCGGAGGCAGATAGTTATTTTTATATAACGTGTTATTATCTCTCTTAACTCTTGTCTTTTATTGCAGAATGTTATATGTGTAAAACAAAAGAGTTAAGGGAGATTTTTTATTATGGTTCGCACAAATAAAAACGGTATCAAAATTTATGGCGAAGAAGATTTTGCCGGTATGCGCAAAGCAGGGCAGGTGGCTGCTCAATGTTTGGATTATATCGCAGATTATGTGAAAGTCGGTGTTTCTACCGGCGAGTTGGACGACCTTTGCAATGAATTTATGAAAAGTAAGGGCGCTGTTTCTGCTTGTATAGGCTATCATGGGTATCCGAAAGCAACTTGTATTTCCATAAATCAGGTCATTTGTCATGGTATTCCGGATTATGAACGCAAGCTGGCGGACGGGGATATTTTAAATATTGACGTGACAGCAATTGTTGATGGCTATTTCGGTGATACCAGCCGTATGTATTTTGCCGGAAAACCAAAAATTAAAGGTAAGCGTTTGTGCGATGTAACATACGAATGTATGATGCGCGGTATTGATGTGGTTAAACCAGGCGCGCATTTCGGCGATATCGGCGCGGTTATTGAAGAATATGCTCATAAATACGGCTATTCGGTGGTTGATATGTTTTGCGGACATGGTGTCGGCAAAGTTTTCCACGATGAACCGAATGTTATGCATTGCGGAGTTAAAGGCACGGGACCGATTATGGAAGAAGGTATGATTTTTACGATTGAACCGATGATTAACATGGGAAAAAAAGACGGCGTTATTCTTTCTAACGGTTGGACAGCTGTAACCTGTGACCATGCTTGGTCGGCGCAATTTGAGCACTCTATGGGCGTAACTAAGGACGGCGTTGAAGTATTTACCTATTCGCCGAAAGGTATGGATAAACCGCCTTATAAATAAGGACGTTAGATGACGGACGATAAACAAGAAAAACCATTGTATCTGGGACATAGAGAGCGATTGCGTGCCAGATTTTTGGCTGATGACGGCGCCAGTATGCCGGATTATGAGGTTTTGGAACTTCTTTTGACTATGTCTATTCCAAGACGAGATGTAAAGCCGCTTGCTAAAAAACTGATTGCCAGATATGGCGATATCGGAGGAGTTTTGCATGCTCCGGCGCATGAGTTGATTGATGTGTGCGGTTTGAGCGTAAATACATTGGCGTTGCTCAAAGTTGTGGCAACATGTGCGCTGCGCTCATCCAGCGCTTGTTTTTCGGATAGCAATCAGCCGATTATTACTTATTGGGACCAGTTTGAAGACTATTGCCGTCAGCTGATGGCTTATAACGAGGTAGAAGAATTTAGGGTGTTTTTCTTTGATGATGTGCTGCATTATAAAGGAAATAGGCTGATGAACACCGGCACCGTAAATAAAACTATGGCGCATCCGCGTGAGATTATTAAGGCGGCGCTGGATAATAAGGCGGTGATTATTATTTTGGCGCATAACCATCCGTCCGGCGAATGCAAGCCATCGGCGGCCGACAAACAGCTGACCGAGGAAATCAGAATGGTGGCAGATGCTATGGATATAGAAGTTTATGACCATTTGATTGTGACCAGAAACGAAATTTTCAGTTTTCGTAATTCAGGTTTGATTTTACCGAAAATGAGAAAAAAATAAAAAAGTGCTTGCAATATAGAAAAATATGTTGTAATAACTAAATCGGTCGACGGGGCATAGCTCAGCCTGGTAGAGCGCTTGGTTTGGGACCAAGATGTCGCGTGTTCGAATCTCGTTGCCCCGACCACTAAAATAGAAAAAGCGGTGATAAACACCGCTTTTTCTATTTTAAATAACGAAGTAAGCGGGTGCGAACACGCGAGAAAGCGTGTTCGACAACAAGCGAAAGGCGCACGCGGGTGCGCCGGTGAGCGTAAGCGAATGAGCGCGACAGGTCGTGAGCAAACACAGAGGTGTTTGCGAAAGACAATCTCGTTGCCCCCAACTTTGACGGGGAACCGATATAGGTCATAAATATGATTCCTCATCGTTTGGTTTGGGACTGAGCTATAGCTGATAACAAATCATAGCTTGCAATTAGCAAAAACCGTCGGCTTATAACCGGCGGTTTGCTTTTTTTATCAGTTTTTCCAGGGTTCAACTTATTGTGAGACAGGGATTTGCTGCGCTAAAAGCGCTACGCTCCTGCGTCCTCGTTCGGCTGAAAGCCTCACCGGCGTACTTCCGTCCGCCTCTCGTCCTTGTTGAACCCTTATCTTCCAGGGTTCAACACCCTACCGTCCATATAAACAAAAAACTCCCTAAAGGGAGCGTTTTGTTTATTGGCGGTGAGACAGGGATTTGCTGCGCTAAACGCTCCGCTCCTGCGTCCTCGTTCGGCTGAAAGCCTCACCGGCGTACTTCCGTCCGCCTCTCGTCCTTGTTGAACCCTTATC
>CAKQRZ010000012.1 GCA_934271715.1 uncultured Alphaproteobacteria bacterium
CAATAGACCCCTGAAATTACTTGCTTGGAATACACCTTCCTCTGCTTCTCTGTTCGTTTAGCAACTTTAATCTACATTTTAAGCAATTTAACTGCGGTCTGAATATCGCTTTCATCCCACAGGCGGCTTTTTCGGCTGCAGGAGCCGTCCGTATCTTTTTCGGTGCATACGTCAGGCTGCACGCCGTTTTGATGAATAACCTTGCCGGACGGCGTAAAAAACTGCTCTGTAGTCAAAACCAGCTTGCCGCCGTTGCTCATTTGTATCACATTCTGAATGGTGCCTTTGCCAAAAGTCCGGGTTCCGACAATCACAGCGCGCGATTCATCCTGCAGTCCTGCCGCCAAAACCTCGGCCGCCGAAGCGGTTTCGCCGTCAACAAGCACCGCCAGCGGCCCTTTATACAGACGTCCGTCCTTAGAAGTATAATAATGCACGTTTTCGCCGTTTCTTCCGGCTGTATAGGTAATAATTTCGTTATCCGTAAAGAAATCCGCCACTTTCAGCGCTTCATTCAAAATTCCGCCGCTGTTGCCGCGCAAATCTAAAATCACGGCGCTGTACGGCTGGCTGCGCTCCAGCGAACCATGCACCGCCTTGGCCGTCTGCTTATTAAAAATACGCACGCGCAAATATAAAACATCGCCGATTTTGCGGTCGCTGTACAGCGTGTATATAGCATTTTCATCCGCCTCTTCGCTATAGTCGTATTCCGAATAATAATGCGAAAATTTATCCAGCTTAGAAGTGATTTTTTTCATCATGAGATCCGGCAGCTCAAAATCTTTCAGCGCGACTTTTTCCGAAAGCTTAGCCGCTTCATCGGCTGCCTGCGCCATAGTTTTGCTCCATGCGGCAATATCTCCGTCATTCTGCGGTTGCGGAATAATTTTTTTAATTTGCTTTTTATAATAAAGATAAAACTTATCGCTGCCTTTGGATATCACAATATTCGAATCCAAATCGGCCACCGCCTGCAGTCCGTTTACCGCCAATTCAGCATTTTTAACCGGCTCCAGATAGTCCTGATTAACCATCGTCAGCATTTCGTTTATTAAGCCCTCATCAACCGAAGCATACGCCGGAAAAGCAGCCAGAAGCAAAAAGCTAAGCAAAAATTTCATGATTATTCCTCAAATTCCGCAATTAAAACCGTGTGGTCTGAAGCCTTTTCTTCGGCTCTGAAATTTTTATCTATCCGGCAGTCTTGAAGACGGTCGGCCATAGCCGGAGAGCAAAAGACATAGTCTATCCGCATTCCCAAATCATTGGCAAAAGAAGCTACGGTATAATCCCAAAACGTATAGCCGGACTGCTTTGGATATAACAAGCGGTAAGCATCGCTGTAGCCCATAAATTCCAGCTTGCGCAGACGCTGCCAAACCTCGGGGCGGTATAAGGCGTTTCCGGCAAATAATTCCGGATTAAACACATCGTCTTTAGTCAATATCACATTGAAATCGCCGGCTAAAATCACGTTTTTATGCTGCAGCAGCTTTTCGGCATGAGCTAAAAAAGCGTCCATCCATTTCAGTTTATATTCAAAACGCGTTGTATCTGCCGTATTGTTAGCCGGAGGATTGCCGTTAGGCAGATACAGCGAAGCAACAACATACTGCTCGCCGTTCTTAGTAAATTCCACCTCTAAATAGCGGGAGTTTTCATCCGGAAATTCCGGCAGATTTTCGGCTGTAACCGTCATTTTCTGCTTGCTTAAGACAGCAACGCCGTTATAGCTTTTCTGCCCCAGAATTTTGGCGTCATAGCCCAAAACCTGCAAATCAAAAAACGGAAAATTATTAAATTCGGTTTTAATTTCCTGCAGCAACAGCACATCCGGCTGATTGGCACTAATCCAGCGGCTCAGATTCGGCAGTCTGGCGTTAATTGAATTTATATTTAATGTCGCAATTTTCATTTTATATCCTTTATTTTTACTATAAATATTTTTTTGGGAAATAAAAGATTTTTTTTGTTCTGTTAAGTGATTTTAAAACATTAGCCCCTAAAATAAAAAAAGATTTTTTAATGAGGTTTGTCAATGTATCAAGATTTTTTTAGTAAAAACGATGACTATTTGAACGATTTTAAGCAAAAAGTTGCCAATCAAAAAATTGCTACGCTGGAAGAGCGCCGCACCGAGCTGGCCCGTTCGCGCAACAATTTTCTAGGTACGTTTGCCGGCATAGCTTTGGCCGGAGTTGTCGGTTGGTTTGTGTTGGCGCCTCAGTATGCCGAAACCGAAAAAGAAATTCCGATTATCCGCCGTCCGCAGACGGCTGTAAAAATCAAGCCGGAAAATCCGGGCGGCATGGATATTCCGAATCAGGATAAAAATGTTTATAATATTGTAGAAAAAAAAGAAGTTGACAACACCGTTGTAGAAAATCTGCTGCCGAAGCCGGAAACTCCCAAGCTGCCGGATATTGTTCCGGAAGTTTCGGATGTTGACGCAAACGCCGGCAACTTAGACCAGATTGTAGATGAAGTCGCTGCCGAAAAAGCTCCGGAAAAACCGACGGAAACCAAAGAAGCCGCCGCAAACAATAATGTTCCGGCAAAACCGGCTGATTTGCTGGCCGATACAGCTCCGGCTAAACCGGCTGCGCTGGAAAAATCCGCTGCGCCTCAGGCCAAAACAGCCGAAAAAACTGCTGCTTATGCTCCGGCTGCTGCAGGCGGCTGGCAGATTCAGCTTATCGCTTCCAAAAACAAAGCAGCTGTAGAAAAAACATGGACAGACCTTTCGGCAAAATATTCTGACCTTCAAAAAATGCCGCATGAAATTCAAGCTTCTGACTTAGGCGCACAAGGAATGTTCTATCGCCTCCGCGCCGGTTCTTTTGCCGATAAAGCCGCTGCCGCCCAAGCCTGTGCTTTGCTGAAATCAAAAGGCCTGCGCGACTGCATTGCCAAAGAAAAGTAAAAGCGCATGACAAAACCTATACTTCCGGCTTTTTTATCTGTGCAGGGATATCATCTAAGCGATGATGAAAAGCGCCTGTTTGCTCAAAGCAACCCGCTGGGTGTTTGCCTGTTCGCTAAAGGCTGCGCCAATGTACAAAATAAAGAGCAGCTGAGTTCATTATGCCGTGAAATTAAAGAAACAATCGGGCGCGGCGATGTTTTGATTGCTGTTGACCAAGAAGGCGGACGCGTGCGCCGCTTGTGCGAGCCGGAGTTTACGCCTTTAGCCGAACAAGCCGCTTTAACCTCGCCGGAGTTGGCTCGCCTGCATGCTTTTTTGGCTGCATACGACCTGAAAAACTGCGGTATAAATGTTAATTTTGCCCCGGTGCTTGATATCTGTTATCCGTTCAGTTCCAACGTTTTGAAAGGACGCTGCTTCAGCGGAAATAAAGAGCAAATTGCCGAACTGGGCAAGGCTATGGCTGACGAATACGCGGCAAACGGCGTCTGCCCGTGCCTGAAGCATCTGCCGGGACATGGACGCGCTCAAAGCGATCCGCATTTAGAATTGCCGGCAGTTCATGATGACATAAAAACCTTGGAGCAGGATTTTTATCCGTTCAGAATGCTTAATAACGCTCCGATGGGAATGGCGGCGCATCTGCTGCTGACTGCGATAGACGGCGTTCATCCGTCCAGCGAATCAAAAACCGTTATTCAAAATATTATCCGCCAAGCCATTGGCTTTAAGGGATTTTTAGTTTCGGACGCTTTGATGATGCAGGCGCTGAAAGGTTCTATAACTGAGCGCGCCGAACGTGCCGTAAATGCCGGATGCGACGCTGTTTGCCTCGGCAATGCAGACTTTACCGCCAATCAAGAATTAGCTCAGAGCAAAATATTTTTAAGCGACAAAGCCGCAGAGCGCCTGCATAATGTGCAGAAAATCATAGCTCGCCCGCTGCAGCCTCAAAGCTATGAACAGGCAAAAAATAAATATTGTGCAGCGTTGAAAAATATTATATCTTATAACTCAGAATATGATGCGACAGAAGTTTTAAGCCGTATTCGCAAATAAATTAAGGAGAAAAAATTATGGGTGGATTCTTTGGTTGGTTTTTAGTTATTGTCGGTGTTTTAGCTATTTTTAATGCCGAAAAATTACCGGCTTTGCGCCAGATGCTGGAAGAAAAATTCAAAGACAGTCTGGACGCGGCTAAAGAGGTTTCTAAGACCACAAAAAGCAAAATTGAAAAGGTAAAAACCGATATTGATAACCGCAAAAATGCTCCTCAGGCCGAAAAAGAACCGGAAGAAAATACTCCTGAAGAAACGGAAGAAGCTTTGCAGTTTATGGGCAATTATATTAAGCAGTCCGAACAAGCCGAAACTTCTGCGGCAAATGAACAGCCTGCCGCGCCCGCTGAAGAAAATACGGCGCCGGAACCGGCTGCACCGGCCGAAGAGCCGGAAGACAAACCGGTTGACTTAAATCATTTTGACTGATTTTAATATTATAAATAAACTTAATCCGCCCTTTACTGCAAAGCGGCGGATTTAATTTATAATGCTCTGCCCCAGAATCTAACGCTTTATATCTCTATAAAAATTTTCATGGCTGCCCATAGCGACAAAGGTCAAAACAATAGTTTCATCTTCATAGAGATAGGCGATTAGCGTAAGCTGATTAACCATCTTAAACTTATAAACCCGAATATCGCACAAATCGCCTTTTTTCTGCTCGCCTATTTCAGGATTATTTATAATTTGACGAATAGCATTATTAGCATCTGCCAGCTGATTTTTATGAAGCTTTTTATAGGCTTTTTCAAAACGATTAGTCTGGATAATCTGCATTAGTCTTTCCTAAAACTAAATTCAGAGACATTTCCTTGAACAATATCTTCCTTGGCTAACAGGCATTCTTTGATAAACTCCAAAGGCAAATCCGGATTATCTTCGGCGCAGCGCCCAAGCATCGCCCAATACTCAATCTGTTTAGGCAAACTGCGTAAATTCACTTTGGCATATCTTGCGGCTTCTTTAATTAAATCGCAGGATAATCTGACAGCAACCGTATCACTCATGGTCAATCCTTTCATTTTGTTTCAATATAATACATATTGTTGCAAAATGCAACATAAATTTAGGTTTACAAATATCATCTTTTCGGCTTATATTCAGCAAATACAATACTAACTTGAAAATTGCTGAAAAATGGAACAAAACAAAAAACACTTTACAAGCATAATTATCGGCGCCGGAGCTTCGGGTTTAATGTGCGCCGCGCATCTGGCGGAATCCGGCAGCGTTTTAGTCTTAGAAAAAAATCCCGCAGCTGCAGCCAAAGTAAAAATATCCGGCGGCGGAAAATGTAATTTTACAAATTTGGGCGCCGCTTCCGGCAACTACCTATGCAATAATCCGCATTTTGTAAAATCCGCCCTCGCCCGCTTTACGCCGCAGGATATCCTGAAAATTCTCCAGCAAAACCATATCAAATATGAAGAACGCCAAAACCAGCAGATGTTTGCCTTTTCCACTGCCGAAATCGCCGATATGCTGCTGCAGAACTGCCAGAAGAAAAATGTAAAAATACAAACAAAATGCCTCATAAACAGCGTTAACAAGCAAGATGATATTTTCAAAATTGAAACAAGCTCCGGCTGTTTTTCCTGCACAAATTTAATCATAGCTGCCGGCGGTATGTCTTATCCTAAAATCGGCGCTACCGATTTCGGTTATAAAATCGCCCGCCAATTCGGACACAAAATCGTAAATCCGCGTCCGGCTCTGGTCGGCTTGACTGCACCGGCGGATTTACGCAGTTTCTGCTCCGAGCTTTCGGGAGCTTCCGTTCCCGTTATCATTTCTATCGGCAAGAAAAAAATCAGCCGCAGCTTATTATTTACGCATCTCGGAATTTCCGGACCTGCCGTGCTGAACGCCTCGCTCTATTGGCAAAGCGGACAAACTCTGTACCTAGATTTTTTGAACGGACTAAGCCTTGACGATTTGCTGCAAAATCAATCAAAAAAGACTGTTAGCCAAATCGTCAGCAATCTTCTGCCTGCACATTTAGCTAAAAAACTTGTCGGCAGCTTGGATTGCAAAATTGAAAATTTAAGCAACAAAAACAAGCAGTTGCTAAATGAACGGCTGACGCATTTTGCTTTTACGCCGCAAAAGACCATGGGGTTTGACCGCGCCGAAGTTACAGCCGGAGGCGTGGACGTCAGCCAAATTTCGTCACAGACTATGGAAAGCAAACTTTGCCCGCGGCTGTTTTTCATCGGCGAAGTATTAGATGTTACCGGCGAGCTGGGCGGTTTTAACCTGCATTGGGCATGGGCTTCAGCTCAAGCCGTAAACATATCCTAAAAAGCAATAGTCACGTTGCAGCGTCTGGCACCGTCGCAGGAAGAGCATATTTCTTTAATGCTGCTTAAAGTTAATTCCGAAATACACTTGTTTGTTCCGCCGCAAAAAGAGTCGCCGTAATACCAAACATTACCGACGCCGTATCGGAACAAATAAGCTCTGACTAAGGCCGAATGCAAGGGATATATCACATTATTAAACATTTAAAAACACAGCTTTTCCGAAAATGAAGAGGATATTTGCTTGCCGTCGGCATCCAGCACCAAACCGCCTAAATTGAAGTCTAAAATAATTTGCGGCATATCTGAAACCACTCCCGAACGAGATTTAATATAATTGCCGAAACTGTCTTCCAAATACTCAGAATTTATATATTTCCAGGTTTCCGGCACTAAGTTCATAGCCATTATTATGCCGCTCAAAGAATAATGTCCGTTAGGATCATCGCCGACTAATGGAAATTCAGACTTATGCTCCACCAGCCCTGCGATTAACATATTGTATTCATTTATCAATTTATTGATTTTAAACTTCTCCATAGCTTTGGAATATCCTGCAATGCCTGCAACTGATAATACGGCGATAATCGCCAGCACGCCGAGCATTTCTATCATACTGCGGCCGGATTGGGAAAAAGCACTTACCCTGCGTCCCCGGCACCCGTCATTCTTGGGTTTATCCCAAGAATCTTGTGTGAACCAACACTTATTTAATAATAAGGCTAATTTATTGACTAGGTTAGAGACTCGTTGGAACAAGATTCTAGGCACAGACTGTGCGTCACGGCCTAGAATGACTGGTGCTGGAGGCGCAAGTTTAGTGCCTCCACCTACTCTTCCCCTGCTCTTTCCTCTTAAAAATTCTATACTCTTCAACATCTTATTCCTCCTATTATGTGTAAAAAAAACGACCGTTATTTTTACACAGCGAAACAAGCGGCAATAAAATGTTGTAAAAACAGCCAAAAACATCGTAAATATAAAAAGTTATTGCAAATTCCGGAAACCTTTGCTAGACTATAAAAAACAGCCTAAAAACTGTCCATTTTAAACGGTCGTTTTTTACACACTTTTGACAAAATATCTGCTAAAATTAAAAATCAAATAAAAACTAAAAAACTGTGAAATCATGGTGACTTCACAGTTTTTTTGAATCTAGCAAGAACCGTTGATAAAAACATAGTAAAAAGCTCTTAACATTTACGCAGTTTTTTACTAAGATTATTGTCTAAATTGCCATGTCAATCAATATAAGGTCCTTCATCCCCATCGCACTCATCTTCATGCTCCTGAAGTTCACGCTTCATTTGTTCAATTTCATATTCATTTTGTATTAGCCTATCAACATAATGCAAATTTTCATCATTGTAATCAAATGGACACCCTTTTTTCAAGCACCCTTTAATTATTTCGGCAACTAATCCATGAACTACAATATCTTGAGTGTATCTGAAAGTAACGATAATATGCCAATTCTTACAGTTATTCACACACAACCGAGGTCTTTTGGGATGGTTTATTTCATGCCAAAAAGACTTTTTACCTATATAACGGCGTTGTAGCTCATCCTTTTTGTCTCCAACGATAACAACTTCATCTGCTTCGTTCAACTCAAAATAAATAGGGCTATCAACACTTGCATTAAGATTTACAATCATAATAAAAGGAATTAAAAATTAAACATAAAAATAAAATTATGTATTTAGTTTACCTTATTTTGACATTTTGTCAAGATATTTATACAAAAATGTCATAGCAGATATTGCCCTTAATAAATGCTGATATTCTTTTACATTGAGCCTTATAAATAATGCTATCTTACGCAGTCGTCGCCATTAAAGTTGTAATCAGAAACAATGCCGCCGCGAATTATGAATGAGGTTTTACAATAATAAACCCCTTGCGGTGTAGGCAAACCATATGACGGAACCTGCATTGCCGAATACGTCATATTATCGGCATACGGCTCCGTATCGCCGTCAATCGGCTCATGATAAACTTTTATATAGGTAGCAACAAAACTATCCGATCCAACCGAATATGTGGTGTTTGGATATCCCCATTCGGCGAACAAAGCTTCTTCGCTCTGCCCCAGCCATGCGGAAAGCTCGTCTTCATAGCGGGCGGATGTGGGCTGAGAAGCACACGAGGCTACAAGCAGCAATCCGCCGAACAGAGCCATAACTTTTTTCATAAATTCCTCCTGATTTCTATTTCTGAACGATTTTCAGTCATTTTTTCAAAACGAGCTAAATTTTCTGGACTTATACAAATAGTATATATATTTTTATCTTCTTTATTTTCAAGTTTCAGAATATCGCTGTTTTGATAGAGCCATGATTGCAAACGCCCGTTTTCAATCGGCAATTTTATACGGCATTTTTTCTGTCCGCAAGCCAGTTTTTGTTTAATAAGCTCCAATAATCTGCCGCAGCCTTCGCCGCTGATTGCCGAAGTCAATACCTTATTGCTGCAGTTTTGGGTTTTAGCCTGCCAGCGCGGCAAATCTTCCGGCGGCAGCAAATCGGCTTTGTTAAACACCTCTATATAATTTTCGGCATTTTTTATTTCTTTTAAGCCCAAATGCGCCAAAACATCCAGCACATCGGCGCATTGCGCTTGGCTGTCCGGATTAGAAACATCCCGGATATGCAAAATTATATCGGCGTTTAGAACTTCTTCCAAAGTTGCCCTGAAAGCCATTACCAATTCGTGCGGCAAATCCGAAATAAAACCTACGGTATCGGACAGAATAATTTCCCGTCCCCCGTTCAGACTAATTTTACGCATAGTCGGGTCAAGGGTGGCAAAAAGCATATTTGCCGCCATAACCGAACTACCAGATAAATAGTTGAAAAGCGTTGATTTTCCGGCATTGGTATATCCTACCAGCGCAACAATAGGATAAGGAACTTTTCGGCGGGCGCTGCGCTGAATGCCGCGAGTCAGCTTAACTTTTTCCAAATCTTTTTTTATACGCACTATTTTATCGTCAATAATACGTCTATCCAGCTCTATTTGTGTTTCTCCAGGTCCGCCCAAAAAGCCGGCGCCGCCGCGCTGTCTTTCCAAGTGCGTCCAACTGCGCACCAATCGCGAGCGCTGATAAGTCAGATGCGCCAATTCAACTTGCAATGCACCTTCTCTAGTTTGCGCACGTTCGCCAAAAATTTCTAAAATCAATGCGGTACGGTCTATAACTTTAAGTTTTAGTTCACGTTCTAAGTTGCGTTGTTGAATTGGACTTAGCCGCGCATCAACAATTAGCAAATCTACATTTTTTTCAGTAATAATCGGCGTAAGACGCTCTAAAAACCCCTTGCTGAAATAGGCAGACGGTTTTATTTCTTTTATTTTGAGACTTTCTTTATAGACTACATTCAATTTTATGGCTAAAGCCAATCCCTCAGCTTCAGACAAACGGCTTTCAGGCGACAAGCTGACCGGCGAGCCAAAAACTTCGGGACAAATCACAGCGGCGTTAATCTGCCTATTTTGCTGAATTTCTATCAAAAGCTATTCTTCGGCAATATCCACGGCAACACTCGGCATAATAGTCGACACAGCGTGTTTATAGACCAATTGAGTATGACCGTCACGGCGAAGCAGTAAACTTTCTTCATCTTGCTGGGTTATAATTCCCTGCAATTTTACACCGTTAATCAAAAAAACAGTTACTGCGACTTTGCCTTCTTTAATATCATTCAAAAAATCACTTTGCACTTTATTCATTTTTATTTTCCTTCTAAAGAGATTTCTATAAATCAGTTTTGATTCTATGCTAAAAAAATCTATTCGTCTACAAGAATATAATTTTTACACATAAAAGATTAAAGTTGATAACCGATTTTTGTTCATTGCAATCAGCGCTGAAATATCTATACTTTTAAATATTTTAATTTCTATGGGGATTTACCAATGCTATATGGAATAATTGCCTTAGCTGTACTGCTTTGTTTATGTGGAGGAGCTTTGATTGCAGCTCTTAATAAAAATACACGCGCGATTGTGTTAAATGAAGAACTGACGCGTCAGCTTGATGAAATCAACAGCGCAAAAAAGCAGCTCGATAATGAAAACTATCGCCTGACAACAGAAAACACTCGTTTGCAAACCATGTTACAGACTCAGCAGCTGCATATGCAGGAACGTCTGCAAGACATTCAAAATAACAAAAAAGATTTAGAACTGAAATTCCGCGACATTTCAAATGAAATCCTAAATAATCAATCGCGACGCCTTAATGAATCACAAAGTCAGGTGTTAAGCGCAGTCTTATCCCCGTTCAGCGACCAACTGAAAGCGTTCCGCGATGAAGTAAACAAAGCAAATACGGAAAACATAAAAAATAAGACAAGCTTTGATGACCAATTCAAAAAACTAATGGATATGAATAATTGCCTTAGCCAAGACGCACAAAATTTGACTAACGCTTTGCGCGGCAGTAAAAAAATGCAGGGTGACTGGGGAGAAATAGAGCTTAACCGTATTTTAGAAGTTGCCGGTCTGCAAAAAAACATTGATTATTTCACCCAAGAAAACTTCAAAAATGAAAATAATCAAAATCTGCGTCCCGACGTTGTTGTCCGTCTGCCGAACAACCGCAGCGTTATTGTGGACTCTAAAGTCTCCATGAATGACTATATTTCTTATGTGAACGCAGATGACGAGGCGGAAAAATCAGCAGCTTTACAACGCCATATTCAATGTATCCGCAACCATATAGACGAGCTGTCATGCAAAGAATATCAAAAACTTCTCAAAGAAGAATCTCTTGATTATGTGGTGATTTTTATTCCGATTGAAAGCGCTTTTGTTGAAGCAATCAAAAAAGACGACAGCCTATATGATTATGCCTACAAAAAGAATGTGGCCTTAACCACTCCGTCTTCTTTGCTGCCGATTCTGCGCACGGTGGAAAACCTGTGGCAAATAGAAACTCGCAACAAATATGTGCAGAAAATCGCCGAAGTAGGCGGCTCGCTGTATGATAAACTTGCCAATTTTGTGGATGACATGCAAAAAATTGACAAGGCTTTGGGAACTGCCCGCACCAGCTACGAAGCAGCAATATCAAAGTTGGCAAACGGCAAAGGCAACGCGCTTTCTCTAGCTAACCGCTTAAAAGAATACGGAGCGAAAGCGAATAAGAAAATCGGTATTGATTATGAAGATAATGAAATTCTGAAAATTAGCGACAATTCAAATGAACAAAACAATTCTGAAGAAAAGGCATCGTAAAATGAAAAAAATTATGTTCACCGGCGGCGGTTCCGGCGGTCATGTGACTCTAAACTTAAACCTTATTCCTATTTTTCAAAAAAACGGCTGGCAAATTGTTTATGTCGGCTCGGAAACCGGAATTGAAAAAGAGCTTATCGCTAAAATTGAAGGTGTGAAATACTACGCCATAAAAACCGGTAAGCTGCGCCGCTATTTTTCTTGGCAAAACCTTAAAGATATGTTCAAAATTCCGGTTGGAATTTGTCAAGCCGCGGCTATAATCCACAAAGAAAAACCGGATATTATTTTTTCTAAAGGAGGCTTTGTCTCTTTTCCGGTTGTGGTGGGCGGATTTTTGAATCATCGCAAAATATTTATGCACGAGTCAGATTTGACTCCGGGGTTGGCCAATAAAATGTCCCTGCCCTTTGTCAGCAAGTTTTTCACTACTTTTATAGACACGGTTAAATATGTGAACAAGCCGCAAAAAGTTTGCTATATCGGTCCGGTGCTTTCAGACCGTTTGAAAAACGGAGATAAAAACAAAGCCTTGCAGATGTGCAACTTTAACGGCGAAAAACCGATTGTGATGTTTGTGGGCGGCAGTTTGGGGGCGCAAAGTTTGAATAAAACCGTGCAGAAAGATATAGATATCTTATTGCAAAAATATCAAGTAATCCACATTTGCGGCAAAGGACAAAAAGCAGATTTACAGCGTGACGGATACGCTCAGTTTGAATTTGTCGACAAAGAATTTAAAGATTTGCTCGCCGCTACTGATATTGTGGTAACTCGCTCCGGTTCTAACGCCATTTTTGAATTTTGGAGCCTTGATATTCCAATGCTTTTGGTACCGCTGCCAAGCAATGCCAGCCGCGGAGAACAAACATCAAACGCTAAAAATTTTCAAAGCAAAGGCTTTGCAGAAATTTTGTTGGATAAAGATTTATCCCAAGACGGACTTTTGGTTGCTCAAATTGATAAAATGTATCAAAACTTAAATACTTATCGCAACAACATCAAAAACAGCGACCTTAAATTTACGAGCAATGAAGAACTTTATAAAGAAATTGTCAATGGCTAAGCAATATAAAAATATTCTGATTTTGACCGGTGCCGGAATTTCGGCAGAATCCGGACTATCTACTTTTCGCGCTGAAAACGGATTATGGAACAAACATCGGGTGGAGGATGTCGCCACTATAGAAGCGTTTGAACGCAATCCGGAATATGTGCATGATTTTTATAACGAACTGCGTCCAGAGCTTTATAAAGCAAAACCAAACGCCGCTCATTCTGCCATTACCAAGCTGCAGCAAAAATATCCGGCGCAAATCAATATTGTAACGCAAAATGTCGATACCCTGCATGAAAAAGCCGGAAATAAAAACATTTATCACATTCACGGGCAAATTAACCAGATTGTCTGCCTGAACTGCGGGCATATTTTTGAAACTTGGGGCGATGTTCACGCGGACGACGCTTGTCCGCTGTGCCAAATCCGCAGTATGCTGAAACCAAACATTGTGTTTTTTGGCGAAAATCTGCTCTATATGGATAAAGTAGATGAAATGTTGAAAACCTGTGACTTGTTTTTATCTGTCGGAACATCTGGTGTAGTTTATCCGGCAGCAGGTTTTGTGCAAATCGCCAAAATGTGCGGCGCCGATACTTGCGAATTTAATCTCGAAACAACTTCCAACAACTATCTGTTTGACCGCCACATTATCGGTAAAGCCGGAACGACTTTGCCTAAATTCATTGACGAACTTTTACAGCAAGTCAGCTAATTTAGAAATTGTATTTTTCAAAACCAAAATGCGTTCGCTGTACTGCGATAAGTCTTTAGAAACAAACAATTTTTGGTCTGGACGGATTTGCAGCACGCCAAACGATTTTGTTACCAAATCAATCAATTTATCCGCCGCGGCAAAAGTGTTGTTGCGGAAAGCGATTAAAATTCCTTTGGCTCCGGCGTCTACTTTCGCCACATTAGCGGCATAGCAAAGCTGTTTAATTTCTATAGTTTGCAGCAAATTTTCCACCTCTTGCGGAATTGGTCCGAAACGGTCTATCAGTTCTTCACGCATATCCAGCAACTCGTCTTTATCCTTTAACGAGCCAATACGTTTATACAATCCCAAACGCACGCCCAAATCTTTGACATAGCTTTCCGGAATCATCAGCGGCACACCGGTTGTAATCTGCGGCGCCCAATCCGTATCGGCCGCAGTTTGCGCTTCTTCCGCCTGTCCGGCTTTTTGGCGAGCAATTTCTTCTTCAAGCATATGCTGATACAAAGCGATACCAACATCTTTAATGTGTCCGGACTGTTCTGTTCCCAGCACATTGCCCGAACCGCGGATATCCAAATCGTGGCTGGCTAAAGAAAAACCGGCGCCAAGCGTATCCAAAGCCTGCAAAATATTCAGACGTTTTTCTGCCACCGGATTGAGTTTTTTGCGCGCTGGAACCGTAAAATAGCAATAACCGCGGACTTTTGAGCGCCCTACCCGACCGCGCAGTTGATACAGCTGTGCCAAACCAAACATATCGGCGCGGTGAATAATCATCGTGTTTACACGCGGCATATCAATACCGGACTCAATAATGGTGGTAGAAAGCAAAACATCATATTTGCCGTCGGCAAAGTCGCACATAATATCTTCCAGCTGTTTTGCCGGCATTTGTCCGTGCGCCACTGCGATTTTCACATCAGGCACCAAGTTTTGCAAAGTTTCCAAAATTTCGGCAATATCCGACACTCTCGGACACACAAAAAATGTTTGTCCGCCGCGAAATTTTTCCCGATAAATTGCCTCTTTTATCATCACCTTGTCAAAGGGCATCACAAAAGTACGGGCGGCCAATCTATCCACCGGCGGCGTGGCGATAATGCTGAGCTGTTTAACACCGGTCAGCGAAAGCTGCAAAGTTCTAGGTATCGGGGTTGCGCTCAAAGTTAAAACATGTACATCAGATTTCAGCGCCTTGATTTTTTCTTTATGCGCCACGCCAAAATGCTGCTCTTCATCCACAATCAGCAAACCTAAATTGCAAAACTGCACATCTTTAGAAAGCAAAGCGTGCGTGCCAATCACAATTTCCACCGAACCTTCGACCAATCCCTGTTTGGTTTCGCGCACTTCTTTCGGCGTGCTTAAACGGGACAGCATCCGCACCCTAATCGGAAAACCTTTCATACGCTCGGCAAAATTGAGATAATGCTGACGCGCCAGCAAGGTTGTCGGCACTATCAACGCCACTTGCGCTCCCGACATTGCCACAGTAAACGCCGCGCGCAATGCCACTTCGGTTTTGCCAAACCCCACATCGCCGCAAACCAGCCTATCCATCGGTTCGCCCGCGCCCAAATCCTGAATCACATCTTTTATGGCGTGCAGCTGGTCATCGGTTTCGCTATATGGAAACTTAGCGCAAAATTCATCATACGCTCCCCCCGGCGCAATAAACACATCGGCGGTTTTCAAGTGTCTTTCGGCGGCTATTTTAATCAGTTTTTCGGCTATATCTTTGATTTTTGCTTTTACTTTGGCTTTTTTAGCCTGCCAAGCCGCTCCGCCCAGCACATCAAGCTGCACGTTTTCATCATCTGAGCCATAGCGGGAGATCACATCAATATTTTCTACCGGAACAAACAATTTATCATCATGAGCATACACAATTTTCAAACAATCGTGCGGAGCACCGCCGGCCATAATATTTTCCAGCCCCAAAAAACGCCCGATACCGTGTTCAATATGCACTACCAGTTCGCCCACACTCAAAGACGACACATCGGCGATAAAATCTTTGGAACTTGCTTTTTTGACCTTGCGATGCTGACGCTCGCCCAAAATATCCTGCTCCGATATCAGGCAATATTCATCATCTCTGAACCCGTGCGCCAACTCGGCAATAACCAACGCAATTTTCTTTTGCGCGCAAATCTGCAGAGCTTCCGCCCAATTATCGGCCAACGCCGTGTTTTTGATGTCATAATCCGCCATTAATGAGCGCAAGCGTTCGCGTGAACCTTCGGCATAGCAGCAAATTATCCGCTTTAATTTGCCGTTTTCCGCCAAATAGTCGCGCAATTCTTCATAAACAGCGGCGCTGCTGATATGGCGGGCATGGGCAAAATCTCGTCCCGGAATGGTTTTCAGCTCAATCACATTATCATTGGCGCTGACAGCCAGAGGAGTTAAAAACGTGGCTTGCCGTTCTTCCAGCTTGGCCGAAAAATCCGCCGCCGACATATAAAGTTTCTCCGGCGGCAAAGGACGATACGCTTCTGTATCATTTTTGCTTTTAACCTGCAGCGCTTCTAAACGCGCCTCATAATAATCGGCAATGCCCTCGGTTTTAGATTTCAGAGCTTCTTCGGTGTTTTTACCGGCCACGATTTGCGCATTCGGCAAATAATCAAACAAGGTCGGCAAAACATCGCTATAAAACAACGGCAGCCAATTTTCCATACCAATATATTTTTGCCCGTTAGAAATTGCCTCGTATATTTCATCGTGCAAACCGTCTGCGCCAAACAGCTCACGATACTGTTCGCGGAAATTGCGGATAGTGTTGGCGTCTAAAAGCACTTCGCTTGCCACCTGAAATTCATATTGCTGCAAATCTCCGATAGTGCGTTGGCTCACCGCGTCAAAAATACGCAGCCGCTCCACTTCATCATCAAACAAATCAATACGCAGCGGATTATCCATACCGCTTGGAAAAATATCGGTAATATCTCCGCGCACGGCATATTCCCCCGGCTCCATAACCTGTTCCACCCGCGTATAGCCGTTCAGCGAAACATAATGCAGAAAGCTGTCAAAGTCCAGCTTTTCGCCGACTTTAACCAACTTGCGGGCGTTGCGGAAAATTTTTGCCGGCGCCAGCTTTTGCAGCACCGCACCAACTGAACTGACCACCACCAGCGGAGCTTTGCCCTCATAAAAAACAATTTTCGCCAATGTTTCAATACGCTTGGCCGAAAGCGCGCTGTTCGGCGAAACCCGGTCATACGGTACCGTATCCCACGCCGGAAATTCCAACACCTCATATTCCGGATGCAAAAAACGCAGCATCGCCGCCGTCTGCGCTAAACTCACACCATCGCTGGCAATATACAACACCGGCTTTTTCGCATTGGCAATCTGCGCCAAAACAAAGGCTTCATAACCATCGGCAACCGAAGAAACTGTCTTCCCCGCCCAAACATTCACATCTTTACGCATAATCACGCTTTCCTGTTTACTTTTCGTTATAAAATATATACAATACAGCCATTAACGCAACAAAAAAAAAGACAAATTCACAATGCGACCGACTATTTTATATCCGCTTTTTGCCCCTATCAACACCTTAAACGGCGTGGGAGAAAAATATGCAAAACTTGTGGCGAACCTTTGCGGCGAACGCGTGGTAGATTTGCTGTGGCATTTACCATCGGGAATAATCGACCGCCGCTGTAATCTGCCTTTGATTTCCGCCACAGAAGGCCATATCTGGACTGGCAAAGTGCGCGTTATAGAGCATAAAGCGCCGCAAACACGCAAACAGCCCTATCGCATTGCCGTTGACGACGGTACAGAGCAGCTGATTTTGATTTTTTTCAAAACTTACGGCGACACGCTGACCCGCATTTTTCCGGTTGGCGCCGAAAAAATTATTTCCGGTAAGTTGGAACGCTTTAACAACAGCTGGCAAATGCCGCACCCCGACTATGTGGTTGATGCCGCCAAACCGCAGCAAATGCCGCAAATAGAAACCGTATATCAGCTGACCGCCGGCGTTACCAACAAAATGCTGAATAAGCTGATGATACAGGCTCTGGGTTTGACACCGCCGCTGAATGAATGGCTGAACGCAGAATTTTTGAAACAACAGAATTTTCCAAGCTTCAACCAAGCATTAGAGCAGGCTCATCACCCTCAGACTTTGGACGATTTGTCGCCTAGTTCAACCGCGCGCCGCCGTTTGGCTTATGATGAACTGCTGGCTAATCAGCTTTCACTCGCCATTGTGCGTGAACGTCTGAAACATCAAAAAGGCCGAGCTTTGCAAGGCGACGGACATTTAAAAAAGCGCTTAGCCGAAATTTTGCCTTTCCAATTAACCTCGGCACAACAACGGGTTATTAGCGAGATTGAAAGCGATATGTTTTCCGAATACAGAATGTTGCGCTTGCTGCAAGGCGATGTCGGCTCCGGCAAAACCATTGTCGCGCTTTATACCATGCTAAATGCCGTGGAATGCGGCGCGCAGGCGGCAATTATGGCGCCAACCGAAATTTTGGCCCAGCAGCATTATGAAACCATTGCCGAGCTATGTTCGCAAATCGGGGTAAAAACAGCGTTGCTGACCGGAAATATTAAAGGTAAATCCCGTCAACAAATCTTAGACGCTTTACAAAACGGGGAAATAGATATTTTAATCGGCACACACGCTTTGTTTACGGAAGATGTGACTTTCAAAGATTTAGCCTACGCCGTGGTTGACGAACAGCATCGTTTCGGCGTCAAACAGCGCCTTAGCCTTTCGCAAAAAGGCAAATCTTGCGATGTTTTAGTAATGACCGCCACGCCGATACCGAGAACTTTGGTTTTAACCCAATTCGGCGATATGGATTATTCTAAAATAGACGAGCTTCCGGCCGGACGCAAACCTGTTACCACCACGGTTATGCCGCTCAGCAAAATTCACGAGGTTGTTGACGCTCTAAAACGCAAATTGCAGACTCAAACACAAGCCTATTGGGTTTGTCCGCTGGTTGAAGAGTCGGAAAAAATTGACCTTTCCGCCGCTAAAGAACGCTATGAAAGCCTGCGTCAAGAATTTGGCGATGTGGTTGGATTGGTGCATGGCAAAATGAAAGAAAGTGAAAAAAACGCGGTTATGGAACAGTTTAAGAGTGGTAAGTTAAAGCTTTTGGTTTCCACCACCGTGATAGAAGTCGGCGTAAATGTGCCAAACGCTACTGTTATGATTATTGAACACGCCCAACGCTTTGGATTGGCGCAACTGCACCAACTGCGCGGACGCATCAAGCGCGGTTTTGAGGCCTCAAGCTGCATTTTGATGTATGGCTATCCGCTAAGCGATGTTTCTCGCTCACGCCTGAACATTATGAAACAGACCGAAGACGGCTTTTTAATCGCCGAAGAAGACCTGAAACTGCGCGGCGGCGGTGAAGTTTTGGGTACGCGGCAATCCGGTTTCAGCAGCTTTAAGGTGGCGGATTTAAGCGTACACGGCGATTTGCTTTTAACAGCCTCCAAAGACGCGGCGCTTATTCTAAATCAGGATAAAAATCTATCAACTCCGCGCGGTACTGCTCTGCGTACACTAATGTATCTATTTGAACGCGACGAAGCTATTAAGACGTATTTAGCAGGATAAAGTACGAAAAACAGCTAGATTGCTCCCGCCACTATTGCAACACATTAAAATATTTTATATAAATAGCTAAAACACCATAGTTATATTACATCTTCTTTTTTTGTCGCATGAACTGCATTCGTTTTTAATATCGCTTACAGTCATATCTCTTATACAAAGTCTGCCGTTGCCGCAAAAAGCATCGCCGTATCGTCTATATTTCATATCCATATTCGTTTTATAAACATATCCGCCCTCTAAAACACTATGCATCGGAACAACTATATTTTGAAAAAACTCTGTACATAGCTTCTCTGGAAAATTATCTGAAATTTCATTATTGTTTGCATCTAAAGACACTCCGCCCAAATTCAAATCCAAAACAAAAGCATAGCGCCGTACAAACACGCTTGAATGATCAATTCTGGCAAACATAAAATTGCCGTAGCTATCTTCCATATACATTTCATTATTGATTTTCCAAGTTGACGGAACCAGATTCAAAGCTAATATAGTCTCATTTATATTTTGACTGTTCTCCGGCACCGAAAAATTATTTTGGTGTTCCAGTAACCCGAAAATCAGCATATTATATTCACTTATCAGCTTATTAACTTTAAACTTTTCCATAGCCTTAGAATACCCTGCAATGCCGCCGACAGATAATACACCGATAATGGCAAGTACCCCCAGCATTTCTAACATACTTCTGCCAAATTGATTATTTTTCATATCAACTTCCCTTTCTTTTTTAATTACAACAAAAAAGCCACTAAAAAAGGTGGCTGGAAGTTGGTAAGCTATTATTCTAGAAATAGTGTAGCATATTAGTTATAAATATAACACATTTTGCTACCTTCCAGCCAATAAAGCCAGAAGGTATTTTACGTCTAGAAGACGCTAGAATAAGAGGCTACCACACCCCGGACAGACTATCGCCTGTCCGATTATAATTTTAACTAAAGATAATCCGAAAGTAAAGATAATTCTGCATATTTTACTTTCATTTTCCAAACCTGCCCTAATTTTTACATAGACTTTAGGCGGGGCGCAGGTTTCTTTGCGCTAAACAATCCCTATATTTTTTATATCAATTCAGCAAAAGGAGGAAACCATGAAAACACATACCTTTGCCAACGTTATTATACAAGATTTAAGCTCGGCCGCGCCGCTGCATGACGGTTTTGAGAACAGCCGCAATATCATCAGTCAAATAGTTGATAATTGGGATAAAAATATTTACACCATACCGCATAAGGCCTTGCAGTTTCATCATGAAGAATCGCAGAAATATTTAAGCATGTAAAAAAAACTTATGGCTGCGACTCCTGAAGTTTACGGCTTAAACCTTGTCAAGATAGACCATGTTTTATGTTTAAAACTTTTTTAACCATTCTTAAATTTTTGTTATCGGAATTATTTTTGAACGAGGTGAAAATGAATACTTTAATACAAAACAAAAAATCAGAAATGAAAAACTATCTTTATTTTGCCGGCACTATTTATGACACTTTTGAGGCGTTGGAAGAAGTTTTAGGCAAGCTTAAATTGGAACGTCCGCTGTTTTTGCTTTACGCCGCCAAAAAGGCTTATGCTGAAGAAGTTATTGCCGCAGTCGGCGAAAAAACGGAAAAATCTGAAGATATAATGCTTATGCCGCAGTCGCAAATCAAACTGAACGCCTGCCGCTATCCGCAGCAGCTGCAATAAATTCACTCTTGCAATTTTACAAAACTATGCCATTATATCTCTAATAAAATTACTTAAAGGAGAGATAAAATGAGCGGCAAAGTAATTATCTTGATGATGGACTCTTTTGGAATCGGCGGTGCGCCTGACGCGGCCGCTTTTTCTAATGCAGGAGCCAACACATTTGCGCATATTGCTCAAAGACAAGGAAAATTAGAAGTGCCTAATTTGGCTTATTTAGGCTTGCAGCAAGCCGGATTTGAAGCCAGCGGCGATAAAGCGGATTTGCATTGCCAAAACCAGCCGACGTTTGCAATCGGGCATAAATTCGGCCACGCCAAAGAAATCAGCAAGGGCAAAGATACAACTTCCGGACATTGGGAAATGGCTGGAACTCCTGTGTTGTTTGATTGGGGCTATTTTAAGCCGGATTATCCGTCTTTTCCGCCGGAATTGATTGCTGAAATCTGCGCTAAAGGCGGTATTGACGGTATATTGGGCAATAAAGCTGCGTCCGGCACGGTTATTATAGAAGAATTGGGTGAAGAACACCTGAAAACCGGCAAGCCGATTTTTTACACCTCCGCCGACAGCGTGCTGCAAATTGCCTGCCATGAAGAACATTTTGGGCTGGAACGCCTGTATAAACTTTGCGAAGCCGCTTTTGAGGCGGTCAAGCCGTATAACATCGCCCGCATTATCGCCCGTCCGTTTGTGGGCGAGCATAAAGGCGAATTTACCCGCACCAAAAACCGTCACGACTATTCGGTTACTCCGCCGGAAGTTACGGTTTTGAATAAAGCGGCAAATGCCGGACATGAGGTTATTTCGGTTGGTAAAATCCGCGATATTTACGCTGGTTCGGGAATTACGCAAGCTTATAAAGCCAGCGGCTTGGAAGAGCTTTGGAATGTGACGCTGGAACAAGTTAAAAAAGCGCCGCAAGATGCGATTGTTTTCACTAATTTTGTGGATTTTGACATGGTCTACGGCCATCGCCGCGATGTTGCCGGCTATGCGCGTGGATTGGAATATTTTGACTCTCGTCTGCCGGAACTGCTGCCGCTTTTAAGCGATGATGATATTGTCTTTATTACCGCCGACCACGGCTGCGACCCGACCTATGCCGGAACCGACCACACGCGCGAACAAGTGCCGGTTATAATGTTTGGCAAAAAAGTACAGACGCAAAACATTGGACAGCGTCAAACTTATGCCGATATTGCCCAGACAATCTGCGCTTTTTACGGACTTGAACCGATGAAATACGGAGAAAGCTTTTTATGAGTTGGCAGGCTTCTAACTTGATTGCCGCAAAGCATTGCTTTTTTGGCGCCAAAGGCGGTGTGTCGCAGGGGAAATACGCCTCGCTTAACACCAATTACAACAGCCAAGATTCAAAAGTTGCGGTGCGGCAGAATTTTGAGATTATCACCGCGTATTTTCATAAAAATTATGAAGATATGTTTACGCTGAATCAGGGCGTTTCCAATACGGTGGTAGAAGCAAACCTACCGCAGCAATTTACGATTACCGCCGATGGTGCGGTGACGGCTAATCCCAATATTTTGCTTGGTATAAAAACTGCCGACTGCGCGCCGGTGCTGCTTGCCGATTACAAACACGGGGTTATCGGCGCGGCGCACGCCGGTTGGCGCGGAGCTTATCGTGGAGTGGTGGAAAACACCGTGGCTTTAATGCTGCGTAAAGGCGCCGAGCTAAAAAATATTGCCGCCGCGATTGGACCTTGTATGCAGCAAGCTTCGTTTGAAGTGCAGAATGATATGCGGGCAACGCTGCTCAAAGAAAATTCCGCTAATGAAAAATATTTTGCCGCCGGAAAAGACAGCGAGCATTTTTATTTTGATTTAAGCGGCTACTTGGAAGATAAGTTGCATAATTTGGGGATTGACAATGTCGTTAATTCGCATATAGATACATATCCGGCGCAAAACGGCTATTTCAGCTATCGCCGCAACACACATCTGGGACTAATCAGTCAACCAAAAGATTACCCGACCCAATATTCGTTTATTTGTTTATAGAGGAAAAAATGAGAACTCATATGCTGCCGTATTTTAATGAACGTCCTGCAAAAATCAGCGCTTTGGTTTTGCATTGCAGCGCGCATGACACCAAAGATATGATTGCCGTGCTGGAAAAAGAAGAACTCAGCGCGCATTATGTGGTGGGGTTGAACGGCGATGTGACAAAGTTGGTGCCGGAAGAAAAACGCGCTTGGCATGCCGGTATAAGCTCATGGCGTGAGTTTGATAATCTGAACCATAATTCCATCGGTATAGAAATCAGCACTATGTCAATGGGGCAAGAGCCGTATAGCGAACGGCAGATACAAAGTTTGATTGAACTGTGTCAGGGGATTATTGAACGTCATCATATTCCGGCAAAAAACGTGGTCGGACACTCGGATATCGCTCCGACACGCAAGCCAGACCCTGGAGCGGCTTTTCCGTGGCAGAAATTGGCCGAAAATGGTATCGGATTGTGGTATGATTTGAATGACGCAGAAAAAGTAGAAGAAAACAATCCGGAAATTTTACTGCAGAAAATCGGCTATAATACTGAAAATCCAGCGGCGGCGATGTATGCTTTCTGCAGGCACTTTATTCCGCAGGAAGTGGCGATAAATCCGGATATTCACGATTTGCTGCAACATACGTATTCTGAAGATTTTGCCATAGATGAAAAATATTTGCCAATTCTGAAAGCTTGTTGTGCAAGCTTCAGTTTACCTGAAAAATGTTATCCTATTCGCAAAACCAACAGCGTAAGATTTGAAAGATAGGATAATACACATTTAAAAAATTAAACGCCGCTGTCTATAAAAAACAGCGGTGTTTAATTTTGTCAGTAAATCATCAGTCCTTTAAAAAAGGATTCGGCATTACGGTGCGGTAGTTGTGAAGAATACCATGTTTCACGGTCTCTATTCTAAACTTCGGCGCCATCTGTAAAAAATGCAGGTTCTTGTCGCGCAGAATTTCGCAGCACTTAGCCAAATCTATTTTTTGGTTGCGGCTTTTTGCCAGCAGCTCCAGCGTTTTCAAAAACAGCTGAACCGGCTTCATCTGGCTCAGGTTTTGAGGAATTTGCTGCAAAACACTTTCCAAGCTGGTGTTTCCGGCAGCAATCTCGGCTGAAATTTTATTCAGCTCGTTTGTGATGCTGCTGATTAAACGCTGCGTATGAATGTAGGCGACATCGTTTTTAGCATCGCCCGTCAAAGTCTCCTGCAAAAGCTCAGAAGAATACTTGTGCAAATCATAGCAAGTGTCTTCGTTCATCTTTTCGCCGAACAAATAAGCATCAAAGCCTTTTTGACGAGCCTTGTCCAAGTCAGCAATTTCCGGCTGTACGGCATCCGGATTGACAGCCAAGCAAACCGGCAGCATCAGCGGCAGTTTGCCGCGGTAAAAATGCAGCAGAGTTGCGTAGGCGTCCAGCGGCTTATCCGGCTTAGTTAAAACAGCGCAGTCCCAATCTATGTAGGTCTGCAAAAGCTGCTCAGCTTTAGACTGAGGATAGTCCACATGATGCGGCTGATGTTTGCGGTGCCAATTCTGAATTTGCTTTTCTTTCATCCAAGGCAGCAAATACATTACCAGCTTGTCGCAGTCATGCAGCCAGCCTGCCGCGGTAGTCCGTCCCGTAAGGTAGTGTTCGCGTTCCAAAAATGCCAGCTTATGCTCCATAGTATAAGCTTCGGACGGCAAACGCCACGGACCGTTTGGATTCCATTTGTCACTAACCTGTTTCAAAACTCTTGTTAAAAAACTGTTCAAAAAATGTATAGCCATAAATATAAAAAATTAAAAATTAGTAATTGCCTGCAGTATACATTATTCCAGATAAGAGTCAACAGTTTTGTCTATTTTTTTATTTTTGCAATATAAAAGTACAAGGTCCGTCGTTCAGCAGCTCAACTTTCATATCCGCCTGAAAAATTCCGGTTTGCACCAAAAGCTGATAGCCTTGCAGCTGTTTTACAAAATATTCATACAGCGGCTTAGCTTCTTCGGGACGCGCCGCGCTCTCAAACCCAGGACGGTTGCCGCGGCTTAAATCAGCAGCCAGCGTAAACTGCGAAACCGCCAAAATCTCGCCTTTTACATCCATAACCGACAAATTCATTTTGTTATTTTCATCTTCAAAAATCCGCAGATTTACCGTTTTTTTAGCTAAAAAATCCGCCTGAGCCGCCGTATCGCCCTTTTCTACGCCCACAAAAAGCAAAAGCCCCTTGCCTATCTGCGAAACTTTCTGTCCATTCACCGTAACCGACGCGTTCAAAACTTTCTGCACTAAAACTTTCATGTTTTATCCTTTAATAAAAAATATATGAAATAACTATGGCCGCAACCACGCCGATAAAATCGGCAAACAAAGCGCACGGCAAAGCCGCTCCGGTTTTGGCAATTTTAACCGCCCCGAAATAGAGCGCCACTACATAAAAAGTTGTTTCCGTAGAACCTTGAATAACCGCCGCAACAAAAGCCTGAAAGCTGTCGGCTCCGTAATTTTGCATTGTTTCAATCATCAAAGCTCTGGCTCCGTTGCCGGAAAGCGGTTTCATCAAAGCCGTAGGCAGCGCGCCGACAAAATCGGTATTGCAGCCCAATCCGGCAAAAAGCTTTTCAAAGCCCCACAGCAAAGCGTCCAGCACGCCGGAATAGCGCATAACCGCAATAGCCGCCAGCATTGCCACTAAATAAGGGATAATCTGCACCGCAATTTGAAAGCCCTCTTTAGCACCGGCGATAAATGTTTCATATAAATTCAGCTTTTTATAGGCGCCGAATAGCAAAAAGAAAGTAATAAAGCTTAAAATCAGCGCATTTCCGCAGGTTTCGGAAAAAGTCAGGCGCTGCTCCGGATTCAGCTGGTAAAAGCCATAAGCAATCCCGCCGATTACGGCTATGACGGCGGCTAAATACATCAGCATTTTACGATTAAAAACCGGCAGTTTCTGCGTGACGGCGACGGCTAAAAATCCGGCCAGCGTAGAACACAGGGTCGCCAGCAAAATCGGCACGAATACTGCTCCGGCATTGCTTGCGCCCTGCAGATGCCTGTACATTAAAATAGAAATCGGCAAAATCGTCAGCGACGAGGCATTGAGGACTATAAACATAATCTGCGCCTTAGAAGCCTGCTCTTTGTGCGGATTTGCTTCTTGCAGCTGCTCCATCGCTTTCAGTCCCATCGGCGTGGCCGCGTTATCCAGCCCCAGCATATTTGCCGCCATATTCATAACCATAGAGCCGATAGCCAGACTGTTCTGCGGCAATTCCGGCATAATCATTTTGAAAAACGGACGCAAAGCTTTAGCAAAGATTTCCGTCAGTCCGGATTTTTCGGCAATTTTCAAAAGCCCCAGCCACAAGCACAGCATTCCGGTCAAATTAAGCGCCAGCTGAAAAGCCCCGGTCGCCGCCTCAAACAAATGATTAGCCAGTTCCGTCCAAATTTGCGGATTCCCCATAAAAAAAGATTGTATTGCCGCAGCAATGAAACTAACAATAAAAAACGATGTCCACAAGATATTCAGCATAGTATTTTCCTTTTGTTTACGCTATTCTAAAGCAGCTGCCGGCAAATGCAATTTATTTTGGAAAAATCACGTTTTACTGTGAATAAATTATTGACAAAAAACACTTTTCAGACTATATTATCCTTAACTTAGGAGAGAATAAAATGAATTTGAAAGATAAGCTGAAAACAATCGCCCTCGGCATGGGGCTGGGATTAACCACGATGACCGGATGCACAAATAATAAGCAGCCGGAAAAAGAGCCTGTTCAGGATATGCTGTCGGCCGAAACCAATAACGATGTAGACATGTATAACAATCCGGTGCGCCTGCATAAGGTTGAAGTTACGGTTTACAGAAACAGCAGCATGAAAGACGAAGGATATAAGCAGCTTGTATGGGGTTTGGATAATAATGAGCAAGCCGCTCTTGAACGCACCCGCGCCGGTCAGAAAACGCATTTAGAAGAATATGATTTGCCAAACGGCGACAGCTATATGGTAGAAACTTATGACGACGGCGTTTTAAAAGCCAATAACAGCCTGATTGTGATTGACCGCAAAATCAAAGTTGTCGGCGACCGGAAAAACTATGCTCTGAACCTGCAGCGCCGCGCCGATGAGCTGCAAGAACAGGCTTTGCAGAAAAAGCGCGAAAGATTAGAGCAAATCAAAGCTCAGGAGCGCGCCGGCATGCGCCGCAGCTATCCGGTAAAAACTGAGCCGGAATTTGTCAGCGATACCATTGCCGCTCCTAAAAGCAGCGAGCCTAAAGATACGCTTAAGCAAGCTGATTTACACAAACATGACAGCCTGCCGATTGATACTCTGCGCCATATAAAAGGACATGAACGCGACTAGGCTTTTACATAGCATTTTTTGATATCCCTTTGAAAATTCATTTTTAAGGGGATATTTTTTATAATAAAAAAAGGCTTGCAGTTTTTCTGAAAGCCTTATGTTCTTAGTGGTGGAGCTAAGGAGGATTGAACTCCCGACCTACAGATTGCGAACCTGTCGCTCTCCCAGCTGAGCTATAGCCCCGTGAACGTTTTTATAATCAGCGCATCTGTTCAAAAATTCAAGTATTTTTTACTGTTTTCCCCTAAAAAAATTCCATATACATCAGTTAAAATGCAAAGTAAGATTTTTTCCGCATGTAGAAAAAATCTTACTTATAAAAAATCCTAAATGAATTTCATTTAATCAGATTAGTTTTCTAATCTTGTCATATAGGCTTTGCACCAGCACATAGACCATCGGAATAATGAACAAGCCGCCGAGTGTGCCGATGAGCATTCCGTAGAATACCGGCACGCCGATAGCTTGACGGCTGGCTGCGGCTGCGCCTCCGGCTATCACCATTGGGAACACGCCCAAAATAAAGGCCGAAGCAGTCATCAGCACCGCGCGGAAACGTTCACGCAGACCGCGTACCGCCGCATTAACCAAAGTTGCGCCTTTAGCTCGTTCATCTCGGGCAAATTCCACAATCAGAATAGCGTTTTTACTAGCCATGCCCACCAGCAAAATAATTCCCAGCTGAGAATAAATGCTGAGCGGCATACCGCTGAAGAACAGGCCAAGCATAGCCCCGCTTACGGCAACCGACAACGAAAGCAGAACCGGAATCGGAATAATAAAGCTTTCATACTGCGCCACCAAAAACAGATAGGCAAAAGTCAGCGACAACAGCAGCAAATAACCGATTTGCCCGTTTGTTGTTTTTTCCTGATAGCTCATGGTTGACCATTCAATAGCAAAACCTTTCGGCAGGCTGCTAATCAGTTTTTCCACCGCCGACATAGCATCGCCGGTTGAAGACCCCGGTTTCTGCACAGCCGTGATAGAAGCCGCCGGATATTGATTATAGCGTTCAACCACACGCGGAGCCAAAACTTTGTGCAAGTCCACCAAACCGCGCAGCGGCACCATGCGCCCCAGATTATTCTGCACATAAAGCTCGTTGATGTTGTCAATATTATCGCGGTATTTCCAGTCAGACTGAATCATCACTTTATTAACCTGAGTACCGAGATTGATATCGTTAACATAAGACGAGCCCAGATATGTTTCCAAAGTTGAAAAAATCTTGCTCATCGGGACTTTCATCGTTTCCGCTTTCACGCGGTCAATATCCAAAAAGATATTCGGGGTTTTGGCGTTGAAGGTGGTGTAAGCATACGCCACTTCCGGCAGCTGATTGATTTTGCCTAAAAAGCTTTGCAAAGCTGCGTCAAGTTTTTGGTAATCCATCGTTTGGCGTGATTGCAAGCGGATATCCAAACCGTTTGCCGTACCTAACCCCGGAATTGCCGGCATTTCAAAAAACTGAAATTCAGCTTCCGGAAATTGCTGCATTTTAGCCCGCAGACGATTCAGGATATTGGTTGAATATTGTTCCGGACGCTTGCGCTCTTCCCAAGGCTTTAAAACGATAAACGACATAGAAACGTTTTCGCCTCTTCCGCCCATAAGTGAATAGCCGATAACATCAGAAACGTTGTCAACGTCTTTTTCTTCACGGATTAAAGCTCCGACTTTTTCAATCAGAGACATCGTACGCAGCTTTGAAGCTCCCTCCGGCAGCTGCATGCTCATAACCAAGATGCCTTGGTCTTCATCCGGAATAAACGAAGTTTGCGCTGTGGCGAATAAAATTCCGACCAAACCGAACAGCAATACCATAATTGCGAACACAACTTTCAACTTTTTCGCCAAAAAAGACACGGTGCGGGCATAAAAATGTATCACATTGTTAATCGTTTTATTAACTTCGTACCAAAATCCGGAAGTACGCGGTTTGATATTTTTAATCAACAGCGAACAAAGCGCCGGCGACAAAGTTAAAGCGTTTAATAATGAAAACATAATTGCCGTAGCGATAGTGACAGAAAATTGCTGATAAATTTTACCGACAATACCGCCCAAGAAGCCGACCGGCACAAAAATAGCCAGCAACACGCACGAAGTGGCAACCAGCGCGCCGGTTATTTCGCTCATAGCTTTCATGGTTGCGTCTTTGGCGTTAAGTTTTTCATTCTGCATCAAAAACACCACGCGCTCCACCACCACAATAGCGTCGTCAACTACCGCGCCGATAGCCAGAAGCATAGCAAACAGCGTAAACATATTGATACTGTAGCCAAGAGCCAAAATCACGGCGAATGTTCCCAAAATGGAAACTGGAATCGTCAAAGTCGGAATAAGCGTAGAATAAAAGTCCTGTAAAAAGAAATAGCAAACGCCGACCACCAATAACAAGGTTAAAAACAGCGTAAACACCACTTCTTCCACAGAAGCGTCAACATACTTTGTAGAATCGTAAGAAATGCCGTAGGTTAAACCTTGCGGAAAAAGAGCTTCCGCTTCGTGCAAAGCCTGTTTGACCGATTTCATCGTTTCCAGCGCATTGGCACCGGAAGAAAGGCTCAGCGACACCGGAACCGCGCTTTTACCGTTATACAGACCGGAAGTAGCGTATGTTTCCTGTCCCAATTCCACAGTTGCAACGTCTTTTAAGCGCACCAATCCGCCCTGCTCGGCCGTACGGACAATAATTTCTTCAAATTCTTCGGCTGTTGACATACGGCCTTGAGTTTGCAAAGTGTAAACCATCGGATTGCTGCCTCCTGTCGGAGCCGCGCCGACTTTACCCAATGTCGGCTGATAGTTTTGACCGGAAATCGCGCTGTAAACTTCATCGGCGGTAATTTGCAGAGCCGCCATTTTATCGGCGTTCAGCCACACGCGCATGCTGAGCTGCGCCGAATACACATCAACGCTGCCCACGCCTTGAATTTTTGCCAGCATACGCTGAATATTGTTGTAAACATAATCGGCAATCTGCTTTTCATCCAAGGAATCATCCGGCGATGAAAACACAATATAGCCCAAAATATTGGAAGATTCACGCTGTACGGAAATTCCCTGGCGCGAGACTTCTTCCGGAATTTTAGAAGTTGCCTGCTGCACGCGGTTTTGCACCTTTACCTGTGCCATATCCGGATCCACGCCGGTTTTGAAGGTGACAGTCAATTTATATGATGAATCTTCAGATGAAGAGTCCATATAAATCATATCTTCCACGCCGTTGATTTCATCTTCCAATGGAATACCGATTGTTTTGGCAATCACATCGGCGCTGGCTCCAGGGTACGAAGCGCTGACTGTAATCTGCGGCGGAGTAACTTCCGGATAAAGAGCCACCGGCAGATTGAACAGCGCCAAAATTCCGACCAGCACAATCAAAATAGAAATAACAAACGAAAAACGCGGACGTTTAATAAAAAATGCTGAAAACATCAATACCTCCTACTTGCCAGCGCTGACAAAAATCGGATTAACTTCGGCGCCGGTCCGGGAATTGCCGAATTTATAAAAGCATCAAATTTAGTGCCGGAAACCTGGAGAAAGAAAAGCGGCGATTATTATCTGGTTGACAGCAATGGTTTCAATTTACGCACACTATTGAGCAATAAAAGATATTTATTGGAATTATATTTAGAAGTATATCAAAAAGAAGGGTATGCCACTCGCTCTTTTTCCGGTCAATTATGCACGGCAATGTTTAGAGATGTGTTTAAACCGCTGCAGGGAACAATGTTTAATGCATGGGTACGAGCATCCAAAGGAACCGCCGTTAAATATTATGGCGAAAAATTCTGCCATAAAAACGGCAGGCAATGTCTGAGCCAGCTTACTCTGGCAGATATAAACGCCGCTTGCGACGGCTGCAAAGGCTCTGCTGGCTGTTATATCAATATTGAATTTTAAAAATTAACAGTAATATGGCAAGGCGCCGTATTGTCCGTGCAAGAATTGCAAATTTGTTTCACTTTAGTAAAATTCAAGTCCTTCAGGCATGGGGTATTTTCTGTACCGCAATAGGCATCGCCAAAATAAATTGTACTCTCATCCGGATAAATACGTCCTCTTTTTAATGCGCCATGCAGCGGAATAATAATGGTCTTAAACAACTCAAAACACAATTTATTATTAAAGCTCTCGACCACATCGGCAGCGCTCCCCAATGAATAGTCAATAACAATCCCGTTATATGATTCCGATTGATTTACTCTGTAATACGATGTAAGCCAATTTCCCATGCTATCTGTAAGATAGTTGGCGTTGGGATGCTTCCAAGTATTTGGCACTAAATTCAAGGAATATACAATATCTGCAAGATGATCAACGTTATTTTGAAAATTTGCACCTTTGGCAAGACTGTCTTTATGCTCCATTAAATTAAAAATCAACATATTAAAATCATCAACAATTTTATTGACCTTAAACTTTTCCATCGCTTTGGAGTAGCCTGCGATGCCGCCAACGCTTAGCACTCCGATAATGGCTAAAACTCCGAGCATTTCTATCATGGAACGCCCAGCAGAGCAAAGGTCATTGCGAGGAGTGTAACGCCGAAGCAATCCATACTCCGCTCCCCTGTTCTTTCCTATTAAAAATTCTCTGCTCTTCAACATCTTATTACTCCTATTATGTGTAAAAAAAACGACCGTTATTTTTACACATTCAAAACAAGACGCTGAAAATTCTCACAAAACCGCAAAAAACATCGCAAATATAAAAATTTATTGCATTTCTTAACAACCTCTGTTACATTACTAAAAACAGCCTAAAAACTGTCCCTTTTAAACGGTCGTTTTTTTTACACACTTCCGCCTCTTCCAACGCTTTGATTTTACGGTTGACTTATGGAGTGAGGCTGGTGTAGAATAAACGCTGTAAATTAACTTAATTTTAGAGGAAAGAAAGATGAAAAATAAGCTATTCAAAGGTCTCTCTCTCTCTCTCTGCAAATACTAAGCATCTGATTAAAGGCGCATTTTTTGCCGCTCAGCGTGTTTTTGCAGAGTTCGGCGAAAAAAATCACACATTCGGAAATAACACATTATGCGTTGCCGTTGGCAACAAAGTCATAGATACTCGTCTGCCACAGCCAGTAGGGTGTGGTGACAAGTATGACGTTTCTGGTTTGGGTTCTGGATTGCTTCGCGTTGCTCGCAATGACGTCTGCAGCGTGGGACGCTCTATGATTGAAATGCTGGGCGTATTGGCGATAGTCGGAGTGCTGAGCGTGGGCGGCATCGCGGGCTACTCCAAAGCGATGCAAAAGTATAAAATAAATAAAATGCTTGATGATTATACTATGCTTATCACAAATATTTTAGAGCATCTGGACGAGCTTGAACATGTCAGTAAAAATAATTCTTCCCAAATAGGATTGGTCGATGTTTTACAAGCTTCCGGTATCATTCCGCCAAGCTGGAAAAAAATGAATAGTCTTCAAATATGGGATTCCAACGGTAATTTACTCTCTTTCTATTCCTCTTTCGTCAGTTTTTCTTTTATCATAAATATAGGAGGACATAGTGTTGATTTGCAAGGAACGGAAATCGCCGGAGGCTTTTCCCAAGATATTTGCTTAACCTTATTCAAAGACCTGATAAAACCTCTACACTATCCAATTGCATCAATTTTGATATATGGCAAGAAAGGCTATTTCGGCGCTTACGGAGATGCTTTTTGTGACGATGATATAAAAAAATGCCTTAGCAATCTAACTCTCAGCGAGATGAAACAGGCTTGTGAAATATGCAACGACAACACTTATTGTGAGATGAAACTTAGATTTTTTTCGACCGTATCCAGATAACTATATACATTACATGTTATTTATGTAGTTTGCTCGCTGTTTCATTTTTTACTAAAACCCCGCCGGAAGGGTAAAACCTGCGGCGGGGTAAAAAATCAAAAATTATGATTATTTTTTCATAATCACAACACCTGGCAATTCCTTGCCTTCCATCCATTCAAGGAAAGCACCGCCTGCGGTTGAAACGTATGTGAATTTTGTATCAACACCGGCATTTGCCAAAGCAGAAACCGTATCACCGCCACCGGCAACAGATGTTAATTTGCCAGCTTCAGTCAAAGCAGCAGCGTGTTGAGCTACTTTGTTGGTAGCGTTATCAAAAGGCTTCAATTCAAATGCGCCCAACGGGCCGTTCCAAACCAAAGTTTTGCATTCATCAAGCTTTTTGTTGATGTTTTCAATAGATTTTTTACCAACATCGAGCAATGTGCCGTCAGCCGGAATTTTATCCAAATCATAAGTTGCGTGTTCAGCGTTTGCGGCAAATTCTTTAGCCGAAACAATATCAGACGGCAAAATGATTTCGCAGTTATTTGCTTTTGCAGTAGCCAAAATTTCTTTAGCTGTGTCGAGCATATCCATTTGCACCAATGAGTTCTTTTCATTGATAGCGTCTACGCCCTGAACTTTCAAGAAAGTATGAGCCATACCGCCGGCAATAACCAATTTATCTACTTTTTTAACCAAGTTGTTCAACAAATCCAATTTGGTAGAAACTTTAGAACCGCCGACAATAGCCATCAACGGGCGTTTCGGGTCGTTCAAACCTGTGGTCAAAGCGTTTACTTCTTCAGCCATCAACAAGCCCATTGCAGACGGACGCAATTTAGCGGCAGCCACAATAGAAGCGTGAGCGCGGTGAGCTGTTGAGAAGGCGTCAGAAACATAAACATCAGCCGGTTTAACCAATTCTGCAGCCCAAGCTTCATCGCCTTTTTTCTCTTCATTGTAGTAACGCAAGTTTTCCAATAACAAAACTTCGTCAGCTTTCATAGCTTTAACGGCGTCGGCAACTTTTTCGCCGATACAATCGTCAACAAACACAACATGTTTGCCCAAAGCTTTTTCCAATTCCGGAGCAACGTGGCTCAAAGAATTTTTAACATCGCCCTTGCCTTCCGGACGGCCAAAGTGAGAAATAACCACAACTTTTGCGCCTTTTTCCATCAACAATTTAATGGTTGGAACAGTGCGGTCAATACGAGCTGTGTTGGTTACGTGGAAATTTTCATCCATAGGCACATTCAAATCGGCGCGCAACATAACAACTTTGCCGTTCAAATTACCTAAATCTTCAATAGTTTTATATCCTTGCATTGTTTTTCCTTACATATTCATAAAAAACTCTCCCCGCCCAAGCCAAAAGCAGCAGCACTAAGCCAACCGCTTTTCGCCTGAAACGGGGAACAAAAAATTAGCCGTTTACTTTAGCCATGTGGGCAATCAAATCCAAAACTTTGTTTGAATAACCCCATTCGTTGTCGTACCAGCTGATTACTTTTACGAAAGTATCTGTCAATTGAATACCGGCTTTGGCATCAAAGATAGATGTGTGAGAATCGCCCAAGAAATCAGAAGAAACAACTGCATCTTCAGTGTAGCCCAAAATGCCTTTCAATTCGCCTTCAGAAGCTTTCTTCATAGCAGCGCAAATTTCTTCATAAGTGGCAGGTTTAGCCAGGTTGGCTGTCAAGTCTACAACAGAAACGTCCAAAGTCGGAACACGCATAGACATACCAGTCAATTTGCCGTTCAAAGCCGGAATAACTTTACCAACAGCTTTTGCAGCACCGGTAGAAGAAGGGATAATGTTGCCAGAAGCAGCACGACCGCCTCTCCAATCTTTTACAGACGGACCATCAACGGTTTTTTGAGTAGCAGTTGTAGAGTGAACAGTTGTCATCAAACCATCTTTAATGCCGAATGTGTCGTTCAAAACTTTAGCAATTGGTGCCAAGCAGTTTGTGGTGCAAGATGCGTTAGAAACAAACTGAGTGCCTTTAACATAAGAATCGGTGTTTACGCCGCAAACAAACATCGGAGTGTCATCTTTAGAAGGTGCAGACATAACAACATATTTAGCACCGGCGTCAATGTGACCTTGAGATTTTTCTTTTGTCAGGAACAAACCTGTAGATTCTACAACATAATCAGCGTTGATGTCGCCCCATTTCAAATCAGCAGGGTTCTTTTCTGCAGTAACGCGGATAGCTTTGCCGTTTACAACCAATTTACCGTCTTTAACTTCAACAGTACCGTTGAAACGACCGTGCATTGTGTCATATTTCAGCATATAAGCCATATAATCAACATCAATCAAATCGTTAATGCCAACGATTTCAATATCATTTCTTGCCTGAGCAGCGCGGAAAACCAAACGGCCGATACGACCGAATCCATTAATACCAACGCGAACAACCATATTATTATTCTCCTAAGTCAAATTGTTGTGCGGACAGCCCCGCACGGGCATATAGTTTCAAAAACTGGGCTTAATTTAGCATTAAAGATGAAATTTTCAAGTAAAATTTTCATCTAACACTTATAATTCGTTGATAAATTGATTTATCAGCCGTACACCAAATCCGCTTGCGCCCTTTGGATACAGCGGTTTTGGTTCTTCAACCAAATCCATACCGGCAATATCAACGTGCGCCCACTTTGTTTCTTTTTTGGCAAAGCGCTGTAAAAAACAAGCGGCGGTGCAAGAACCGGCGGCGCGTCCGCCAACGTTTTTCATATCAGCCACAGTCGAATCCATTTGTTTGTTAAACTCGGCGTTCATCGGCAACTGCCACAAAAGCTCTCCGCAATGTTCGCCTGCCACATTCAAAGCTTTTGCCAATTTAGCATTATTGCTGAACAAACCGGCGTAACTATGTCCCAAAGCAATCACAATAGCTCCGGTCAAAGTTGCCATATCCACAACATATTCCGGCTTATACTCCTCTTGAATATAGGTCAGGCAGTCGGCCAAAACCAAACGTCCTTCGGCGTCGGTATTTTGCACTTCCACAGTTTGTCCCGACATAGAACGGAAAATATCCCCCGGACGATAGGCGCTGCCGGAAGGCATATTTTCTACTAACCCCACAACGGCAACCACATTTTTTTGCACTTGCTGCAGAGCCAGCGACTTCATCACTGCCACCATAGCCGCAGCACCGGCCATATCTTGTTTCATTTCGCCCATACCGGCAGCCGGTTTGATGGAAATACCGCCGCTGTCAAAGGTAACACCCTTGCCTACCAGCCCAACGGAAAAATCCTCGCTTTCTTTATTTCCTTTCCATTTAATGACCGCCACACGCGGCTTGTTTACCGAACCTTGAGCCACCGCCAAAGCCAAGCCGAAACCGCGTTCTTTCATCGCTTTCTCGTCTAAAATTTTGACTTCTAAACCAAGATACTCCAAACGGCGGATGTCGGCGGCAAAAACCTCTGGTGTCAAATAGTTTGCCGGCTCGTTAATCAAATCGCGGGCATAGCGCACGGCGTTTGCCAAACCGGAAAGTTTTTTGTAACCTGTCAAATCAGACACTCCGGTAAATATGACACGCTCCAACTTAGGATAAAACGATTCCGGTTTAGCCGTAAAATATTTGTCAAAAGAATAAGACGCTAACTCCAAACCAAAAGCAAAATCGTAAGCATATTCATTTGCTCCAAACAGGTCAGCTTTCACCTCACGGCAATTTTTGATATTTGAATAAATTTTTCCGGCAAAATTTTGCCACTCAACAGCCGTCATCTTTGGATTGACAACAGACGCAATCAGTTTATAATCACCCAAATCATAGGCTTTTATTCCGCTTTCGGCAGTTTGTTTTTTTATTGCCGATGTCAAAAATTTCTCTTTATCCGACAACAAACCGATAATTTCTGACGCTTTAGACGCAATCAAGACTTTATCGCCAGCGGTTTTAATATTTTTTCCTATAACAAATTCCACCATTGCAATCTCCTTTATAATATATATTTAATCACTTATTCAGTAATTACACTTTTTTTGCAAAAAATGGTAGACATTTTTTTATTTTATTATATACTTTAGACAAAAGACAGACAGGATTTTAAAATGGGACAAAAAGGCAGCAAATACGCAAGAAAACACTTACTGACGCAAACAGAAATGCCTGCACAAAAATCTGCGCAGCCACATCAAATCCTGAAAGACAAGCTTTCGGACGACAATCGGATAATCTGGGATATTTTGTGCGAACCGAGTAATTTTGAAGAAAGATTTCTTAGTCTTTCTTATCCGCAGCAAATTTTGATGGTGGTAACGCTTCATGATATTGTAAAAAATCAGGAAAGTCATCCGCAGCGCGGCACGGCGGCTAAATTTGCCGACATGGCGGAAGAACATCTGGAGAAAATTCATTTTTTAACCGACTCTCATATTGATAATGGCGATTTTGAGCCTTTGGCAGATGATGAAAAACGTATTATCCGTATGGATTGCTACGGAAAAATCAATAAACGTCCGGAGCATCAGCTTAGTCCCCTGTATAAATATTTTACCGCGCCGAAAAATGCCGTGGCGGTCAAGTTTTCTGACTATGACATGAAAAATTCTCCAAGTTGGCGCGTCTTTAGACAATTTGAAAGTTTTCGCTCTATTGAAAATAAAATAAAAGGGTATTTATATAAAAAACAAATAAATCCGGATGCCTTAAAAATAATGACCGTCAATGATTATTGCGATGTTATATACAACTCATTCAAACCTGACAGCGAAAATAAAGCCGCTAATTTTATTGACCCTCAAAAGAATCTAAGAGTTCGTTTGGTTAAAGACTTTATGCGTCATTGCGGCAAACAATTTGAACAGCAGCTGATAAAAAAAGGAAATGACCCTCGCTGCGCTATTTCTCTTTGTAACGCAATGAGACGTTTCGGACACACAGACATCAACACACTTATTGTAACCGAAACAAATTATACCCCACGTGTTTTGACAGATTTGGAACGCGCCGGTTATGATATATCTGACATAAATGTCGGCGACACAATTTCCACCGCTTTCACAAACAGACTTATAGATGAAAATAAGGGATTTTTGCTTTTAGCACGCAACGAAAACGGATTGCCTTTAGATAAAAGCTCTTTGCCAAAACTTGAACTCCATCATAAACGGGCCGTGCAATTTACGGCAAGCAGCGGTTATTTGGCCAAAGCTAATTATCCGCATAATATGCTGCTGGCAGAAGCCATGATGCACCGCAATTATTATCATTTATTTGATGCCGTTTACAAGCAAAATCAAATGAACAACTTCTATCAAAGACTAAACGCCAGTAGTCCGTATATGGTGTCTATTTTAGGTTTTAACGAACAAGACAGCATTTATTATGACTTTGAAAAAACAATATCTTTCAAAAAACGCGAAGCTGAAGATAAAGCCAATGTTGTAAACTATATGCAAGAAATGGAACAGCGCATGCAAAATGAAATTAACATTGCCGAAAAATATAATATTCCTTATAATAACACCGCAATTCAGCGCAGCACCGCAGGGTTGAACTTTTTGACCGAAAAAATAGGGAAAAATTCTGAAAATTTACAAAAATTTTCCAAATGGTTGGCTACTCAGCGCAAAAATAACAGCAGAAGGTAAAACATGAACAATTTTACGGAACAGTTAAAAAATCAAAACATAGCCTCTGGTGAAAAACTAGAACCGGAAGCTTTGATTGTGGCGCAAAAAGTTTTATTCGGTATGGGGCTAGAAGGAATCCCCCAAAGCTATGCGGATTTTTTGAAACAATACAACGGCGTAAAAGCAAACGGCGCTTATTTATTTGGCGCAACAGTTGATGATGAATTGGATATTATAGACTGTAATGAACAAATTTCCAAACCCGAAAAAACTCTTTTACTCGGCTATAACGATTTTGATTTACTGGTTTTTAATTTTATAACAAAGCAATATCAAATTGTTGACAGAGAAGATATGAAAGTGCTAGACAGTTATCCTGAAACGGAAATTGACTACGCTTTAGCGCAAATATTTAATATATAGTGAAAAAAAATGAACAATATTTATCAAAATTCAGCCGAAAACATAGAGAAAGCGGCAGAAATTATAAAAAACGGCGGATTAGTGGCTTTTCCGACAGAAACCGTTTACGGACTGGGCGCCAATGTATATAACAGCAAAGCGGTTGCCAATATTTTTGCAGCTAAGCAACGACCGCATTTTGACCCGCTTATTTCTCATATTGCAGAAATTGATTTTCTGAAAGAATACGCAGCTACAGATGAACGAGTTTTTGCGCTAGCCAAACGTTTTTGGCCGGGGCCGCTGACTTTTGTATTGCGCCGCATAGAAGAAAATCCGAGCATTGATTTGGCTTGTTCCGGTTTGCGCACTCTGACTGTGCGTATGCCGCGCCACCCGATTGCCCTTGCTCTGATTAAAGCTTCAGGCGTGCCGATTGTAGCACCTTCCGCCAACAAATATCAATCCATAAGTCCAACCACAGCTCAGCATGTGGCCGATGGTTTAGGCGACAAGGTTGATTTGATTTTAGATGGAGGCGCCTGCAGCGTCGGTGTAGAATCCACCATTATAGACCTGACGACCAACAAAGTCGTGCTGCTGCGCGCCGGCGGCACCGCTAAAGAAGATATTGAAGAATTTTTAGGCGAAGAAGTGCTGATTTCCGTCGGCAATCCGGAACTTCCGACTGCTCCGGGGCAGCTTCTGCGCCACTATGCGCCGAAGCATACTTTGCGGATTAACGCCGAAAAGCCGGAAGCCGATGAATTTTATATCGGGTTCGGCAAATTAGACGGCGACTTAAACCTCAGCCCAAGCGGAAGCCTAACCGAAGCGGCGGAGAACTTGTTCGCTTATATGCGGCTGGCCGACGCACAGGATAAATTTGCCAAAATCGCCATGGCGCCGATACCGCAGAACGGACTCGGACTTGCCATTAACGACAGAATCAAACGTGCTTCTTATAAATAGCTACATTTCTTTTACTTCTATAAGATAATTAGAAAAAGCCAGCCGCACTTCATTTTGACGCAAAGAAGCCGACGCTTCGGCAACCGTTTTCCGCACCAATTCAAAGAGTGAAATCAGGCGTTTGCTGTCATAATAGCTCTTATTTAAAAGATGCAGCAGCTCGGCTTTATATTCTGCGGTCAGAGGCTGATTATTTTCTAAATTGTCGCGGGTAAAAATCTCATAAACCAACTTTTCTACCAGCGGCTTATAAGCCTCGGTCACGTCTTCGGCCAGTCCGAAATAATTTTGGTTCTGCTTCGGGTTAAAATTAAGAGACGGATTAAGCCCCTGCCACCAAATATACCGCAAAGCCAGCACCTGCAGCAGCATATAGCCGTATTGCAAAAAAGCGTTAATCCCAAACGGCTGCAAAGCGCGCTGAAACTCTGCGCCGAACATTTCCGTAAAATACAAATGTTCCGATTTATCGTTAATATCGCGGCTATCGCCGATAAACACCTGATTGACCAGCTTCTGCAGCTTATCTTTTTTGTGCAGGGAGCGCAGAACTTTGGAGCGGTTTTTAATTTTTTCGGTCACTATAGCCTGCCAGATTTTTTTATATAACCCGCTCCGCGCTTCCAGCTGCCGAATATGAACTTTTCCTCTGCCGTCAGTATATGAATACGGCGCCAGCACGCTTATCAGACTGAAATTCTTATCCAATATTACAAACGGAATATTTTTATCAGTCAGATTCTGCAGCAAGTTCTGCCCAAACAGCGTATTCTGCGCCGTTACAAACACCGCCCGCACCTCACGCAAAGGAATTTCCGCCGTAATCTCATCCTGCTGCCGCACGGTTAACACTTTGTCTTCTAAGCTGATTATGCGGTTATCGCTGCTGATTTCTAAAATTAAAGGCATATTTTTTACATTTTCAGGGCTAAGGCTTCAAGTTCTTTGAGTTTGTCACGATATACCATAGCCTGCTCAAATTCCAGATTCTGAGCCGCTTCTTTCATAAGTTTAGTATATTCTTTCGTCATTTTTTCAATATTCTTAATTTTCTCCACATCCTTGGTTTCATCTTTAACAAAATCAGTCTCGGTCATTTCTTTGAGAGTGGAAGAAATGCTTTTCTTAATGGTCTGCGGAGTAATGCCGTGGGCAATATTATATTCTGTCTGTTTTTTGCGGCGGCGCTCGGTTTCTTCTAAGGCAACTTTAATAGAGTCCGTCATCTTGTCTGCATACAAAATTACCCTGCCCTCAGCGTTGCGCGCGGCTCGCCCGATAGTTTGAATCAGCGAACGGGTGGAACGCAGAAAACCCTCTTTGTCTGCGTCTAAAATCGCCACCAGCGAACATTCCGGAATATCCAAGCCCTCGCGCAAAAGGTTGATGCCGACCAGCACGTCAAACACGCCCAAACGCAAATCGCGGATAATTTCTATACGTTCCAAGGTGTCTATATCCGAGTGCATATAGCGGACTTTGACGCCGTTGTCTTTGAGATATTCGGTTAAATCTTCTGCCATTTTTTTGGTTAGAGTCGTTACCAAAACCCGCTCGCCTTTAGCTGCGGTTTTGCGGCATTCTTCCATTAAATCGTCAACCTGATTTTCTACCGGACGCACAATGCACAGCGGGTCGGTCAAGCCGGTCGGGCGGATAACCTGTTCCGAGAACACGCCTTTGCTCTGCGCCATTTCCCATTCTCCGGGGGTAGCCGAAACAAAGATGGTCTGCGGACGCATTTTATCCCATTCTTCAAACTTCAGCGGACGGTTATCCAAACACGACGGCAGGCGGAAACCATAGTCCGACAATGTCATTTTACGGTTGCGGTCGCCGCGGTACATCGCCCCGATTTGCGGCACGGCAATGTGGCTTTCATCAATAAAAAGCAAAGCGTTTTTTGGAAAATATTCAAATAAAGTCGGAGGCGGTTCGCCGGGGGCGCGTCCCGTCAAATAGCGCGAATAGTTTTCAATCCCCTTGCAATGTCCTGTAGTGTCCATCATTTCCAAGTCAAAACGCGTACGCTGCTCCAAACGCTGCGCTTCCAGCAATTTATCTTCATTTTTGAATTGTTTTAAGCGGATTTCCAAATCTTCTTTAATATGCGTCATCGCCTGCGACAGCGCCGGACGCGGCGTTACATAGTGGTTAGCCGGATAAACGGTTATTTCATCCAGCTGCCGTGTTTTTTTACCGGTCAAGACATCAAACTCATAAATTTCTTCTATTTCATCGCCGAAAAATGAAACTCTCCACGCCCTATCTTCATAGTGCGCCGGAAAAATATCCAAAGTATCGCCCTGCACACGGAAGGTGCTGCGTACAAAATTAACGCTGCAGCGCTCATAAAGAAGCTCGGTCAAATGCTTGTTTACTTCGTGAATATCCACCACATCGCCGACTTTCAGCTGGAATACCATGGAAGAATAAGATTCCATACTGCCCAAGCCGTAAATGCACGACACGGAAGCAACAATAATCACATCGCGCTCTTCCAAAACATTACGGGTCGCACCGTGGCGCATACGGTCTATTTGTTCGTTAATCGCCGAATCTTTTTCTATATAAGTGTCGGTTTTCGGAATATAGGCTTCAGGCTGATAATAGTCATAGTACGACACAAAATATTCTACGCGGTTGTTGGGAAAAAACTCTTTCATTTCCGAATACAGCTGCGCCGCCAAAATTTTGTTAGGCTCCATAATCAAAGCCGGACGCTGGCACTGCTCAATAATTTTCGCCATCGTGAAAGTTTTGCCGGAGCCGGTAACTCCCAGCAGCACCTGATTGCGCTCGCCCCGCTCCACGCCCTCGCACAGCTCTTTTATGGCCTGCGGTTGGTCGCCCGACGGCTCAAACGGACTTTCTATTTTAAACTTTAAGTCTTTCATTGCCGCTTAGTATTGATATTGATAAATAGAACGCAGATACTCGCCGATTTTTTCTCGGCTGCCCAGAGTTTCGGCGTCCAATTCAGGCGGAACCGGCTTATTATTGCGCTTGGCGGCGGTAATTTCAGCCTGATTATAGGCTTTTGCCAAATTCCGAAGCTCCGCATCCGAATAGCTGTCAAGCATATCACGCAGCGACTTGTCTAAAGGGTACTGCGCTGCCGACACCTTATCCGGCGATATAATGTTGGAATTGCCGACAATCGGTTCAGCTTCAGTATTTTTTTTAACATAGCGACTGATTTCTCCGGCATAGGCATTTTGCACAAAAGCGGCAAAAATCAATAAATACAAAACTTTCATTTTCAGCTCCTTTTACTGCAAACTTTTTAATGTGTCGTCAATAGTCTTTTCTATATTGATATTGGTCAGCGAATTAAAATTCCGTTTCAGCTTGCGCACAGATTTTTCGGTTTCGCCTTTCAGATTATTGTAGCCGTCAAGCAGCTCTTTGCCCGGAATATCAAAATCGCCCCCCGTACTTGCCGACGGCTGCGGCTGAGACGCTGCTGTTTTTTTATCATCGCTGAAAAATCTGCCGAGCTTATCCAAAAATCCGCTATCGCTGTTCTGCGCCGCCGCGGCTGCCACTGCTTGCTGCTGCATCAAAGCCTCAGCTTTTTCCATGGCTTCATATTCGGCGCGCACCCGCTCATTATTGCGTCTTACGGCTTCTACACGGTCTGTAACCCATTGCGGAGTTTCAACGGTCTGAGGCGCCGCCTGCTGCGTATTTTCTCCGGTTCGGCTGATTTTAACGGTTTGCCGCTGAGCCGCCCACGGATTAACCGGCAGACTGTCCGCCGCCGCAAATTCTGCACTCCCAGCGCATAACAATAAAGCCATCAAAAAAATTTTCATACCACCCTCGCCGACTAATATATGAATATTAACACAAAATAAAATAAAAGTCAGTCTTTTTGTTTGTGTTTTACCGATTTTTTAGCTGCTGTTTTTGCCGGAGCTGCGGCAGATGATTTTTCCGGTTCAAGGCCGTAAGAGCAGAATGTTTCTTCTTTTACTTCAGATTTTTTAACAATATACGCCGGAGTGTTTACAACCGTGCAATTATCCGGAATATCTTTTATAACAATGGCGTTAGAGCCGATTTTAACATTTCTGCCGATAGTAATCGGTCCCAAAATCTGGGCGCCGGAGCCGATTGTGACATTGTCGCAGATAGTCGGATGCCGCTTTTCCAGTTTTTTGCCGTTTTCGTCATAAAATTTGCGTCCGCCCAGCGTAACATCGTGATACAGCGTCACATTATTGCCGATTACCGCGGTTTCGCCGATAACCACCCCCATGCCGTGGTCAATCATAAAACCGGCGCCGATTTTAGCTCCGGGATGAATTTCTATGCCCGTAAAAAAGCGGGCAATCTGCGAAAGAATCCGCGCCGCCAGCAAAAAATTATGCTTCCACAGCGCATGCGCAAGCCGGTGAGCCATAATTGCATGCAGCCCCGAAGAGCAAATAACCGCCTCCAATTTGCTGCGGGCGGCCGGGTCTCTGTCCATAATTGCTTGAATGTCTTGCAAAATTATCTTGTAATTTGAATTCATTGTGTGATATATTCCCATAAAGTTAACAATTTTTATTTAATGTAGCACATTATATATTAAATAAAAGTAATAAAACAGGAAAAAATATGGTAGAAGTTTTGTTTAACGGCCATGCCGGCCGTCTGGAAGGCAGATATTATAAAAGCGAACGTCCCAATGCTCCGGTTGCGCTGATTTTGCATCCGCATCCGCAATACGGCGGAACCATGAACAATAAAGTTGTTTATACGCTTTTCAGCTGCTTTAAAGATTTAGGCTTTTCGGTTTTACGTTTTAATTTCCGCAGCGTCGGACGCTCTCAGGGACAGTTTGAAGACGGTCCGGGCGAACTTTCGGATGCCACTATTGCTCTGGACTGGCTGCAAAATATGAATCCTGACGCCAAGCAATGCTGGATTGCCGGATATTCTTTCGGCGCTTGGATCGGGCTGCAGCTTTTAATGCGCCGTCCGGATATCAACAATTTTATTGCGGTTTCTCCTCCGGCCAATGAAAAAGACTTTTCATTTTTAGCGCCGTGTCCGGCTTCCGGTCTGATTATTCAGGGCGGTAAAGATGAAATTGTCAACCCGTATCAGGTAGAAACCATGGCGCACAAGCTTAATCAGCAGCGCAATGTGGATATTGATTTTGCTCTGATTGAAGACGGCGACCACATGTACAACAATCATTTAGGCGACTTATATAAAGTCAGCGGGCAATATGTTATCAGCGCCATGCAGCGTCACTCTCCGCTCAGAAAACGCCGCGGACGCCGTAAAAAATCGGAATTTGACGATGATTTGCTGCTGGAAGGGCCGGAAGACGACGATATCATGGATAATGATATTGAAGAAGATGACGATGATTTAGATAATGAGGAATAAAGTGAATAAAATTAAAATTGTTTCAACAGATGCAAACGAAAAAACTGTCTCCGGCCAAGAAAATAGCGGCAGTTTTTCTGAAAATCTGAAAACCGTATTTTTAGCAATCTTTATCGCCTTGATTATCCGCAGTTTTTTCTTTGAGCCGTTCCGCATTCCGTCCGGTTCAATGTATCCGACTTTACGGGTCGGCGACTATCTGTTTGTCAGCAAATACACCTACGGCTATTCGCGCTATTCTTTTCCGGCCGGACTGCCGCTGTTTGAGGGGCGTATTTGGTACGACCAGCCGCAGCGCGGCGATGTGGTGGTTTTCCGCCCGAGCAGCAAGCCGAACACCGATTTTATTAAACGCATTATCGGTTTGCCAGGAGATAGAGTACAGGTAAAAGAGGGACGTTTGTACATTAACGACCAGCTGATTGAACGCGAAGAAACCGAGCGCTATGTGATTGATGAATATGTTGAACTCCCTGAGTTTTATCATCAATACACCGAAACCCTGCCGGAGGGCAAGCAGCACAAAATCATAGAAATTTCTGACGGCGAGCGCGTGGTTGACAATACCGATGTGTTTGAAGTGCCGGAAGATTCTTTTTTTGTGATGGGCGACAACCGCGACCGTTCGGACGACAGCCGCATCAGCGTGGGTTTTGTGCCGAAAGAAAATTTAGTCGGCAAAGCCCGTTTTATTTTCTTTTCTCATAATGACAAGGGCGAAATCTATAAGCCTTGGACTTGGTTCAGAGCTATCCGCTGGAGTCGTTCTTTTAAGGGAATTTACTAAAATGCCGCAATTAGAAGATATTTTGCAATATCATTTTAAAAATCCGCATTTGCTGACGCAGGCGCTGACCCACAGCAGCATAACCAACAATGAACACCGCAACTATGAGCGTTTGGAATTTTTGGGCGACCGCGTGCTGGGGATGACAATGGCTCATCTGCTATATAAAATGTTTCCGGACGACCGCGAGGGGCAGCTCTCTCAGCGCCATGTAAAATTGGTGTGCGCCGATGCTGTGTCCGAGGTTGCGCTGAAACTGCATCTTAATGAACACATCATCGCCAAAGACAAAGAAACCATTAAAAGCGTAAACGTGCTGTGCGATGTGGGCGAAGCCGTTATCGGCGCTATTTATATAGATTCGGATATTGAAGAAGCCATTGCTTTTGTGGAGCGCAACTGGAAAGATTTGATTGATAAAACAGACGCCGGCTCGCAAAAAGACTTCAAAACCAGCCTGCAGGAAAAATTTCACGCCCTGCACCAGCCATCGCCGACTTATGAAATTATAGCAAAAGAGGGCAGCGAACATGAGCCTATATTTAAAGTAAAAGTCGCGCTTAATGATGAGATTTTTGCTTTCGGCAAAGGCAAAAACAAAAAAGCCGCCGAACAGCAGGCTGCGCATAACCTTTTGGAAATTATGGATAAATAGCATGAAAAAAACTCGCTGCGGCTTTGTTGCTTTAATCGGCGCGCCTAACGCCGGAAAATCTACCATAACCAACAATTTTGTCGGCTCTAAAGTTTCTATTGTGTCGCCAAAGGCTCAAACCACCCGCACGACCATAAAAGGCATCGGCATTTATGACAATACGCAGATAATTTTTCTGGATACTCCGGGAATTTTCGCGCCTAAGCGCCGTCTGGACAGAGCCATGGTCGCTTCGGCTTGGAGCGGTTTCGGCGATGCTGATATAAATGTGCTGGTAGTTGACGCCAAACGCGGAATGAATGAAGAAACTTCGGCGATTATTGACGAGCTGATTAAGCGTGAAGCCCATGCGGTTTTAGCTTTTAATAAAATAGATTTGGTGCCGCAAGAACGCTTAGATGAACTCAAAGAAGAATTTGAAAACCTGTTTCAATTTGACGCCGTCTTTATGTTTTCGGCGCAGTCCGGCGACCATATGACCGAATTTTATGAATATTTAGCCGAAAATCTGCCTGAAAGTCCGTGGTATTATCCCGAAGAGCAGATGTCGGATATGCCGCTGAAACTGCTGGCGGCGGAAATTGTACGCGAAAAGCTGTTTTTAAATTTGCGGCAGGAGCTGCCCTACGCGCTGACGGTTGAACCGGAATTATGGGAACACAAGCCGGACGGCTCTATCCGCGCCGAAATGACAATTTATGTGGAGCGTGACAGCCATAAAACCATAATTATCGGACACAACGGCGCTATGATAAAAAAAATTGGGCAAGCCGCGCGTCTAGAGCTGGAAGAACTGCTGGAAGAGCGCATCCATTTGTTTTTATTTGTAAAAGTCCGCGAAAACTGGGGCAACGACCCTGCCCGCTACAGCGATTGGGGACTGAATTTCAAATCATAGCCGCTGTATATCCGCGTCTTTAAGCTAATTTGCTAAATCCTTGAGTTTTCAAGGATTTTATTTTTATATTATAAAATTATTATTATTTTTCAGCCAGTTAGCGCAGCGGTAGTATATTACCGCTAAAATAAAATATTGAAAAATGTATATTTTTTTAGTTGACAAGCAAAATAGTTTGTGTATATTGAGAGCGAATTTAATAACATTTTTAAGAAAGAGATAAAAATGATTTCTACACATTCTACAAAACCTGCCGACATCCAAAGAAATTGGTATGTTGTTGACGCCAGCGGCGTTATTTTGGGCAGACTTTCTGCTGAAATCGCCAAGATTCTCCGCGGAAAGAATAAACCTTATTTCACTCCGAATTTGGACTGCGGCGACTACGTTGTAGTTATTAACGCTGACAAAGTTAAATTAACCGGTAAAAAATTGACAGATAAGCATTATTATCAGCACACCGGCTACATCGGCAGCGTAAAAGACACAACTGCTGGCAAAATCTTGAACAGCCGTTTTCCGGAAAGAGTTATTCAAAAAGCTGTTGAACGCATGATTTCCCGCAATCCGCTTGGCCGTCAGATGATGACAAAATTGAAAGTATACGCCGGTGAAAACCACCCGCATACTGCGCAAAATCCGATTGTTTTGGATATTGCTTCTCAAAACCCTAAAAATAAAAGGAGTGCTTTGTAATGGCTACTAAAAAAATCGAATCTTTGCAGGATATTAAAGCTGCTACCGCTGCTAACACAGAAGCAAAAGCTCCTCGCAAGTCTGTAAAAGACAAAAAAGGCCGCTCTTATGCTACAGGTAAAAGAAAAGACGCTGTTGCCAGAGTATGGGTTATGCCTGGTAAAGGCAACATTACCATTAACGACAAATCTATGGACGAATACTTTGCCCGTCCGGTTTTGAAAATGGTTATCAATCAGCCGTTTGTTGTTGCCAACCGCGAAAATGAATTTGACGTTGTCTGCACAGTTAAAGGCGGTGGTTTGTCTGGTCAGGCAGGCGCTATCAAACATGGTATCGCTAAAGCTTTGAACGAATACGAGCCGGAATTGAGAACAGTTTTGAAACAAGCTGGTTTCTTGACACGCGATGACCGTGTTGTTGAACGTAAAAAATACGGTAAAGCTAAAGCTCGTCGTTCTTACCAGTTCAGCAAACGTTAATCGTTTAATAATTTGCTTAGCTCAAAGGAGATGTTTAACACATCTCCTTTTTCTATTTTTCCCTGCCCTATCAAGCCGTTTTTGCCATTATAAAAATATCTTTACTTTCAGATTATCTTTCGTTAAAATAAATATAGTAATTAACAAATTTTAGAGGAAAGAAAGATGAAAAATAAGCTAAGCAAAGGTCTCTCTCTCTCTCTGCAAATCCTAAACATCTGATTAAAGGCGCTTTTTCTGCCGTTCAGCACGTTTTTGCAGAGTTCAGCACAAAAAATCACACATTCGGAAATAACGCATTAAGAACTAAACTGACAGCCTCGCACTTTACTCTGCCGTCATTACGAGCAAAGCGAAGCAATCTATTAACCGGCACTAAGCTAGTGTCTCCAGCACCAGTCGTCCTAGGTCTTGTACCTAGAATCTTGTTGCAACGAGTCTCTAACCTAGTCAATAAATTTGCCTTATTATTGCATAAGTGCTGGTTGAGAGAAGATTCTTGGGATAAACCCAAGAATGACGGGTGCTTGAAACGCTTGTTTAGTACCTATTGCAAGTTCTTTAAGTACCCCTCACCCGACGCCAAGGCGTCACCATCTCCCTCACGGGGCGAGGTTTCTGGATTGCTTCGCTCCGCTCGCAATGACATAGAAAGAACCAACATCGCATTTAAGGGTTTGGATGTCGTGCGTCAATACGCCGCACTTTTGGAGCGACGTGTACAACAAGGTACACGAGCGAGAAAAGCGCTAGTAGTGACCAGACAGGCAAACCCGCTTGGGCGGAGTATGATTGAAATGCTCGGAGTTTTAGCTATTATCGGAGTGCTGAGCGTGGGCGGTATCGCCGGTTATTCAAAAGCGATGGAAAAGTTCAAGCTCAATAAGGCTCTGGATGAATACAGCTTTATGATTTTTGGACTGTTGGAGCATTTTGACGACATCCGTAAAATTGGACATATTTCTTCCGGCGACACGGGCTTAGCCGAGCTGATGCAGGCCATCCGGATTGTACCAACAAACTGGAAACAAATTGACGCTTCACGCTTTGCCGACAGCATAGGCAATTATATAAATGTGTTTTACCGAATGAAAGATGGGGACGGCGAAAGGCTTATTATTGACATGTGGCTTGGCGGTATTCAGCAAAATACAGATGGAACAAACGCTTCCGGCGCATTTTCTAACAATCTGTGTGTATCTCTTTATCAAAATTTAGTACAACCTCTGCACAAAACTCTACAATATGCCGGAAATTACAGAGCCGGTTCAGACGGGCAACACTTCACACCTTTCTGGGGCGATGCCTATTGTCAAAACGGACGAACTTGTCTAAGCCGGATGAAAATCAGCGACTTTTACAATGCCTGCAATTCTTGTCAAAAAGGTTCGGAAATATGCACTTTAACTTTAAGTTTTCAAGAACTTAACTAGACATTAGTTTTAAGGCCATTGAAAGACCTTACATTATGCTTAAATTATAAAGTGTTCAAGATGTACTCGGCAGGTGTTTTTAAGCAATTAAATTCTAAGCTGAGGTTTTGGACCCCGTGTTAAAAATACAACGTAAAAAATTTTAAGCGATTAAATACTTTTACAATGTAAAGCAAACACGGCAGGCCTTGTGATTTGATGTATTTGTAAAAGTATTTGATTGTAAACAATGCGTTTTCAAACAACCTTTTAGAAGCTCAAATAAAGGCAGCAGGACTAAGGAAAGCAACTGAGTATATTCACTTGCTTTCCTTTTTTATTTATCTTTGCTAATCGGCATTTGTCCATGCAAGGTCAGTAAATCGTCTTTGCTGTGGTTATAATCCGGCGAGGCAATGCTGTCTGCAGCTTTTTCATTAAGTCCGGAAATTCCCAGAATATCTAGCATGGCGTTAAACATTAAGTCGCTGCTCCACGCGCTGTTTTTATGTTCTTGCAAGGCCTTATAAACATCCGGCTTTTGCTGCTTGAATTTTTCAGAAAAAATCATAACCAGCGGAATATGGCTCATCTGGAAAGTAAATTTGCTGCTTTCGTGCGCCAAGTTTAAATCCGGCTCTTCGCCGTGGTCGGAAAGATAGAACCAGCCCATAAAATTCGGCGCGCGGCTGATATTGCCGTAAAGCTGCTCTAAAACATAGTCATTATGCAAAATGCAGTTATCGTAAGTGTCAACTTTTTCGGAAGAATCTGAAAAAACAGCAAATTTTTCGGTATAGCGGTCAGTATAAAGACTATGGCAGCCCATTAAATGCACAATTACCAAAGCCTTAGGACTGCGGCTTAAATCCGGCAGAAACTCCGCCAGCTTTTCATCCGTATAAACCGAAACGCTTTTATTGCCGGTGTAATCGTTTATATAGTGCGCTTTATCTGCCGACTGGGCGATAGTGGTTAAAGGCGTGTCGCTGACGCTGTATTTCTTTTGGTTGCTGAGCCAATAGGTTTGATAGCCGGCGGCTTTGGCGATTTCTATAACCGAATAAGCGTCTTTCAGCTTTAGGTCATTATACTGATTTTGCTGCGTCAAGATATAGAGCAGCGACGGAATAGTGTGAACGTGGTTGGAGTAAGCGTTTTGAAAAATCAGAGCTTGCGGTTGCTCAGCTCTTTATCCAGCCACGGCGTTGTCGGGCGTGTATAGCCATAAGCGTGCATGTGGTCGCAGGTGGTAGATTCGCCCAAAACCAGCATATAAACGCCGTCTGACGAGCTGTGCAGAATTTTCTGCAATTCCTGCAGGCGGGCTTTGCGTTCGCCGAGCGAAGCCTGATATTCGGCAAAGCCTTTTAAGGTGGCTTTCATATTGGCAGCGGTTGTAACCGCGCAGTTAAGCTGCAGGCGCGGCAGCGAAAACACACTCAAATATGCCAGCAAAAGCAAAGTTATTAAGGCCGGTTTGCGGAAATTTTGGCGGCAGCTTTTTAGCCTAAAGCAAAAAACTAAAAACAAAACGGTGCCAAGCAGCAAAACTGTGTTTGCCGACCACCACAACAGCTGATTTTGTTCTGATATATAATCCATAACTTCGGCCGGATTGGTCTGAAACAGCGTCATTAAAATATCGGCGGAAAGCATTTTGCCGCCGCTGACAGCGCTGTAGCCTAAGAATAGCAGCGGCACAAAATAAGTCAGCAGGCAAAAGATAAAGGCGCCGGTTTTGCAAAGCAGGCGCAGCGGTTTTTGCTTCAGCATGCGGGAAAACCAAAACAGATTGGCGAACAGACCGAAAAAGATAGAAGCCGCGCTGAGCGTCTGCATAAGTTCGCGCTCTGTAATAATCATATCGTTAAACGCGCGCATATAGTCTGCCCCCCCCCAGAGGATAACCGCCGCCAGCGCCAAAATAAAATATTTTTTGCCGTAATTCCACAAATGAGCGTTAAAAGCAAATATAACGGCGGAACTCAGGGCGTAGCCGCTGTAACGGAAGCAATTAAACGTGCCTTGGGTGTTCAAAAAACGCAAAGCGCACGAAAACAGCACAAAGCCGATAAAGCACAGCCACCACAGTTTTGCGGCGGAGAAAAACGCAGCTATATTATGCAATTTCAGCCAAGGGCAGCGGATAGTCGGATGAATCATAATTTACTCCCAATATTTGCAAAAATTTTCCTCAGCATAGAGAGAAGATATGCCTATGTCAAACACAAAATGGATTGACTGGAGGATAAATAGGATTTATGTTTTAAGGCAAAAGCAATAAGGAGAAATCAAATGTCTGACTGCGGATTTATAAGTTTGGAAAATAATCTGGCAAAATGCCGGCTGGCGCTCTTCGGCGCCGATTTATTGTCTTATCTGCCTAAAGGCGAAACGCATGATGTGTTTTGGCTCGGCGATTTAAACAAGTTTGACCGCGCACAGGCAATCCGCGGCGGCGTGCCGGTTTGCTGGCTGCGCTTTGCGGCGGAAAAACTGAATGATAATCTGCCGCGCCACGGCTTTGCCCGCATTTCGGACTGGCAGGTGCAAAATATCTGCTCCGCGCCCGAAAAATCTGAAATAGAACTGTCTCTGCAGCCAAATGAAAAATATAGCCTGCCGGTCAGCGCCAAGCTGTTTATAAAAATCGGCGAAAAACTGGAATATTGTTTGGAAACCGCCAATCACGGCGGCGAGGAATTTTGCTTCAGCGAAGCCCTGCATTGCTATTTTAATGTCAGCTCCTTAGAAAATATTGCCATAAAAGGCCTGTCCGGCTGCCAATATAAAAGCTCGCTAGACGGCAAAATCTATCAGCAGGATGCGGATTTGCGGATTAACGGCGAATTTGACGCGGCTTTTTTAGACCACACCGGAGCCATAGAAATTAACGACAGCGGCTATAAACGCAGCATCTGCATAGAAAAAAGCGGCTCCCGCTCCACGGTGGTTTGGAATCCGGCAAAAGATTTAGCCGAAATGTCCGCCGGTCAATATAAGCAGTTTGTTTGTGTAGAACCAGCCAATCAAGGGGATTGTTTTGTGCAGCTCAAACCGCATGAAACTCATCGTATCTCCATGACCATACAGGTTAAAAAGCTGTAGCTTCATTTTTATAGACAAATATATCAGATATTTACTTGACAAAATAAGTATAAAAGATTATTTTAAAATCTGAAACAAAATTATTAACGTTAATTTTTCTGCTTTATGTTTAAGTTTAAGATTAAAGTTAAGAAATCCCGTATGTGGATTCCGGCTTTAGGTGTTGTTATAGCTTATGGTTTTTTTAATAACTGCGCTATAGCTCCATACTTTGATTGCAAGGTTATTGATTGGTCTCAGCTGATTATGACGCTTGCTATTATGCTTGGACTTGGCGGTGCCAGAGATATTGTTTTGCAGCGTTTCCGCTATTTGGGACCGGTGCAGAAAGCAATAGATGTTACTACCAACGGTAAAGTGCTGAGCAACAAATTTTGGATTCCGGCAATCGGTTGGATTCTGGTAATGGGTTATAGCAACAACTTTGTTGTTTATCCTTACTTTGATATAAATCCGGTTGACTGGGAAGGTTTGCTTGCTTCATTGAGTATCTTGCTTACGGTCAGCGGCGCGCGCGATTACGGTATTTATGCCACCGAGCGCAAAACTGACGAAAAATCTGAGACGGCTCCTGAAAAAACTCAGGAACCTGCCGCCGAAAATTCAGATACTCCGGTTTAATCTAACAAAAAAACAGCCTGTAAAAAGGCTGTTTTTTTGTTGCTGCGGCAACTGTCAGTTTGGCAGAATCAGCGTAAAAACCGTGCCTTTGCCAAACTCGCTCTGCACTTTTATCTGCCCGTGATATTTCTGCACAATATCCTGCGCCAGCGAAAGCCCCAGCCCAAAGCCGCCGCTTTGCCGGTTCCGCCCTTTATCCGCACGGTAAAAACGCTCAAAAATATGCGGCAAATCCTCGGCTTTTATTCCGATTCCTTTATCCGCCACTTCTATTTTGGCGCTATGCTCATCGGTGGCGGCTTTTACAGAAATTTCCTTATCCGCCGGCGTATATTTTAAGGCATTATCCAGCAGAATAGTCAGCAGGCGCTCAAAATGCTGCTGCGACATTTTAACTTTCAGATTAGCCGGACAGTCTACCGAAATCGGATGCCTGCGCTCTTGATGCACCGTATTCAGCCTTTCGCACAGCGGCAGCAGGATTTTTGCCGCATCCAGCTCCTGAGCCGCAGGCTTTTCGGCATTTTCCAAGCGGGTTAAGGCCAGCAGATTCTCCACCAATCCCGACATATTCTGCGTTTCGTCTTTCATAACCTGCAGAGCCTTGGTGTTTTGCGGCTGCTGCTGCAGAATCTCGGTATAGGTAAGCAGCACGCTGAGCGGAGTTTTCAGCTCGTGCGACGCATCCGAAACAAATTCTTTTTGCCGGCGATAGGCTTCTGCCAGAGGCTTTACCGCATTGTTTGCCAATATTGCCGCCGCCAGCACCGAAAACAAAATCAGCAGCCCGACAATCACCAGACCATAGCTTTTATAGCGGTGCGTCACATAAAGATACGGCGTGATGTTCAGCAAAACCACCACCCGGTATTCATCGCCGCCCTGCTCTTCTTTCCAGCTTTCGGAAAGCGCCAAAAAGCGCCAGCGCTCGCCGTTGTTTTTGATTTTTACAGTCTTGACTTCGCCGTCGTTTTCCTGCCATTCCGCCATTTTCTGCGTCAGCATGTTTCCGGCCGCGCCCGCCGGCTGCTCCAAGCGCCGCATCTGCCCGTTCACAAATCCGTACGAAAAAAAGTGCAGAGCGTTATTGCGCGCCGCCACAGCAATTCTTTCCGGTTTCTGCGCCAGCGAAGAAGCCTCTTGTTTAAATTCAAAAACTTCCTCCTGCAGATAGTCGTACAGGCTGGAAGAAATCACATTTTTAGAAATTATGCGGTAGGCGGCGTATCCGCCCCAAAATATAAGCAAAGACACGCTGAACAATATCAGCGCGTAGCGGATTAAAAGTCTGCGTTTTAAAATATCTATCATTTAATTTCCAGCATATAACCAATATTTTTAAGTAAGTTAATTTGTATATTGTCCTGCCATACTTTAAGCTTTTTGCGTAAATTGTAAATATAAGAATCCAGATTTGCGCTGCTGATTTCCGGATTATTGCCCCAAACTTTTTCAAAAAGAGTTTCGCGTAAGATGGTTTTGTCGTGATTTACAAATAAAATCTGCAGAATTTTAAATTCCGTCTTAGAAAAACTCAGCGCTTGCCTGCCGTTGCTCAAAGTGTTCTGCGCACAGTCCAAAACATAGCCGCCGGCCTCGTACACGCTGTCTACATAGGGTTTGTTTTTGCGGCGCAGAACGGCGTGAATACGGGCTTTAAGCTCACGGATTTCAAAAGGCTTGGTAATATAGTCGTCGGCGCCGACTTCCAGAGCCTGCACGCAGTCGTCAAGCTCAGACTTAGCGGTTAAAAAGATAATGCCTCCGGTATAGTGTCCTTTTTTGATATCGCGCAGCCATTTGCAGACTTCTATGCCCGAAAGCTCCGGCAGCATCCAGTCCAGCAGCACCACATCATACTGCGCCGTGCCGTATTTTACTTCATCTATAGCTTCGGTGCCGGTTTCGGCTAAATCCACTTCATAGCCGTCAATTTCCAGCAGCGTCTTGATGCCCTGCCCCAAATTCGCATCATCTTCCACCAATAAAATACGCATAAAGTTATCTCCTATAAATATTTTACGCTGAATTTTATAAGAACTCAATCTGAAAATTATCTGAAAGAATTTAAATTTTATCTGAAAAATTTTTCAGTTTCTTTCAGATTGTTTTCAGATTAGCGCTTTAGCTTTGCCAATGTACCAACAGGAGGACAAACAAAAATGAAAAGAATAGATATAAAATCAACAACTTTAATATGCATTGTTTCCCTTTACTTTGCAACGGTCTTAAACCTGTCATTTTGGCGCTACATAATACAAAACATCAAAATTGACAGCCCGATGATGTTGATATTTGCCTTTTCCCTTGGCATTTTTATATTTGTTCCGCTCTATGCGCTGTTTAATCTTTTGCTTTGTCCTTATGTTGGTAAGCTGACAACAACAATATTGCTTTTAGGTTCGGCGGCCGCCAACTACTATATGTTTGCCGACGGCATCTATATTGACTCCGATATGGTCCGCAACGTTATGGAAACCAACCCGCGTGAAACGGCAGAGCATATGTCATATTCCTTCTGGATATATGTTCTGTTTACGGGGGCGGTTCCGGCTGCGCTTTTACAGCTTTGCCGCATACAATATCAGCCTGCGGCCGCCGAAATTAAACAGCGTCTTAAATATGTGGGCTGCGGCCTGCTCGCCGTCTTGCTGCTGAGCGGACTCTGCTACAAAGAATATGCTGTTGTCGGGCGCAACCACAACAAAGTTACTAAAATCGTAAATACAATAAATTATACCTATTCATTTATGCGTTACTGCAAGAAAAAAGCCGAAATCAACCGCGAATTCGCCGTTTTAGACGCTGCTCCGAAAATGAAAGCCAGCAGCCGCAAAAAACTCTTGGTTCTGTTTATCGGCGAAACGGCGCGCGCCCAAAATTTTTCGCTGAACGGCTATGAAAAAGAAACTAATCCGCTTTTGAAAAAACAAGACATTGTTTATTTTTCGGATGTAGCTTCCTGCGGCACAATGACGGCCGTATCGCTGCCTTGCATGTTTTCGGCCTATAGCCGCAGCAATTTTGATACGGATGACGCCGCCTATACTCAAAATCTTTTGGATGTAATGCAATCCGCCGGCTATAATATTGAATGGATAGACAACGACAACGGCTGCAAAGGCGTATGCAGCCGCGTGCCGACCGAAAATGTATTTTCTAAATGCGAGGGCGGAATCTGCTATGACGATGTTCTGCTGAAAAAATTGGCTCAGAAAGTTAAAAACTTAAAGCAGAACACCGTGCTGGTACTGCACATGATTGGCTCGCACGGTCCGGCCTATTATGAGCGCTATCCGCAGAAATTTGCCCGCTTTCAGCCGGACTGCCGGACTTCCGACATCCAGAGCTGCAGTCAGGAAGAAATTGTAAACACCTATAACAACACAATTTTATATTCTGATTATATTATTTCTTCCGCCATTGATATTTTGAAAAAAAATCAAAGCAGCCAGCGCAACGACAGCCTGATTTATATTTCAGACCACGGCGAATCGCTGGGCGAAAACAACACCTATCTGCACGGCCTGCCCTACGCCTTTGCTCCGGAAACTCAAAAACAAGTGCCGATGCTGTTCTGGTTTTCTAAAAACACCAAAAAAGAAATCAACAGCCAATGCCTGCAGGCAAAGTCTTTTGAGCCGCATTCGCAAGACAACTTTTTCCATACGGTTTTAGGGCTTGCCGATGTGCAAACCAGCCTTTACAAGCCGGAAATGGATATCACTTCCGACTGCCGCAAAAACGCTTTCGCCGCTAAATAGTGTTTGACAAAATGCGAGAAAAAGCTATATTAAGCCTATAATTCAAATTATTAACTTAACTTTTTATAATTATGCTTCTTTTTATCATTTATTTAGCGGTGGTTGTTGTTATTACAGCCATATCTATGATTGCCAAAGGCAGTGATAGATATTTATTTGTGTTTGATAATCTCAAGCTGCAGCGTTTGGTGCGTTTGCTTTTTGTGATTTCGGTAATCTTTGTGCTGTTTAATCCGTTTCCGATAATCACAGATGATTTGGCGCCTGATGCGGATGCAACGTCTGTGCTTTTTGCCAGAGTTACTCAGTTTGCACTAAACTTATTTGCGGGAGTTTTTACCAGCATTCTGACTTGGTGCGCAATAAAAATCATAAAATGGATTTGGAAATAAATAAAAAAATCTCTCATCCCAAAAAGATGAGAGATTTTTTTATTTAACATTCACAACCGCTGATTTTGCGTTGCATTCAGCTATAACCATATGCGTTAAATCTTTAATTGCAGGGTCTTCTTTAGGTCCCAAATCCAAACGGATACCGTATTTTTTCTCCAAATGAACGCACAAAGAAATGCGCTCCAGCGAATCTAACCCCAAATCAGATATTATACATGCATTATGCAGATACGATACAGGTTTAATGCCTATTTCATGTAACAAAAATCTTCTGATTTCATTATGAACATCAGCGTCTGAAATCTGCACAGATTTAATGTTTTTTAATGTTGCCATAACCTAAAAATTTAGTTTCACATAATAATATAAAAAAACTGTCAACCACGCCTTAGCGTTTTATATAAATAAAAAACACCGCCTTTCACAGACGGCGTTAAAATTGGCGCGCTCCGGGCGATTCGAACGCCCGACCCACAGCTTAGAAGGCTGTTGCTCTATCCTGCTGAGCTAGGAGCGCAGCACCATAATCTGCAACATAAATTACACAAAAAAAGACTATTGTCAATAAATAAAATAAAATTTTTTTTAATTTTTGTATTGCATTTTAGACAAATTTAGGTTATGGTTAAAAAGATTTTGAATTTTTATGTACTTTTTTTAATTTTTAATAACTATAATTATGGCAGAAAATTGTTTTATCAATTTCATGGAAGGTGTTAACAAGTTTAGTTCAGCAGAGCGCGCAAAAATTGCCAAGTCATTCCGCGAGGATTTGAAGCATTACAAGGTCGGCGGCGCTATCCTGAACATTGTAGAAAGTACCAGCGACAAGGTTCCGGTCTTTATCAACGTAATGTGCCAGCAAGCTCGCAAGAAGCAGTTTGCTGCTGATTTTACCGCTGAATGCGACAGACTCCGCGATATCTACAAGCGCAATCGTACAGAAGTTGCTCAGAAGATTGCATCCCTCCGTGAAATTGTATTGGACAGCTTGAAATAAAGCTTGTTCGTTCCTTGAAAAGAAGCACCGTTTTAGCAATAAAACCGGTGCTTTTCTGTATTCAGCCCATACTTTATAATATAAACACACTCCGCCGCATTGGGGTACGGCAGAGTGCAGATATAATTAGGATTTGTTTTTTATTTTATGTCTTTCATCACCTCCTTAAAGGATTTTACAACACTCTCGTTTAGTTGCCTTTACCGAAAATAATCGGCATATAGCAGCGTACGTTATCGCTCAGACAAGAATTGCAGGCTGCATTGATAGAACCATCGGAGATATCCTTTAGACATGTTTTACCTCCGCCGCAAGCTCCCTTGCCATAAGATGCTGTCATTTTATCACTAGAATAGTTTGTTGAATATATTCCAACACGGTTAAGCTTGCAGTACAGCGGTTTCATCAAATTTTTATAAACATCAACGCAATCGCTTATAGGCATAATTTGATGAGTATTAAGATTTTCAATTGTTTTATTCAGATATAAATCCACATGAACACGCGGTATACTGACACCATTAACATCATCATTACGCGTAAACACACATAATAAATTACCTTGCTTATCATCAATATAAGTCTTGCCATCGCTTCCATCATGCGGAACCCAATTAGATTGCAGCAGGTTGGCTTTTTTCATTATTTCATACAGATCAAAATCACCGCCGGCTATTTTAGTGAAAGCATCTTTGTTAATAGCCAATCCGTCTATCAGCTTTTTTAAGTAAACATATTTTTCTGCAACAGTACCAGCGCTGCTATCATCGCAAACGACTTTTTCTGGATTTCGGCAGCCTTTGGCACATGGCTGGCCGTATGTGTCTTGAATTCCGTTCAGTTCGCAAATTTGGTCTGAAGTACAGCTCGCACAGGTTTTATATCCCATTTCAGCACATGTTGTACTCTTAGGATCTATAGGCTTGCAGCTTCCACAAGCAACATTGTCGCTGTCATAAGTGCCGTTAGCTTCAAAACCTTTATCTTTAGCGCTGCAAGAGGCCTCTGTTTCATTGCAGGTTACCTTAGGTTCCGGTTTTGTCACAAGCTTATAACAGCTGCCGCAGCTGGTGCATTCTTGAGTTGAATCTACATTTTTTTGGCAATCTTCATAGCTCTCAAAGACTGTACTGTCTTCTTTTTGATTTTTGCAGCGTCTGTAATAGCACATATTTTGCTTATATGTAGTCTCGCAGGCACCTAAACCGTTTCGGGCTTCAGCGTCTGTTTTATATTGACACCCGCTTTCACTAGTCTTAAATCCGGTTATTTTGCTAGTACCGCAGCTGCCGTCAGGCAAAAAGCAAATCTTCGCCTCCGCCGCAGTTGTGAATAAGCAAAGAAATGCTAATATTGACATTGCTTTAACTGCAAAAGTGTTAAAGGCACTCAACCCGCGTTCCCAGCACCAACCCGAAATGTCATACTTGTCGCCACACCCCGCAGGCTGTGGCAGACGAGTATCCATGACCTTGTTGCCAACGGCAACGCATACTGACATTGCATGCGCAATGACGTTATGGATTCTCCGCCATGGTACTTCCAGCAGGGAGTACCGGCGAAGAATGACATTGCAAACGGAAGTGCCGCATCCACTTACTCTTCCCCTACTCTTTCCTCTTAAAAATTCTATACTCTTCAACATCTTATTCCTCCTATTATGTGTAAAAAAAACGACCGTTATTTTTACACACTCAAAACAAGCAGCTGAAATGTTGCAAAATTATGAAAAAAATGGCGCAAAATTATTATGTTATTGCATTTTACTGCAAACCGTGATACATTATAAAAAACAGCCTAAAAACTGTCCCTTTTAAACGGTCGTTTTTTTTACACACTTCCGCCTCTTCCAACGCTTTGATTTTACGGTTGACTTATGGAGTATGGCTGGTGTAGAATAAAGATGTAAATTAACTTAAAATAAGAGGAAAGAAAGATGAAAAATAAGCTAAGCAAAGGTCTCTCTCTCTCTCTGCAAATCCTGAACATCTGATTAAAGGCGCTTTTTCTGCCGTTCAGCACGTTTTTGCAGGGTTTGGCAGAAAAAATGATATATTCAGAAATAACACGCACAGAAGCAAACTGACAGGCTCGCCCCGTGCGGGAGAGGTCGGAGCTTTGCTCCGGGTGAGGTGTAAATGTGTTGCAACAAACACTAATAAGCCCACGCCTCTAGCACCAGTCATTCTAGGCTCTGTGCCTAGAATCTTCTGGCAACAAGGTACTAACCTAGTCAATAAATTTGCCTTATTATTGCATAAGTGCTGGTTCACACAAGATTCTCGGAATAAATCAGAGAATGACGAGTGCCGGGGACGCGGGTTCTCTATGGTAATAAGTAAACAAAGAAGCGTTGCATTCTGCAACAAAATCATGGATACTCGTCTGCCACAGCCAGTAGGGTGTGGCGACAAGTATGACGTTTCGTGTTTGAGTTCTAGATTGCTTCGCTGCGCTCGCAATGACGGAGCAAGTAATGGCGAGGGATTGCACCGCCATTGGTGCGACAAGATCCTAGGTACAGACTGTGCGTCACGGCCTAGTATGACTGGCGGCAGAGGCGCAAATTCCTTTGGCAGAAGTATGATAGAAATGCTGGGCGTGCTGGCTATTATCGGTGTATTATCAGTCGGCGGGATTGCCGGATATTCTAAAGCTATGGAAAAGTTTAAAATAAATAAAACGATTGATGAATATACAATGCTTATTACGGGGCTTATAGAATATAAGAATAATTTTATACAAAGCTCCGCGCCGCAAAGCAACATTGATTTAGATGAGTTTATCTTTGCAGCGCATTTAGTTCCGGAAACTTGGAAGCAATACGGTAATAAGCATATTCGTGACAGCAACGGACATGATTTGCGCATTTATTTTTCAAACAAAAGTTTAACTGAGGGCTATACCAACCCCGGAAAATATGTTTTAGACTTACATTTTTCCTTAGCTAAAACCAATGCTGTATTTTCAAGAAATCTGTGCAAAACATTTTTTATAGATATAGGTCAACAAATGGCTTCACAGATGTTTGCGATGGTGGTTATTCCTACATCCTCAAATACGGAGTACGCCGGAGATGCTTTTTGCCACGGAGCGGATAAATCGGTTACGACAGGTCAGCCGCTTAAATGTTTGCGGGACTTAACCTTAAGCGAAGCAGATGAAATTTGCCGCACCTGCAACAATAATTCCTGCGGTATAGTTTTTGTTTTTTAGCAATATCCATTTGATAAAGCCCCCTGCACAAAATAATGCTGGGGGCTTTGACGTTGGCTGTTTATCCGGCTAATGTGTATAGTTCTTTTTGGAAGCCAGAGCTTTAACAAACGCATCAGCCGCTTTAGTATTTTTAGGATTTGCGGCAGCGGCCTCATTTCCTGATTTTGTCGGCGTCTTAGCCGGCTGCTGTTGCTGTGCCTGAGTTTGCTGCTGCGGCTCTTTCTTTTTCATGAACTCCGGATGTTCTTTGTAGAAATTATCATAGTGCAGACGGCCGAACGCTTTCGGGAAGCTGATTTCATCAACACCCAGCGGCGTCAGCATTTCATTTACTTTTTCAAAACGATTGCGCGCACCATCAAACACTTCTTTAATAATTACATTATCGGCACGTTTTGCACCTTTTGAAGTTTGGTTATTCACATCACGGGCAGCCAGCAAAGCTTCGTCAACTTCTTTTTTGGCGTCGGCTTTACTCTTTACCAGCATAATTTCATACAGCTGTCCCATTTGCTCTGTCGTAAACTCGCTGACCGGACCGGTTAAGCCGGCCTGTTTGATTTTGGCTTTTTCATCCGAACTCAGATTTTTACTGTTTAAAATATCCGCATGGTCTACAACTTCCTGATATGTATCAAACAAGCGGCGCATAGCCATATAAGACGCGGCTTTTTCTATTGCGCCGTCATCATGATTGACATCGGCAGCATCCAGACGGTCGCGCAGCATGCCTTTCAGCTTGCCGTCATAAGCTTCGGTAAAGGCCAGATATTTTTGACTGTTTTTAATGCTGTCAATATAATCTTGCTCTGACGGAGAAACAATTTTGCCTTTTTTGATATTATCTTTTTCCATTTGAATGGCGAGCTTATATCTATATTTGCGGAAAGCTTCTGCCGTCAATTTTTCTTTAGCGGCTTTAAGCATGCCCTCGGCTTTGGCTTTATCCAGCCCCATGCCTACCGGAACAATGCCGTTTTCAGCCAAGGCGATACGCCATAATTTCTTTTCAGCGTCTTGCAGACCGTCCGGAAAACGCACATGAGTAATCCCCAAATCTTTGAACTGTCCGGCTAAACCGTTGACAATCTGGTCGTCCAGCTTTTTATTCCCCGGAGTGCGGTAAGCAAAGCGGAACTTGCCGTTTTCTTGTTTTACAAACAGCTTAAAGTTATATGTAAACTTAGGCTCGCCGTTTTTATCTTTCAGACCGTCTTTTTTGCGGTTATCCCTATCGGCTTTATCATAAACCACATACTTAGTCCAACCGGTTCCAAACCAGCCGGTATGCGACTTAAAATATGAAAGTCCGCGGTCTTTTCGCAAGCCGCCTTCCAAAAACTTTTCCAGTCCGGCTTCTGCGTCATCCTGTGTCTTTTTAGCTTTTTTGGCTTTAGCCTTTGGCTGCGGCTGAGGCGCTTGCTGAGCCTGCTCCTGCGGCGCTGCAGCGGCGCGCTCATTCTGCTGATTATTCTCCTCGGTTTCTTCGGCTGTTTCAGCGGTAAAGATTTTATCTTCCGGCGGCAGCCCATAGGAGATATCTTCGCGCATTTCTTCTGTAACATTCTGCGAAGCCGATTTAGACAGCTCTTTTTTATGAGCTTCGCTCTCTGCAAATTCCTGATTGTTTGCTTTATTTTCTTCAGCCGCTCTCTGAGCTTTAACCTCTTCCATCAGGCTCTTAATTTTTTCAGCAGCATCAATATTTCCGTCGTAAGCATACGGAATATCCATCTGAAACGTAGACAAGCCATGGCTTTCGCAAAATTCCATGATATGCGCCATTTTTTGAGCGTTTAATTCTTGCAGCGCCTTATCGTCAAATGAAATCTGCGCCTTAACTTCTTTAGAATCCGCCCCCGGTTTGTCATAAGGCGGCATGGTTAAGTCAAATTTTTCGCCGCTCGGCAAAGCTACTTCCAAAGCCAGCTGCTTAACTTCGCCTTTGGGATTGGCGTTCATTTCATAATATTGTTCCTGAGTTATAATACCGGCAGGCTTATTCTGCTCTATTTCCTTAAAGCTGCAGGCTGTACCGTCTGCGCCTTGCTCATTTTGCTGCTTAATCTGATACAAAGAGGCAAACGAACCCTCATACTTATTTAAAAGTTCAGCTTCTACAGAATTTTTTGTCAGCTGCTCGGTAAAGTTGCGCTGTTGGGCAATAATATCATTTTTATATGCGGTTAAAGATTTTTCATCATAGTCAAAAGAGGCCTTATCTTCCGCGTGGGCATAGACGTCGTAAGCAGACTTTATACGCGTATAACTGGCGGCATTTTCCGCATATTCTTTGCGCAGAGCCTGTTCTCTGTCTTCAAACTTTTTACGCAGCTCTGCAACGCTGTATTCTTTTTTAGGCTCAAAAACGTTGGTATTTTCTAATAAAACATCTGCCATAGCAACCTCTTTTCTTTTTTAATTTATCAATAATTTAACATACTTTTTTGTTTATATCAACCAATTTTTGACAAAAAATAACAATTATTTTGCAATTTTCGGGTCTAAAAATAAAATTTTTGCCAATCCGTATACACGCTCGTCTAAAACTTCATATTCTTTAGGAATATCAATATGTTCATCTTTTTTGACTTCTACAATGCAGAGAGAATTTTCGGCCAGCCACTCTTTTAATATCAGCTGTTTCAAAACTTCTTCTGTCAAACCTTTAGCATAGGGCGCATCCATAAAAACCATATTAAATTTAGCCGGCACCCGCGGCAAATTCAGAGCATCGGCCTTAATTATTTTAATTTTAGCCTGTTCTTTTATAAACATTTTTGCATTTTTCGCCGCCAACGCCGTATCTTTATCTACAAAAGCCACAGACGCGGCGCCGCGGGAGAGCGCTTCCAGCCCGAAAGCACCGGTTCCGGCAAAAATATCGGCTAAATGCACGGAGCTGTAATCATTGCCCAAATGCGAATTTAAAATATTAAAAACGGCTTCCCTCGCCCGCTCCGAAGTGGGACGCACATCTTTACCGTCCGGAGTAAAAAGCTTTTTTCCCCGATATTGACCTGCGACAATTCTCATAGTTCTATCTTGCTTCCCAGTTGTTCTTTTAACACTTTTTGCGGAATTTCACGCACTTCGCCTTTTTTCAGGCTGCCCAGCTGAAAAGGTCCGTATGACAGGCGGATCAGCCGCGCCACTTCCAAGCCGATAGATTTCATAAGCTTGCGGATTTCGCGGTTTTTACCCTCATTTAAAGTCACAATCAACCAGCTGTTGGTGCCATTTTGGCTTTCTAATTCAGCTTTAACCGGACCATAGTTTACGCCGTCTACCGTAACGCCTTTGGCCAAATCGGCCAGTTTATTTTTATTTATAAAACCATGCACGCGCACTTTATAGCGGCGGCTCCAGCCGTTTTCCGGAAGTTCCAATTTACGCGAAAGCTCGCCGTTATTAGTCAGCAGCAGCAGCCCCTCGGAATTTAAGTCCAGCCGCCCGACGCTGATAACCCGCGGCAGACCGGCCGGCAAATGGTCAAAAACCGTAGCGCGCGCCTCGGTATCTTTATGCGTGGTCAGCAATCCCGCAGGCTTATGATAGAGCCACAAACGGGTTTGCTCTATCTCCGGCAGCTTTTCGCCGTCCAGTAAAATTTTTTCCGTTCCCTCTACATTATATGCCGGTGTGCTGACAATTTCTCCGTTTACTGTCACGCGTTTCTGCTTTATCAATTCTTCGGCATCGCGCCGTGAGCAAACACCGCTGCGAGCCATGAATTTTGCCAATCTTTCTGCCATTTTTTACTTCCTTTTCAGATATTTTCGGGTATATTAACATAAATTTATGAAAAAAGAGTGAACCTATGGAAAAAGAAGATTATATGCGCCGAGCCTTGGAATTGGCAGAAGAAGCGGCAAAAAATGATGAAGTGCCTATCGGCGCTGTGGTGGTTGATTCGCAAACCGGAAAAATTATAGCCGAAGCCCGCAATCAAAGTGCGCATAATGGCGATGCCACGTCTCATGCTGAAATTTTGGCAATTCAGCGCGCCTGTAAAAAACTTGGGCAGCCTCGTCTTTGGAATATGGATATGTATGTAACGCTGGAACCTTGCACCATGTGTGCGGCCGCTATTTCTTTTTCTCGTATTGCGAATCTTTATTTCGGCGCTGCCGATGAAAAAGGCGGAGCAGTTGTCAGCGGCGTAAAGTTTTTTGAAGCTGAGAGCTGCCACCACCGTCCCAAGGTTGAAAGCGGTATTTTAGCCGGCGAAAGCACTAAGCTTTTACAAGATTTCTTCAAACAAAAACGAAAAAAATAAATTGACTTTAGCTCGGCGGCTGGTATAGAATAAATGCTGTAAACAACTTAAAAAATGAGGAAAGAAAGATGAAAAATAAGCTAAGCAAAGGTCTCTCTCTCTCTCTCTGCAAATCCTGAACATCTGA
>CAKQRZ010000013.1 GCA_934271715.1 uncultured Alphaproteobacteria bacterium
ATCTTGTTGTTTTTTCCATCTTGTTGTTTTTTCCATCTTGTTGTTTTTTTCATCTTGTTGTTTTTTCCATCTTGTTGCTTCTTCCATCTTCATTGCGAGGTGTGTTACGACGAAGCAATCTAAAACCCCTAAAACTCCATAGGCTTTTCCCTGTGGGGTTTTATGCATTTTCAGCTTATGGTATTATTTCCTTGATTTTCTCAAATAATGCTATTATAAAATTTAACGTCCGGTGCTGATATCACTGGACGTTAATTTAACTCTGAAAGGGTTAAACCCTAGCTTTAACCATTTTCTAAGTTAAAGATAACCTATTTTTGCTAAAATGTCAAGACCTAAAGTCAAAACACGGCAAATTTAGGCAGGGTTTATCCCTTTCCAACTGCTCAGATGAGCTGAAAGGATAAGGTATGATAAACTTAGTCAAAGTTTTAAGAATACTTATTTATCTTCTTAAAATCATCATCCTTCTATTAAAATAGTATAGTATGATGAGGCGGGGTTTTAAACTCCGCCCTTTGATATTTTAAACTATATCAAATATTTTATGATAAATAATAGTGCATAAAAATAATTATACACTTTTATTTATGCTTAATACATCTAATAATATTTATATATTTAAATTTATTTTGGAGAAATATTATGTGTGAAGAAACAGTTAAGTTAAATTCTGAAAATGAAAACCGTGAGGTTTTTTGCGTAAATTTACCTTATATTTTTGAGAATTTTACACCACTTATTGTTCCATCATATCAGCGAGGATATGCTTGGGAAGAAAAAAATATAAATGATCTTATAAGCGATATAGAAGATGCAAGAGATTCAGTATCGTATAAACATTTTACCGGTACTATTGTTTTAGCTAAAGAAAATTCTGAAAATCCTGCTTTTGACATTATTGACGGTCAGCAGCGGTTGACAAGTTTGTTTATTTTAATGAAAGCTATATACGATAAAACTAAAAATAAAGATATTTATGATAATTATATTGTGAAACAAGAAACATTAGATACAAAAAGCAGATTAAGACAAGCCTGCGATACAAATGGTTTCTTTGAAAATTATATTGTTAGAGATGATTTAGATGCTGTTGAAACAATATATTCTCATAAACGAATTAAAGCTGCAAAACAAAGTTTTGATAAGTGGCTGTCAGACAAAAATAGTGACGATATTGAACGAATTATTACGACAATAAAAAATAAATTGCGTTTTATTGTATATGTTCCTCATGATTCTGTTAATGCTTCTGCAATGTTTGAAATTATTAATAATAGAGGAAAAAATCTAAGTGAATTGGAAAAAATTAAAAATTATTTCGTTTATTTGGCGATGTTTTTGGGAAAAGATCACTCCTTACATGAAACAATTAATAAATCTTGGGGAGATATGCTGAAATATCTTAACTATGCCCAAGTTTATACAGTTGAGGAAGAAAATAGTTTTTTACGTTTTTGCTTTATAACATTCTTTAGTTCTGTAAAAGATAAATATCAACACATATACAAGACATTAAAAGAAGAATTATTTCCGGCAAAAATGTTTATTTCTACATCTGCGGAATATAATCAGGAAAATGTTTTACAAAAAATTGAAGAACTTAAAAATTTCTTAAAATTTTTAGTGTCAGCCTCTAAATATTATGCTTGCCTGTTAAAATGCACTAATCTAAACCGATTGCCCGCAACAGATGCAGCAGGTGAATGTTTGAAAAAGAATATAGAATACTTATCTTGTCATCCAAGTACCGCTGCAATTACTCCATTGTATCTGGCTATTACTTGTAAAGCTGGTTTGGATAATACAGCCAAGCAAGAACTATTGGAAATTTTGGAAAAGCTGAATTTTAGAATGTTTGTATTACCAGGAGTTCTTTCACGCACAGATAATGGGCAATCCAGTTTATTTTCTTTAGCTCATGATTTTTATGGCAGTAAAGAAATTGATGCTCAAAAGCTAAAAGACAGTCTATTGGAGATAGTAACATATTGGAGTCCTCTTAAAAAAATTGGTGACAGTCTTTCTATAAAGGAAGATGAACAATATGATTATGCAACGTGGAGTGGATTAAGATATTTTCTGGCTCGCTATGAAGAATATTTGGAAAAAGAAAATCATAAGACATTTGAGGTATCGCAGATTACTAAATCCAGACAAGATTGTGAAAGTGGTGATTATTTATCTGTAGAGCATATTTGGGCTAAAGAAAGCAAAACAAATTATGCGGATAAAAACTATTATGCTAAAAGAAGATTGGGAAATTTTGTTTTGCTGGAACTAAGAACAAATATTCAAGCCGGAAATAATGATATAGAGGAAAAACTAAAATTACCGGAAAATTTAGATATAGATAATCGTGTTGATATTTTAAAGACCTCTCTTTATCAGGGGCAAAAACTTGCTGGTATTTTCAATCAAGTTTCTAAAGAATTAGATTCTAAATATAAAAGAAAAAGAAAAGGATATTATTGCGATTTGGGTAATAATTTAGCCAAATATAGAGAGCAAGAGCTTATTAAATTTGCCAAAGCAACATGGAAAATCTCTGATATTGAGACTGAAAAATAATTTATACAATGTGATACCGCGGCAATAAAGCAAAAAATATTTATTCCGCTTTATTGCCGCAGCGGGGACGGCGGATGTTCAAATCAGGGAAAATTGTAAAATTTATAATATCTTTATTGACAACGGTTTGTTTTATCGTTAATGTAAAAACATCTTTAATAAATTTGAGGTAGTTAAAAAATAAATTATGAGTAGTCCCATATTTGTGTATGTCTTTAACCTTTTTTTAGTTTTTCTTTTAGTTTTTTTCAATGCGTTCTTTGTAGTTTCTGAGTTTTCTATAGTAAAAATCCGCCGTACAAAATTGGAAGAATTGGCTCATAACGGCAGCAAACGCGCCAAAATCGGCCTCAAAATCAACGAACATCTAAACACCTATTTAAGCGCCATTCAGCTGGGTATTACGCTGGCTTCTCTGGGCTTGGGCTGGATTGGCGAACCGGCGGTTTCCAAATTGCTGGAAGTTATTTTCGGCACGTTTTTAAGCGACAATCCTGTGCTTTTGCATTCGCTCAGCTTTGGCGTGGCGTTCAGCCTTATTACGCTGTTTCACGTTGTTTTAGGCGAGCTGGTGCCGAAGTCGCTGGCTATTCAGGACACCGAGCGCTATGCTTTGGCGATTGCTCCGGCTTTGTATACTTTTAACCATATTTTTTCGCCGTTTATTTGGGTGTTTGACCATGTAACAATCGGTATTTTGAAAATTATGGGCATTCAGTCCAGCAATGAAAACGGCGACGCTCACTCTGAAGAAGAAATTAAGCTGATTATAGACGCGTCGCAAAAAGACGGAATTATTGATGATACCGAGGGCGAAATTATCCAAAACGCCATCTGCTTTTCAGAAACCTGCGCGCATGAAATTATGATTCCGCGTCAGGATATGAAATGCATCTATAAAAATTCCAGCTACAATGAGGTTATGGATTTTGTGCGTCAGCATAATCACACCCGTTTTCCGCTTTGCGACAAAGATAAAGACCACATTATCGGCATGGTGCATATCCGTGATATTCTGGAACATCCGGAAGATAAGGATGCTAAAGACTTTTTGAACCATATTACCCGTAAAATCCTGTTTGTGCCGGAAAATCACTCTATCTCCGATATTTTGCACCAGATGATGCACAAACATATTCATTTGGCGATTGTGGTTGATGAATACGGCGGAACTGCGGGTATGATTTCTATGGAAGATATTTTGGAAGAGTTGGTCGGCGATATCCGCGATGAGCATGATGACACCACAGTTGAGCCAATCAAAAAAATTGATGAGCAGTCCTGCGAATTTGACGGACTTTATTTGGTGGAAGACGCTTTTGACTGCATGGGACTGCCGCAATATGAGCCGGAAGAAAGCACAGTCGGCGGCTATGTGTTTGCGCTTATCGGACGTGAGCCTAAAGTTGGCGACATTGTGGAAGATGAATACTGTCAATACGAAATTTTAGCTGTAGATAATATGAGGATTACTCGTGTAAAAATCCAGAAGAAACTCTCTTAGAGAGGGGAAACTCGTCTAGCTGGTATCTGCTAGGGATTTTTGCGCTCGTGTACTATTTGTGTACACGTCGCTTAAAAATTCCGTCGCATCTACGCACGCTATCCGAGTTTCCGCTAGTCCATTATGTACACCGCGAAAAAATCTTACTTCGCATTAAGCTCATTACCCGTGTTTCTGTAAGTACAGCCCTGATTAAAATTCTAAGTTAATAACGCAGGCACTATCTTTTGAACAGCTGCGGCAAATATCGTTTACATCGCTGAGAGTCATAGAATGCAGGCATTTTTTATTGCTTCCGCAAGTTGAATTGCCATAGAAAAATGTAGAGCTGGAAGTTGTGCCGGTAAGTTTATACAGCCGGGCATAAATTAAAGAACTTTGCAGCGGAATGGCTAGATTTGTAAAGTATTCACGGCACATTGAGGCGGAAAAAGCAGGGGAGGTGGTTGCATCTTCGCCCATCAGCAGGCTGCCCAGCGTTAAATCAACTACTAAATTATGATGGCGTGAAAAGAAAGCAATCGTATTGCCGTAAGGGTCGTTAAGTTCATTGTTAGATATCGGAGTCCAAGCATCTGTAATCAAGCCGGTTTGCTGCATGTACGGCAATAGGCTGACCGAAGACCAATCTTTGTCTGTGCTTAAATTTTTGATGCTGTCTAAATGCTCAAGCAGGCTGAAAATAATCAGCGAATACTCATGCATAGCCTTGTTTATTTTATATTTTTCCATAGCTTTGGAATAACCGGCAATTCCGCCGACAGATAATACTCCGATAATAGCTAAAACGCCGAGCATTTCTATCATGCTTCTGCCAAAGGAATTTGCGTCTCTGCCACTAGTCATACTAGGTCGTGACGCACAGTCTGTACCTAGGATCTTGTCGCACCAAGGGCGGTGTAATCCCTCGCCCCGTGAGGGAGAGGGTGCAGGCTTGCCTGCGGGTAAGGGGTACTTTAAGAACAGGCAACAAGAATTAAGCATGCGTTCCCAGTACCAACCCAAAACGTCATACTTGTCGCCACACCCAGTAGGCTGTGGCAGACGAGTATCCATGACTTTGTTGCCATAGGCAACGCATATTGACATTGCATGCGCAATGGCGTTATGGATTCTCAGCCGTGGTACTTCCAGCAGGGAGTACCGGCGAAGAATGACGTTGTAAACGGGTGCTAGAGGCGCTAGCCTATTTCCTCCTGCTATTTTTGTTCTTAATGCGTTATTTCCGAATATGTCGTTTTTTCTGCCAAACCCTGCAAAAACGTACTGAACGGCAGAAAAAGCGCCTTTAATCAGATGTTCAGGATTTGCAGAGAGAGAGAGAGAGACCTTTGGATTGCTTATTTTTCATCTTTCTTTCCTCTAAAATTAAGTTATTTTACATCTTTATTCTACACCAGCCTAACTCCATAAGTCAACCGTAAAAAATTAAAATTCCAGCCCGATGCAGCAAGCGTCATCTTTCATACACAATTTACAGGCAGCGTCAATTTCTGACAGGGTTACACTATTTAAACATTTTTTATCGGCACCGTTGCAAGTTTTATTGCCCCAGAATAGAACCGGCGATGATTCGTTGCTGCGATATAATCTTGCCCAATGCAAAGTATCGGCAAGCGGCTTCGCCAAGTTTAAAAACAATTCACGGCACAATCCGGTTGAAAAATTTGTTGAAACTAAGTTGCCATCATCATTTCTGACATGTGTTCCAAAATATAAGTCAACAACCAGCCGCTGGTGGCGGGAAAACACATTAACCATATTTCCGTCAGTATCGTAAAGCTGCCTTGAATTTGTACTTCCTATATTCCAAGTTTGCGGAACAATACCTGCTGCCATAACGGTATCTTGCAAGCCAATTACTTCATAATTTTGAGTCGTAGTTAAATTTTGATAATCAGATAAATGCTCTATTAAACCATAAATTAAATAGCTGTATTCACTCAGTACTTTATTAGTTTTCCACTTTTCCATAGCCTTGCTATAACCGGCAATCCCTCCGACACTCAGCACCCCGATAATCGCCAGCACGCCGAGCATTTCAATCATTGAGCGGCCAAATTGATTTTGTTTCATCGTAACTTCCTTTCATTATTTTTCGTGTAACAAAAAAGCTGCTTGGATAAAGCAGCTGGAAGTTGGTAAGCTATTTTTGACAAGATAGTGTAGTATATTAGCTATTATAAATATAGCATATTTTACTACCTTCCAGCTTTCGCTAGAAGGTATACAAATTTAACGTCTTTGTATTTAGACGTGTCAAAAAGAGGCTACCACACCCCAGACAGACTATTGCCTATCCAATATAATATTAGCCGGATAATTATAAAAAGTAAAGTTGATTTTATTTGACTTTTTGGCTTCACTCGCCTAAGCTGGGAAAAATTTTGAAAAGGGTTGAAAATGCGTTATAAAATTACGGTGGAATATGAGGGAACTCACTTGGTGGGCTGGCAAAAGCAAAAAGACGGTCCCAGCGCTCAGGAGTTTTTAGAAAAAGCTATCTTAGGCTTTTCACACCAAACAGCCGAAGTATTCGGAGCCGGTCGCACCGATGCCGGAGTGCATGCTTTGGCGCAAGTGGCGCATTTTGATTTAGATTTAGACTTAAGCGAATATAAAATTATGGAAAGCCTTAACGCTTTGCTGCGTGAACTGCAAGCTCCGGTCAGTGTGCTGCAGGCGGAAAAAGTATCTGACGATTTCCACGCTCGTTTCTCGGCTGTCGGACGCGGCTATATTTATCGGATTTTGAACCGCCGCGGTCCCAGCCCTTTGCTGATAGACAGAGTTTGGCGCGTGCCGTACCCGATGGATGTCGCGGCTATGCAGCAAGGCGCACAATATTTACTTGGTCATCACGATTTTAGCTCCTTCCGCGGGGCAGGGTGTCAAGCTAAAAGTCCGGTAAAAACTCTGGATAAACTGGATATTGAACGTGTCAGAGAAGAAATTATTTTTACGGTGGAAGCGCGCTCGTTTATTTATCATCAGGTGCGCAATATGGTCGGCACACTGAAAGAAGTCGGCAACGGACGCCTTAAACCGGAAGACGTTAAAACAATTTTGGAAGCCTGCGACCGTACTAAAGCCGGTATCAGTGCTCCCGCCTGTGGCTTGTATCTGAACAAAGTTATGTATTAAATAAAATGCGATAGCAGGTTCTTTAGTCCCAGTCCGATTAAGACCAAACCAGCGATGATTTGCAGATATTTTTCCGGCACTTTCTTTAAGCAGCAATTTAAGTTAAAACCGATTAAGCCTACGGCAAATGAAACCACGCCGATAATCAACGAAGCCTGCAGCAGAGGCGTTTTAGTTAAATAGAGCATAGTCCCGCTGACCAGCGCATCAATACTGGTGGCAATTCCAATGGTAAACGCTACTTTCCAGCTCAGGCGCTTGCGTTTTTTGACAATATTTTCCTCGCCGTTTTCTTCTATGGCCTCGCGAATCACATTTATGCCCAGCGCCGTAAAAACCAAAAACACCAAAATATAGTCAAAGCGAGAAATCCACGCGCTGATAACCGCGGTTCCGGCAAAGCCGAACAACGGCATTACAAATTGCATAACGCCGCAGGTTCCGGCCAAACGTAAAGCCATAATACGCCGGTGGCGCTTGATAATCAGCCCATAGGCAAACGCTATGCCGAAAACATCTACCGACAACGCCAAACCAAGGCAAAAAATTTCTAAAAAGTCCATTTTATTTACTCCGTTTCTGTCTTTATAAATTAAGCCTTGCAGAAAAGCAACAAAACTCTTGCACCGTTTGCATATTTTCGCTAGTCTAATGCCAACAAAAGGATTGTAAAAAATGATTGCTAAATTACGCGGGCTGATTGATACAATCGGCGATGATTATTGCATTATAGACGTGAACGGCGTGGGCTATCTCGTTTCCGCCTCGTCTAAAACTTTGGGCAGATTGACGCAAGGGCAAGAGGCTACACTATTGACCGAAATGGTGGTGCGGGAAGACAGCCTTTCTCTGTTCGGTTTTGCCGATGCGTGGGAAAAAGAATGGTTTTCCACGCTTACCAAAGTTCAGGGCGTCGGTGCAAAAGTTTGCCTGAGCATTCTTTCGGTTTTAACTCCGGCACAGCTTTCACAAGCCGTAAGCGCGCAGGATAAAGCTTCTTTTTGCCGTGCTTCCGGCGTGGGACCTAAACTTGCCGCACGCATAGTTACCGAGCTCAAAGATAAAATCGTCACAATTCCGGTTGGCGTTTCCGGCGGCAATGCTGATGAAGTTATAGAAGGCGCTCCGGCGGCTCAAGTCGCTTTACCGAAAGACGCTGACTATTCTAAGAGCGAAGATGTTATTTCGGCTCTGGTTAATCTGGGATATCAGCGTTTGGAGGCTTACCGCGCCGTATCTAAAGCCGTGGCGGAAAATCCGGACGCCAATGTGCCGACGCTTATCCGCCTCGCCTTAAAAGAATTTGCTCAAAAGGAATTTTAGACCATGAAAGATGATACGCGAATCGTTAGCCCGCAAGCTCAAGCCGAAGACGAACAAATCGGCAACAATCCGGTTAGCCTGCGTCCGGCAAGTCTGGACGATTTTGTGGGACAGCGAGATGTATGCGATAATTTAAAAGTGTTTATCGCCGCCGCCAAACAGCGCGGTGAAGCGCTTGACCATGTGCTGCTGTTTGGTCCTCCGGGGCTTGGTAAAACCACACTTTCTTCCATTGTCGCTAAGGAATTGGGCGTAGGTTTTCGCGCCACTTCGGCGCCGATGATTTCTAAATCCGGCGATTTAGCGGCGATTTTGACCAATTTGGAACGCAATGACGTGCTGTTTATTGATGAAATTCACCGCCTGAATCCGGCGATTGAAGAAGTTTTATATTCCGCCATGGAGGATTTTCAGCTGGATTTGATTATCGGCGAAGGACCTTCCGCCCGTTCGGTGCGCATAGACTTGCAGCCGTTTACTCTGGTCGGCGCCACTACTCGTTCCGGATTGCTCTCCACTCCGCTGCGCGAACGTTTCGGAATTCCTTTGCGTTTAGATTTTTATTCTCATGAAGATTTGAAGAAAATCGTGCAGCGCAATGCTAAACTTTTAAACATAGAAATTTCCGAAGACGGAGCTATGGAAATCGCCAAGCGTTCACGCGGAACGCCGCGTATTGCCGGACGATTGCTGCGCCGCGTGCGGGACTTTGGCGCTGTTTCTGCACAAAAAGTTATAGACTCGCACATTTCTGATATGGCGTTAAAGCGTTTAGATGTGGATGATTTCGGGCTGGACGCTTTTGACCGCCGCTATTTAAACTGCATTGTTAAAAATTACGGCGGAGGTCCGGTCGGAGCCGATACTTTGGCCGCTGCCCTTTCGGAAGAGCGCGACACTATTGAAGAAGTTGTGGAGCCGTTTTTGCTTAAGCTCGGATTTTTGCAGCGCACTCCGCGCGGACGCATTATTTCGCAGCTGGGCTATCGTTACTTAGGGATTAACATGCCGGCAAAACAAACCAAACAGTATGAACTTTTGGAAACTTTGGAGGATTAAACAATGTTTGAAAATACACTTCCGGCTTTGGGAAAAATAGAAAATAAAATTTTCGCATATCCGGTGAGGGTTTATTATGAAGACACCGATGCCGGCGGGATTGTCTATTATGCCAATTATCTGAAGTTTGCCGAACGCGCCCGCACGGAATTTATCCGCACGCTGGGGGTAAATCAGGAAAAAAATCTGGAAGCCGGACAAACCGGATTTGTGGTTCGTTCCTGCAATATTGATTATATTGCCTCGGCTCGTTTAGATGACGCGCTGGTTGTTACCTGCAAAATTTTGGAAGCCGGCGGCGCCAGCCTGCGCGTGCAGCAAGAAATTTATCGCGGCGATACGTTGCTGACGCAAATTGAAGTAAAATTGATTCACATGAGCTTGGCGCTTAAGCGTCCGGTGCGAATCGCTGCTGATTTAAGCGCAAAAATCAAAGAACTTCTTTAGTCGCTGCTCACAGCAAAATGGTGTTCGCCAAATTTGCGCACTTCATCTTGAGGCGTGAATAAAAAGTAATAGGAACGGATATTTGCAGTAGTTTTGGCTGTGTTATTTGTGCGCAGGCGTTTCCAAATTTCTTGTTTATGACTCCATGGATTGTACTTGCTGCTGCCTTTTACGGAAAGTTGCTGTGTAGCCATCCAAGTTGTGTCAATGTAATAGGTGTAGCCGTTAATATTTACGGAATTCCAAGCGTGTCCGTCTCCCAGCTGATGCGGGCTATACTTGTTTTGCAGACGTCTTGTATCCACAACATAGCCGGAAACAAATTTGACGCCGCGGATGCCGGCATATTGCGTCATTTCTTGAAATAATTGAGCAAAATCTCCGCATATTCCTGTGCGCGCTTTTAATACATCGTAATGATATTTCATATTGCGCTTGTTTTCTTTGCCATTGTTATATTTGTAGCTGTCATAAGTAATATTGGCGGCAATCCAATAGGCAATAGCCTGCATTTTTTCTATTTTATTATCAAAAGGCTGGGTTAAATAAACGGCTAAGGTGCGTGCGCTTTGGGTATATTGCGACGGAACATGCTGAATATAGCGCAGGATTATCTGCTGTCTGGCACGATTTAGCCGGATAGCCGGAGCTCCTTTGGCTGAAACCGGAGATATTATAAAAAATAATAAAGTCAGAACCAGCCAAAATTTTTTCATCTATAGTCCCTTATTTATTTAAATCCGGCTTAGCCGCGGCAAAAATATAGCCGTACACCGGACTTTCCGCCTCATTGCGCAAAATATGCCGCTCGCAGTTCAAAACTTTCAGGCCGGCGCTTTTTAAAGCCTTCTCTACATAGTTGGGATTGTGCAGAAAGCGGCCGCTCGGCGCCATGAAAAAATCGTCTTCGTTATAATGATTTTCCGACACCGTGAAAAAGAACATGCCGCCCGGAGTTAAGGATTTTGAAACGCGGACAAAAGCTTTAGTTAAGTCGCCGAAATAGGTCAAAACATCTGAGGCTACAATCACATGAAAATAATATTCGGTTGTTTCCATATAATGGCAGATGTCATCGCAAATCAGCTGAGCATAAATTTTCTTTTCTTCAGCCTGTTCCAGCATTTTTTCGGATAAGTCAACGCCAATCAATCCTTTGCGGGAGGCAAATTTCTTCATTTTTTCGCCGCATAGACCGGTGCCGCAGCCCAAGTCTAAAATGTGATATCCTTTAAATACCGAAGTTTTCAGATGCTTTGCTGCTTCATTTTCAATCAGGTTCGGCGCCTGATAGTCCAGCGATTTCAAAGTTTCATCAAAATCTTGCGCAAAAGCGTCAAATGTAGCCTTAATAAAGTGGCTGTCAGAATTTAAAAGCGCATGACCGTTGGTTAAAGCGCAGGCCATATGCTGCACAATTTTGTTGTTTGGGAAAAAATTCAGCCATTTTGTAGCATATTTTTTCGCTAAATCTTCACTTTTTTCTGAATAGCATTCATACAGCAAGTAGCCGAAGTTCAGATTTATGTCGTCTGTTTGCTCAGGTGCGGTTTTAACATAGCGCCAAGCAAACATAATGCAGTTTTCCCAGTCATTTAACGAGCGGTACGTTTCGCTTAAAGCATTTAAAACTTCGCGGTTATGCTCGTCCAGTTCATACGCCCTCAGATATTTATCTATGGCTTTTTCATATTTCTGCATAGCAACCAGAGCATTGCCGGAAATCATATTGGCAACCACGCTTGACGGATGGCGCTCTAAGGATTTTTTTGCAAATTCCAAAGCCAGAACATATTTGCCTAAAGAGTAGTAGGTATTCGCAAGGTTAATCATGGCAATATAGCTGCGGTTGTTCTGCTCATACATTTTTTGATAATAGGTCAGCGCTTCTTCATAGTTGCCGCGGCAAAATGCAATGTTGGCAAGATTCTGCCATGCCGTCATATTGTTGGGATTCTGCTGCAAAGCTTTTTGAGCAAAGTCAGCCGATTTGTCATATTCTCCGATTTCGTAGTTCAGGGTAGAAAGGTTTAAAAGCGCTGCTTCGGAGTTTTTATTAAGTTTTAAGGCGTGGCTGTAAAGCTCCAGAGCTTTTTCTTTATTTCCAAGCGCATCAAAGCAATTTCCGCAGGCGATAGCATATTTTTCTACCTTTGGATTACCCTGCAGTAAAAGTTGGTAAATTTCCAAAGCTTTTTGAAATTCTTTTTCGCCAAATAAAACCGAAGCCTGATGCTCTAAATTTTCCACTGTAACCTCAATTTTTTATCAACTGGCAAGGAGTATAACACAGCCAAAAACAAAAGCAAAGCAAAAATATTTATAAAAATGCAAAAAAAGTCTTGACTAATCAAAAAATGTACTGTATTAACGTAGTGTAATTTTTATGGGGTTGTGGCGGAATTGGTAGACGCGCCAGACTCAAAATCTGGTGGCAGCAATGTCTTGAGAGTTCGATTCTCTCCGGCCCTACCATAGCAAAAACCTTGCAAATCAATAGTTTGCAAGGCTTTTTTTGATTCTATCTTTCAACATAATTCTTCAGACTTTCAGACTTTTTCAGAGTCTGATTTCAGGCTTTTTTCAGACATCACTTTAACTTATATGTTAAATTTTCCCATATTTTTTAACATATTCAGTCAATCTGTTAATTTAGGTTACATATTGAGAACTGCTGCCGGTCGGCTCCAAAATACAAAGGGCGGGGTTTAAATCCCCGCCTCATCACACTATTTCATTAACAGGATGATGATTTTAAGCAAATAAATAATAATGCTTAAAACTTTGGTTTAAGGATTTAATATAGGGGCTATTTATATTTCTCAATTTGCCCAATATAGTTTGATAGGCGGAGACAAACGCAGGCAATACAGAGCGTATTGACAAGGCTTGGCGACAAACTAGCAAGCTATATTCGGCAAACCCAAAGGGCAAAAATAAAATCCAATCTGCTTGATATTTTTTCTTGATGTAGTCCTCGCTACACCGGCAAAAAAATATCTGCGTATCTTATGATTTTATTAACTTTGTTGAGGAGTATAAATAGCCCCTATATTAAATCCCCTATCATCACTTTCCTTTCAGTCCATACAGACGGTTGGAAAGGGATAAATCCCGCCTAAATTTGCAGTGTTTTGACTTTAGGTCTTGACATTAAAGCAAAAATAGGTTATCTTTAACTTAGAAATGAGTTAAAGACAGGGTTTAACCCTTTCTAGTTAAATAACGTCCAGTGTTGCCACACCGGACGTTAAATTTTATAGCAGTATTGTTTCGGAAAATTAAGCTAAATTATAAATTGAAATTAACGCCGCACATGTCGTTTTTGTTGTCACAAGACGAGCAAAGTTCATGTATATCTTTTAAAGTCATATTGTTGAGGCAATTTTCATTTTTTGTGCAATATGCTGACCCAGCCCAAGCCGGTGGATTTCCGGAATTTTTGCGGTATACGCTGGTTTTCCAAATTGAATTTTGCAAGGGAATAATCAAATCTGTATATAAAGTAGTGCAGAGCTTTACGGAAAAGCCCTCTGTAAAATTGTTTTCTTCAGTTTCGCGTACTCCGCCTAATAATATATTTATGGATATGCGGTCAGGCATATCGTATAAGGCAGGAGCTATTACAATACTAATATAGTTTCCCATGTTGTCTATAAGATATTGTTCGTTTTTTTGCCAATTTGCAGGAACAATGTTTAGAGCTTGCAAAGTATCGGTGATACTTAATGAAAATGTTTCTATATTGTGTGATTGCCTATAAAAATCTTCCCGATGTTCTAAGATTCCCTGAATCATCATTGAATAATCTCCTATCGCCTTATCCAACTTCCACTTTTCCATCGCTTTGGAATAGCCTGCGATACCGCCTACGCTTAGCACACCGACAATAGCTAATACGCCGAGCATTTCAATCATACTGCGGCCAGACTGGAAAAAAGTACCAAACTCGCGTCCCCAGCACCCGTCATTCTTGGGTTTATCCAAAGAATCTTCTCTCAACCAGCACTTATGCAATAATAAGGCTAATTTATTGACTAGGTTAGGGACTCGCTGCAACAAGATTCTAGGCACAGGGCCTAGAATGACGGGTGCTAGAGGCGCTACTTTATTGCCGCCTGTTATTTTTGTTCTTAATGCGTTATTACCGAAAGTGTTATTTTTTCTGCCAAACCCTGCAAAAACGTGCTGAACGGCAGAAAATGTGCCTTTAATCAGATATTCAGGATTTGCAGAGAGAGAGAGAGACCTTTGCTTAGCTTATTTTTCATCTTTCTTTCCTCTTAAATTAGTTATTTTACACAAATATTCTATACCAGCCTCACTCTCTAAGTCAACTATTAAAACAAAGTACAGTAATAAGAAAATTGTCTTTACTTTCAGATTTTCTTTGATTAAAATAACTTTTGGATAGGCGATAGTCTGTCTGGGGTGTCGTAGCCTCTTAAAACACCGTCTTACAATAGACGTTAAATACCTTCTGGCGAAAGCTGGAAGGTAGCAGAATAAGTTATATTCGCAATAACTAATATGCTACACTATTTGTGTTTTAATAGTTACGAACTTCCAGCCATCTTGCCGATGGCTTTTTTGTTACATGAAAAATAATGAAAGGAAGTTACGATGAAACAAAATCAATCCGGTCGTTCTATGATAGAAATGCTTGGCGTTTTGGCTATTATCGGGGTGTTGTCTGTCGGAGGCATTGCTGGATATTCCAAGGCTATGGAAAAATATAAATTATATACAACTTTTCGGGATTTGTCTTTTTTAATAAATGAGATTATTCCATTTTCACAGCAATTTATGTCGTATCAGCCCGGTACAGATTTACTGCCTATTATCAAATCATTAAATGTAACTCCTGCTTCATTTGAAGACCATGAAACCTATCTGTCTGACCCTTGGAATAATAAATTTATTGCTCAAACTTGCAGTGCTTCGCCTTGTTGGAAGTTTTATTATATTCTGTCTGATAATCCAGAGTTCAATGCTAAATTCTGCTATCAAATTGTCTCTTTTACCCAAAATTTTCCGCAGATTATTTATAGAGTTGATATAAACGGCGGTGTTCTTTTATATGGCAATACTCATTGCGACGGGAAGACAATATGTCTGCAAAATCAGAATATACAGCAAATTCACGATTACTGTGCGAATTTATGCAATGAAAATTGTATATTGCAGATTGGTTTTGAATAAGAATATAAAAAACAGTCCTAGTTTGGAAACTAAGACTGTTTTTAAGTTTACTATAAACCATATTTGAAATAATCAATTTCCTTATCGCTGAAAACTTTTGGCAGAACAAAGGATGTGTACTTCGGCATTTGCATCTCAGTATATCTAAAAGCCGCTTCATCAGAAATGCTCGGATTAAAAATTCTTCATTGACCTACAATTTTTCTTTCATAAATCTTGGCATAGTCGCAGGCAAAAACACGGAGAACGTCGCGTGCAACATAATTAAGATATTTACGCAGCTGTTCATTTTCTATCGGCGGCAGCATTTCTTTCAGCAAGGTCTCCGTCTCAAAGTAAGTTCTTATGTACGGGGTTGTGTCGCTCTTAACCAGAAAAATGTTATCTGTAGAATAATGAGGCCGGGTTTCCTTATAAAGGTTGAATAAACCGCTTATGTACGAAGCATTGCTATAGTCATTTTTACTGATACGGCGCTTGTGTAGGCGGTTGGCAATGGAACACAGCACCACCATAAGCTCAAGACGCTGGCGGTATTCAGGCTTTTCATCTCCCATAAAAAGGTGCAGCTTGAGATAAAAACGCAAGTCAACATTTAACTTGGATATTTTATCTTCCAAATCTGTGACTGATTTGGTAACCGGAACGGACGGCAAGTAAGCTTTTAATGCCGAAATAATCTCGTTGTTGAGCTTTTCCTTTTTTTCTTGCTTTTGCTGCAAGATTTCTTCTTCCAGAGCAATTTTCGTCTTGACGTTTTCCGGATAATCTTCTTTCGGAATTTCAAAAAGTTTATTGCCGTTCAGAGTTGCCGAAATGATGAAAATCGGTATAAAATCAACATAGGCAATATCCAGTTTGTAGGTCTGCCATGGAAGCTTAAAAGGAATCTTACCACCGTAATCTTGCTTGCTGATAAAAATTTCTTTCTCATTCTTATCCTGCGGATAAAGTTTCCAGCCGTTAGCTACGGATTTAATCTTTTTAATCTCATAGCTTTTTTGCATAATAGTACCCATAATAAAAAATGTTAAGTTAATAATAAAATTTGTGCTTTATTATAAAGATGTTAGCTTAAAAGTAAAGAAATTTTTAGTTTGAAAATTGAGAGTTCGGTGGGATTACTTCACTTCGTTTCGTTCACAGCGCTCATAGGCTGAGCCTACCGGCACACTTCCGTGCGCCTTTCGCTTGTAGTCAAACCCGCTTCCCCGCGGCTTCTCATCCCAGATACTTCACCAACAAAAAAAGCCACCATAAAGGTGACTTTGTTGTTGGTGAGCTCGGTGGGATTCGAACCCGCGACCCTTTGATTAAAAGTCAAATGCTCTACCGACTGAGCTACGAACTCGCTTAACGAGTATGCTTATATTAGATAAAATTGCGGAAGTCAATAGAAAAAATAAAAAAAGTTAAAAAAAATGAATTTGGTGTTTATTTCTTAAGATTTATATGTTAGTATTCTCTAAAATTTGATGAAAACTTTTGTTTTGTAGAGGTTATGTATGACTATTAGCAATGAAATCGGCAAAAAAGGCAGATATAGTATTTTGCAGAACGCTAAAGGCGAAATTATGTTGATGATGGACAGCCGCGTCGGCGGTCCGGAAAATCCTCGCTTTATTTATGACGGCAGCGACAAGGCTCTGCTGTATCGTTCGCAAGAGAGTTCGGTGGCTTTCAATAATATAGATAAAGGCGCCCGTTCTCCGCTTAAATCCGTTTCAGAGATTTTGGTTGTTGAAATTGATAATGATGATGTGGAACGTGAATATATTGTTCCGGTTCGTTTGGTTAAAAACGTTCAAAGTTTGATTATTTCTTAGGGCAAAGCAGGCGTAAATGATTGCAGATACTGTACTTCTGTTAATTGTTATTGCCTTATTCAGCAGCTTAAAGATAGGCATAAAAACAGACGGTGTGCTGGCACGTCTGCTTTTTTTGTTTGTTTCAGTCTTATGCTTTTATTTTTATAAACACGGCGGCGACTCGGCGGAACAGGTGTTTTCTTTTGTGTGGAACAGTTCGCCCAGCGGCAATATAATGTTTGATATTGTCTCAAATCCGTATAACTGCCGGTTGATTCTGCCGTTTTTCTTTATGAGTGCGTTGGCTATCGGCTATAACATTGTGTTTCGCTATGAGGAGAGGCGCTGTATTTTTGATGCGGTTCTTTTATATAATCTGACGGCTCTTATAATTATGATTACCAGCAATAATCTGGTGCAGCTGCTTTCCGGCTTGTTTGCTATAGATGTGCTGGCGCTGCTGATGATTCGCAATGTTGAAAGCTCCAGCTGGTATGCAACGCTGAATTTGATTGCGGATATGGTTTTATTTACGGTTTTCGCGGTTATAAACTGCCAGTTGGAGTCTCTGGATATGCGTCAGATTCTGCAATATAATCGGATTGGGCTGCACCGTGATTTTGTGGCAGCGGCGGGACTGGCGGCAGTTTTTATAAAATTCGGCATGCTGCCGTTCCATAGCGGAATGCTGCATTTGCGCGATATCCGATTTCATCGCCTGCAAACGGTTTTGTTTTTGACATCTCCGGCGGCAGCTTTGATTTTGCTGCTCAAATTCAATTTGTTATGGCAATCATCGGCCTATTTTGCTCCGCTGCTGCGCGGAGTCTGTATTTTTAGCGTGGTTTGGTCGGCAATTTGCTTGTTTACGGCTGAAAATCTGAAAGTTAAAGTTATTTTTATGCAGCTTTTGTTTTGGCCGAGCTTGGTGCTTTTGCTGCAGATAAACAATTTTGAATGGTCAAAAAATTTTACTCTGCTGCTGCTTTGCCAATATCTTTGCATCAGTATTATCTATTTTTTGTATTACAAAGCGAATCGGTGTGTAAGCTTGCTGAAGCTGAGAAATTTCTGCGTTGCGGATTATTATGTCTGCCGCGCCGCCGGAGCTGTATTTTGCCTGTTTTTTGCTGCCGAAATGAGCTTGGGATATTTGCTTGGCGCCGGACAAAGCCTATATTTTATGGGAATTGGCTGTTTGGCGGCAGTTTCCGCGGCTCAGATTTTTCATCAGTTCTGTTTTAGGGGCAAAGTCCGCGAATCCGGGAAATTGCCTCTGCGCCGCAAAAAAATGTTTTGGGTGATTACCCTGCCGGCGGCAGTTATGTCTGGAATGCTGCTGTTTCCGCAAATTTCAGCATTGCCGCAGCTTAAAGTGTTTTTCGGCAGCATGCTGATCTGGTGGCTGCTGGTGCTTATTCCGGTTCCGAAAACGGTTTATAAAATTTATGCCGGCAGCGCTTTGCAAAAAAACGATGTTTGGAGTCTGGTATATAAAAATTTTATTTCTGAACCGGTGCTGTGGTGCGGACGGGTTTTGTCGGTTATTATAGACCGGATGGTGGTAGAAAAAATGATTTTGGGGTTAACCTCGCTGTGCCTGCAGGGAGCAATCCGCCTGTTTAGAAATATGCACTATAACCGCGTTTGGGGCGGGCTGATAATGCTGCTGCTGTTGGCTGCGCTATGGTGCGTTTCGTTTTATGCCGGAGGGACAAACTAATGGCTGAGCTGATTTTGGTTATGATGCTGCTGCCGCTTATCGGATGCTTTTTTGTGCTGACGGCGCCGGATAATAAAAACAACGCCTACAACGTGGCCTTTTTTACGCTGGCGGCGAATATGGTGATTATTTTGCGGATGTTTGCCTTGACAGATGCGGCTCAGCTCTCAGAAATCAGCGGTTTTTCTTTTAGCTGGCTGGACGGCGTCGGGCTGGATTTGTATTTTGGCACGGATATTTTCTCTTTGCTGCTGATTATTGCCGTGCATTTGGCTTTGCTAATCGGTATGGTCGGGCTGAATGCGGCGGCGCGCAAAAATAAAATGCTGCTGTTTCTGGCTTTATATTTTGCCGGTTGCCTAACTGGATTTTTTACCGCCGGAGATTTGCTTTCTTTTTATGGATTTTTTGCCGGAATGCTGCTGCCGCTGTTTATGCTTGTCGGAGTGTGCGGAGGGGGTAAAAAAATACAGATTTTGTACCGCTTTTTTATATATAATTTTATCGGAATTTTATTTTTGCTGATAGCTTCGCTGATTATGTATAAGTTTTATCACGGCAATATCAGGCTGAGCGAAATTGCCTTGGTGGATATGACGCCGCATGTGGGCTTGATGGTATGGACCGCGGTTTGCTTGGCTTTTATTTCCCGTATTCCGGTTTGGCCTTTCCACTCTTGGATAGCTTCGGTGAGTGCAAGCATTAGAAATCCGCTGGTGTATATTATGGTAAATATGCTGCCTTTGACCGGTCTTTACGGCTTTGCACGCTTTTGGCCGCTGGCGGTGCCGGAAAGCATCAGCTCCTATTTGCCGTATATAGAAATTTTTACGGTTATGACCATGGTGTTTTTGGCGCTGATAGGTTTGTCCAGCCGCGAATTTTTATATAAGCTGTTTGCCTATTCCACCGTATATTATCTGTTCTTTTTGCTGGCGGTTATTTTGCCGGTGGATACGCTGAAAATGAATATTGCCTATTCGTTATTTATATTTTTGATTGTAACCTCGTCTTTAGTAATTCTGGATTTGCAGTTTGAAGAAAAATGCCGGCAGCAAACTTGCGGATATCGGGGAATTTTGGCTTATATGCCGCGGTTTTCGGTGGTAATGTCGTTTTTTGTGCTGACGGCGGTCGGGCTGCCGATATCTTCTTTATTTTGGAATAACTTTGTTTTGATTTCTGAAATTTTTCAGGAAAACTTTGCAGTCGGGCTGTGGGTTATGGCGGCGCTGACTATTGTAGCGCTGAGCCTGCTGCATGAATTATATGTGATGAGAGATTTAAAACAGCATGAAGAAAAGGCGGAAGATATGGCTGATTTGTCGTTAAAGCAGCAGATTTTCTGGACCGGAATCGTGATTGTTTTGTTTTTGTCGTTTTTTAATCCGCTGTGGTTTGTATTTTAGGAGAAGAAAATGATTGAAAATGTGCTGTATCTTTCTCCGTTATGGATTTTGGGCTTAGGCGCACTGGTGCTGTGTCTCTGCCATGTGCGGGAGACAGCCAGCGGAGATTCTTTCCGTCTGGCTAAAATATTTGCCGGCTTAGGCTTCGGCGCGGCTGTCATTTTTTATAACCGCTCGGCGTATCCGGAGCTGCTGCAAGCTAATTCGTTTACGCTGCTGTTTTTAGTTTTGATGTTTACGGCAATGTGCGCCGCCTTGTTTTTGTCGCGCAAATGGTATTCCAGCCTGAATGTCAGCGGCTCGCTGTTTTGCAGCGGTTTGCTGCTTACCGGTTTTGCCGGAACGATTTTGGTTATGTCTCAGAATCTGGCTTTAACCGCCGTCAGTATTTTTATATTGCTGACGGCTAATTATCTGCTGTTTATTCACGCCGATAAAAGAAAAGAAATTTATGTCAGCAGCCGGTTATATGCGGCTTCGGCTCTGTTTGCCGGAGTGGTTTTAGCGGCATCGGCTATGTATTTGTATGTGCAGAACGGCGGCTTAAGCTATAAGGCCTTGGAGCTATATTTTGAAAACAACACCGAAAATACTTTGGCCTTTGCCGCAGCAACGGCTTTGATTCTGGTTTTTGCCTTTATGCTGGGATTGGCTCCGCTGCACTTTTGGTATACGGAAACAACCGGACAAATTGTGCTGCCGGTCTTTACCTATTTGACTTTGGTCCCGACTGGTGTTTGCTGGGCAGCGTTTATCAAGCTTAATACGCAGGTGCTGTCGGCAATGGAACCGCGGCTGACGCTGTTTTGCCAAGGATTGGCAGTGTTGTCGCTGTTTGTGGGAGCAGTCGGCGCCTGCAGCGGCAAAAATATCCGCAAAATTTTTGCTTACGGCACGGTTTATCAGCAGGGCATTGTCTTTTTAGTTTTACAGCGGCTGACTTCAGATGCTTTGAACACGGCTTTTATATATTTGACCGTGTATCTGCTGGCTATGTATGGGGTTTGCGTCTGCCTGTTCGGGCTGAAAAATAAAGGCGAGTATCTGTTTATGCTCAGCGATTTTGAGGGAGTGTCTTTCCGCCGTCCGTATATTGCCGCAATGCTCAGCGTGTTTTTATTTTCGCTGATTGGTTTTCCGCCGTTTTTAGGCTTTTTAGGGCTGTTTGCCGTATTCAGCGATTTAGTGCTGCATAACAATTTTTATCAGCTGGCGATATTACTGGCAGCGCTGTTGGTTTTGGCTTACGCCTATCTGCAGATTATAAAAACTATGTATTTTGAAAACAGCAGCATTGCGTATGACCGTGCGGATAGGGGAATTTATGCCGCGGTGCTGATTACGGCGGCGATTATGATTATATTGCTGATGCAGCCGCATTTTTTGATGCAGAATTTCAGCGGTATTCTGGAGGGAGCCTTAACATGGCAGTAAAAAGCAAGTGGGAACATCACATATTTGACGAAGTGGGCAGCACTAATGATGAAATACAAAAATACTGCGGCGAATCCGGAAAATATATAGCCGTCTGCGCCAAAAAACAAACGGCGGGCAGGGGACGCCGCGGCCGCAGCTGGAACAGTCCGGAGGGAAATTTGTTTCTTTCGCTGGCTTTTGAATATGAGCTGCAGCGCGTCGGAGAGCTTGCTTTTGCCGCTTCATTGAGCTTGCTGCAGGCGGTTAAAAAAATTGCTCCGGCTGCCGATGTAAAATTAAAGTGGCCGAACGATGTGCTGCTGAATAATGCTAAAATGAGCGGAATTTTACTTGAAAAAGGTGCCGGAAAGTATATGATTGTCGGTATCGGCGTTAATATTGCCGCCAGTCCGAAAGTTGAAAACGCCGTTTATCAAATTACTTCATTGGCGGAAGCAGATATAAATATAACAGCGCAAGATTTTTTGCCGCTGTTTATGGACAGTTTTTCGCAGAATTTAAGCTTACTGCAGGCAAAAGGCTTTGCAGTTCTGCGCGTGGAATGGCTTAAGAATGCCAAGAATTTTGGAAAGGAAATTATAATCCGCCAAAACGGCAGCGAAGAAAAAGGCAGATTCGCCGGAATAGACGATAATGCCGCATTGTTAATGGAAACGCCGCTCGGAATCAAAAAGATATGGGCAGGCGATGTGTTTTTTGAAGAGATAAATAAAGATGAGTGATTTTAAAAAAGAAGGAATATATTTTTTACCGCTGGGCGGCGCTGATGAAATCGGCATGAATATGTATATGTATGCGGTGGACGGCAAAATAATTGTGGTTGACGCCGGCTACGGTTTTTTGCTGGATGATTATCCGGGAATGGATTTGGCCTATGCGTCGCCGGAGTTTTTAGACGCTTACCGCGATGATATTGTCGGGCTGTTCATCACTCACGGACATGAAGACCACCTCGGCGCTATTGCTCAGATTTGGCCGCATCTGCAATGTCCGGTATATGCAATGGATTTTACTTTAGGTCTGATTAAGTCGCGCTTAGCCGAATTTAAGATGGAAAACACGGTACCGCTGGTTTCAGTAAATCAGCAAAGAACGGTAGAACTGCCGAATTTCAGCGTTGAATTTATTTCTATTGCCCACTCGGTGCCGCAAACCTGCGCTTTGGCAATCCGCACCAAGTACGGCAATATTCTGCACGCTACGGATTGGCGTTTTGACGATGAGGCGCTGTCTATGCTGCCGACAGATTTTGACGAGCTGAAAAAATTGGCGGATGAGGGTGTTTCTATGCTGGTCTGCGATTCTACCAATATTATGGTGGATAAAAAATCGCCGTCCGAAGCCGAAGTTCGCAAGAGCTTAATGGAAATTATTCCGCAGATTGAGGGCGGGCTGATTGTAACCTGTTTTGCCTCTAACCTTATGCGGCTGGAAAGCTTGATTTTAGCGGCGGATAAAGCCGGAAGAACTCCGGTTTTGCTGGGACGCACGCTGATTAACAATATAAAAATCGCTAAAGAATGCGGCTACCTGCAGGATTTGCCTCCGGTTCATACCATGGAAGAGGCTAAGGATATTCCGTCCGATAAAGCGCTTTATATCTGCACCGGCTCGCAGGCAAATTACCGCAGCGCTTTAAGCATTATTGCAAACGGCGAGAGCAAGTATATTAAGCTGGATAATTCCGATACAATTATTTTCTCGTCCAAAATGATTCCGGGAAATGAAGATAAAATTGAGCGCATGCAGGATAAACTGGCGGCGCAGGGCGCAACCGTGATTACCGATGAAACCGAGCTGGTGCATACTTCCGGCCATGCCTGCCGCGAAGATTTGAAACGCATGTATGATTTGCTGAAACCGGCGGTAGTGCTGCCGGTGCACGGCGATAAAAAGTTTATCCGCGAACATAAGCGCTTTGCTTTGAGCTGCGGCATTAAAGAAGTTTTTTCGGCACGCAACGGCGATATGTGCCTGCTGCATAATAATCATATAGAATTTTTGGAGCAGGTGTTCAGCGATATTATCGGCTGGGACAGAAACCGTCCGGTGTCGCTGGGTTCACAGCTGATTAAAAACCGCCGCCGCATAGCTTTTAACTGCAGCATGTTTATCAGCGCGGTCATTAAAGATAAAAAATTGCTGGATTTGCAGATGTCGTCTATTGATATTTTGGAAGAAGACGACTGGAACAAGCTGGCTGAAGAAATTTTGGCAACGGTTAAGCCGCTGATAGAAAAGAAATTGCTGGAATGCGAAAACCGCACGCAGATAGAAGATTTTATCCGCGGGCAAATCCGCCGCCGCGTTTTTGCCGCTACGGAAATTAAGCCGGTTACGCTTTTGCATGTAGCAATGCTTTAAAATAAAATTTATCCAAGATTATCAGGGCGCGAGTGCAGATTGCGGCATCCGCGCCGATATTTTTATTTTGTTTGACTTGAGAGTTATTTTAGAGTAGCTTGAGCTGAAATATCTATAATTATGTTTAATATTTTTAATCGCTTTATTATGAGGTTTATGTTTTTTCATATTCTTAAGCTTTCGTTTTCGCCAAAGTTTAAGTGCAGTTTTCTGGAAAGGCTGAGCGGAATTGCAATCGGCGCCGTCGGTGCAATTTTTATTGACCCGTTGGTTTGGCTGTGGGTAAAAACATGTGATAAATCATATGATTTACCGTAAATTAAACACCCCGAATTTTTTTAGAAAATTTCGGGGTGTCAGTTTATCGGGCAGTAAAATTATTTTTCGGCGGTAACCGGTTTAATATGCCATATTCTGTCGGCATATTCCATAACTGCGCGGTCGCTTGAAAAATTACCGATGCGAGCTACATTGACAAGTGCTTTTTTAGCCCAGCTTTCTTTGTCATTATAATCGCGTTCTGCCTGATGCAAGGCATTGTTGAACGCTTCAATATCTGCTAGAATAAAGTAATAATCGCTGCCAAGCAATGCATCAAAAATCGGGCGGAACAGCTGCGGATAGTCTTTTTCGCAGAACATACTTGAATTTACGGCATTCAAAATACGTTTTATATAATCTGATTTTTCATACAATTCACGAGGATTATATGTCATGCGTTTTCCACGAACCTGTTCATCCGTCAGGCCGAACAGATAAAAGTTATCTTCGCCGACAGCTTCGCGGATTTCAATGTTGGCGCCGTCGTAAGTTCCGATTGTTAAAGCTCCGTTCAAGGCAAATTTCATATTGCTGGTGCCGGAGGCTTCAAAGCCGGCGGTGGAAACCTGACAGCTGACATCGGCGGCCGGAATTAAATATTCGGCTACCGAAACCTTGTAGTCAGGGATAAAGACAACTTTCAAAAATTCATTAGAACGTTCGTCATTATTAACTATTTCGGCCACATTGTTAATCAGCTTAATAATCAGCTTAGCAAATGTATATGACGGAGCAGCCTTGCCGGCAAAAATATAAGTTTTGGGTGTAATCGGGCGAACATTGTCGCGGGTAATCGCCAAATAGTCGCCGATAATCTGCAAAACCGTCATCAATTGACGTTTATATTCGTGAATGCGTTTGGCGTGTACAATGTACATACTGTCAGGGTTAACCATAATGCGAGTGGCACGGTAAACTTTCTGAGCCAGGCGTTTTTTATTTTCATTTTTGATTTTTAGAAATTCTTTTAAAAATGACTTATCGTTAATATATTTTTCAATATTCTGTAATTCGGCCAAATTAGTAATCCATGAAGTGCCTATTTTATCTGAAATCAGGTTGGATAAATCATGATTTGCACGCAGCATCCAGCGGCGCGGAGTTACACCGTTTGTTACATTTGTGAATTTTTCAGGCCACAATTCATAAAATTCCGGCACCAAAGAATGTTTTACCAATTCGGAGTGCAATTTGGCTACGCCGTTTACCGAAAATGAACCGACAATAGAAAGATTTGCCATGCGGATAACCTGATTGTCGCCTTCGCCGTCCACAATAGAAACTTTGCCCAGTTTGTAAGAATCGTCGCCGAAACGGCTACGGGCAAATTCCATAAAGCGGCGGTTGATTTCATAAATAATCTGCAAGTGGCGCGGCAAAAAGCGGCGGATGATGGAACTGCTCCATTTTTCCAAAGCTTCAGGCAAAAGGGTGTGGTTTGTGTAGGCAAAAATTTTGGTGACAATTTCCCACGAATCATCCCATTCTTGTCCATATACATCCATAAGCTGACGCATCATTTCTACAATTGCCAAAGCCGGATGAGTGTCGTTTAGCTGAATGCAGACATAATCAGGCATTTTTCTGAAATCATTGCTTTTTTCCATAAAGCGGCGGATAATGTCTTGAATTGCGCAGGAAACAAAGAAGTATTGCTGAGTTAAGCGCAGCTCTTTGCCTTGTTCAATATTATCGGACGGATACAGAACCTTAGAGATAGTTTCGGTGCGGATTTTATCGCGTACGGCTTCAATATAGCCGCCGTTGTTAAAGATGTTCAAGTCCAGCTCGTCATCGGTTTTGGCCGAGAATAAACGCAGGTAGTTTACGGATTTGCCGTTATAGCCGACAACTGGAAAATCATACGGAACGCCGTACAGAGTGTGGGTGTTTGCCCAAACGTAGCTGACTTTGCCGTCCGGCTTGTTATACATTTCCACATTGCCGCCGATTGGAATGGTAACGGTGCGGTCGGTGCGGGCAAACTGCCACGGCGAATCTTCGCCCAGCCAGTTATCGGCTTGTTCTACCTGATAGCCGTTTTCAAACTTTTGCTTAAATAAGCCGTATTCATAGTTTATGCCGTAGCCGAATCCGGGAATGCCCAGTGAGGCCATAGAATCCATATAGCAGGCGGCCAAACGTCCCAAACCGCCGTTGCCCAAAGCCGGGTCATATTCGGCATCAAAAATGTCATTTAATGAAAAGTCCGGAAAGCCTTCAATTTTTATGTCTTTTAAAATATCGTACAGGCCGAGGTTATACAAATTGTTTTCAAGCGAACGCCCGATTAAATATTCAATGGATAAATAGTAGATGCGTTTGGTGCCATGCTCGTTATAGCGGGCGATGGTTTCATACATTTTATCCATGGCAAATTCGCGCACAGCCAAGGCAATCACTTTAAAAGCTTCGTCTTTTGTCAGTTCGCAGTTGCGCTTGCCGATAAAATATTTGGCATAATGCTCAATAGAAAGTTTTAAGCGAGCGCGGTCAATTTCATCCATAACACTTTTATTTTCTGTCAGCACAGTTTTATCTCCCATAATTTTTAACATACCTTTTTATACCGGACACTAGCCGAAATTGATTGAAATTTACTTAACAATATAACATTTTTATTTCTGAAAAGAAGATATTGTTTGATTTTTTAATTTTTTGGCTTTATAGCTAAAAAAAGTAAAAATAAGGAATTTATACAGAGTGATAGCAATGAATAAAAAGTTACTTTTAGCAGTTTCGTTGAGCGCTTTAATCAGCGTCAATGCAAATGCAGACACAATTTATGACGCCATGAGCGAAGCCTATAACAGCAATCCTACCTTGCATGGACAGCGTGCAGCCAGCGGCGCAACAAATGAAGACGCAGCCGCCGCACGTTCCGGTTTTCGCCCGACAATCGGCGTGAAAAGCAACTATTCGGATACGCATGTAAGACAAACCGGCAGCAGTACGGTTGACGGATATCAAAAAGGCTATAGCGGAAGTATTACTCAGCCGGTGTTTAATGGTTTTTCCACATATAATGCCGTAAAAGCAGCCGACTCTGCCGCAAAAGCCGGTATTCAGGATTTGTATGCAGTTGAGCAGACAGTTTTGCTTAGCGCTTCCACGGCTTATTTAGATGTTATGCGCGATGAAGCAATTGTTCGTTTGCAAAAAAATAATGAGCGTCTGCTGAAAAAACAGCTTGACGAAACATTGGCTCGTTTTGATGTGGGCGAAGTTACACGCACAGACGTGGCTCAATCACGCGCCAGCTATGCGCAGGCTCAATCCGATGTGATTTCAGCCGAGGGTAATTTGGCGGTTTCTAAAGCTGTTTATTTGCAAATGGTCGGCAAAGAACCGAAAGATTTGCAGAATCCGACATCCATTACCAAAATGTTTCCGAATCGATTTGATGAGGCTATGAACTATGCCCGCAGCAACAACTATTCTTTGCTCGCAGCTAAAAAACAATTGGATTCAGCCTCTTATAGCGTTAGCAGCAATAAAGGCGCTTTGTTGCCTGAACTTACATTTACCGCGGCAAGCGGCAAGACCACTAAGTCAAATCATAATATGGAAAAAAATCCGAGTACAACCAGCACTCAATATTCTTTAGATATGAATGTTCCGTTGTATACAGGCGGTGCGACCCGTGCTAAAATCCGCAAGAGCAAATATAAAAAATGGCAGGCTCAAGAAGGTGTTTTGGAAGCTGAACGCGCCGTTGTTGCCGGTGTGACAAGTTATTGGCAGTCTATGCAGGCAAACAAGTCTAATATCACCTCTATTCAAGCTCAGGTAAAAGCTTCGGCTATTGCTTTGGAGGGAACGCAAAAAGAAGAAGCTTTGGGAAATCGTACGGTTTTAGATGTGTTAAATGCGTATCAAACCTTGCTGACTTCTCAGGTAAATGAGGTTAAAGCTTTGCATGATTACTATGTTTCAGGTTTGCAGCTTATGCAGTCTATGGGTAAATTGACTGCTCAGAAATTGGCTCTGAAAGTAAATTACTATGATGCAGAAGCTCATTATAAAAATACCAAAGGAAAATGGCTGACTTTATCCATTGATAAATAAAGCAAAGCTATTGCCAAATAAAATAAATTTTGCTAATATGCCTCAGGTTTTAATTTTAACTTGAGGCATAATTTTATGGCTAAGGCGGAAGATGCATCTATTGATTCTATATTAAAGTCAATTCGCGAGGCGATTATTGACAAGGAACAGCGCAAATATTTTGAACAATTTTTGCCTGAAAAATCAAAAAATGAGCCGGTTTTGCAGCAGCCTGAAGAAGAACAGGATGAAATTTTTGAACTGTCTAAAAATATGATTGTGAAACGCGAAGATATTCCTTATCAGCTTGGGGTTTGGAGCTTTGACGACGTCGCTAAAAAAATTATGAAAAAATACCAGACTTATTTTGCTAAGCGCGCTGTTAAAAATGATGTCGCCGAATCTAATGACAATCAGGACGGCCGAGTGCGGGTAAAGGAAAATTATTTAGCCTGAACGGCCGATTTTCCTCTCTCTTTTTTTGAAAATAATACTGCTTAATATAACGTAAAAATACGGAATGATGAACGATGTTAGAAAAAAACTATAATCCAAAAGATTTTGAAGAAAAAATTTATGAAAAATGGGAAAATGACGGCGATTTTAAGCCGGATATGAGAAGTAAAAACGAGGCGTTTTCAATTGTGATTCCGCCGCCGAATGTGACCGGTGTTCTGCACATGGGACATGCGCTGGACGATACTTTGCAGGATATTTTGATTCGCTACAACCGTATGCTGGGCAAAAAGGTTTTATGGCAGCCGGGAACAGACCATGCCGGTATTGCTACGCAAATGGTGGTTGAGCGCAATTTAGCCAAAGAGGGTATTACCCGCCATGATTTAGGGCGCGAAAAGTTTATTGAAAAAGTCTGGGAATGGCGTAAACAATCCGGCGGAACAATTTGCCGCCAGCTGCGTCGTTTGGGTGCTTCTTGCGATTGGAGCCGCGAGCGTTTTACGATGGATGAAGGTCTTTCTCGCGCCGTGCGCAAAATTTTTGTTTCGCTGTATAAAGACGGTTTGATTTTTAAGGCAAAAAAATTGGTTAACTGGGACCCGAAACTCGGTACCGCTGTTTCCGATTTGGAAGTTGTGCAGAAAGAAACCGTCGGCAAAATGTATTACTATAAATATCCGATTGAAGGACAAGCCGGTGAATATATCCATATTGCTACCACACGTCCGGAAACTATGTTCGGCGATACGGCGGTGGCTGTTTCCAAAGATAATCCGAAATTGGCGCATTTAATCGGCAAAAACTGCATTATTCCAATTATTAACCGTGTGATTCCGATTATCGGCGATGAACACGCCGACCCTGAAAAAGGAACCGGTGCGGTTAAGATTACTCCGGCGCACGATTTCAACGACTTTGAAGTCGGCAAGCGTCATAATCTGCCGATGATTAACGTTTTGAATCCGGATGCTACTTTGAATGAAAATACTCCGTATGCCGGTTTAACTACGATGGAAGCCCGTGCTAAGACTATTGAAAAATTAACTGAGCTGGGATTGATGGATAAAATAGAAGACCACCCGATGGTTATTCCGTACGGCGACCGCAGCGGCGTGGTTATTGAACCTTTGATGACCGACCAATGGTTTGTTGACGCTCCGAAATTGGCTGTTGCCGCGATTAAAGCTGTTGAAGACGGCGATATGCAGTTTGTGCCGAAGAGCTACGAGAAGACCTATTTTGAATGGATGCGCAATATTCAGCCGTGGTGTATTTCCCGTCAGCTGTGGTGGGGACATCAGATGCCGATTTGGTATGGTCCGGACGGCGAAATTTTCTGCGAAGAAAATGAAGAAGAGGCTAAAGCCGCTGCCGCCAAACACTATGGCAAAGAAGTTGAATTGACCCGTGAAACCGATGTGTTGGACACTTGGTTTTCTTCAGGCTTATGGGCGTTTTCAACAATGGGTTGGCCGGATGAGACCGAATTTTTGAAAACATTTTATCCGACTTCGGTTTTGGTTACCGGTTTTGACATCATTTTCTTCTGGGTTGCCCGTATGATGATGATGAGTATGTATATGATGAAACGCGTGCCGTTTAAAAAATGCTATATTCACGGTTTGGTTCGTGACGAGCAAGGCCGTAAGATGAGCAAGTCCAAAGGCAATACGGTTGACCCGATGGAAACAATAGAAAAATACGGCGCCGACGCTTTGCGTTTCTTTATGGCGGCAATGGAAACTCAGGGACGCGATATCAATTTGTCGGATTCCCGTATTCAAGGTTATCGCAACTTTGCCACAAAATTGTGGAATGCCGCTCGTTTTTGTGAAATGAACGAATGCTATTCGGTTAAAGACTTTGATGTGACATCAGCTAAACTGGAAATCAGCAAATGGATTATGGCAAAAGCCAAAGAAGCCTCTGCCGAAGTGACAGAAAATCTTAACAGCTTCCGTTTTTCTGATGCGGCAAATGCAGTTTACCAATTTATTTGGGGGACATTCTGCGATTGGTACATTGAATTGATTAAACCGATTTTCTATGGCGAAAATGCCGATGAAATTAAGGAAATCCGCGTGGTTACAGCTTGGACTTTGGATAGAATTTTGGTGATGCTGCATCCGTTTATGCCGTTTATTACAGAAGAGCTGTGGGATAATCTGACAGCCCGTTCCGGCAAATTGATTCACGCGGCATGGCCGGTAGATGAAGCAGTTAACGCAGCCGATAAAAATGAGATAGACCGAGCTATTGATATTATTTCAGCTATTCGTTCCTTACGCGCAAGTATGAGTCTGCCGGCAGGGGCTAAACTCCATGCGTATGTGAAAGACGCTGCTGCCGAAACTTTGGCAGCGGTGGAACGTCAAAATGCTTTGATTTGCAAGCTGGCTCGTTTGGAAGAATTAGACGCTTTGGGTAATCGTGATGTCACAAAAGATATGGTACAGACTGTTAGCCACGAAGCTGCGATTTTGATTCCGTTGAAAGGCGTGGTTGATTTTGAGGCAGAGCGCGCACGTTTACAAAAAGAATTAGAAACATTAAATAAAAACTTGGAAGGCTACAGCCGCAAGTTGAGCAATGAAAGCTTTGTGGCAAAAGCTCCGGCGGCAGTTGTTGCCGAAGAAAAACGCCGTCAGGCCGAGGCTCAGGAAAACAAAGCTAAAGTAGAAGAAGCTTTGGCTCGTATTGCAAATTTTTAAGGAGATAAAAATGAAAAAAATAATTTTAAGTTTGGTCGCCGTATGTTTTATGTCGGCATGTGCTACAGACCCTTACACCGGCGAAAGCAAAGTTGCTAAAACCGCGTGGGGTACAGGTATCGGAGCTGCTGCCGGAGCTGGTATCGGCGCTTTAATCGGCGGTGAAAAAGGTGCTTTGATTGGTGCCGGTATCGGCGGAGCTACAGGTGCTGCCGCCGGCGGATATATGGATATTCAAGCCAGCAAGCTGCGTCAAAAATTAACAGGCACAGGTGTACAAGTTGCGCGTGACGGTGATAATATTCGTTTGATTATGCCAAACAGCATTACTTTCAACACAAACGAATCTGTTATTAAAACATCTGCCAACAATGTGCTTGATTCTGTTGCGTTGGTGGCTAAAGAATATGACAAAACCAGATTGCAGATTGTTGGTTACACCGACAGCACAGGCAACGATAAAATAAATCAGCCTCTGTCAGAACGCCGTGCCGCAGCCGTTGCCAATTATCTGGCTTTGCGCGGAGTACAAGGAAGCCGCATCAGCTCATATGGCGCAGGGGCAGCTAATCCGATTGCCTCAAATGCTACAACTGAAGGCAAAGCGCAAAACCGCCGTGTAGAAATTACTTTGATTAACGCGCAATAATTTTGGTGTTTTGCTGCATTAAACCGCTGTATTTAAAAAATACGGCGGTTTTTGCTATTTAGTCTTTACTTTTTCGGCTTATTCAGTATAAAATTATAAACGGACAGGCAATAGTCTGTCTAGGGCGTAGCAACCCTTTTACGAGTAGTCGCAGAGCATAAGCGACTTAAAATCTTATGTGCCGATTTCTGTCTGATAGGCGGATGTCGGCTGAATATGGCTATGAGCTGAATAAGCCGAGCCGTTTACTCGTATACGGTTTGCTAACATCCGCCCGCCATTTTGGTGGGTTTTGTTTTTTATGTAACAAAATTAACGGAGTTAGAAATATGTATAAGATTTTGAAAAGTAATAATGGTAAATTTGCAGTAGGAAACAAACATTTGTCTTTGGCACCCGTCATTCTAGGTCTTGTACCTAGAATCCTGTTGCAACGAGTCTCTAACCTAGTCAATAAATTAGCCTTATTATTACATAAGTGCTGGTTGATAGAAGATTCTCGGAATAAATCCGAGAATGACTGGTGCCGGGAACGCAGGTTTAGTGCTTGTTCCCAATCTGGGCGGAGTATGATAGAAATGCTTGGCGTGCTGGCGATTATCGCTGTATTGTCTGTCGGAGGCATAGCAGGATATAGCAAGGCTATGCTGATGTGGCGGTCAAATATACAACGTCAGATGCTGACAGAAGTTATTACAGCCGCTATAAAAATGAAGTCTCAATTAGACGCTAAAACAAAAAAATGGGAAGACATCACACTGACTCTGGAGGCAATGGGAGACATTCCGGAAGGTGTTACTTATAAGGATGGTTATCTTTATGATAAAAGCGGAATCCGTTTTCGTATGTATTACGGTTTTCAGCCCTGGACTAACTCCGATGGAACTAAAGACGGAGAAACCCGATGTTCTGTATGGTTTGAATATAACCAAAACGGTGCTAAATTCGTACCGGAAGTGCAGGAATTTTGCCGTAATTTAGCTCTTGCCTGCCAGCAAGACGCCAATGATGTGATTTCAATTAACTATTGGTTCAGAACATCTTCACATAGTAAAGGAACTAAACTTTATACCGGCAAAACTTTGCAAACAACTACCATTAGTGAGATAACCGCCAAGTGTAACCAGACCTTTGAAGAAAATGGTAACGTAGTTTTTGAACTTATTTTGAATCCTTACTAACATTATTGCTGCAATAAAAAAGCCTCCGTTGTGGAGGCTTGAATTTTATTGGTTAGAAAGCGGCGGAATGTTGATTTGCGCGATAAATCCCGGGCGGATGCGCTTGCTGCTGTAGTGCATATTGCCGGTTTCTATTAAATAGCGTTCGCGGCGAGTCCATTGGGCGGCCGTGGCAAAAAAGTCTTTGCCGGTAACTTCTTGATTGCGCGGATTCATAATGTATAAAACACATCCCTGATGCGGTTCAGCCAGCCCGCAGCGGCTGCGCCCGACCGGAACATCCGAGTTTACAACCACGCCCTCAAGCCCCTTTTGAGTGGTTTCTTGCGTAGAAAACATTGTAGCGCCGACAACCATGCCGAAGACCATGGCTAAAATCAGCATCAGCACAATAGTCTTGTTTTTTAGGAAAAAGGCAAGGTTTTCAGTATGCTGCGGCAAAAAATCATCATCCGAAATAAATTTAATATTTTCGGCATCGCCGTTATTATCAAAATAGTTTTCGGTGGTTTCGCTTTGCAAATTAGCCTGCGGTACAGAAATTTTTTCGGGAACGCCATAGGTCGCCGGCTGATTTTCAGGCAGACGCGGACGTTTGATTTTTCTTATTTTGCGCGGCGCATTGCTAAACTGATTTTCTTCCATTTTTTTCTCCGTTAAATTCTGTTTTTAAGAGTTTCGTTGGTTCTTAAGGTGCGGATTAGACGCGGCACCATAAAGACAATAGTTTCTGATTTAGGGCTTTGAATGCCGAACAGCTCGTTAGGCAGACCGATGATTAAAAAGTTTTCGCCCAGCTTGCTGCGGATTTTGAATTGAGTTACTTGTCCGTCGGTTTCTTCAAGAGTGATATCTGAGAAGATTTCATTTTTCTTTTCTACGGAAGCTTTTGCTAAAACCGACATGCCGTAAGCGTTGCTTTCCGGACGGCTGCATTTGCCGATGTCAAAACGCGACAGCCAGAGGTTAGGCACAATAAACTTACCCTCGGAAACGGTTTCTATCTGCGCTTGGTTGCCCAAAAACTGCTGTAATTTTTCTATAGAAATATCGTTTGTCGTGGTTAAAACGCGCCCGATAACGCCGGTTTGCGCTGTGGTAATAGTGCCGAAGTCAAAGGCGTTCAGCAGGTCTTTCCATTCAATATCCTGCTGCATATACGGATATAAGCGGAAGACGCTGACATCATAGGCAATAAGGGTAGGGCTGTTTTCAAAAGATTTTATCAGCTCTTGAATTTTGTTGCGGGTTTCAATATCCGCGTCAAAAGTGATGGAATAATCTGCCCAGTTTGTTACGATATTGGTTATTCCGGCGCCGCGGATAACATCCAGCAAACCCAGAATAATCGGGCGTGACGGCGGAGTATACAAGGTCATGTTGACACGGCGGCTCAAGGTTAAAATTTTGTCTTTGGCGTTGTAGGTGTAATAAATATCCGCCGAATCGGCTATCATTTTGATAACTTCCGAAAATTCACCTTTCAAATCCTCTGCCGAAATGCTGGTGTACGGACCGTCGGCCGAAGAAATGCGGATTCCGGCTTCTTTGGTCAGTTTTACCAAAGCCTGTTCTGCCGGCATCATATCAAAAGTATAGCCGGTAACTTCAAAACGCGGCAGCGGGTCGTTGCGGCCGTTGCGTTCCAGCTTAAAAGCGGAGTTGATATAAGGCAGGGTCAGCACCATCTGCTGAGTCTTCCAGTTGACGTTGCAGCGCAGCGGAGTTTCCAAGTCCAGCGCGTTGGCCCCCTCCGGAGTTCGGATAATTGCCGGGTCCTCAGGGTCTTTAAACACCACATCCGGAGTGTCAAATTTCATATTTTTGATATCGGAAGTCGGCTGTTCTGCCGGTTTGACCGGAGCAGCCGGAACTGCCGGAGCCTGAGCGGCAGCAGCGGCGCTGTCATCTTCTAAATTGACATCATCGCGGGCAATGCAGGCCGAAAGACCTGACAATACGGTTGTCAGTCCTAAAACTAAAATAAATGAGTTAAACTGTTTTTTCATTTAGCGTGCCTTTCTATTGCTGCTGATTATTGTCATCGGAGCTGCCGTCAGAGTTTGGATTTATATTATTTTCGGCCATAAGCTTGTTCATCAGCTCATCAATATTCATACCGGCGCCGGAGGTCGGGTCTACGGATTTGTCAAAGTTGCTCATGACTTCATTCATTTTCTGCAGCTCGTTAGGGTCGGAGCGCAGCATTTCCGGCGATTGATTGTTAGTCAGCTCTTCTTGATAAATGGCCAGATTTTTGCGCAGAGCTTCAACGCCGCCGGCAATTTTCTTTTCTATATAGGGATAAAGTTCTTTATGCTCTAAGATATAGTTGCCGGTTTCGCAGATTTCCTCCAAAACATCAAGCACATACGGATAGAATTTATACTCTTCCAGAGCGATGTTTCCGCTGCGGATGCAGCGGGCGGCAATTCGGGAAATTGTGCGGTCGTAGTAGTCTATCAAAACAATGTAGTTGTCTACATACCAGAGCGATTCTTTGGTAATCGGTGCGAGATTTTCTTCTGCCATTTTTTATATCCCCTCAAATTTTTTCATATTTTACTAATGCTCTGCCGGTTTGTAAATACCTTTTTTATTACTTATTTTCTATCGGATTGCCGTTTTCATCAACATATTCCCAGTCGCCGTCGTCTCCAGAAACTGGATTGCCGTTCTCGTCAACGTATTCCCAGTCGCCGTCATCGCCCGAAACCGGATTTCCGTTTTCGTCAACGTATTCCCAATCGCCGTCATTGCCCGAAACCGGATTGCCGTTTTCATCAACATATTCCCAGCCGCCGTCATCGCCGGAAACTGGATTGCCGTTCTCGTCAACGTATTCCCAGTCGCCGTCATCAGAAGAATCGGCTGACGCTGTGTCATCGTCATCAAAACTCCATAATTCTTCGTTTTTGTTTTTTTGCGGCTGCGGCGCCGGCTGAGCTGTCGGTTTAGAAGCGGCAGGCTGCGGAGCCGGTTTGGGCAAATCATCATCATGACCCAAAGAAATCGGCTTGACATCCATATTATTAAGCGAAATATCATCATCCGAACTCAGGGCGTTTTTGATTTTCAGCAATGCGTCTTCGTAAGAATGCAGCTGAGATTTTTTATATTCTTTCAGCGGTTCAGCCTGAGTTTGCTGAGGCTGCGGAGCTGCTGCCGGAGCTGTATCTGCCTTATTTTTTGGTTCTAGCGTTACGGGTTTGGCCGCAGGTTTAACCGGTTCGCCGAACGAGTTATCAGAAAAGATATCCGGTGTAGAGGATTTAGCCGGTTCGCCGAATGAGTTATCTGAAAAGATATCCGGCGCGGAGGATTTAGCCGGCGTGCCGAATGAATTATCTGCAAATATATCCGGTGCTGAGGATTTAGCCGAAGAACTTTCGGTTGGAATTTCAGCCAGAATATCTGCAAGGCTCAGTTCCTCTTTAGGCGGCTGCGGTTTTGCTTGCGGCTGCGGCTGAGGTTTAGGCTGAGGTTGAATTACCGTTGGCTTAGGCTGTTCCGGCTGCTTTGTCTGGATGTTTTTAATTTTCGCTGCAGCCTGTTCTTTAGGCGGCTGCGGCTTATTCTGAGCCGGTTTAGGCTGCTCTTTATTTTGCGGCTGCGCTGGTGCTGCCGGAGCCGGATTATTATTTTTGTTAGGATTTTGCGGCTGAACCGGTTTATTATCTTTTTGCGGCTGGTTTTTAGGCTGATTATCTTTCTTAGGCTGCGGATTTTCATTCTTCACCGCTTTGTCATCTGCCTTTTTAGCCGGCTGCTGATTGTTATTTTTGTTTTGCCCTTGATTTTTCAAATCATTTATTTTGTTCAGGCTTTTATTGATACGGTTCAGTAAAGAATCTGACGTATTTTTAGCCTCGCTGCTGAGGTTTTGAGTTATTTTATTAGTGGTTTCGCTGATTTTATCGCTGAAGTTTTTGATAAAATTAGATTTATCATTTTTTTGTTCCGGTTCTTTTTTTGCAGCCGCTTCATTTTTCTTGGGCTGTGGGGCTGGCGGAATTGCCGCCGGTTTAGCAGTTACTGCTGCTGTTCCGCCGGTTTGGTCTTCTACTTCCACATCCTGTGAAACCACCACTTTTACGGTGTGGCGCGGAGCGGACTGCGCCAGAGTCTGAGCTAATTCCTGCTGTGATTGCGTGAAAGCCTGCACCAGCATTTCTCCAAAAGCTTTTATGGCTTCCATTTGCTGCGAGCTGTTTTGGCGGAGCGCTTCCGTAACTGAGTTGGCAATAGCCAAAGTCTGCATTTCCGAAACTGCAGCTGTTGCAATTCCGCTGCCGGTGTTTGTCGGCTGAATATTTTTGTTTAGGGCTTCAACAATCTGCATCATGTCTTGGTGACGGCGGGCGTCGCTTTGCATAAGCGTTTGATTTATATTGTTAAAATATGAAGTATCCATATTTATGTTATTAACCGTCGTAGAAGAATTATTTTGCTGGGCGGCCATAGCCTGAGGCGGAATATTGGCGGCGGCAGACATCGGCTGCTGTTGCTGCGCCACAGTCTGCTGCATTGCCGTATTGCCGTTATGGCTTATCAGACTGCGGGTCAGAGTTTGCATGCTGGCGGCATAAGCATTGAATGATTTGTTTAGGAGCTGCGCCAAGTCTTCCATATTACCGCCTGAGGGCGTTGAAGCTACATTGTTGTTTTTTAAGGCTGCCGCCAATGAGTTAGCCAAGCTTTCGGCAAAGTCCGAACTAAGGGTAAGTTCTCCGCCGCCGCTGCCGCTGCTTTGTTTGAGGCTGTCTATAGATTTTTTTTCTTCTTCTATGTTTTGGGCAATCAGCTCTGTAGTTTCGCCGGAGTTAATGCCTTGTTTTTCTTCAATTTCTTTAACATGTTCCAACAAAACGCGGCCGCCCGGAATGGTTGCCAGCAGTTCTTTGGTTTTTTCATCCATAGCCAATAAAGATTTATCAAATTCTTCTTTTTTGGCTGCGTTAAAAATATGAATTTGGTGAAAGATGTTTAAATAGCGCTGAGCGACAAGAATCGGATCTTCTTCTTCCTGCTCATTGGAAATTTCTGTTTCATCAACTAAAAAACTGTCTGCCACCTTGGTGCCTCATATCCTAAAAACAATTTACTCTCCCCATTATAAACAGGAGAGAGTAAATTTCTTATTAAAATATAAGCGTTAAGCGATAAAAATTACAGGTTTATAGCTACAACTTTGTGAATTTTTGTTAAATCGCTGTTGCTGAAATTTGTTCTTTCATCCGGATTCCAGCGCAAGCCGTAAAGCTGTCCGTTTTCATCTTCGCGGACGCTGATAAGCTTGGTTTCGGTCTCGCTGATGTAATATAAAGCAATATCGCCGGCGCTGACAACTTCGGTCTTGTCTACAAACAAGATAGCGCGGCTCGGCAGCAGCGAACCCAAGCGGCGGGTGCAAAGATTAACCGCATAGGCCTCGGGTTTGTTTTGCAGCTGAATAGGGCAGATTACTTCTTTTACCGGATTGCTGCGGTCAATAACAATATCGCCCTCGGCATTGCTGGTGCCGTAAACCGGCAGCATAGTCACTTCATCTTCTTCGGCAGCGGCCATGGCAACTCCGGAGTAGCGGGAATTGTTCAAAAGTTTATAGCGGGTTTCGTTATGTTCTATAATATCTTCAAGCACGCCGTCGGAATCAAGCTTTTTAATTTCGGCTTTCAGCTTGTCTACAGTCATAGAAAAGGCTTTGGCGATGTTGTTATATTCTTTGTCCGAAACTTCGCGCTGACCCATTTCTATACGGTGGTAAACCGACAAAGTCATATCGGCGCTTTCGGCAACTTCTATCAGGGTCAGGCCTTTGTCTGTACGAATATGGCGCAGACCGGCTCCCAAAGTTTTCAATCCGGCGTTCTGGTTGATTTTGCAGCGTCTTTCCTGTTCGCGTTTCCACGCCTGAACCACGTCTTGCTGAGAGTTTTGCTCGTTTACATACAAATCCTGCAGAGAGCAGTCAATAAGCTCGGCAACCTGAATCAGCTGCTCTTGATTTAAGCGGCGGTAACCTTTTTCAATTTTAGAAATAGCCGACAAGCTGACGCCCAAGTGGTCAGCCAGTTCCTGCATAGACATACCGCGCAGTCTTCTGTGCATTCTGATTTGATTTGGGAAAATAATTTCTTCCATATCATCTTTCTCCATAAATAATAGCTGTATGACATAATAGAAAAAAGAATAAAAAAAGCAAGACAAAAAACAAAGTTGTGTACATCAACTTTTGGAAATATTCAGTTGAAAATCCGGATAAGACGGCGGAAAACCAATAAAACCGCCTATACAAAAGTGAAAGGCGGCAAAATAAAATTTAGCGGTATTTGCCGAAATCTGCAAAAAAATCTAGTGATTTTTCTGCTTTTGCAGAATAGCGTCCAAAATATCCACCTCGGCCGTGTCAACGCCGTCTTCTTTCAGAATCTGCAAAATTTCCAGAGCGCGGTCAAGCTCCTTAAAATTGGCGGCGCCGCGGAATTGATAGCAGCGGCTGAGCAAATCCTCATCTTCTTTGGTGGTGCGGTCAGAGTGGAACGGATGCGCCGAGCCTTTTTGCTTAGGGCGTTTAGAGGTTCCGGCAATAGGTATAAACGACCAGCCGTTTTCCAAGGCTTCAGTCAGCCCCTCCGACAAATTTCCGCGTTTGAGCAGTTCGGCTTTGGTTTCGTCATTTATCAGCAGCAGGGTTTTGTTAAGAATATCTAAAATAGGCTGATTTATTTTGCCCTCGCGGCTGCGGTAGCGGACGTCGGTCAGCAGCGTTAAAGCCATAACATTCTGCTGGTCAAGTTTTTCGGTAACTTTCAGGTCTTTAGAATATTCGGCCAGCTGAGTGTTTACCAAATTCAGTATAATGGCCTTATCCATGGGCAGCGGCTGATGATTGCGCAGACATTCCTGCGCTTGGCTTTCCAGCTTAAACAGGTGCTTAGGCTGAGCGTTGACGAGTTTGCCGTTATCTATCAGGCGCATGTGAAAACGCTTGTCTTTGTTGCGCGAGAGTTCATAAACCAAAGTTTTGCGGCTGTCGTAATTGCGCAAAACATACGAACCGTCGCTGTTTTTCATGGTTTCTTCTATGCCGTTTTTTTGATACACAATCTTTTTTTGGTTGTTATGCTTATCGGTCAGCATTTTGCCTTTCAGAATGTTATCCGGACCGTAGATTTTAGTCAAGTATGAGCCGTCGCTTTGCTTGACGGTGTCAAAAGTGTCGCCGTTTTCCATATACTTCAGGTTATGAACCAGCCCGTTTTCATCTACAAAGCCGTTAGGTATTTCATTTTCGCCGTAAATATCATCAAACATACTAGCCATTTTCACACTCTCTGTTTATCAAGAAATCAATTTTGCCGAAAGCTGAGGAGACAGGTTTTCTGCCAGCATGAGTTCGGCTTTTTGCTGCGGTGTCATTAAAGACATAGCATTTTCAAGCAGATTGTCAAGCTGAGTATTGCGCGAGCCGTCTTCATTTAAGATGTTGGTGTCTATAATCACGACAACTTCTTTCAGCTCTTTACCGTTCATTTTTTGAAGCTGAGACGGGTCTTTGGCAATATTTTGAATTTCTTTTTTTATCAGTTCCTGCGCGGCAAGCTGTTCCGGCGTATCAGAAATTCCGTTTAGGCGCTCCGCTCTTACGGCGGCGTTCAAATCGGACAAGTCGTCAAGAGAAGCCGGAGCGGTGTTTGGCTGCAGTATGCTTTCAAGCAGGGTCTGTCCGCGCTGTTCGTCGGCCACTCTCTTTACCGGAGCGGTGTTAAGCTGCATAAGCATTTCCACTTCAGTTAGTTTGTCTTTATCTTTTTGACCGTTTTGCAGCTGGTTTAAATGTTCTTGGAACTCTTGAGCATTAAAGCCGGCCATAGCCTTTTGCGGGTCTATGCCGTAGCCCCAAGCGCCGTTAGCGTCCAGCGGCGAGGAGAGGCGGCTGCGGCTGTGAGCCTCATCGGTAAAGCCGTATTTTACGGATTTAAGGAATGTTCCGTCTTTTTGCTTGGTAAAAGATGTGGTTTTGCTTTGGATGCCGTTGCTCTTTTGAATGGTTATATTGCCTTTGCTGTCGGTAATTTGGTTTTGAATAACCATCTGTCCGTTAACCATCTGCGCCGAAACAATTTGTTTGCTGCCGTCGCGGTTGATTTGCTCTATGCGGACGCCACCGTTTTTATCCATAGTGACTTTGCGGTCTTTGAAACGGTTATCCATGTTTTGACCGCGGGCCTGCATATGCGTGATAGCCATTGCTGCCATGGCATCGGCTTTGTTTTTATCGCTGACGCCGTTCATAATCTGATTAAAGGCGTGCATATTGGTGCTGCCGTCTTTGTTTACCAGATATTTAGCGCTTACGTTTTTAAACTGGATATCGGTGCCGATAACATGGCCGTCGGCGTCTACCATAACCCGTTTATGCATAAGCGAATCGTTGGTGTTCTGCACGCTGCCCGGATGGCGCTCCTGCTGCATTTCGCTGTCGGCGGCGCGTTTATATTTCAAAATAGTGCCGTTAGCGTCGGTAACAAGCTTGCTTTTGCCGTCTTTAGAGCTATAAACAATGTTGCCGGTGGCTTGGTCTATAGATTTATCCATTTCTTCATAAATCTCTTTGCCGCTTTCGGCGTCAAAAGTCTTTACGCCATAGGTGGAATTGCCGTCTGCGTCTTTCATCGGCTTAAATTCTTTATCCGCCTTAGTGGTTTGGTGCGTTTCTTTGGTTTGCGTCCACACGCCGTTAGCGTCTTTGGTAACGGTGCGGGTCTGCGTAAAGCCCGGAACTTTGAAGCGAGCCTGATAGCCCACGACTTCGCCGTTTTCGTTGCGGATTTTACGCCCGCCCAAAGCGGAGATGGCCATGCCTTTAACCTGATTGGTTTTGCTGCGCACCCAGTTTCCGGCTAAAGAGTTGGCTGCTTCGCCGACGGTGTCAGCGCCTTTTTTGGCTATGTGTCCGGCGCCTATGCCGAGTTTGGCTCCGGCCTGAGCGACGGTGCCGCCGACCATGCGCCCGATGCCTTTGCTTCCGAAAGGCGGGTTATCGGAAAATTTGCCGGCCATGCTCGGAACTTCATTTACAAAACAAACAAACAAGAAGACGAAAGCAAAAATCTTAAAGGCGCCGATACCCCACCAAGCCAAACCGTTTTCGCTGTAGGCGGTGATTAAAAGCGCGGGGTCAAAACTGGAGAGCGAAGCGCTGCTTAAGCCAATCCATTCTTTGAACATGGAGTTCAAAATAAAAATCAGAACCGCCATAAACACCAGCGTGAACATAGCATTCATAAAGAAGTTCCAAGTAATTCGGGTATAGCTTGCCGTAGACTTAAAGGCAAAGGCGGCAATAGAACAAGGAATCATCGCCGCGGCAATGCAGAGCTGCAAAATACAGTCTATCAGGCACCACGGAAAAGCAAAAAGCAAAAACATGCCGGCAAGCCACAGCCCAATGCCCGAAAGCAGGTAGCCGAGGTGCGGTATAACGCCCTCCCAAACGGACTTTTCATGGAAAGAAAGGCAGGTAGAATAGTTGCCGAGGGAGGCCAGAACGCTGACGCTGTCTTCCAGATTTTTTATGGTGCAGATAATAGATTCGCCCATGCTGCGCGGCAAGCCGCCTTGCGAGGTGCTTTGCAGGCCGGATTTAGAATCGTAGCCGACAATCCCCTGCATATAGTCCTGCGAGATGTCGCAGTTGGAATCCGGATTCAGCATGTTGGCAAAGGTCAGACCGGTCTGCACTACCGGATTTATGGTTAAATCCATAATCTGATAGAGGGCGCCGGATAAAATGAACACCACAATGGCAACGCGGGTGCCTTGCAAGATAATGCCTTTCAGCAAATCTCCCGGAGCCGCGCCCTGAAATGAAGAAATCTGTTTCAAAATGTAAATGGCAAGCCAAATCAAGAAACCAGTCAGTACAATGGTTTTGCTTGGTCCGGCGAGTTTGGCAATGGCGGTTGCGGCCAAGTTGCTGGCGGCGTTGAAAATGGTTTTGAAAATGTCGCAGCTGGTGCAGGTGGTGCTGTCCAGATAGTCGGAAAGTACGCATTGCGGCTCGTAGCTGCCGTCGGGGCCGGGGATGATGTTGCCGTCTTGATCATACTGCGGACCGTTTGGGGTGCCGTTGCCGGCTCCGGCATTAGCTTCATTGCCGGTGGCGCTTTGTCCGTTTGAATACGGAGACATTCTGCCGCCGCAGGATTTGGTGCTGACCGGGCAGCCGCCGCAAAGAGCCTGCAAGCCGCCACAGGAAGCTTGCATGGTGGTGCTGCCGCCAACATAGGTTGAAGAAGCGGACATAGCGCCGTCCACCACCTCAAAGTGCAGGTGAATGGCATAGTAAGGCTTGCAGTTTTTAGCTTGAGCCGGATTATCGCAGGCTGCACCGCCGGCGCTGGAAGAGTTGGAGCCTCCGACAACGCCGATTGTTTCATTTTTACGGACAGAGCCGCTGCATTTAGTTTGCTTAAAAAGGTGGCGGTAAACGGTGGAGTAGTTAGGTTTTTTGTTGGTGCCGCTGCAATGCTTTGTATGGACGATTACAGTAGTTCTGCCGCCGCCGGAAGAAGTACGGCAGCCGGAAACAGTGCCGTCTGCTGCCGCATAGGCTAACACGTTAGTTTTACCGCCGGTGCCAAGGTCGCTGCCGTAGTGGTTACGTCTTGGCGAACGGTAGCCGCTGCGGTTATATGAACCTACGCTGCTGACCGGCACGGAGTTAAAACAGCCGCCGCTGGTGGTGCTGGCTATGCAGCTGGCTCCTACTTTGGCAGAAGCGCTGCCGACCAGAGATTTGCCTCTTTTGTTAGGCTGGCAGCCTCCGGCGGATTCATAGCCCAGCGCCGCGCTGCAGCTTGGGGTTGTACCGTTGCAGTTGGCGGCAGCCGGAGAAGCGGACATAGCCAAACAGCCGATACTTATAAAAAGTATCAGTAATTTTTCTAAGAAATATTTTGAAACTGTTTGGTACATTGTCATATTGCTTTCCTAAGAATGGTATGAGTTGTTGATTTCTTCCTGCTCGCGCTGATATTGCTCTTCCTGCTCGCGCTCCTGCTGCTCGTCATAGAATATATTGCCGCCGGATTTGCGGTTTTGGCGCTCTTTTTGCCATTGAGCCGGCTTGCTTTGCATTTTTTGCCCCATGGACCGCAAGAAGCCGCTGGTTACGCCGACGGCGGCGCTGGCTGCCTCTGTGGCGTTGCCGCGGACGCTGCGCATTACGACTTGGCCGCTGCTTTTCAGCACCAGTTTGCCTTTATCCTTAAGCGAATCGGCGTTTTGCCAATCCTGCACGCCTTGCTGCGCCAGATGCTGGATAGTGCGGTAAGCCTGACGCGGATGTTTAATGGCTTTAAAGACGTTGCCGACAGTCAGGCTGTGGCCGGTAGGGCGGGTAAATGCGTTGATTTTTTGCATGGTGGACGGCTGCTGAGCGTTTTGCGGCTGTGTTCCGCTGTTCGGCTGTGAATTTTGAGCTTCTCTGCCGTTATTTCCCGCACCTTCGCTTTTTTGGTTGCCGCCGTTTTGACCGCTGCCGGTTTCATTATTGGTGGTTTCCGTAACGTTGTTCTCCGCACCGCCGCCGTTGACGGAGGTGTCTTCCACAATCGGGGTATCGTTATCCTCATCGCCGGTATTTTCAGAATTTTGCGAAGCTCCGCCGCCGGTGCTGTTATTCATTGGAGACGGACGGATGCCGGAAGCAGCCGGATTGGCGGCAGGCGGCGGGGTCGGACTGCTGAATTTGCTGTTCGGACGGGCTTTGGCCAGCAGGTTGCCGGCACCCTCAAGGGCTTTGCCGCCTTGGAACATCGCCACATCGCGGGCATAGCGGGCGGCTGGGTCTACGGTGTGGTTTTTCACAAAGCCGACAGCCTGTGTTCCCATGTGGTGCATAGTGCTGCTTGCATTGCCTAGCATACCGTCGTTGAAAAAGTAGTTCAGGTAGTTGTTAATGCTGGATGCCAGAATCTTAAAGCCGAAAACCAGCGCAAACAGAATAACCAAAATATTGGTGGAGCTGATGCTGTAGGCTTGGCTGAATTCTTCCATGCTGTTTTTTTTGTCATCGCCGGAGTTGAACAGTGCCCACCATTTTTCGGCAGCTCCTAAAATGCCGTCGCCCAATTTTGAATTGGAAGCAATATCCATTATCCGCCAAAAGTCATCGGTAGAGCCTAGGCTGGCATTGATGAGGATAACCGCATAGGCGGTGCCGACAGCGGCAAAGGCAAACAGCATGGCGCTGCTGATGATGGAAGCAACATTCTCCGTGAATTTACTCTGTGTCGGCGGAAACGGCCACAAGGCCAGCGTCAGCGGCAAAAACAGCACTGCGAATCCCAGCTTAAAGGAAATATCCACAAAATACATGCCGATAGACATACACATAAAGAAGCCGGTAATATAAATCAGCAGCCCCGGAATGAAATAGTTCAGCAGCGGTATTTTAACATCGCAGGATACCAAAGATTTGATAGTGTCAAAGATACTGGTTCCGTTTCCGTCCAAGCATAGCGGAGAAACCTTGGTGGCAAAGCACATCAGGGCATGGCCGCGGGCAAACAGAACGCTCAGCGATTTATAAATCTTAAGCATCATATTCTGCATGTTTATCAGCACATCTTCGGCAAACAAACGATGCTTCATGATTTCGTTATTTACTATGGTGCTGTGCGGCTCCGTCGCGGAATTACATTCCGGCGGGTATCCTTCGTAACCATGGTATGCTATGCCCGGAGCTGAAGAACCGCCGGGAGCGTCGCCTCCTCCTCCGGTTAAGCCGCCGTCCCAGCCGCCTCCGCCGCCGGCAATAGAATTGGCGCTGTGCCAGGTTTTAAGCGGAGAAAGACCAACACCGTAAATTAACTTATGGTGACCGACAATTTTATAGTTGGAGGTGCGTCCCCATGACGGTGTTTGCCCTTTTTTATCCATCCATGTAGCGTAATAAAATGTTGCTCCGTTTGCCACATCTTTCATTGTTCCGGCTATGGCTTGTTTGGCAACGGACAAGCAGTTGTTCCATGCTTTTACATTGCTTCCTTTTAGACTTTTTGCCCAATTTTCAATACTTTGGACAGTCCAGTTGCGTTTGTTGTTCCAAAAAGAAAATTGCCATCGGGCTAAGCAGACATCCGAAAGCTTAATAGAGCCGCCTTTGGAGTGGGCTTGATAGTAGTTGCGGCGGTTGACGATTACGCTTGCTACGGTTTGGATGCCTATAATGCCTTCGCCGCCCGCCTCGCCGAACAGCGTGGCGGTTAAATAGGCTAATTCCGCATCCATGGCTTTGGCGCTGCCTATGAACAGCCCCAGAATGGTAAGTGTTAGCAATATGGTTCGTTTTAGTTTTTCCATGTTGACCGCCTTATCAAATACTTTGTGCCGGCGAGGTTGCCGACATTCTCTCCAGCATGTTCGTTAAAAGTGCGTCGCCGATATCCGTGCCGGTAATTACAATCGGGTTAAGAATATAGGTTGTGACAAAATCAGTCCCCATATCAAGCGCATAGTAGCAAAAAGCGCACTTAAAGCCCATCATTAAGATTTCCTGCAGCATTTTTCCGGGAGTTACGCCGCTCATAGAACTCAGCTGTTTTAACAGAAAAATTGCCAGCCAAATCAAAAAGCCCCATTTCAAAATGACATGCCCCAGCTCCACCGTGGTCGGAATAGAAGCTTCCGCCGCCTGCAGATAGGCGTTGGTCATAATAATCACAACGTTGCAATACCAGCATTTCTTTTTAAGCTCTTCATCGCTGTTTCCGCTGTACATTGCTTTCATAGAAGCCTGATCGCAGGAGCTTAGCAGCTCATCATTACTGCTGTCAGCTTTATGTTCGTCTGTATTATCAGCCGCAAACGAGGGCGGCAAAACAGCGAGGCTGAAGATTCCCGTCAGCGTGAAGATAAAGAGCAGATGTCTGAATTTGTGCAATATTTTCATCATTTGCCTCCCTTAGTTCTGCCGGCAAACTTGTTCATAGCCTGCATGGCCTTATCCGCCTTGGCTTTGGCTTTTTGATATTTTTCGCGGGCTTGGCGCAATTTTTCTACATGGTCAATAATGGCTGTAGCCACTTTGCCGCCTCCGGCCGTAACCAAGTGGAAAGCGCCTTTAGCCGCATAGGCAACCAGCTGCTGAACTTTCTTTTGGAAGCCGGTGCCGCCGCCTCCGCCGGTAGCGCTGCCGGCCAGGCTGACGGCAAGTCCGGTCGCTTTTACAATCATAAAGCCCATAAATATCAAAGAAAGCGCCGTGGTGCCGAAGTTTTCATAATTCATTCTCAGACCGAATCCTATATCATCCTGCACCAGCATTTTTTGCATGGCAAGAATTGTTACCGAGACAATCAGCCCCAAGCACATCATAATCGCCGAGGAATGGAGAATTATCTTAAACCCCGTAGCACTCCATTTGCGCAGTTGTTCAAACGGGTAGGCCATTATCAAAAACGGCAGGATAATCAGTATCATATTCAGGCGGAAAATACTGTCTACCAGATATAAAACAAAGCAGAGCTTGGCGATGGTAAAGCAGACAATCAAAAACGCGCCGCAGATAAAGCTGGTAAGCGAAACGATTTTCATCAGGCGCAGGCCGATGTCATAGCCGATTCCCAAACGGGAGCTGACGGAGCAGGCCATGCAGCTCAGCATTTTAAGCGGCTCCTGCGGAAAAGTTTTGGCGGTGAAATTATCCATGTTTTTCGGTGTGAATTTGCAGCCGGAAGCGCCCCAGTTGCTGTCTTTGTACACTTCGCAGATATAGCCCTCGGTATCATCGCCGAAAGATGAATCTATCTTAATGGCTTTAACCTGCGCGTCCGGATCTTTGGCCAAACGTTCCATAATTTCGGAAGTGAACTCCAAAATGGTGATATAAATCGGGAAAATAAAGTTGTTAACCACATAATAAATCTGTTCGGTAGACGAGGCGAGAATCCCGCAGAAAGCGCATAAAAAGGCCTTGCGGACAATCTTGGTCCAAAACTCGCCCAAAGCCTCAGGGGTTGGGGAGCTGACGTGGCGCAGAATCTGATAAGCCATCCAAATGGTAAAGCCTAAAAGCACGATATTCATCAGATTTTCGGAAGTCAGCTTGTTATATACATTCAGGGTCTGAGTGCCTAAATTTTTGTAAAAAAGCTTCAAAAACTGTCCCTGCCAGCAGGTGCTTTGCAAATCCTGAGAATTGCGCACATCGTCCGGACCGGTGGAAATTCCGCCCTCCTGAGATGAGCATGCGGTTAATAAAAACAGCACGGAAAAGGCTATAAACAATACCCTTAAGAGATTATTCAGTTTAAGTATTTTCATTAGTCCATCCTTTTTCGTGTTATTCGCTTTTTTGTAGTATACCACAATTTTTAATCAAAATATATTACAATATAATTAAGATTTGCCTTTTTTAGTCCTTATGGCCGGTTGGGTGGAGGAGGCGGGGTGCCGCCGCCGGTTTGCTGGTTCTCGCCTCCGGATTGCGGCTTAGCGTTGTTATTTTGCTGCGCCGGCATGCCTTGCTGTGCCTTTGGCTGGAATTTTTTCAGCCCGACAAGTGCGCCGCCTTTGGCCGCCGCACCCAAAGCAGCGCCCTTAACAGCTCCGCCGACTTTGCCGACACCCTTGCTGACAGCTTTGCCCACAGCCGTTTCATTGGCAATATAGCTTCCGGTTGCAGAGGCAACTGAACCGGCCATGTGAGCGCCGCCTTTGGCAACCATAGTAGCCGCCGAAGCCGCAGCACCGCCGATTTTGGCGCCGATATTGCTGCCGCTGCCTTTGGCGAATTTTTCGGCTGTGCCGTTGATGATACCGATAAGCTTAAAGGCAAAAATGCAGCAGGCAATCAAAATAAGGGTTTCCACGCCGTCCAAGCTTGCCAGCTCTTCAAGCTTTTTTAAGTTGTTTTCATTCAAAGCCTTGCGGAATGTTGACAAATCGCCGGATTTTCCGCCTGCCGAATAGCCGATAATCTTCATGCCGATAACCAGCATCATGCCGGCAAACGCAAAGTTGAAGAAAGTGTTCATCAGCATGGTTACGCCTTTGGATGCGTATTTAGTCGTAACCTTAAACGGCCAGCAGGCTATCAAAATCGGCACAATACCGCACAAAATACCCAGCTGCACCGTGCAGTCTATCAGATAAAAGCCGATAACCATCCAAATTCCCAAGCCGAAAAGGTAAATAACTAGCCCCGTAAACCACATGCTGAAGTCCGGCAGAATGTTGCCGCTTTCCCAGCCGTAGCACATCAGGGCGCGCCCGATGGCCGGCATGGTGGCCGCCGATTGGCTGAAGCAGTCCACGGTTTTATAAATTGTTCCCAAAAGCTTGGCGTCCAGTTCTCCGCCTCCTGCTGCCGAAAACATCGCGGCTTTGTCTTGGATGCAGGTCTGCACGCCGGGGCTGCCGATGGAAAGCAGCGCCAGTCCCATGTCAAGTCCGCCCATGATGACCGGAGAAATAAAATATCCGTAAATATTGGCGGCATTGGAAAGCAGATAGTAGGTAATGGCAACTTTTAAGCCCAAGCCGATAACGCTGCGCAGATAGCCTCCGGTTCCGGCGCCGGACGGAGAGCTGATGTTTTTCAGCGTCACGAAAGCCAAGTAGGCAAGGAAAAAGGTTAAGATAATTTTTTGCAGATTGCCGGCCAAAGATTCCCAGCCGACCGAAGCCAGCGTGGCGTCAGCAGTCAGAACCGTGCTGAAAATAGGACAGAGCGGGCAGCCGGTAAGTTCGCTTAAATAGGTTGAAAACGGCTCGCAGCCTTTAACTTGGTCTTTGGCTTCTTTAAGGTCATCGCTTGCAGCATAGCTGGCGCATTCAGCATTGCGTCCGTTGCTGTCGCACATGCAGGAAATCGGCACGTTTTCATCGCTGCGGATAAAGCCCAAAATGTTTTCGGCCTGATTGTGGACGGCGGTATAGTTATTCAGAAGAGCGGCAGCCATATTTTTCAGCTTTTGGCATTGAGCGCTTTTAGGGTGCTCCTGATTCCAAAGGACGCCGGTATATTTATAATTGTCACCGCGGATAATATCATCAGATGAAACACCGGCAGAGCTGTTGTTATCCAAAAGCTTAATTAGCGACTGCTGGGCGGCGGCGGATAGCATAACCGGAGTGCGTTCATCCAGTTTTTGATTGCAGGAATTGGCATATTGAGTTGCCGCCGCGTTGTAGCTGTTGACAATGCTTTTAAAGTTTTTCAGCACGGAAAAAGCTTTGGTATTGGCGTTTTTTTTGATTTTTTCCAATTCCTGCGGCTTGCATTCGGTTGTATTAGCCGCATAACTGTTTGGAACAGCCGCAAACAGGCAAAAGAAAATTATCGCAAATATTTTTAACTTAGACATTTTTACCTCTTCTTTTGGCTGTGGCTTTGGTTTTGGCGGATGCTTTTTGTTTTTTAGCCTGCGGCTGAACTTTAACTTTTTGAAAACGCTGCATAAATTTTTGAAGCAGCGCCGTATATTTATTTTGCGGAACGCCGACAAACACAACAGCGCTGAGCAAAACCAAAACAAAAATAATCCGCACTAAATATGAAAATATGCTGTTGTCAACAATATCCAGCACGTTGAAACTCACTAAAGAGAATACAACGAAAAACATCAGCAATGTAATAACAACAGATTTCATATTTTTTCCTTTTTACTAAATTATGAGGCTGATTCTGCACCGCCGCTGCCGGAATCTCCGCCACTGCCGCCGCCGGACTGGGAAGACTGTCCGCCAGAGCTTCCGGAACCGCCGCCAGAGCTTCCGTTGCCGCCAGAGCTTCCGTTGCCGCCGGAACCTCCGCCATTGCGTCCGCCGGCCATTTTGGCTTTGCTGCCGATACCCATTGCACCGGCTGCTTTTTGCATGCCGCCTTTGATTTTGTTTTTGGCAGCCTGCGCCGCGCCTTTGGCACCGGAAGCTTCGGCGATTTCGCCTGCCGCTTTTCCGGCAACCGCACCGGCTTTGCCCATTCCGGCTTTGGCAGCGATAGTAGCCGCGCTTGCAGCAGTTCCGCCCAATTTGGCTCCCATGTCGCCGGTCGGTACGCCGCCAGGAGCAAAACGCTCGGTAACTCCTGACAGATTGCGGACCAGTTTCATGGATATCATGCAGCAAATAACCAAAATCAGCATCTGCAAGCCGGTAATATTCATGGCTTTAGAAAGCGAATCCGTATCGTTGCTGTTCAGCCATTCCATTAAGTCATTTTCATTTATACCGGCGGTCAGCGCTTCTTTCAGCAATTCTACCACCGTTGCCAGCAGCACGCCCATCATCACAAAGCGGAAAAATACGTTCATCAGCATTTTCCAGCCGACGCTGGTATAGCCGGAAGTCAGCTTAAACGGCCAGCAGGCAATCAAAAACGGCAGCACGCAGCAGATAACGCCTAAGTGAATCGCTACATCCAAAAGATAGAATCCGACTGCCAGCATAATCATTAAGCCAAAGGCAAAGACCAGTATGCCCTCAAACATCATCTCCCAATGCGGGATAATGTACCAGACTTTATTTTGCCAAGAGTTGCAATAGAGCGAGCGCCCGATTGCCGGAATGATTGAAGATTTTTCGTTAAAGCCCTCTACCGCGCCCATCAGCTTTTTCAAGAAGTCAGCGGTCAGCAGCTGGTTTTCTTGGTCAAACGAATTATAATTTTCAGCGTACGAATCCACGACGTTTTTGGCGTCTGTCGGAATCAGGGCTAAGCCAAATTCAAAACCGCTTTCAATAATCGGAGTCAGACCGTTTTCATAGATAAAGGACGGAACCTCCAGCAAAACTACGGCAACCGCCACTTTAAAGCCCTGCAGCAGCACGGTGTTAAGAAATTTTCCGATTCCCTGCTTGGCAGGCGAGCCGACCAGCATTAAAACCTGATAGGCTAAAAAGATTAAAAACGCGGTTATCAAAACTTTTATCAGACCGCCGGATAGTTTTTCAAATGCGCCTTTAGCCAAGTCTTGGTCGGCAACCAGAATCGTTTCAAAAATTCCGCAGGTCGGGCAAACCGAAAGGTCAGACTGATATTCGTTCAGCTGTTTGCAGGTGGAGTCGTTTACATCGTCTTCTTCAAAAGTATCATCTTTAACCGTACAGGTCAGCAAATCTCCGGTTTTGGCGTTGCAAGTGCAGTCGTGATCGGACAATCCGGAAATCAGCTGCAAATAGGTGTGGGCATTTTCGCGTGCTTTTCCCATCTTCTTACGAGGCTGTAGCAGATTTTCAAAAGTATTTAAGCAGTCGGATAAAATGTTAATCTTTTCATCTAATACTTTTATCTGTTCGTTAATTTCTGTTCTTTTTTTGTTATCGGCAATGGAGGCTAAATCCTGCCTTTTACTGTTTTTGTCATTGGCGTATTGGGTTTTTGCTTTGGTTAAGTCTTTTTTATAGCTTGTAATATCTAACTGTGTGTCTTTTAAGCGCCCGTTAACCGCGGCAAAGCTGTTAGCAATAGCCGGCAAATATTTAGATGCGGCAATGGAAGCGCCTTTTTCATCTTTAGCATCAAATGTCAGGTTGCCGCCGCCGATAGCCGAAATTTCTGAACCTGTAGCATTGTTTATACCGTTAATTGCACCGTTTATCACGGCGCTTCCGGCAGCTGTGATATATTTAAATCCAACTTTAGCCATGTCTACACTTGAATTGACAAGTGCTTTTAAAGCTTGTCCAGCTTTACCCGCTACGGTTGATTTGTCGCCTGTTTTAAAGTCTAATTCACCGGGAACAAAACAAACTACATCATTTTTGCGCATTGCTTCCAGCTGTTTTTCGTACTCATCATAGTTTGTTTTCATGTCTATGAGTTCTTGGTTGGCCTTTTCAGCCATTTTTTTGAAGTCGCCGTCCCGCGGTTCGCAGTCTTTTGTGCCGTCGGTGTGAGTCTGAGAGGCGTCAGTTTTGATTTCGGTATCTTGGGCAAAAACCGGATTAGCAGTAATAATCATTAAAAAACAATATGTTAAACAGATTTTTAACATAAAAGATAAAACATTTTTATTTTGGCGGCACCGTGTCAGCATTATAGTCCTTAATATTTATGTGTCCCGAATATAGGACAGTATAACATACTTTTAGTAATATTTGTATGACAATATCGTTAAATATTCGTAATCAAACGCATTATTTTTCGGCAGCCGATTCGTCTGCTGCTGAATTTGTAAACGGAAAACTGCCGGCAGTAATGAATTGGGCGCAGATTTCTCCGAGATCCGAATCGGTCAGCGGAAAAAATCGGCTGCGGTTCAGGCGGCAGATGTTTTCAGCATAGGAACTTTCACTCGGCGGAGTTAAAAACGGAAAGCCCTCATAGCGCTTCAAAAGTTTTTTTAATATCTGCGTATAGGTCGGGGGATAAAAAATAATACCGTGCTGAATTTCTTTGGGAAGCTTAGGCAAATCCAAGGCTTTTTGCGGAGTAATATCTGGCAGCATCGGTCCGAGAAGCTTGCGCATCAGCTCAGAGCGGCACAGCAAATCTGCTAAATCGCTGCCCGAATTTATGGGATTGATGTCGGTAACGCTGGCAATGTTATAGATTCGGTAATTGTCAGCCAAAGCTAAAAACTGCCGCAAAACCAGACAGCCGGCGCCGTGCGTGATAAAATGCAGCTTGCCGCTGTTGTTGAGATTCCGCAGAAAAACAGCGAGCAAATTGGCCTGATGCTTGAGATTCTTGCTGAAAAACGGATAGTTTACGGCAATAATGTTGGCTTTGAGTTCTTTCAGCGGTTCGCAAACCCGATTCCATGAAAATTTTGTGCGTCCGTAGTTGTGCAGCAGGATAACCGAGTCGGTATACGGCGATTCTATCTCACAGGCCTCTATATATTTTAAAAGTGTATTTTTACAGTTTTCAAAGCTGCCGGAATCGCGTCTGATATTATGATTATCCAATAATCTGTATTTTTGAGTGCGGATATTGCGCTGAATTACCCAATTTTGATAGTTAAAAACGTCTTCCCAAAAGAATCGGCCGCCAAATGTGAAAAAATCAAACTTCATTACGAATCTCCAAACGAATCTTTACGAATCTTGCGTAAAATAGATTAAAAAAGTATTAACTTTTTGATTTTTTGATATTTTTTATAAAATAGCAGTAGTAAGGGCAGGGGATGCTTGCAGATTGTGAACAGAATTGCCGGAAAAAGCGGATAAAAAAAATTTAATTTTATTTTACGCAAAAACAATGTGTTATTAAAAATATGGCAAAAACCTAAAAAAAAATGAAAAAAGGTGTTGACATTGTGGGATGATTATTCTATACAGTCAATCACCGGCCGATGAGGTGCGGTTGAAAAAAAAGCTAGCGAGGCTAGCGAGGTTATAAGAAATCGTAGATAAGCAAAAAAGAGGATATGCAGACGGTATATTAAAAATATAAAGTCTAGTATATCAGAAAAGGAACCTAAGAAATTCTTTATGAGTAGAATATAGTAGACAGGATGAAC
>CAKQRZ010000014.1 GCA_934271715.1 uncultured Alphaproteobacteria bacterium
ACAATAGACCCCTGAAATTACTTGCTTGGAATACACCTTCCTCTGCTTCTCTGTTCGTTTAGCAACTTTAATCTACACCTATATCAATAACGGCGGATAATTCCCGACAGCACGCCCTGAATCTTTACGCGGTCTGAGGTATAGGTTTGCGGCTGATATTCTTTATTGCACGGCAAAAGATGAATAATATTGCCGTCTTTTTTCAAAACTTTAAGCGTTGCCTCGCTGTTATCTATCAGAGCAACCACGATTTTTCCGTTATCCGCCTGCTCCTGCCTGCGGATTATAGCAGTGTCGCCGTCCATAATTCCGGCTTCTACCATAGAATTTCCCTCAATCGTCAGCGCATAATACTTGCCGAGCGAAACCATATCAAACGGCACCGCCACCGTTTCTGTCTCATCTGCCAGCGCCTCAATCGGCAGACCGGCGGCGATTTTCCCATATAAAGGAATCTGCACAGAACTGTTATGCAAAGCCTGTTCTCGTTTTTTTTCTTCATCTATAATAGCCTGAGGTTTAAAGCGCGGTAAACGGATAACCTCCAGCGCGCGGGCTTTATGCGGCAGCTTGCGGATAAAATTCCGCTCTTCCAGAGAACTGATAAGCGCATGAATTCCGGATTTAGATTTTAAGCCGATAGCGTCTTTCATTTCATCAAACGACGGGCATTGTCCGGTTTCGCGGTTGACTTTATTTATATACATCAAAAGATTATACTGCTTTTCCGTAAGCATAAGCATTTCTCCTAAAATTTGTTCTATTTTAGTTCTGTATATTTATAAAAGTCAAGCGCTTTTTTAGGCGGATTTCTGAGAAGTAACAAATTGCTCGCCGATTTTCAAAAACTTTTCGGTGCGCAGCTGCTTAAGCTTGCCGTAATCCTGCGCGCACAATTCTTTTAAATCTTTTTCCAAAGCCGTGCGCAGATTTTCAAAAGTTTTTGCCGCATCGCGGTGCGCGCCGCCTAAAGGCTCTGCCACTATTTCATCAATAATTCCCAGACGCTTCAAGTCCTGCGCCGTCAAATGCAAAGCCTCAGTAGCTTCTTTGGTTTTATCAGCCGAACGCCACAAAATAGAAGCGCAGCCCTCCGGTGAAATTACCGAATAAATAGAATGTTCCAGCATAATAACTTTATCGGCAACTGCGATGGCAATAGCTCCGCCGGAGCCGCCCTCGCCGATAACTGTGGCGATAATCGGCGTTTTTATGCGCAGGCATTTTTCAATAGATGCAGCAATAGCCTGAGCCTGACCTCTGGCTTCGGCATCCACCCCAGGATAGGCGCCGGCAGTATCTACAAAAGCCAAAACCGGCAGCTTGAATTTTTCGGCCATATCCATCAGGCGCTGTGCCTTGCGGTAGCCCTCAGGCTTTGCCATGCCGAAGTTATATTTTATGCGTGAATCTAAATCGTTGCCTTTTTCCTGCCCGATTACCACAACCGGAATATTGCCGAATTTGCCGATACCGCCGACCATTGCCGGATCATCGCCGAAGCAGCGGTCGCCGCACAGCAGAGTAAAATCGCTGATTAAAGCTTTTATATAGTCCAAGCAATGCGGACGATTCGGATGGCGGGCAATCTGAGCCTTTTGCCACGGCGATAAATTTTTATAAACATTTGCCATGTGGGTCTGCAGGTGCTTTTCCAAGCGCTTGATTTCTTTGGTAATGTCTAAATCCTCATCTTTGGCAATCGTTTTTAAGTGCTGAATTTTTTCTTCAATATCTACGATTGTTTTTTCAAAATCCAAAATGACTGTTTCATTATCGCTCATGCTTTTTATTCCTTAACGATTAAAATAACTGTGGGGAGTTTATCACATTTTTTTGAAATGTTTAGTCTTTTTTTTATGTTGTTAATGACTGTTGACTTTTTTATAAAAAGATTTGCTATTAAAATATATACCGCTATAATTGGGAATGTCTTGTTTTTAGAGGATATTAACAATGCTGTTGTTTTGTTTTTTCATTACCGTTTTTGCTTCGGCCAGCTGGCTGATTTATGCTTTTATGTTTGTCAGCTCAAAACTGGCAGATTCCCGCCTGTGGGAGCAAAATCCGGAACAGATGCTTTTAATGCTGTCGGTTGTTTTTCTGCCAGTGCTGATTATCTGGATGGTATTCGGCTTTATAAACCAATTTATCACTAACCGCGGAATGAATATAAAGCAAAGCGAGCTTTTAAACCAGCTGCAGAAAAATCAGGACTACACCGACCTTGTGGTGCGGGTTATGCTGGATGCCGAACATGAAATTAAAGACGGATTTGTCTTAAATAAATTTGACTTGTTTGTTTCGGACATGAATGAAGCCTTAAGCGAAATTATTCAGCGCTGTAATATTGCCTCTTCCGCGCAGCTTGAACAGCTATGGCAGCGCGTAAAGCGCGGCGAGCGCTGGGTTCTGGGCAAGGCGATTTTAGACGCCAGCAAAAGCCAAAGCACCTTTAACGCTTGGGTCGCCGAAAAAATAAACCGCGACAAAGTTTTCCGCGGCACTATGCTTGAATTTTGCTCACGCTATCAAAACCTGCTGCAGCTGCTGGAAAAGCATGACCGCGACAAAATTTTTCTGCGGATTATAGAAACCGGCGTTTTCGGCAAAGTATACTCTATTATTGCTCCGCTCAGCGAGGGTATCAGCGGTTTAGCCGCCAATCCGGCCGACCGAGTTCCGCAGTCGCAGTCTGACCGCGATTATTCTTCGGTTTTGAAAATTGCCACCATGGAAGAGCCTAAAGCCAGCGAAACCATTGTAAATGTTGATAAAAATGACAATGATGAAGAAGAAGACATTGTTCCGGCGCCTAAGCGCTCTTTATTTTCGCGCTTAAATCCGTTTAGCCGCAAAGAAGAAGAGGAAGATGACGAAGAACATGAGCAAGACCCGTTTTTCCGCGCCCTGCATAACAGCTTTCAAGAAGAAAGCAGCTTAACCGTCTCTAAAGAAGCTCCGGTTTTCAATGATAACGCTCCGTCTTTCAGCGCGGCGCCGGATATCAGCAGCGAACCGAGCCTGTCTTCAGCTCCAAGCGATAATACTCCGGTTTTCAGTTCTGCCGCCAATAGCTCAGCAGAGCGTCCTCAGCCGACTTTCGGCAGCGCTCGCAGCACTTTAGACAATTTGCGCAGCAGCAATGACTCTTTTTCATTTTCTGCTGAATTAAACGCCGCCAAAAACAATTCGCCGCAGCCGTCCTTAACCGCAGAACGCCCGTTGACGGCGGCAGCTCCGCAGCAGAAAACCGAAGAAAAAGAAGAAGATTTAGCATATCCTTTTGGCGGCTGGACCGATGAAGACAATTACCGTTAGTTTAGCCGCAATTTTGGGTTTATTTATGCAGCTCAGCGCTGCAAATGCAGTTATATCCGACCGCATAGCCCTATACGGAGAATCTAAATACAAAAGCGGCTTTAAGCATTTTGACTATGTAAACACCGAAGCGCCTCAAGGCGGCAAGCTTGTTTTGCCCGCCTATGGAACTTTTGATAATTTCAATCCGTATATTTTTAAGGGTGTAGCCGCTACCTTTGTCAATTCGCTTTCTTTTGAAACTTTAGGCTTTTCGCCGGCAGATGACCCGTTTACGGTTTATCCGCTGCTGGCCGCAAAATTTGATTTACCGGAGGATAAATCATATATCGGCTTTATTTTAGACCCTAAAGCTAAATTTGCGGACGGTTCTCCGGTGCTGGCCGACGATGTTGTTTTCAGCTTTAAGGCTATTACCGAACAAGGCGCGCCGATTTATAAAATGTATTACGCCGATGTTGAGCGGGTAGAAAAAATCAACAAGCGAGAAGTCCGTTTTTATGTAAAATCAGGAGCAGAAAATAAAGAATTGCCGCTGATTCTTTCGCAATTCAGCATTTTTTCAGCCAAAGACTGGCAGGGAAAAGATTTTGCCAAACCGAGGCTGGAAGTTCCTTTAGGCAGCGGACCATACAAAGTTGCTGACTTTCAGGTAAACAAATTTGTAGAGCTGAAAAAAAATCCGGACTATTGGGGTAAAAATTTAGCCGTACGGCAAGGCTATTTTAATTTTGACACTATTCGCTACGACTATTACCAAGACACAACCGTAACCCTGCAGGCGCTGTTTTCCGGCGATATTGACGCCCGCAGCGAATATATCGCCAAAATCTGGATGACCGGATATGATAATGATTTAGTAAAATCCGGAAAAATCAAAAAAGAACAGCTGCACCATAATAATCCGGCGCCCCTGCAGAATTTCGCTTTTAATCTGCGCCGTAATAAATTTGCCGACCGGAGAGTGCGTCAAGCTATTGATTTAGCTTTTAATTTTGAATGGGCTAATGCTAAATTATTTTACGGGCAATACCGCCGCTTGTTCAGTTATTTTACCAATACCGGCATGGAAGCCGCCGGGCTGCCTGAGGGCAAAGAAAAAGAAATTCTCCTGCGCTATAAAGACCGGCTGCGTCCGGAAATATTTACCCAAACCTATCAGCCTACGGTTTACAGCGATATAAATAATCCGCGGGAAAACCTCAAAAAAGCCGTGGCTTTGCTAAAAGAAGCCGGCTATGATTTTGTAAACGGCAAAATGACAAACCTTGCCAGCGGCAAACCTTTGCAGTTTGAAATTTTAAGCAATACCGCCAACGGTTCCACCTTTACCAAAGTAATGCTGCCGTTTATAGAAAATCTGCGTAAAATCGGCATTAAAGCCGTATTCCGCAATTTAGAAGTAAATATTTTTAAAAACCGGCTGGACAATTTTGATTTTGATATGGCGATTATTTCTTATCCGGTCAGCCAGCTTCTGGGAAACGAACAGCGGGAATATTGGGGCAGCGCCTCTGCTGATATTACCGGCAGCAACAATGTTATCGGCATCAAAAATCCGGTGGTTGACGAACTTATTAAAGGCTTGGTCGCCGCCCAGCAAAAAGAAGACTATGTCGCCTATGTAAAAGCTTTGGACCGAGTGCTGCTCAGCGAAAACTACTTGATTTTCCAATGGTATTCGCCGTACGACCGCATTGCCTATAAAGACAAATTCGGACAGCCGTCTGCAGATTATAAAATCGGGTTTCAGCCTTATTTATGGTGGCTGAAGGAGGAATAATGCGTACCTATATTTTGAAACGACTGCTGCTTATTCCGTTTACGCTGTGGGGGATTATTACCGTAAATTTTGCGATTATACAGCTTGCCCCAGGCGGACCGGTTGACTATGTGCTGGCGCAGTACCGCGGTATGAACACCGATTCTAAAGCGGCTATAACTTCAGGCGGCGATATATCGCAAAAAACCGGCGATTCGCAATATACCGGAGCTCAAGGCGTGCCGGAAGATTTGGTTAATGCCCTAAAAAAACAATTCGGCTTTGACAAACCCTGGTATTACCGCTACGGAAAAATGCTCAAAGACTATTTATGCTTTGATTTCGGCAAAAGCTATTACCGCGACAAAACCATTATAGAGCTGATAAAAGAACGCCTGCCGGTTTCGGTTTCGCTTGGGCTGTGGTCTACGCTGATTATTTATTTAATTGCCATTCCTTTAGGCATCAAAAAAGCCCGCTATGACGGGTCGCGCTTTGACACCGCCACTTCTTTTTTAGTCATTGTCGGCTCAGCCATGCCGGTATTTTTGCTGGCGGTGTTTTTTATTGTCTTTTTTGCCGGCGGAATATACTGGCAATGGTTTCCGCTCCGCGGCTTAACCTCTGAAAACTGGGAATCTTTGGACTTATTCCATAAAATTACCGACTATTTCTGGCATATCGCCTTGCCGGTTTTGACAATGGTAATCGGCGGATTCGCAAGTTTAACCATGCTTACTAAAAATTCATTTTTAGATGAAATTAACAAACAGTACGTTTTGACTGCCCGCGCTAAAGGAGCTTCCGAAAATCAGATTTTATACGGACATATTTTCCGCAACGCCATGCTAATTATTATTGCCGGTTTTCCGGCGCTGCTTATTAAAATGCTGTTTACCGGCTCGCTTTTGATTGAAGTGATTTTTTCGCTGAACGGCTTGGGGCTGCTGGGCTATGAGGCCATTACCACCCGCGATTATCCGGTTGTTTTCGGTACATTATATATTTTCGGACTGCTCGGTTTAGTGCTTAAGCTTGTCAGCGACTTAACTTATTCTCTGGTAGACCCTCGTATAAATTTTGATAAAAACTAAAGCTTTTCAATAAGTGCTGCCACCTCTGCCGCCGCGTTTAGGCTTTTTTGTGGTTTGAAATCAGCGGCATATTCAGAATCCAGCATGACCGCACAGCCCGTTTCACACAAAGAGCGCACAAAACGCATATGTTTATCGCTAAGCCAATTATGCCCTGTAAATAAATAAATCGGTTTGCCGGTGCCTGTCGCTTCGCAGCACATGGAAACCGAATCTCCGGTTACGATAATATTATCGGCGCAAGCCAAAAAACCGTTGTAAGGATTCTCCGAGGTATCGCCCCACAAATAAGCAAACTGCGGAATGCCTTTCAGCTGCTTCATGATTATTTTTTCCGGTTCGCTGCCGGTGCGGCGCGAAGTGGTAATCAGCAAAGAACCACCGGTTTGCTGCTTAAATTTTTTTACGGCCTGCCCCAAAGCCAAGGCGTTTTTATTAGAAAAAGCTTTGCCCTTAATCGCGCCGCCGATAATCAAAGCGGTTATCGGTTTAGGCAGATTGGTAAATTTTTCAGCCCATTTATCTTTTGCAGCAGCTAAATACTGCGGAGTTACACGGTGCGGACAGCCGATTATATAATGAATATTATCTGCGCTTTCTTTATTTTTATCATGTTCCGGCACCGCGACTAAATCAAACTCCGCCAAACCGGTATGCCCCGGGTGCATAAGCTGAATCAGCTTGGTCTGCGGATTTTGCTTTTTTATATAACGGGCAACCGGCACGGTGCGGCGGCTGATTGACAGCACATAATCCGGCCACGGCGCTGAAATTTCTTTTTTACTTTCTCTATCCAGCCCCATAAGAGTACGTCCCCGCAGCCAGTTAGGCAAACCGGAAAGTTTGTTATATACCAGTTTTTTTTCAACAGCTTCAATATTTTCCGGCAAAGCGTCAATCACGCCCTGCGCCTGCCCGACGCTGCCGCGGCGGTTATCAAATAAAGCCCAAAGAATTTTTTTCATTGTCATTCCCGTTAAATTATTTTATTGTGCATACTATATGAGATATCTGTCAGATAGCAAGTTTTTTTTGAGGTGACAAAATGAAAGTATTTTATTTTTTATTAGGTTTGGGACTGGGAATTGTTATTTCTGCCAACGCTCAATTTTCTAAAAATACCGATAATGCCGAGGCTGAAGCCATGAAAAATGCGCCGGTGCTGAAATACAGCCGCGCGCTGCTGCTGAATTCCGGAGATGATAAAATTGCCCGTAACCTGATGGTTCTGCACGATGTCATAAACTTCAAAATGGGAGATGAAAAGCTGGCAAAAAGCTTTGATAAAATAGAAAATAACAAAACCTACAACAAAAAAATGGATAAGGCTTTTGCCAAGCTGGACAACAGCAAATACCGCAATCAAAAAAATCAGCAGGTTATAAATATCTTAAACGAAGCCGGACAGAAGCTTTATAATCTGCTGGCAGATTAACAATTACTTAATACCTTTAGCGTATAATTCCCTCAATTAAACGGTAAAATTTGCCGTAAAGTGAGGAAATATGAAAAAAATTCTGCTGCTCTGCCTGTTGGCAACTCTGTGTGTTTCATGTCAATCCAAGGTTGATGATGAGGGGGTTCCGGTTTACGCTTCGGATGCTGAACGTTTTCGTCGCAACATTGCCACCAAAGCCATGGGCGAAGATTATGTGGTTTATGAATATGTGGACGTGCGCATAGACGATGTAGCCACTTTGGCTTCTAGATATTGCTATGAAACTACTGAAGGCAAAAAAGCCTATCTGCGCGACATTTATATGTATAAAAATCACAAAAGAAGAGCAACTTTTGACTGCGTTGACCTTGCAGCAGAATAGTTTTATCCCTATATAAAATCTTAGGGAGAATAATAAAATATGAGCAGAAATTTATATGATGTTTTAGGTGTTGGCAAAACAGCTTCTGAGGCTGAAATTAAATCGGCCTACCGTAAACTGGCGCGCAAATATCATCCGGATTTGAATAAGGATGATAAAAATGCCGCTGATAAATTTAAAGAAATTTCAAATGCTTATGACATTATAGGCAATGCTGAAAAACGCAAAAAATATGACAATAACGAAATTGATGAAGACGGCAAACCTACCGGTTTCGGCGCCGGATTCGGCGGTGCAGGCTCTGGCTTTAACGGTTACCAAAGCTATGGCGGCAGTCCGTTCAGCGGCTTTAAAAGCGGCGGGTTTAACGGCGGCGCTCAAGGCGGTTTTGACTTTTCATCAATTTTCGGCGATGATATTTTTTCACAATTCGGCGGCGCTCAAGGCGGCTTCAGGCAGCGCACGGCGCCTCAGCGCGGCTCCGATGTTTCATATAACATGCGGGTAGATTTTTTGGATGCGGCTAAAGGCGTTGAAAAACAAATAAGCTTAAACGGCAAAAATATCAATGTAAAAATTCCGGCCGGTATGCAAAGCGGTCAGACTATGCGCCTTAAAGGCTTAGGCAATATCGGCTTAAACGGCGGCGAAAACGGCGATGTTTTAATAACCGTCAACGTGAATGAGCATCCGTATTTTAAAGCCGACGGGCTGAATATTTTGCTGGACCTGCCGATTTCGGTTAAAGAAGCCATCAGCGGCGCTAAAATTACCGTTCCTACCATTAACGGTAAAGTTGCCGTAACCGTTCCGGCCTTTTCCTCCAGCGGCGAAAAACTGCGTCTTAAAGGCTTGGGCATAAAGTCTAAAACAGGTCAAGGCGATGAAATCATCAATCTGCAGATAGTTTTGCCTAAAGTAAAATCCGCTAACTTAGCCGAAGCAGCCGACAAAATGGAAAACTACGCAGTTAGGAGCTTTTAATGCTTTTAGAAAGCCTGAAACAGTTTGATTGGATGAATGAACCGGCTAATGTCCGCTTTGACGAAAACGGCATGAACGTAATTGCCAAATACCGTACGGATTTTTGGTGCTGCGCCCGCTATGATTTCCGCAAAGATGACGGTCATTTTTTCTTCAGCTATGTTTTAGGCGATTTCTGCTGCGACTTAAACTGGGAATTCAGCGATGCCGGACTGTTTAACCAATGCGGAATTATGCTGCGCACCGATGTAAACAACTGGTTTAAATGCTCCATTATGTATGAAAAAGAGGACGCTCCGCTGCTGGCTACTTCTTTGACTGTAGACGGCTATTCAGATTTAGCGACCATTCCGCTGCCGACAGGCGTCAAGCGCGTATGGTACCGCCTAAAAAAACACAAGGGCTGCTATATCGCCAGTTATTCTTTAGACGGTACGGACTATATTCAGCTGCGCAAGTTTTATCTAGTGCATGAAGTGGACGACGTCAAAGTCGGAGCCTATATCTGCTCCCCGCAAAAAGAAGACTTTACTGCCATTCTGCATGAAATAAAGCTTTATTAGTTAAATGCCGCAGGCAACTGCTTTTAATCTTATAATATTTCTTTAAGCCACTCGCGGAGCTGTTCGTTTTCCACCTTTTGCAGAGCTTCATTCAGATAGGCTTCAATCAAAATCTGCTTAGCGTCATTTAGAGCAATTCCGCGTGTTTGCATATAAAACAGCTGTTCTTTATCCAAATCGCCGCTGGTAGCGCCGTGCGAACATTTTACATCATCGGCAAAAATTTCCAGTTCCGGCTTGCAGTCAACTTCGGCATTATCGCTTAAAAGCAAAGCGCGGTGCAGCTGATAGCCCTCGGTCTGCTGAGCGTCTGGCGCTATATGAATTTGCCCTTGAAAAACTCCGCGGCTGCTGCCGTCCAGCACTCCTTTTATCAACTGGTTAGAGTTTGTATGCGCCGCTAAATGGCGGATGTTTGTCGTTATGTCGGAATGTCCGTCATTATACAAGCGATAGGCACCGTTTACATTGGCTTCTGCACCCTCTTGCTGCAGCTGAATATACGATTCGCTGCGGGCTAAACGGCATTCGCTCTGCGCGCAAAAAGCATTATATCTGCCGTTTTGGCGGACAACAACGCTGTTTAAGGCAATATGCAGCGCCGCTGCAGCTTCTTTAACCCGCTTATAATGCGTCAAAACCGCTTCATTGCCGATATATATTTCATTGACAATATTATTAAAATAAAATTCATCATCGCCGGAAAAATCTTCCAGCAAAGTCAGCTGCGCGCCGCTTTCCAAAACAATCAGATTGCACACGTTTTGCCATAAATTCTGCTCATGCGAATGATACGAGAGCAAAACCGGCTTTTCAATCACGGTATTGCGTTCCGCCACAATCATTAGACCTTGTTCCAAATAAGCAGTATTAAGGGCTGCAAACGGAAATTGCTCATTTTCAAACGATTTATTCAGATATTTTTGCGCTTCTTTATCATAAATAGCTTCAGCCAGCGGTTTTATAACCAGACCGCGCGGCAATTCCGCATGTTCCGGGTCGGGCTTGCCGTTGCAGACCGGAATTTTAATGGTTTCAAACGGCAAATTATCGGCATCGTGGCAATGACACTCGCCGTGGCAGCTGCATTGTTGCGGCTCGCAGTCTATAGTCAAATCATTAAAAACGGATTCTTTTATATAAGAATATTTCCAAGCCTCTGTTTTGGCGTTAGGCAGTCCGTTTTTTTCAAAAGCCGCTGCGCCTTTTTCTCTAAGACCGACCAGCCACGGCATATCCTCGCCCCAAAGTTCAATATTTTGCTGTGTCAAACTCATTTAGGCCGCCTTTATAAATTGAGTGTAGCCGTTGTTTTCTATTTCTTGCGCCAAAGACATATCTCCGGAACAGATAATGTGTCCGTCAGCGTAAACATGCACATAATCCGGCTGCAGATAGGTCAAAAGCTTAACATGATGAGTGATAACCAAAAGGGAAGTATCTTTGGTGCGCAGGCGGTTGACGCTTTCAGCCACAATTTTTATAGCGTCAACGTCAAGTCCGGAATCCGTTTCATCAAGAATAGCCAGAGCCGGCTCCAGCAAACTCATCTGCAAAGCTTCTAAGCGCTTTTTTTCGCCGCCGGAAAAGCCGACGTTCATTTCACGCTTCAGCATTTCGCCGCTGATGTTTAATTCTTTGGCTTTGCTGCGCAGAAGCTTCAAAAATTCGGCAGCGTCTAGTTCAGGCAAATCCTGAGCTTTGCGTTTGGCGTTTACCGCATGTTTCAAAAAGCTGCTGCAGCTGACGCCGGAAATCGCCACCGGTGCCTGCATGCTCAAAAACAGTCCGAGCCAAGCGCGTTCTTCCGGTTTTAAGGCTAGTAAATCTTGTCCTTTAAATTCAGCGCTGCCGGCGGTTACTTCATAGTCCGGCTTGCCGGCCAAAACGTATGACAAAGTGGATTTACCGGCGCCGTTCGGTCCCATCAGCGCATGAACTTCGCCTTTGTTAATAGTCAGGTTCAAGCCTTTGATAATTTCTTTTTCCGGCACGCGGGCGCATAAATTTTTAACTTTTAACAAACTTTCTGACATGGTAAAATCCTTTATCCTACGCCCCCTTCAAGGCTGATATTTATTAACTTTGCCGCTTCTATGGCAAATTCCATCGGCAAATGCTGCATGACTTCTTTGCAAAAGCCGTTTACAATAAGTCCGATTGCTTCTTCCTCGCTAATTCCACGCTGCTGGCAATAAAACAGCTGTTCGTCGCTGATTTTTGAGGTTGTGGCCTCGTGTTCCAAAACCGCCGATTTATTTTTGTTGGTAATATACGGCACAGTATGCGAGCCGCAGGTAGAACCGATAAGCAGGCTGTCGCATTGCGAATAGTTGCGGGCATTATCGGCGTTTTTGCTTACTGCCACCAAACCGCGGTAGGTTTGGTTGGAATGACCGGCTGAAATACCCTTGGAAATAATTTTAGATGTGGTGTTTTTGCCGATATGAATCATCTTAGTTCCGGTATCGGCCTGCTGGCGGTTGTTGGTAATGGCTACCGAATAAAACTCGCCGGAAGAATTATCGCCCTCCAGCACGCATGACGGATATTTCCAAGTTACGGCCGAGCCGGTTTCAACCTGCGTCCACGAGATTTTAGCATTGCGTCCTCGGCAGGCAGCCCTTTTGGTTACAAAGTTATAAACGCCGCCTTTGCCGTCTTTATCTCCCGGATACCAGTTCTGCACGGTAGAATATTTAACTTCGGCATCATTCAAAACCACAATTTCCACAATAGCGGCATGCAGCTGATTTTCATCGCGCTGCGGAGCGGTGCATCCCTCCAGATAGGAAACATAGCTGTTGTCTTCGGCAATTATCAGCGTGCGCTCAAACTGACCGGTGTTTTTGGCGTTTATGCGGAAATAGGTGGAAAGCTCCATCGGGCAGGTAACGCCTTTGGGAATATACACAAACGAACCGTCGGTAAACACCGCCGAATTTAAACAGGCAAAAAAGTTATCGGTATACGGTACTACCGAGCCTAAATATTTTTGTACTAAATCGGGGTGTTCTTTGACCGCTTCGGAAATGGAACAGAAAATAATCCCTTTATCAGCCAGCCGCGCGCGGTAAGTTGTGGCAACCGAAACGCTGTCAAACACGGCGTCAACCGCCACGCCGGATAAAACTTCCTGTTCTTTAAGCGGAATACCCAGACGGTTATAGGTGTCCAGCAGATTCTTATCCACTTCGTCTAAGCTCTTTGGTTTGGCTTTTTGCACCGGAGCGGCGTAGTAGCTCAGGCTTTGATAATCTATTTTATCATATACCAGCTTAGCCCAGCCAGGTTCTTCCATAGTCAGCCAATGGCGATAGGCTTTTAAGCGGCGTTCCAGCAGCCAATCCGGCTCGTTTTTTTTTGCCGAAATCAGGCGGATAATATCCTCGTTAAGGCCTTTAGGAGCGGTGTCGGCCTCAATATTTGTCACAAAGCCGTATTTATATTTTTTACCGCTAAAGTCTTCTATTTCTGGTTTTTCAACCACTTTAATATCCTTTATTATTATATCAAAAAACTGATGCATCATAAGTAAAAAGCATAAAAAAATCAATAGTTGTTTACTTAATATTTATTTATTTGCGATAAACAAGTAGGTAGTGGAAAAGGAATAAAAATGATTTACGGATTTTTGGGACTGATTATAGTTTTATTGTTTTATGTGGCACTGCTGCATTTCAGGCTGCATGAAATGAAAGAACTGGTGCAGGAAAGCAATATTTTAACCGCCGCCGAGGATTCGCATGCTCAGCAATCCTATTATCTGAAGTTTAATATTGACAAAGACATGAAAATCACCCAAGTAAACGGCGACACCTTAAAATATGGCGGCTATACCCGCGAAAGCTTGATAGGGCAAAGCATTTTCGGCACTTTGCTGAAAGACAATCCGGCAAATCATGAAATGCTTGAAGAAAGCTTCCGGCAGCTGAAAAAGAAAAAGCGCATTATTTCATCTGAGCAGGTTTTGCAAAAAGCCGACGGCTCCAAAATTCCGGTTTTGCTGCGCGCCCGCCCGATTCTCAACGAGCTTCTGCATTGCAAAGGCATCAGCTTTTGGGGATATCCGCTCAAACAGCAGCTGGCTTTGGAAAAACAGCTGAAACAAGTGCAGGAGCAAGACCAGCTTATCGGCGACATTCTGAATGCCGAAAGTTTTTATAAGTATCTGGATGAACGCGTAAAAATCTGCAACCGCTACAACCGTCCGCTGCTTTTGATTGTGATTGAGCTGGCGGATATCTATAATTTTATCAATAAAGGCTTTAGCTTTGAAACAGGCGATAAAATGCTGCGTCTGGCTGCGGATGCCTGCATAGAATGCACCGGAAAAGATGTTAAAATCGGCAGATTTGAACATACAAAAATCGGTATAATTTTAGAGCAGTTTGAAGATGAAAAAATTGAAGAGCTGACTCAGATTCTGTGGGAAAAAATTATCGGCAATATCCGCAAACTGAATGTAGACAAGGTCAACGCCGGCATGGTCTGCATATATTACGCCCGCCGCAAAAACAACGACGAAGCCGAAAACATGCTGTCGCGCACCCGCAAATATCTTAGCAACAGCTTAGCAATTCACCGTTACGGCATCGGCACCAGAGACAAAAAATAAGGACACGCGGAGTTGAAAAAGTTTTTATACATAGCGGTGTTGTTGCTTGGACTTTCCGGATGTGCCGGACGAGGCTGGATTTGGAACGGCTGGAGTTCGTCAAACGCCATAACCGTGCAGCGCGGCGATACTCTATACAGCATTTCCCGCCGTTACGGCGTGCCGCTTAAAGACTTAATCAACGCCAACAACCTGCATGCGCCGTACACTCTGCATGTGGGACAGGTTCTGAGCCTGCCGGCAAAGCAATACCACACCGTACAGCGCGGCGATACTCTATATAGCATTTCCCGCCAATATAATGTTGATATAACCTCGCTCAGCCGCGTCAATAATCTGCAAACCCCGTATTCCTTAAATGTCGGCGACAGGCTGGTGCTTCCGGCTTCAGTCGGCAATGTTCCAGCTGCTTCTTACAGTACGGCGCAGAGTTCGGCTTCTTCAGCCTCTTCTGCCGCGGTTAAAACTGCCTATACACCGGCAAAATCAGCTCCGGTAACCGACAGCTATGTGGCACCGAAAGCCCGCAAAACAAAATTTGACTGGCCGGTAAAAGGCACCATAATTTCCGGTTACGGCAACTTGGGAAGCGGACGCAAAAATGACGGTATCAACATCAAGGCCGCGCTTGGAACCAATGTAAAAGCTGCGGATTCGGGAACAGTCGCCTATGCCGGCAACGAGCTTAAAGGATTCGGTAATCTGATTTTGATAAAGCATCCTGACGGCTGGATTACAGCCTATGCCCATAACGACAGGCTATTTGTCAAAAAAGGCCAGAAAGTATCGCGCGGCGAAAAAATCGCCACCGTCGGCAGCACCGGCAGCGTAACCACGCCGCAGCTGCATTTTGAAGTCCGCTCCGGCAAAAAAGCCGTAAATCCGCGCCCATACCTTCCGTAGCGCTTAAAAATTCCGTTAATAACTTGAAATTTTAGTTTTTTATCGCAATAAATTGATGTAAAACTAACGCATAAATTTATGTGAAAGGAGAATAAATATGCTGATTAGTGATGCTTTTGCCTCCGCCGGAGAGGCTGGATTGCAAAGCGGTTCTATGGCTGTGACTTTGACGCAGCTCGGTTTGATTCTGATAATTTTTTACTTTTTCCTCATTCGTCCGCAAACCAAAAAAATCAAAGAACATGCGGCAATGGCCGAAAGTTTGAAAGTCGGCGACCGCGTTTTAACCAGTGGCGGTATTTATGGTAAAATCACCAAGCTTAACGGTTCGGAAGTTACCGTAGAAATCGCAGACGGCGTAAATGTTGTTGTAGAACGCATGACTATCAACGGCATAGCTGCTCCCGAAGCAAAGCAGGCCGAAGCTAAAAAGCCTGCTAAAACAAAAGCTAAAAAAACAAAATAAAAGGAAGAACAGATGTATAAGCTATCTCTGCAAAGAATTTTAATTATCATCGGTATCTGTCTGGTCGGCGTATTTTTTGCGATTCCGAATATTATGCCAAACCAGCAAAATCTGCCAAAATGGTGGCAGCCGATTAGTTTGGGTCTGGACTTGCAAGGCGGTTCAAGTTTGCTGCTGCAGGTTAAAATGGACGATGTTTTAAAAGACAAAATGGGCACATTGGAAGATTCTGTCCGCCAGTCTTTGCGCGAACACAAAATCCGCTATCAGGATTTGAAATCTTCTGACAAAGGCGTATTTGTAAAAATTTCTGACTATGCCGCCCGCGACAAGGCTAAAGAAGCATTCCGCAAGCTTGACCAAGGTTTGGAAGTAACCGAAGACGCTAACGGCGAAGGCTTGGTAACAATCGCTTATAACGAACAAGCCGTTACAGCCTTAAAGTATCAGGTAATTGACCAATCCATCGGCATTGTGCGCCGCCGTATTGATGAACTCGGCACTAAAGAGCCTAGCATTCAGGGGCAAGGCACCGACCGTATTTTGGTTCAGCTGCCGGGCGTGCAGAATCCGGAAAGCGTGAAAATCCTTTTAGGCAAAACTGCTAAAATGTCTTTTCACTTGGTAGATGAAACCACCAGCGTAGCTCAGGCTAAACGCGGCAAAATCGGCAAGACTTCCCGCGTAATGAACGGTTCTGAAGGCGAACAGTATGTGGTTATCAAAAAGCCGGTTGTTGGTGGCGAGAACTTAACCGACGCCCGCGTTTCATTTGCAGACGGCATGCCGGTTGTAAGTTTCCGTTTCAATACTTTGGGCGGACGCAAATTCGGCGAAGTAACCAGCAGCCACGTCGGCGAAAGACTGGCTATTGTTTTAGACAATGAAGTTATTTCCGCTCCGAACATTCAAGGTCCGATTACCGGCGGCAGCGGTATTATTACCGGTAACTTTACCACAAAATCTGCCAACGATTTGGCTTTGCTGCTGCGTTCCGGCGCTTTGCCTGCTCCGCTTGAAGTTATGGAAGAAAGAACTGTCGGCGCCGGTTTGGGTGCAGATTCCATCCATGACGGCGTTATTGCTTCAATCGTCGGCTTGATTGCCGTTGTTGTGTTCATGGTTGCCGCTTACGGTTTATTCGGCATCATGGTAGATATTACAGTTTTGCTGAACATTGTTTTAATGCTGGGCATTATGAGCTTTATCGGCACAACTTTAACCCTGCCGGGCATTGCCGGTATCATATTGACAATGGGTATGGCCGTTGACGCCAACATCTTGATTTTTGAACGTATGCGCGAAGAAGTAAACAAAGGCCGCTCTATCCGCGATGCTATCACTTTGGGCTTTACCGAAGCTTACCGCACGATTGTTGACTCCAACCTTACAACCATGGTTGCCGGATTTGTGCTGTTCTATTTCGGCAGCGGTCCGGTCAGAGGCTTTGCCATGACTTTGATTATCGGTATCATCACATCTATGTTTACATCAGTAACGGTAAGCCGTTTGCTGGTAGAAGCTTGGATGGCCAAGTTTAAACCGACTAAACTTCCACTCTAAAAGAAAAGGATAATAAAAAATGAAAATATTTAGTTGGATTATAAAAGATACAAGTATTGACTTTTTAGGCTACCGCAAATTGGCTTATGCTTTGTCAGCCGTTTTGTTTGCCGCATCCATCGCCAGCGTTGCCGTACGCGGCTTTAACTATGGCATTGACTTTTCCGGCGGCGTGCTGATTGAAGTTAAGAGCAAAAACGGACCGGTTGATGTGGATAAAGTCCGCAGCGAACTGGATACCTTAAAGCTGGACGAGCTGAATCTGCAGTCTTTCGGCGACGCTCAAGACGAACTTATGATTAGAGCGCAGGCGAACAATGCCGATGAAGAAAGCCAGCGCGTAGCTGTTAAGCAGATTAAAGAAATGCTGGACAACGATTTTACTTTTGAAAGAATTGAATCCGTTGGTCCGCAAGTCGGCGATGAGCTGAAGCTTTCCGGCGTATTGGCTTCTGTATTTGCCATGCTGGCTATCAGTATGTATATCTGGTTCAGATTTGAATGGAAATTTGCCGTCGGTGCTTTGGTGGGTTTGTTCCATGATTTGCTGATTACGGTCGGCTTAGTTTCCATTTTCCACTTGGATTTCAGCTTAACAACCATTGCCGCTATTTTGACTTTGGCCGGCTATTCGGTGAATGATACGGTTGTAACCTATGACCGTGTTCGTGAAAATCTGCAAAAATACAAAAAAATGTCACAATATGACTTATTGAACAAAAGTATTAACGATATTTTTTCCCGTACGATTTTGACAGGCGTTACCACATTTCTTGCCTCTGTGGCTCTGCTGGTGTTCGGCGGCGATGCTCTGCGCAGCTTTGCCTTTGTAATTACCACCGGTATCATTATTGGTACATTCTCATCAATCTTTATCTGCGTGCCGGTAATCAATATGTTTGATTTGCGCGCAACGCCGGATGAAAAAGACATAAATCCGTTTGGAAATATCCAATAATTATAATCGTGATTATAAAAAAAACAGCTCATTAACTTGGGCTGTTTTTTTGTTGCGTATTCTTAGTTATAAAATTGTCTTTACTTTCCGGCTCTATTCTGATAAAATTATAATTGGATAGGCAGTAGTCTGTCTGGGGTGTCGAAACCTCTTGAATACACGTCTTAATACAGGATGAAAATTCTGTATATCTTCAAGCTATACGGCTGGAAGGTAGCAAAATATGCTATCTTTGGCTAATATGCTACACTATATTTGTATTCAGTAGTTTCGAACTTCCAGCTGTCTCGCCGACAGCTTTTTTGTTACATAAAAAAATAAAAGGAAGTTACGATGAAACAAAATCAATTTGGCAGAAGTATGATAGAAATGCTCGGCGTGCTGGCGATTATCGGCGTGTTAAGCGTAGGCGGAATCGCCGGTTATTCCAAGGCTATGACTAAATATAAAGTAAATAAGACTATAGATGAATATAGTTTTATGATTACTGAGTTATTAACCTATAGGGATAATTTAACAAAAAATAGCGATGAACGCCCTATATACCTAGCTCAAATAGTAAAAGACCTAAACTTTGTGCCTCAAACCTGGCAAATTTATTCTAACGTACATATAACTGATACATTGGGAAACAGAGTTGCTCCATATATAAGCACAGAAAATAATTTTGTAATTGATGTCAATATATTTAGTAATGATAAGAAATCTTCAGATTACTCAAAAGAACTGTGCATTGCCTTAATTAAAGATGTAGCTCAAAATATGTATGGCAGCATAAAAACTATTTCTCCGCAAAACATACAACATTCCTCAAACGGAAAAGCTGCTCCCCATTTTACCACAGAATGTCAAAATCTGAAAGACAATACATATAAATGTCTCAAGGATGTTACAATGCCGGAAATAACGGCAAGTTGTCAAGAATGTTTGCGAAATACCAGTATTTGTAATTTTGTAATTATTTTTAATAAGTAAATACGAAACAGTTTTGCATTCTATAAAGAGAATTATAGTTCTAATGATAATTTAGCTTTTACGGTTGACTTAGGGAGTGAGGCTGGTATAGAATAAAAATGTAAATTAACTTAAAATAGAGGAAAGAAAGATGAAAAATAAGCTATTCAAAGGTCTCTCTCTCTCTCTGCAAATCCTAACTATCTGATTAAAGGCGTATTTTTCACCGCTCAGCGTTTTTTTGCAGAGTTCGGCGCAAAAAATTACAAATTCGGAAACAACACATTTAGAACAAAACTAACTGGCTATATATTACCGCGCTTTTTCGCCTACCCTCTCAACGTCAGTCTTCGCCGGTACTCACTGCTGGAAGTACCACGGCGGAGAATCCATAACGCCATTACAAAAGCAATGTCAATATGCGTTGCTGTTGGTAACAAAGTCATGGATACTCGTCTGCCACAGCCTGCTGGGTGTAGTGACAAGTATAACATTTCGAGTTTGGATTGTAGGTTGCTTCGCGTTGCTCGCAATGACGCCGAAAGAAACAACATCGCATTTAAGGGTTTGGATGTTGTGCGTCAATACGCCTTAAAATTCTTCAAAACTGCGGAGAGCGGTGTAGATAAAGTGGTTTCTAGCTGCGAAAAAAATCCTAGTGTACATTGGAGGTACATGAATTTTTTGAGACAGCGTAAAACTGCTTTAGATGCGCCGCTATACGCGGTTTCTGCCGGGCGGAGTATGATAGAAATGCTGGGCGTTTTGGCTATTATCGGCGTGTTATCAGTAGGCGGAATTGCTGGTTATTCCAAAGCGATGGAAAAATATAAGATGAACAAAGTAATCAGTGAATACAGCTTTATGATTAGTGGGCTGTTGGAACACCTGAACAACTTAAAGCAAAACAGCAGCGATGTTTCCGGTACAAAAATCGGGTTAACCGATTTTGCCGAAGCGGCAAATATTATTCCCAGCACTTGGAAAAAAGCCTCTACCACCTCGCTAACAGATTCCTATGGAAACGGCATTATAATGTATTTAGGCGCTACTCAAAATGACGGTAAATTGCTGGTTTTAGACTTTTGGCTGGGCGGGAAAGACAAATCTTTTGATGTCAAATTTTGCCGCGAGTTCTTTTATAATGTTGCCTATCCTCTGCATCCGGTTGTTATTCATGCTTCCATGCACCGAGACGAGCAAGGTACAATTCGTGCAAATACATGGCGCGGCGATGCTTATTGCGACGGCAGCAGAAAGTGCCTCAGAGATATAACCTTGTCAGATATCAACTCTGCTTGTCATACTTGCGTAAACGGCAAGGAATCCTGTGCTGTAATCTTATGGTTTTAGCTTGCTGCAACCTTTATAAAAGGCAAATTTATCTTCGATGATGGTGGTGGTGATGATGTCCGCCGCCGAAGATAACGCTGCCGACCAGCGCTCCGGTAAAACCGGCCACAGCTGCAGTTGCCGCTGAATCGTAGTAATAGCTGCGAGGAGCCGGAGTTTCTCTAACTACCACAACCGGCGGAACCGGACGTGTCACAATCACTTGCTGAGGCGGTAAAGGCGCTCCCGTAACATAAACCGGCTGTGTCTGCACAGCAACCGGAACGGTCTGCACCGTCTGTACTGTTTTCACAACCGAATTAGGCAAAGTATAAATCTGCTGTTTTACATTATTATTATCATCCATGACAATGATTGTGTCCGCTTTTGCAGTTTGCACAGTCAAGGCCGCCATAACGGCTAAAAATAGAACTTTACGCATTATTATTCCTCCACAAACATATATTATAGTTTGCTTAATGCTCTAATTCAAGAAAATAAATATACTTTCTGGTATGTATATTTATTTTTTCAGATTATATTTGCTTCATAGGTATAAACAATTTCCGCGTCATCTTCGCTGTCTGTCGGCTCTATCTCGCACACCAGCAAAGTATTATCGTCCTGCAGATTGTCAAAAATCTCATCTTCCACATTTTCCAGAGTCAAGACATCTTCGGCGTTGCGGCTTAAAACAATATTATGTTCATCATAATTCAGCTGTACAGCCGGATTTTCCGGAGCGGTATCGCGGGCATAAAGCAGCAGCATAACATCGTTTTCATCGGTTACCATAAAGTCAAAAGTATTAAAATCAGGCATTTTGTCGTCCTTTCATGCTGTTATTAAAAATATTTTAGGATATTGAGGTTAATATTTATCTAAAATTTGAGGGAAAAATGTATAAAATAACCGATTGGATTATCAATATCTTAAAGCTGCCCGCGGCGCTGTATCTGCTGTTTTCGCTGCCGGCTCTTTTGAACGTATACCGCTATTTTGATTTTTTTACTTTTAAATTTTTTATGCTCGGCGCCGGATTTATCTTTTTTTGGGGTACGATTTTCCTCTCCGGCTACAGCACACGCAACGCCATGCAGGTAATTTCACACGAGCTGACGCACACTTTTTTTGCTTATTTAACTTTGCATATTGCCGGAAGAATACGGCTTAACCCTGATGGCAGCGGCGGCTCCATGCAGCTGAACGGACACGGCAATTGGCTGATTTCTTTAGCGCCCTATTTTTTCCCGCTGTTTGCTTTTATCTATATGCTGCTGATGCCGTCTTTACTCTATCTCAGCGGAGCTTATTGGCTCGTCTATGCGGTTCTGGGTTATTTTTTGGCTTATCATTGGCTGGTTGTGCTGACACAGGTGCATCCGGGGCAAACAGACATAAGTCAAGAAGGCTATATATTTTCCGGAATTGTCATCATCGGCGCCAATCTTTTCAGCAACGGAATAATTCTAGCCTTTGCCAGCAAATCATGGGACGGCGTTTTTACCTTTTTGCGGTTGGTAAATAAGCTTAATTTTGAATACGTTCAAAAGATTTACGGTTTAATAGCTGATAATTTCTAAACAACTCTTGTCAGCGTCAAATTTTGCTTTAGCCCCCAGCGGCAAAACATAACGCGCCGGTGTATGTCCAAATTCAAAATCCTTAACGCACGGAAAGTCTGTTTCATATAAAAAATCGGCAAAACAATCATCTAAAGTTCCGTCTTCTTCATCTCCGCTGCAATCCGTAAAATGTCCGAAAATAAGCCCTTTCAGCTTCGCAAAATACGGCTGCTGTTTCAGCTGCTGCAGCATTAAATCTATTTTATGCAGGCGCTCGTGTATATCTTCTATCAACAAAATTTTGCCGCGTAAATCCGGAAAATACGGCGTACCGGCAAGCTTCATCAGCACGCTCAGATTGCTGCATAAAAAAGTGCCTTCTGCCTTGCCGACCCGCAGCGTGCTGCCGGAAATAATCTTCTGCGGCTCGCCGGAAATCAGCTGCCTGAGGCTCTTTTCTACCAGCGGATTCAGCGTATCTTCTCTAAAATCGTATGTCGGCAGAAAACCGTTCCAGCTGACAGCACCGGATTTTTTATTAAGTGCCAGCATTAGCGCGGCATTATCGCAAAAGCCGATTAGCGGCTTAGGGTTCCGCTTAATCGGTTCGTAGTCAATATAAGGCAAAATACGAGCCGCTCCGGCTGCCGCTCTCACGCAAACAACCGCTTTTACTTCCGGCTGCGCAAAAGCCCAATTAACATCTGCCGCCCGCTCTCGGTCTGTTCCGGCCATATAGCGGCGCACTTCATAAAGATGAGGAGCAAAAACCGGTTCAAACCCCAAAGACTGCAAAAAATTCAAGCCTTTTTCAATTTTAGCAATGCTCCCGATTTGCGCCGACGGAGCAATTAAAGCAATTTTATCGCCTCTGCAGAGTTTTTCCATAGCCTATAATCTTTCTAAAATCTGTTTGCATAAATCAGTTAATGAGTTATCACGGGCGCCCATAATCACGATTCTGTCGCCGGATTTTGCTTCTTTCAGCAACAGCTCGGCTGCTGCTTTTTTATCGGCGGCAAAATAGGCATTATGCTTGCCCAGCTTATGCGCATAGTCAATTAAATCCGCCGAAGAAATATCTTTAGTTACCGTGCCGCCGACAAAGAAAATTTCCGGCATAACCAAAACATCTTCCGGCAGCATGTTTTTCACAAAACATTCCATAATTTCTTTGCCCATAGAACGCATCGGGCCAAAGCCATGCGGCTGAAACATAATCAGCAGACGTCCGGTGTATTGGCGCAAAGCCCCGACCGAAGCGGTGATTTTATCCGGATTATGAGCAAAATCATCTATTACGGTAATCCCGTTTTTCTGTCCGATTACTTCCAGACGGCGTTTAGTTCCGCTGAAATTCTGCAGTATTTCAGCTGCTTTTTCCGCTTTTACCCCCATAACGCTGCAGGCGGCAATGGCTGCCAGCGCATTGGCCACATTAAAATGCCCGATGAGCTTAAGAGTATAGGCTTTGCCGTTCAAAGTATATTCCGTACCGTGCGGCAGCGGCTTTATATTTTCAGCATAAAAATCAGCCTGCGGATTTTTCAGCGAAAAAGTGATTTTATGCGAATGCGTAAGCGGGCGGCAGGTTTCATAATCATCATTAACCACAACCGCCTGCTTGGTGCGGCTGCATAAATTTTGGAAAAGCGCTGTCAGCTCTTCTATGCTTTTGTGGTCGTGAGAAATATTGTTAATAACCGAAACATACGGATTATAAAGATCTATGCTGCCGTTGCTTTCATCGGCTTCCACCACGCAGATATCGCCTTTATTATAAATAATATTGGCAATACCGGCACGGTCTTCATAGTCGCGCAGCAAACCGCCGTTGATTAGACACGGCTTTTGTCTGGACTTATCCAAAATATAGCCAATCATGGCCGCAGTTGTGGTTTTACCGGAAGTTCCGCCGACAGCAATACCGTATTTATAGCCGTTAAACAGCTCACTCAAAAGCTGCGGACGGGTCTTTATCAGAACATTTTTTTCCTTAGCGGCTTTAATATCCGGAATTGTATCTTCCACCGCTGTAGAAGCGCAGACAAAATCCAAATCAGAAGTTATACCGGAGCCGTCTTGCGGAAACATTTTAATGCCGAGACTTTCCAAAGCTTTTTTATTTTCTAAATCGCGCTGTAAATCAAAATTGCGGTCAGACCCCTGAACCTCATAGCCGGAAAGTTTCAAAATCTGAGCCAATGAACTCATGCCGCTACCGGAAATTCCGCAAAAACTAACTTTAGTCATAATTTTAGTCCTTTATAATTATAAATCTTCTATGGTTTTGTTCAAAATTGTCTGCTGTTCGCTGTCCATCAGGGCAAAATCTTTATAATCTACCGAAATGTAGCTTTTACCGTCGCCGTCCACGGAAACTCCCAGAGTCACCCCGATTTTATCATTTTGGAATGTAGCGTACAGCACCGCCTTGCCCTCTTGAAGCTCTTGCAAAAAGTTGTCGCCGCCCAGCGGATTCTGCTTGGTTACGGTTATAACTTTTTTCTTTTCGCCCTCGCCTTTTATCAGCTGCTCTTCATAAGTATACGGGTCAAAATGCTCTTCCGCATTGCCGTATTTTGCAGAAAGAGCCTCATAATAGCGATGATACAGAGCTAAAACTTTAGAGGCTTTGGCGTCATCATCCTGCGTGATACCCTGCGCATAAATGCACCAGAGCTTATCCTGTACGCCGAAAATGGCAATAATATAGGCAAATGTATTATTTTTTTGCTGCGGATTAGCAACTTGAAAAACATTTTTATAATCTTTGCGTTCGGCCGGATTAAGCTCAAACCCAAACTTTTGGATATTTTCCTGCGGAGCCGCCCAATAAAGCCCGAACGGAGCCGGCTGATACTGAGCTTTCAGCTTATTTATGCGGTCTTCTTCGGTTTCTTTAGCCTCTTCTTTTTTCTGGGCGATTTCTTCGGTTTTAGAACGGATTTTTTGAGTTTTTTCCTGCAGCTGCTCCAAAGACTTTATGTCATTTTTCCGCAAATTTAAAATTGTCGGCTTCTGTTGCAGCAAATCGCGCGCCGAATCTTTAGCTTGATCAGTTTCCGAAACCTCCGGCTCGGACGGCGTATTTATTATCTCATCAACTATATCTTCCGTGCCGTCGTCAAACAATTCCACCACCTGAGCATTGCCAGCCGCCGCAATAAAAAGAAAAGCCAAAAGAAAAAATAAAGTTTTCATAATTATCCCTTTGATAACCGTAAAAAAAAATTGAATACCTTAAAGGTTTGCGCTATTCTAACGCTGTAAATGCAAATAATTTGTTAAACACGGATAAAATTTATTACTGAAATGGAAAAAGACAATATACAAAATTTGCTATTGGAAACCGGACGCAGAATTGTGCAGGAAAAAGGCACCGAGGCTTTGACCGTGCGCAAGCTTTCCGAAGCTTCCGGCTGTTCGGTCGGCGCTATTTATAACCAGTTTTCCAATATGGATAATTTTGTGGTAATCCAAAACTACATGACTTTGGATGAGCTGGCTCTGCGTTTGGAAAAAGTCGCAAAAACCGGAGACGCTTTTGCCGATATGAATGCCTTTTTGCATGAGTTTGTAGATTTTGTTATGGAAAACAAAAACTTATGGTACATGCTGCACAGCTTTCATTTACGCAACAATAACCACGCTTTTTCTTATTTTTATTTGCGTAAAGTCGTAAAAATCACCGGTCTGATTAACAAATTGCTGCAGCAGCTAATCCCTAACATGGAGCGTCCTGAACGCATTTTATCCTCACAGGTTTTATGGCTGAGTTTGTTTGCCCTGAGTTCTTTTTTAACTAAAGACATTTTGGATTCGTTTACTAAAGTGAATAAAGAAACCATCTGCCAGCTGATGTTCAACACCTATGTTGCCGGATTGACCGTACTGGAAAAGAAATAGGCGCCCGCATGAAAGACTTTTTTGCATATCTGGATTCGCCGTCCTTTTTAGCCGCCTTGACTGCTGACCGCTTTTTTCTGATTTTGGCGGTAATTGTGCTTTCTTCATTGAAACATTCTGCTTATAAAAGCATGTGGCTGGCCATGCTCATAAACTTGCCGGGGACTGTTTTGCATGAATGCGCGCATTTTATTGTCGGATTGCTGCTAAACGCCCGTCCGGTAACTTTTTCGCTTTTCCCTAAAAAAGTTGACGACCACTATGTAACCGGACAAGTCGGCTTTTCTAACCTGAAATTTTATAATGCTCTGCCGACTTCTTTGGCGCCGCTGCTACTGCTTGTTTTTGCATTTTTACTAAACAAGCATTTTTTTGAAATAGTGAAATTAAGCTTCGGCTCTTATCTGCTGTATATTTTTCTGCTTACAGTAATTATAGAAAATGCCATGCCGTCGCGCACCGATTTTCGGCAGGGTTTCCGCTACATAAGCGGAGATTTGCTGTACATTCTGCTGGCAGCGGCGGCTATTGCTTTTCTGCGTTAATATCTTTATTTTCCCAGTCCGATTTTATCCGGCTGATTTCATTTTGAATTTCCGCCGTATCATCATCTTCATCAAAAGAAAATTCCGAATTTTCAGCTTCTGCCGGTTCGGCAATGGTTTCCGGCTTGCCGTCTTCGCTTTCATCCGGCAGATATTCCATTTCGCTCATCGGCTTTTTCGTATTTTCTTCCGTTTTTTCCGGAGCTTTTTCTTCAGTTTTCAGCTCGCCGGAAACACTGTTTTCCAAGATTTTGCGTTCAGACCTCGGCAAATTGTCGCGCTCAGCCAGCTGTTTTTCATCTAAAAGCGCTGATTGGTCTACCTTAGTGTTAAGGCATTGCAGCAGCCACACGTCATAAATCGGGTGTTCCAGAGCATTGGTGGCCGGAGACGATGAAAGCATCCAGCCTTTAAAAATATTTATCTCTTCGCCTTTCAGGCTCTTGTCTGTAATATCGGCAAAAACAAAGTTTTCCGGAGCCTCTTCGGCCGGACGGGTTTTGCAGCTGCGGACCACAATAGACAGCGAGCCGAATTTAACGCTGCCGTTGACCGGAACGTTGATAACGCTGACATGTCCGGTAATTTTATCCATTGCCTGCATACGAGCCGTATTCATATCAATTTCCGCGGCGTCGGCGGCAAAACAGCTTAACCCCGCTGCGGCGCTAAGAACAAATTTATTCAGCTTCATCTTTACTTCCGTCGTCAGTTACCATAAAAATGATTTCTCCCACCATGTCTTCTATGGTCTTAAAATCTTTAGTGTTGGCAAAAGAGTCTCCGGCTTTCAGATATTCATCCGATTTTCCCGGCTCTATCTTTACAAACTTATCGCCGACCAAGCCATCGCTGACAATAGACACCGTACTGTCTTTAGGCAGTTTAATATCGGAAGAAATGCTGAAAGTCACATCAGCCATATAATCTTCATTATTAAGCTTCTGTGAAGTAACCGTACCGACTTTTATGCCGTTGATGCGCACGTCCGAACCAATGCTTAAGCCGCCGACTTTCATAAATTCGGCCTTAAGCGGATAGCCTTTAACAACCTGCAAATCCGAAACGCGGTAAGCAAAAGCCAAAAACAACAGGGCGACAACCAGCACAACTAAGCCCATAATGGTTTCAACAGGTTTCTTTCTCATTTTATTACTCCATATTTTCTGTTACATTTGCAGCTTTATTTTCATCAGCCGGCGGACATGACTTTTTACGCTTGGCTTTGCCCATAGAAATAACACGGTCAATCAGCTCTTCTAAAATCATTGCGTCCTGCGTATAGCTGAACTCGCCCTCCGGTGCGATATAGTCTTCAGAGCCGCCCGGTTCTATTTCTATATACTTATTGCCCATAATGCCGGAACTGACAATGGCGGCGCTGCTGTCATCCGGAATCTGCACATGCGCGGCAATCTGCAATGTCAGCGTTGCCCGATAGTCGCTGTCCAGCACCGAATTAACCACGCGTCCGATATCCATGCCGGACATCCGGACTTTATTGCCGACCACCAAGCCGTCGGTGCGGTTAAACGTGGCATAAATTTGATAGTCCGTATCTTCTGCGCCTTTCCAGACATTGCGCTGCAGCTTAAATATAACCATACCCAAGGCAAATACGCAGATAACGCATAAACCGATGATAAAGTTTTTAATTTCTTCTTTGCTGAAAGTATCCAAAATTTTACTCCGCTTTTGCTATATTTTTGACTATTATTACTCCAATAAAAACGATTTGTCATTAAAGTTTTTTGTAAAAAGTTGAAAATATTTGTTAAAGTTTAATAAAATGCTGTTAATATGGCATATATTGTTTGTGTTTTATGGAGCATTTAATGCTGGTTATTAAGAATGTCTGCAAATATTTTGGAAAGATTAAAGCGGTTGACGGCGTCAGCCTGAGCCTGAAAAAAAATGAAACCGTGGTAATGCTGGGCGAAAACGGCGCCGGAAAATCTACTTTATTTCGGCTTATCAGCGGCTATCTGGAAGCTGACAGCGGCTCTATAAAAGCCGATGAAACAGATATAAACTCCGGCCGCGTGGCTTATCTGAACAAAATCGGCTATGTTCCGGAAATTTCCGCCTTGTACGGCGAAATGACCACGGTTGAATTTTTGCTGTTTGCGGCAGAACTGAAAAAAATTCCGAACGAAACAATCAGCCCGAGACTGCAGAACGTTATTCAAAAACTAGACCTTAAATCTGTGGAATTTCAGCGGCTGGACACTTTATCCAAAGGCTTCCGAAAGCGGGCGGAACTGGCGGCGGCGCTGATGACTGAGCCGGAAATCCTGCTTTTGGACGAGCCGACGGAAGGGCTTGACCCGCTGCAAAAAGAGAGCATCCGCAAAATTATTAAAAACTATGCTAAAAATCATTTAGTGATTATTTCAACGCATGCTCTTGAAGATGTTGAAGCCATGGCGCAGCGGGTTTTGCTTATGCACAAAGGACGTTTGGCTGCCGAGACCGGAATTGCCAAGTTCAAAAAATCAGCGCCGGAAAGCTTGCTGGCTTCTCTCAAAAAAATGACCGGAGAATAAAAATGCAGCAATTTACGACTTTATTATTACGAGAACTCCGCAGCGGTTTCCGCGGCCTGCCGACTTATTTTATAATATTCACCTACTTGTTTGCCGCAATAGGCGCCGCTTTTTATTTTGGCTCATATCTGGCAATGCACGACACCGCTTTATATGCGGTGTTCTATGCACAGCCTATTATTTTAGCGGTGCTGGTTCCGGTTTTAACCATGCGGAGCTGGGCAGAGGAATACCGCTCCGGCACTATAGAATTTTTGCTTACGCAGCCGATATCTTTTACGGTTCTGACCATGGCAAAATTCTGCGCCGCTGTTTTATTCTGCCTGCTGATGACGCTGGGTCTGCTGCCGTTTATCTGCTATTCCGGTGGCTGGCTGCAGCTGGATTGGCAGAACGTTGCCTCAAGCTACGGCGGCTTGCTGCTGCTTATTTTATTTTACTGTGCCGCCGGATGCTTTATCTCATCTTTATCCCGCAGTTTGATTTTAGCCTATCTGGGCGGATTTTTCTTTACAGCGCTCTGGCTGGTTTTGCCGTATTCCGGCTTATACTCTATTTACAATAACTTTTTATTTGCCGAAGTCGGAATCTCTGATATTTTATATTTTATTTCGCTTGCCGCCGTATTTTTGTTTTTGAATATCCTCGCCCTGCCGCTGCATAGCAATGCTCAAAAGCATAAAACCGCTAAATTCAGCCTGCTGACCATTTTAGCTTTGTGCGGAGCCGGATTTTTTAATTTTGCCGTCTCTAATCTTTTTGAAAGCAAAGCCGATTTAACTGCTTCGTCTTTTTACACTCCGAAGACCCAAACGGTTAACTTGCTGAATAATCTGGAAAAGCAGGTTATAATAGATGTTTACGCCGCAAAGGATTATATACAATCCAACCCCGACTATTTCCATTATATGCAGCAGGTTCAGCGCTTTCTGCAGCGTTACAGCAAAGCCGCCAAAGGCATGGTAACCGTAAATATTACTTATGTTGAGCCGTTTTCGGAGTTAGAAGAAAAAGTGCTGGAAAAAGGGCTGTATTTTGAAACCAATGCCGCGGGCAGCCGTGACTATTTTGGAGCCATAGTCCGCTCGCAAGACGGACGCGAAGCCGTTATAAAACAATTTCTGCTGCAGCGCCAGCCTTTGGCCGAAAAAGATATTGACATTGCCGTCCTCAAGGTAACAGAGCCGGAACGCCTGAAAAATATCGGCGTTTATGTGGACAATATGCAGAATTTGGAGGGCTTGCAGGAAATTCTCCTGAGCTGGGAAAATGATTACAATGTCTTCAATGTCTCGCCCTCTATGTATGACTTTTCCTCTAAAGTAGACATTATTGTTTTGATTAACCCTAAAGCGATTTCGGCAGCTTTGCGCTATGCTTTAGACCAATTTTTAATGCGCGGCGGCAAAGTAGCGGTGTTCTTTGATTTTTATACCGCCAGCCAATCCGATTTAACCAACGGCGAAGACTTGCAGATTACCGACTTTTTAACCAACTGGGGCGTTAAGCTGCTGAATCCGGCGGATGACGGAAAAACCGATAAATCTTTCGGCTATAACCCGATGGTGCTGAAACTGAATAAAGCCCTTTTGTTTGAAATAGACAATCCGGCGGTTGAGGTTAAGCCGTTTATTGTCAATGAAAACGGACTTATCGGCGCGGTTATGGAAGGTTCATTTATCTCGCTTTATACTAAAAACCCGTTTAGCGGCAGCGAATTAGCCGCCGGCATGCGTCCGCTTCTGACGCGTTCGGCTGCTTCCGGAACCGTTGCTTTAGTCAGCGATGTAGATTTTTTAGAAGAACCTTTCTGGGTTGCCGAAAACTCGCCTGACCGCAACCCTTACAGCGTGATAGAAAAAAGCGGCAACGGCTTAGCGGCTAAATCTTTGATTGACTATCTGGCCGGCAATGCGGACTATGAGCAGCTCCCTCTGAACAGCATGATTTTGAATAAAGACAGCATCAGCCAGCGCCTGAATAAAAATATTTTCAGCAAAGACGAAGTGGAATACCGCGTTTTGCAAAATAAAATCAAAGAGCAGAAGCGGATTTTATTTGAAAACAGCAATGAAGACATGCAGATTTTTGAACAGCTGCGCCAAATCGGCGAGTCCGGACGAGAACTTTCTAAAAACGAACAGCAGCTGCAAAATCTGGATTATAAAATGAAACAGCAATACAGCTACGCCGTTGCCAAAATGATGATTATGCAGATTATTGCTATTCCGGCTTTGCTGGTTTTGCTGCTTTCGGTTTTGGCTAAATTTTTAATGCACCGGCTGATTAAGCGGATAAAGGAGAAATATAATGTCTAAAAAACTGCTGTGGAGCGCTCTGATTGTACTTGTTTTAGGGATTTTTGCCGCATTTTCCGGCTGGTATGCCCACCGCAGATTGGGGCTGAATGTCCGCGGAAACTACACCTTTGCCCAAACCCGCGGAAACATCGCGCGGCTGCAGCGCATAAAAATGACTACTGCGGACGGAGAAATAAATGTTTATGAAAAAGACGGAATTTGGTATCTGAAAGAAGCTGCTGATTACTTTGTCAATGCCGGACAGCTGGCCGCTTTTTATAATATGCTGAACAATTCCGTTATTGTTGCCGCGGATGAAAATAAAACCTCTGAATGGCAGAGCTACGGCTTGGACGACGCCCAAAAAATTGCCGTAGAAACTTTTGACGACGATGGAAATCTCTTAGATAAAATAAATATTTCCGGCGGCAGCAGCGATGAAGAATTCCGCTATGCCAAACGCGATGAATATCCCTATGTCTATACTATCAGCGCGGTCGGGGCTTTTTCCGGTGCTGCCGGCGCCTGGATGCCGTTTCCGCTTTTGGAAATTCCGGCCAAGATTATAGAAAATATAAAACTGCCAGACGCCTCGCTGTCTAAAGAAGCCGTTGCCGCCTATCTGCCGAAATCCGCAAGCCTACAGAATCTTACCGCGGCGTTGTCATACATCAGCTATCAAGGCATTGCTTTCAAAAAAGATTTTACGGCCGATTTTCCGCAGGCGGCTCCTCATCAAATCAGGGTGGAAACCGAGATTGGCTTGGTTTATGTGCTGAATGTTTATCAGCCGGCAGAAAATGACTATTGGCTGGCTGTAAGTCTGGAAAGCACACGTCTGGCTCGTAAAGAAGTGCAGCCGTTTATCGCTGAAAATCAAAAATATTTTGCAGATTGGGTTTTCAACTTAGACGATTCGCAAGGCAAAATATTGTTTAACAGCCGCGCCGTAAACTTAACCGACAGCTTTCATTTTTAAGCTTAAGCGCGCCTTATTATCTGGCGCCGATTAGCGAAACCGAAGAAATTGTGTCGCCCATACCGACCAGAGTCAGCGGTTTGGCAATAATAATCGTCGGTACGGCAATCACATTGCAGCCTTCATATTCGCAGATTCCGGTTTGCACAAGCTCAGGCTTTTGTAAAAACGCAGCCAGCTCCTGCAGATTATTCAGGCTGATTTCCGAGACTTCCTGTCCATGCGCCCATAAAAGCTTGTCATGCTCTTCTATTTTGCCGGTTCCGGCTTTGGTAGCGGCAACTGTAGAAGCCAGCATCATTCCGCGCAGATTCTGCTCCGGAGTAATACGAAAATCTTTATCTTGCAAAGTAATGTACAAACCAAATAAATGCAGCTGAATACGCGGCGCCTTTGTTTTGGCCTTTATTATACTGATAATCTCAAACAAACGAGGCGCTGTTAATTCTTCATGGGCTAATTCAGCGTATTTCTGTGGGTTTATAACTTCCAAAGCATCAAGAGCTTCCCGTTCATTCAGCCCCAAAGAATCTGCCAGCGGCGCAATTTTTTCAATGATGGCGGTGCGCACTTTTTTGTCTTGGGTGGACGCCAGTTCCAGATGAATAATTCCCCGCGGATTATGCTGCTTCCAATTTTTTATCAAAGCCACCGACTCATTTACTAACTCTACGCCGCGGCGTTTAGAGGTTAAATTATGATAGCCCGAAAGTATCAGATAATCATAGCCGTGCTGCGATAAATGCTTTACAAAGCCTTGATTTATAATCAAATCAATATTTGCCGGGTCATAGGTAGCGATAAAGCGGTTAGATTTCGGACAGGTAAATTCTTTGCCCCAAGCCGTAAACGAGTCGCCGATATCAAACTCTATAATCCAATGGATAAGAGGAGTTTCGTCCGCACGGTCAATATCGCAGGCACGGCAGGCCTTGCCGTTTTCATCTAGGCCCCAGAGATTCGCCAAAGGCAGAAATTGCTGAGCCTGCAGTTTGGGATGCGAATTGGTATGAACAAAAACATTCTGCACGCCCAGCACCGCCAAAGCATTAGCGACAATTCCACCTTGACCGCCCATCTGCAGACGGTCATAACCCAGATTTTGCCGCATCCATTCATAAACAGCTTTGTCATCGGTTATCCATTCTTCGGCAATACCGCGGCTAAAACACTTAGCAATACCGTGAACAGCATCCTGCGGCGTTTCCAGCAAAGTCCGCGGGCTGTTAAACTCCGCCTCGCTTAAACCAACAGCTTCTATAAGTTCGCCCAAGCGTTTGCCGCTGATTTTCAATACCGCGTCAATATTGGTATTAAAAGCCGTTGCTGCGGCATGAATTTCTTTGACTTTTTCCAGCTGAGCCGGAACACAGCCGTATTTCTGTTGCCAAAGCTTTTGCAATTCTGCTATACTCATTTTGTGCGCTCCATTTCTTTTAAGTGCAGATTAGCTAACGAGTTCATAATTAAACCGTTTACAGCCTGCTCAAAATCAAGATAATTCTGAGTTTGCAAAATCCAAGAGTTCAGCTCTTCGGAATTTACTTCGCTGTACTTGCGGTCGGTTTTAAGCTTGTTCAAAGCCTCGGCAAAATCGCCGTTATTAACCAGCAGATGAACTTCATCCGGCGCTTTAGGAAAAACAACAGCCGGCTTGTCTTCGCGTTTTTTAAATTCCACCAGTTCTTTTAAGCGGCGCAGCAAAGCTTCATCCCAAGTTTCCTGAATTTCCGGAGCAGCGGCTTTTTTAGACTGTACGCCGCTTAAATCCGCATATACTTTATTAAATTCGCTAATCAGCATAGCCCGTCCTTTAATCCCCGAAACGGCGTATTTTTTAATATTGGCTATATAGTTAAGAGCTGTTTCATTGCCGGCAGCTAAAATCTGCAGAACCTCTGTTTCATAGTCAAACGGCAAGCCGTCTTCCGCCAAACCGCGGACGGTTAAAGCTCCGGCCGCCAGCAGAACTTCCGGAGCAGTCACGGCGGCAGGGCTTGCTTCGGTCGGTTCTGCAGTTTGCTGAGTTTCGGCATTGCTTTCAATCTTTTCCGGCTGCGGCAACAGCGGAATAATCTTTTCGGCCAGCTGCAGCAATTCTGCGTCAGACAGCTCTGCCGGCAGAGTTTTTTCAGTCTCAGGCAAAACCGGCTGCGGCAAATTGTTCAGTTTATTTATCTGCGACTTTAAAGCGCCTATCTTTGAATTATAATCGTCAGCCAGCTGAGCGGCTAAATCTTCATTCAGAGTCTTTGTCAGCTCTATATTATAAACCACGCTGCCCGCGCAGCACAGCAGAACAATCAGGCAGGCAATACCGGCATAACTTTTTGATGTTTGCTTCGGTTTATTTTCAGCTGCAATGTTTTCAGCCGGTTTAACTTCTTCTTTTTTTTCAATTTTAGCCATTTTATGTATCCTTTTTCTTGACAAATTGCCGGATTATATTTCATATAGTTATAACGAAAAAAAGTTTACAGATGATAAACAAAAAAAGATAGTGGAATAAATAAATGATTGTCTTGGGAATAGAGAGCAGCTGTGACGATACCGGCGCGGCTGTGGTTACAGATGAAAAAGAAATTTTAGGCGAGGCTCTGCAGTCACAGGAAGAGCATAAACGCTACGGCGGCGTGGTTCCGGAAATTGCCGCCCGCGCCCATTTGGAACATGTGGATGAAATTGTCAGCGCTTGTCTGGAACGCGCGCATGTTTCCTTAAATGAGGTTGACGCTATCGCCGCTTCTTCGGGACCTGGGTTAATCGGCGGCGTGGTTGTCGGCGTTATGACGGCAAAGGCTTTGGCCTTGGCGCTGAACAAGCCGTTTGTTGCCGTAAACCACTTGGAGGGACATGCTTTATGCGCCCGCTTAGTGCATCCCATAGAATTTCCGTATTTGCTGCTGCTGGTTTCGGGCGGCCATTGTCAAATTCTGGTAGTTAAAAATGTCGGCGAATACGAGCGTTTAGGCACTACTATAGATGACGCCGCCGGCGAAGCTTTTGATAAAGTGGCAAAAATGCTGGGCTTGGGTTACCCCGGCGGTCCGATGATTGAAAAATTAGCCGCTATGGGCAACGATTCCCGCTTTACCCTGCCCCGTCCGCTTTTGAACTCCGGCGACTGCAATCTGTCGTTTTCAGGCTTAAAAACCGCGGTGCGGAAAATTATTGAATCTTATTCGCCGGATGGAGAAGTTGAACACGCCATTTTGCCAAAGCAGGACGTTGCAGACATCTGCGCTTGTTTTCAGATGACGGCAACCGATTGTCTGGTGCGCAAGCTGGAAAAAGCCATTGCTTATTTTCAGCAAAAATATCCGAACGGACATCATCTGGTAGTTTCCGGCGGCGTAGCTTCCAACACCTATCTGCGCGGCAAGCTTAATCAGCTGGCGGAAAAGCACGGCTTGGAATTTGCCGCTCCGCCGATTCGCTTTTGCACGGATAACGGCGTTATGGTGGCTTGGGCTGGTTTGGAGCGCTTCCGTAAAGGCTATGTCAGCCCGCTTGATTTTAAGCCGCGTCCGCGCTGGCCGCTGGATGAAAACGCCCCTAAGGCCGCCGGCGCCGGAGGCGTGAAAGCTTAATGCGCAAAACTTCGGAAATTTTAGAAATTATGCGGATTTTTGCAAAAGAAAATCCCAATCCGCAATGTGAACTGCACTTTCATAATCCCTATACGCTTCTGGTGGCGGTAATGCTGTCGGCGCAAAGCACGGATAAAGGCGTAAATAAGGCAACGGAAGCTCTGTTCAAAATCGCCGACACGCCGCAGAAAATGTTGGATTTAGGGATTGACAAGCTTAAAGATTATATCAAAACCATCGGGCTTTATAATAACAAGGCTAAAAACATTATGGAAATGAGCCGCCAGTTAGCTGCCGATTTCAACGGAGAAGTTCCGGCTAACAGAGATATTTTGACAACGCTTGCCGGTGTGGGACGAAAAACCGCCAATGTAGTTATGAACGTATGGTTCAAACAACCGACTTTGGCTGTTGACACTCATGTTATGCGTATTTCTCACCGCTTAGATTTCAGCCAAGGCAAAACGCCTCTGGAAGTGGAAAAAGATTTGCTGAAAGTTCTGCCGGAAGATTTAATCATCAACACAAACCATTGGCTGGTGCTGTTCGGACGCTATATCTGTAAAGCACAGCGTCCGCTCTGCGAAAACTGTCCGATAAGCGCCTATTGCCATTGCAGCGATAAGCGCATTTAGCTACATTTTACTTAAAGTCTGGGCAATATCCTTGCTCAGCTGATGAACAGCAGCGTTTTCAGCTTTTACCAGCTCAGCGATTGTCTCGCCGTTAACCGCGGTTTCATAAGCAGACTGACGGCGTTTTAAAACCACATTATCGGCATTAAGGATTGTCCACCAAGCCGAAAGCTTAACTTTTTGACCGCGGTAAGCTTCTATTTTGTTAATTTCTATTTTCACATTATAAGGCAGGGTCTCCGTATCATAGCGGGCGCTCTTAATATATGATTTAGGCAGATAAATCATTAAATCATTGGTAACCGTATTTTGCAAAACTGCAGGCAGAGCCTCGCCCCAGCGGCTGAATTCCAGCATATTGACTTTCTGCGATTTAGCATCGTAGGTCACCATTTGCGGACGGTCAAGCAAATCCGGTACATTGACAGTCTGCACGGCAACGCTGAGCTGTTTATCAGAAACTTTTTCCAGCCCCTGGCTGTTCATCATATAAAATGATGAATCCGGAGAACGCCAGCAGCAGGCGGCGGTTAAAAATGCGGCGCCGTATATAAAAAACTTTTTCATCTCGGTCTCCTTTTACCTTGTAACATTGCTTCCGGATGGCGTTCCAGATAATCAGCCAAATTCTGCACAGAGCGTCCGGCTCGGGACATTTGCTCCACCATGGCATTAAAGTTTGTGATAGTTTTTTCGGCTCTGGTGGCCTGCCCGTCTAAAAGCTTATCGGTTTTATTGGTTATGCTGTAAAGATTATCCATAATCGGCGGCAGTTTATCATCCAGCTCTTTTAACAGATTGCCCAGCTGCATCATATTTTCACGGAACGGAATTTCCTGCAGGTCTTTAGATATCATGCCGATAGAAGAAATAACCGTCGGAATTTCCAGATGTTCGCCGGTGCCGCGCAAAATTGCCGGAGCGCTCGGATCCATGTCTAATTCAATCATCAGCTGTCCGGTTAGATAGTTGGCGCTGATTAAGCGGGCGCGCAGACCTTTTTCTATCAGGCTGTGCAAAATTTCTTCCGGCGAAGCGTCCTGACCGTCTTTCATCTGAAAAGAGCGGTTTTGCTTAAACGTGATAAACACCGGCATTTTGAAAGTGCCGTTCTGCAGATTGGTAATCAGGCTGATTTTGGCAACCTGCCCGACTTCAACGCCTTTAAACACTACCGAAGAACCGACATTCAAACCTTGAATAGACTCTTCAAAATATAAAACCACATACTGTGAATCATCAGAAGCAAACTTTTTGCCGACATAATGGAATATTATAGCAGCAAAAACTAAAAAGCCGGTTAAAACAAAAAGTCCGACCATTTTATAGGTTTTATTCTTTTGCATTTGCGTTACCTCTTGTTAAAAATTCCAAAACCTCGCGGTTAGGCGGATTCTTCAAAATATCATGCGGATTGCCTTTAGCCAAAATACTTTTGCTCATCGGGTCTAAAAAGATAGAATTTGTACCGATGGCAAAAATAGAAGCCAGTTCATGCGTCACTACCACAATCGTAGTGCCTAAACTGCGATTTATTTCAATAATCAAGTCATCCAGATTGCGGGAGCTGATAGGGTCAAGTCCGGCTGACGGTTCATCAAAATATACAATTTCCGGATCCAGCGCCAAAGCCCGAGCCAAACCGGCGCGCTTTTTCATGCCTCCGCTGATTTCGGACGGATAAAAATCATCAAACCCCGCCAAACCGACCAGCGATAATTTCAGCGAGGCCAATTCTTTAATTTCTGCCGCGGAATAATTTGAATATTGCTGCAGCGGCAGAGCGATATTTTCCGCCAAAGTCATAGAGCTGAACAGCGCCCCGCTTTGGTACAGAATACCGGATTTTTTACGGATTTCTTCCATTTGCGCGGCAGAAGCCTTAGCGATATTGGCGCCGTCAATAAAAACATCTCCTTTAAGCGGAGGCAATAACCCCGTAAGCACCCGCAGCATACTGCTCTTGCCGCAGCCGCTTCGGCCCATAATTATAAAAATATCGCCTTTGTTCACGGTAAAATTTGCATTTTGCTGCAAAATATAACTGCCGTAGCCCATAGTTAGATTTTTTACTTCAATCATCGCCGTCATATATCAAGCTCCTGACAAATAACGGTAATAATACCGGTTGCCACAATCATCCAGACAATCGCGCAAACCACCGAACGCGTGGTGGCCAAACCGACGCTGTCGGAGTTTCGCCCGCAGTTGACGCCCTGATAGCAGCCGCATAAGGCGATAATTACGCCAAAGCAGAGGCTATGGAATAAGCCGACTAAAAAGTTGCCTAAATGAAAAGCATTAAACGCATATTTCCAATATTCCTGACACGGCAGCCCAATAAGCACCACGCCGACAAAAGCCCCGCCGACCATTCCCATAAAATCAGACAGCATTGTCAATATCGGCATAGCGATAACCAAGGCCAAAAGCCGCGGCAAAACCAAAAAATCTATACGCGACAAGCCCATGGTTTCCAGCGCATCCAGCTCCTCATTTACCTGCATGGTGCCAATGGCGGCGGCATACGATGAGCCGGTGCGTCCGGCCATGATAATACCGACCATAATCGCCCCCATAATCCGGCACATACCGATAGTAACTAAGCTGGCTATATATATCTGCGCGCCGAACTCCTGCAGCTGCACGCCGCCGACAAAAGCTAAAATCAAGCCGACTAAAAAGCTGATTAAAGCCACAATTCCCAGCGCTTTGGGACCGCAGTCCTGCAAAGCTGCCAAAAAATCGCTGCCGCGCATAATGGTGTTGGCCGTAAACAGCCTGCCGACAGCGCCGAACGCCTGCCCGCAAAAATGAAACACCTTGGCTGTAAGCTTGCAGAGGCTGATAGTTTTATAACCGATATTTTCCACAAATCCCAGATTATTTTCATCCGACTTAGCCGGAGAGCGGTCTACCTCAAACGCCAGCCGGATTAAATCTTGAATATTCTGCGGCAAGCCTTTAAGCTCGGTTTTTATATTCTGCTTTTTAGCTTGCTTGACCGTATCAAAAATCAGCAGCAGCAGCGATGAATCCCATTCTTCTAAATTAGCGGCGCTGAAATATATACATTGCGGATTCTTCTTAACCGCGCTGCGGATTTTCTGCAAAACCGCAGCTCCGTCAAATTGCTTGAAACTTCCGGAAAAACAAATAGCCAAACAGTTGCTGTCTGTATGCAGAGCAACATTCGGCTGCTGATTATTTGTTTTTTCCGTCATGTTCATTTTCCAAAGCTTCGTAAAGTTCTTCGGTTTCCATTTCATCAAGCGTTTCAGCCGGAACGGAATAATCGCCGTTAAACCAACGTCCCAAATCTACATCCGCACATCTTTTAGAGCAAAACGGCATATATTTGTCATCGCTAAACAATTTATGGCAAATCGGGCATTTATGTGTTTTGATGACATTATCCATTTTTTATGGCTCCACGCGTCCGGTTCCGCAGCAAGTCGGGCATTCAACCGTATACAAATCGCGCAGGCTCGGGCGGCGGCGCTGACGCAGAATTTCTACGTTTCCGGCGCGGCTCAGTCCCAGCACGCGACTATGACATATATCATCGGCCAGCTCTTCTTCCAAGGTTTCCATAACTTTTTTCATAAAGCGGTATTCCGAAGAACCGGCAAAATCTATAATGATTTTACCCGAAAGATTGCGCAGACGGATTTGACGGGCGATTTCTTTAGCCGCTTCAATATTGAGGCTGTCCAAGTCGCCGACATTGCGCTTGCCGGCGCTGTCAACATCAATCGCCACAAAAGCGCGGGTTTCTTCAATATGCAGATTGCCGCCGTGCTTTAATTTTACGGTGCGGTTCAAAGCTTCTACAATCGCATCGTCTATGCCGAACTCTTCAAAAGCCTCTTTCTGCAAAGTCACGGTGCCGGAAAATACGGCTTCTACCTGCTCTTTCAGTTTCGGCGTATCTACCACAATTTCTTTTAAGGTATCTTTATAGCGGCGGATATATTCAAACAGCGGATTTTCTTTGGTATAAAGAACTGCCGGTGCAGTTAAGGTACGGGCTTTTTTGCGGATATTTTCATAAGTTTCGCGTAAAGCTGCCATTTCTTCTACCAGCTGGTTTTCAGTTGCCTCGGTTGAAGCGGTGCGCAGAATCCAGCCTTCCTGCCCCAAGCAATGCTGCTGCACAGTTTTTTTGTAAGCAGCTGCTTTTTCAGCATCTTCAATTTTATAAGAAGCTTCAACATCAAATTTAAACGGGCAATAAACCAAATAAGTTCCGGCCAGCTGAATATTGCGGACAACTTTGGCGCCTTTTTCTGCTCTTTTTTCCTGAGCCACCTGCACCACCACACTTTGCCCCTCGCTCATATTGGATTCTTTCAGAGTCGGCTCATACGAATTTAAAAAGGCCTCGTGGCCGTCGCCGATATTAACCATAAAGCCGATGCGGTCATTAGCCAAACTGATTTTTTTGCTGATACGGCCTAAATATACATTGCCTTCCAAAGCGCGGTTTTCATTATAAATATCAATTTCCATCAAACCGGTTTCATCAAAAACGGCAATGCCTGCAGCTTCGTCATTACGGTCAAATATAATCTTTTCTGCTTTCATCGGATGTTCTCCCCTTTTAATAAATTCAGCGTTTCATAGAGCGGCAGCCCGATAATTCCGCTGTAAGAGCCTAAAATACGGCTGACATAGGCTGCAATGCTGCCGTCTATGCGATAGCCGCAAACGCCGTGCCAATCTGCGCTCTGCACATAATTTTTGATTTCATCCGGCGTCAGTTTTTTCATGGTAATTTTTGAACTTACGGTTTTCTGCGAAACTTTTCCCTGCTTATTTATAAGACAAACCGAGCTGATTACCCGATGTGTTTTGCCGGACAGCAAATTCATAACCTGAGTTTGCTCTTCTTCATTTTTAGCCTTATGCAAAACCTTTTTGCCCACAGCAACAATAGTATCGCACGCCAAAATATTTTCATTCGGATATTCAGCAGCAATTTTCTGCGCTTTTTCCAAAGCCATGCGGCGGACATAAGGCAGCGGGTCTTCATGCGGCAGACAGTCTTCGCAAATATCCGCCGGAGCAATTTTTTTCGGTTCATAAGCAATTTGCCGCAACAAAGCAATGCGTTGCGGCGAACCGGAGGCTAAAATAAAGTCTTTAACTTCTGTAGTCATGCGGCGCTAAGCCTCATCGTCATATGTTTTTTCCATGCGTTCGTGGCGTTCCTGCGCTTCAATAGACAATGTGGCAACCGGACGTGCTTCTAAGCGTTCCAAGCCAATCGGCTCGCCGGTTTCTTCGCAATAGCCGTATGTGCCGTCTTCAATGCGGTCAAGCGCTGCGTCAATCTTAGAAATAAGCTTGCGGATGCGGTCTTTTGTGCGCAAATCCAAAGATTTATCTGTTTCCAATGAAGCGCGGTCAATTTCATCCGGCTGATTCAAGCCGCCTTGGCGCAAATCTTCCAAAGTATCTACCGATTGCGAAACAATGGATTTTTTCCAATTTTCCAGCTTCTGGCGGAAGTATTCAAGTTGCATGTCATTCATATATTCTTCATCGGCTGAAGGTTTATAATCCGGTGGTAAAACAATAGAAGCTGTCATTAGTATCTCCTTTATAAAAATTATTTTCTAAATAGTTAGCAATTTTATCTTAAAACTTCAACATTTTTTCTGATTTAATCACACAAAAGCCTAGTTAAACACCCACATAATCAAGTTGCCGCTTTCCTTATTGCATTGACCTAAATCATCAACGCTTTTGCCGGCCAATGCCGAACGGGTTGCCGGCAGCTGAGAAGCCCCTGCCGTAGACGAAGCATAAATAGGCCAATACCAGTAGTTGTTGTTGACAACCATAGAATAAAGGTCAACAACTTTATTGGTATGCCACTCTTTCATAGCCATTTCAATGCATTGCTCGCGGTCAAGCCCCTCAAAAGAAATATAAAACTTGTCTTTTGCCTCTTCACCGCTGTTTGGAACGCCGACTTTAACTTCTCCGCCGAAAACATTATAGATTTTGTTTCCGGAACCGGTTTTAACTACTTTATATGATTTAGGAATCAGTTTCAGCCCCTCTTTATTAAGGTAAGCATCACTGCTTTTGCCGTTGACCATTTTCACGATATTATTGTAGTTAACTTCTACGGCAGAGCTTTTTAAGATTGCTCCGGCTAATTCTGCCAGCTGAATGTTCGCCTGACTCAGTTTATATTCGGAATAGGTATTGGCAACCAGCTTGCTGATACCGGCAACAACGGCCATAACCGCAGCCATATAGCCCATAACCTCAATCATAGAACGGCCTTGTTGATTGTCTTTATAAATCATCTTATCACTCCCCTTTTTACAAAAGTAGCACAAAAAACATATTTTCTCAACAAAATTACTTTATTTTTAGGATAAAATTATTATAATGTCGTTAAATAATTTCGTAAAAGGATGTATAAATGAAAAAATTCTTTATTTTAACGCTTTTGGCCGCCGCTGCCGCACCTGCCGGATATTGCGCTGCCGACACTTATAAATATACGCCCTATGTAGGTTTAGGCTATGCTTTTGACAAGGCTCAGGTTTCATCTGTCCGCCCTGAATATCACAGCGCTGAGTTTTATATCGGCTCAGACTACAGCAAATATTTCGGCACCGAAGTATTTTTATATCAAAGCCTCAGCCGCACAAACGGGCAGCAGCCGCATAAGCTTAAAAGCTCATACCGCGCTTACGGACTTGATTTAATGGGCTATTTGCCGCTGGACTGCAGCCAGAAGTTTTCGCTTTTAGGCACAATCGGCGCCGGAGAATATGTGTTTAAGCACAAAGAAACGGGCTTTAAACACCATAATGAACACGGCTACGGCTATCGTTTCGGCGGCGGTTTCAAATATGCCTTAAACAATAACTGGCAGGCCAGATTTGTTGCCCGCTACATAAACTTTGACGGCGCAGACAAGGTTAATCAAGCTGTTGAATACGGCGTAAATGTTGAATATCACTTTTAATCATCAGAGGAAAATATGCTTAAAAAAATTGTTGTAATTGCTGCTTTGCTTTTATTGGTCGGATTTAGTTTTTCTTTAATTACCAAACCGCAGAAAACAGAAACCAGCGAACCGGCAGAAGTCAAGACTCCGCTTCCGGAAACGCTTTTTGCTTTTACTAAAGAAAGCCTGACCGCAGACTGCTCGCAAAAAGACGAACAGCTGTGCGCTGTTGAAAACGCGGTAAAATGCACAATCAATCCGGCTTTGGAAATTTGCGGCAATTTGAATTTGCCTAAATTTATCTTTATGCAGGATGCAGGTTTAGACCGCCCGACAGAAATCAGTTATAAGCTGAAAAATAAACGCGTATTGGTAAATAATACCGTAGAAATTTTCACAGACAGCTCCTGCAACGGCGGCTGGTTCGGCCTATGTCAGGGAACTGTGATTTATGTTTTAGCCAAACCGGAAAACCAACCCACCGGCTGGTATGTAAAAGACATATACGCTATTGAATAAGATATAATGTCAAATATAATTTAAACCGGTCTCTGTTTTCAAGCGACCGGTATTTTTATATTTATTTTTTCCGGTTGACTTATGGTATGAGGCTGGTGTAGAATGAGTATAGTAATTAACAAATTTTAGAGGAAAGAAAGATGAAAAATAAGCTAAGCAAAGGTCTCTCTCTCTCTCT
>CAKQRZ010000015.1 GCA_934271715.1 uncultured Alphaproteobacteria bacterium
CTTTAATCAGATGTTCAGGATTTGCAGAGAGAGAGAGAGAGACCTTTGCTTAGCTTATTTTTCATCTTTCTTTCCTCATTTTTAGGTTAATTGATAGTTTTATTATAGATACTAAAAATAAAAATGTAAAGAAAAAATATTGTAACTATTGACATTACAATAAAATTAATTTATATCTCTTTAATGTAAGTTTTATTATTACATTAAGGAGATAACATAATGACAGATTATACCGCTAAAGATTTTGGTTCTTTTGCCGAAATTGCAAAGCTTGAAAACGGCAAAGCTTTTTTGCATGATGCATTAGGTTTAACAAGCTGTGAAATTTCTATAAATTCCACGCCTAAAGGTTTTAAGGTTCCTTTTAGTCATAAACATAAACAAAACGAAGAAGTTTATATTGTGCTAAAAGGAAACGGAATTATAACCGTCGGCGAAAATAAAATAAATGTTAAAGAAGGTTCTGCCGTGCGTGTTGCTGCCGGAGTTGCCCGTACCATAGAAAATACCGGCAATGGCGAGTTTAACTTTGTATGCATTCAAGCCAAAGAGAATTCTCTTACTCAATTCGGCTTTGGTGATGCTGAGCTTTGTTAAAGGAAAATTTATGCAAATTTCAAGCAGATTCACAATAGCATTGCATATTTTAACTGCCCTTGAAACATTTAAAGGGCAGTTTCGCTTAACAAGTCAGTTTTTGTCAGGTTCTATACAAGTCAATCCAGTAGTTATACGCAATATTCTGCTGCAGCTGAAAGCAGCCGGTTTTGTGCAAATACCGCGCGGACACGGCAGTATTACACTTCTAAAATCTCCTGATAAAATCAGTTTATTAGATGTTTATAAGTCTATTGAGCCGTTGGAGCAAAATAAGCTGTTTAGCTTTCATAAAAATCCCAATCCGCAATGTCCGGTTGGACGGAATATTCACAATATTTTAGATTGGCGGCTGCTGTCGGTTCAGCAAGCAATGGAAGAAAAACTCAGAGATATGAAATTGTCGGATATTCTAACTGATTTGCAAAATCTGATAAAGGCGGAATAATGCACGATATTTGGAATCCATGGCATGGCTGTATCAAAAAAAGCGCGGGCTGTCAAAACTGCTATATGTATTATCTGGATAAGCAGCGCGGCAAAGACGGCTCGGCAGTTTATAAAGTGAAAAATAACTTTGATTATCCGCTGCAAAAAGACCAAAACGGCAACTATAAAATAAAATCCGGCGAGCAAATCAGGGTGTGCATGACTTCTGATTTCTTTTTGCCGGAAGCAGATAAATGGCGGCCGGAGGCTTGGAAAATTATGCAGGAGCGGCCGGACGTGGTATTTTTTCTGCTGACTAAAAGACCGGAGCGGGTTATGAATTGTCTGCCCGCAGAGTGGAATGACGGCTGGGAAAATATATTTTTCAACGTGACTTGTGAAAATCAGCAGATGGCTGACGAGCGTCTGCCTATTTTGGAGCAGCTGCCGTTTAAGCATAAAGGTATTATGGCTGCTCCTTTTGTCGGGCCGGTAAGCATCGCCAAATATTTGCAAAAAGGCTTTATAGAACAAGTGATTGCCGGCGGGGAAAACTATGACGGTTCTCGTCCGCTGAAATATGAGTGGGTCAAGAAGCTTTATGATGAATGCGTGGCGGCAAATGTAAAATTTGCTTTTATAGAAACCGGAACTTATTTTGAAAAGGACGGCAAAACATATAAGATTGAAAGTAAATTTAAGCAAAGTCAGCAAGCCTATAAATCAGGTTTGCAATATTCGGGCAAACCAATCAGATTTAACTTGAAACAATGGCAAAACAGCTTATTTGAAGATGAAGCTTTAATCTATCAGCCTCATTTTAGAAAACAATGCGAAACCTGCGGCAGCCGTTTGATTTGCAACGGCTGTTCAGATTGCGGAAACTGCGAAAAATAATGCAGACTCAAGATGCTTTTAATAATTTTAGCAAAGGCGGTAGATAATAATTTTTCTCTGCAAAATTTAGAGGAGGCACTTAAGCCTCCTTTTTGTTTTGGGGCAGGGGCTAAAAGAATACAGTAACATTGCAGCGGCTTGTTTTGTCGCAGGAATTGCACATTTCATGTATCTTGCTTAAGGTGGCATCCGCTAAACAAATATAGTCTTCAGTACAATATCTGTCGCCGGCAAAATAATTTAGATTTCCTCCCCAAACCCTCGCTCCGACTACGCTGTAATGTAAAGGTTTCAAAATAGTGTTATATAATTCAACGCAGGTCTTGGCTGCAAAATTTTCTGATTTTTGTTTGCCGCTGTCATCTGTAGTCATTCCGCCCAATAAAAAATCTATAATCAGGCCATGTCCGTTTATATCGTAATTATCCGACTGGCGATAACGGATTTCTAGCCAATTTCCTTGACTGTCTTCTAAAAATTGACTGTTTAGCTTTTTCCAAGTGTTGGGCATTAAATTTAACGAAATTACAAAGTCCGTAAGAAATGGCTCGCCCTCAATATTTTTTTGCAAATCATCATTATATTCCAGCAATCCGAAAATAAGCTGATTATATTCCGCCATCAATTTATTCATTTTATATTTCTCCATGGCTTTAGAGTAACCGGCTATGCCGCCGACAGAAAGTACAGCAATTATAGCGAGCACTCCGAGCATTTCTATCATTGAGCGGCCAAAGGAATTTGCACCTTTGCCGCCAGTCATCCTAGGTCGTGATGCACAGTCTGTACCTAGGATCTTGAGGCACCAAGGGCGGTGCAATTCCTCGCCCCGTGAGGGAGAGGGTGACGCCTTGGCGTCGGGTGTGGGGTACTTAAAGGACAGGCAAAAGTCAATAAAAAAGCACTTATGCAATAATAAGGCTAATTTGTTGACTAGGTTAGAGACTCGTTGCCACAAGATTCTAGGTACAAGACCTAGAATGACGGGTGCTGGAGACGCTGACTTAGTGTTGGTTAATAGATTGCCGCGCTGCGCTCGCAATGACGGCAGAGCAAGAGGCGAGCCTGTCAGTTTTGTTCTTAATTCGTTATTTCCGAAAGTATCATTTTTTCTGCAGAATCCTGTAAAAACGTGCTGAACGGCAGAAAAAGCGCCTTTAATCAGATGTTCAGGATTTGCAGAGAGAGAGAGAGACCTTTTGATTGCTTATTTTTCATCTTTCTTTCCTCTAAAATTAGTTATTTTACACTTTAATTCTATACCAGCTGAAGCGGATATGTCAAACAAAAATATTACTGTTTCAGCGGGAGATAGACTGTAAACGTTGTGCCGTTATAAGCGGTAGAGGTCACAGTCAGGTTTCCGTGGTGGTGCAGAATAATCTGTTTAGCAATCGCCAAACCCAAGCCGGTGCCGCGGATTTTCATATCTTTATGAATTTGCATGCGGTAAAATTTTTCGGTAAGGCGGGCTAAGTCTTCTTTGGCGATTTTCGGACCTTTGTTGTTTATGGCGATGCTGACGGCTTTGCCGGCTGCCACATTTTGCCCGCTGCCTGCCGGAATTTCGGGAACAGTTTTTATATCTACCGTAACTTCGGAATTTTCCTGCGCGTATTTAATCGCATTATCCAATAAATTTTGCAGAATTTGATGAATTTCCTGTTTGTCGCCCACAATTTTAGGAATGCGGTTCTGCTCGTTTACTTTCAGATTGACAGAGTGCTGGAAAGCTTTGATTTTGAGGGCTTCAGTAACATCGTCAATCACTTCGGAAATGCTGACTTTGTCTTTCAGCTCTTTATCCTGCGCCATTTCCAGTTTGGAAAGCGACAGCAGATTTTCTATCAGGCTGGACATATAATCGGCTTGCTCTTTCATGATAGCCAAAAAGGCCTCGCGCGCTTCTTCATCATCTTTGGCGGAAGTCTGCAGAGTTTCTATAAAACCGGAAATTACAGACAGTGGCGTCCTCAGCTCATGGCTGGCGTTTGCCACAAAATCGGACTGCATTTTTTCTAAACTCATGGCTTTGCTGATGTCATACAACGACACCACAGCTACGGCGCGTCCTTTGGAATACCACGGCAATTTTGTGATGTGGGCGTAAATGCGCTTGTTGATTTTGCCGCCGGCATGAAATATCAAACTTTCGGACTCGCTGGAGTTTTTAAGCACTTTTTCTACGGAAGCTACAAAAATATTGACGCTGAAAACCGAGGCGATGTTGCGTCCCGTGATGTCGTCTCCCAATAAGCTGCGGGCGGAAAGATTGCTGCCGGTTACAACGCCTTCGCCGTCCAGCATTAAAATCGGGTCGGGCAGGGTGTCTAAAACTGCGGCGTCCGACATGGTCTGCGCTTCTAATGATTCGGCTTTGGATGTCCAGAAACGATGAATTGAATTAACCGCATCGGCGATTTTCTGCGCGTCTTTTTCAGACAGATTCAGCTTGGAGGCGTCATCCTGCTCATTGGCCAGAGAATAAATATATTGCTTCAGCGACTGCATTTCATAGCTGAGCGGAAACAGCGAAAACATATTGAAAATAATGATAACCACATAGCAGACTAGGGCGGTTAAGGGTGTAACCAAGCCAAAATATGCCAGCAGCGTAAACAGCACCGCCGACGGCAGCGATAAAATCAGCACGCGTGTAGAAAATGAGGAATCTTTTTCCAGTCCTAAAAGGCGTTTCATATTTTTCAGCATTGGCATTATCCCGTATGATAAATTTAATAAAGTGCTAGACTTCAAACAGAATTATTGTAGTATACAATAAGTTTAAATAGGTTTAATATCACAATGACAGAAAAAAGTAATTTAACACCGGCAATGGTACAGTATATGGAGCTGAAAAAAGCTCATCAGGACTATTTGCTGTTTTATCGCATGGGCGATTTTTATGAGCTGTTTTTTGACGATGCCATTACGGCGTCAAAGGCTTTGGATATTGCTTTGACTAAGCGCGGCAAAGCGGACGGAAAAGATGTGCCGATGTGCGGTGTGCCTTTCCATGCCTATGAAAGCTATATGGCAAAGCTGATGAAACAAGGCTTTAAAGTGGCTATCTGCGAACAGATGGAAGACCCGGCCGAGGCTAAAAAACGCGGCTATAAGTCCATTGTGCGGCGCGATGTGGTGCGGTTGGTTACGCCCGGAACCATTACCGAAGATACTATTTTGGACTCTCGCAAAAACAATTACTTATTGTGTATGGCTAAGATAAATAATGAGTTTGGCTTAGCATGGATAGACCTTTCTACCGGCGTGTTTTATACCCAGCTTTTGGAAGTCAGCGCCAAAAATGAGGCGGCGGAGCTGCATACGGCGATAGACCGGCTGGCGCCGAGTGAAATTTTGGTGGCAGATACGCTGCTGCAAAACTCAGAGCTGTTTCATTTGCTGAATGAATATAAAGAAAAGCTTTCGGTTTTGCCGCAGGCGCGTTTTAACAGCGGAAATGCCGAAAAGCGCATTTTGGAGTTTTATCAGGTAAACACTCTGGATTCATTCGGCAGCTTCAGCAAGCCGGAAATTTCGGCCGCCGGTATTCTGCTGGACTATGTGGAAAATACGCAGAAAGGCAAAATGCCGCGTATTGCCCGTCCGGTAAAAATTTTGAGCAGCCAGTATATGGAAATAGACGCGGCGACCCGTCATAATCTGGATTTGCTGGAAGGTCCGCGCGGCAGCACGCTGATTTCGGTGCTTGACCGTACGGTCAGCGGAGCCGGAGCCAGATTGCTGGCTAACCGCTTGGCTAATCCGCTTTTAAACGTAGATAAAATAAATCAGCGTCTGGACGTGGTGGAATTTTTCTTGAAACATCAAGAAGTGCGTGAAAAACTGCGGACGGTGCTGAAAAATTGTCCGGATGTGGAACGTGCGGTTTCCAGACTGGGCGTGGGGCGCGGCGGTCCGCGCGATTTGCTGGCGATAGGCGTGACTTTGGGCAGTTTGCCGAAGCTGAAACAGCTTATTGAAACTTTTAAGCCGATAGATGTGTTAGACGAGCTTCCGGCAGCTGCGGCCAAGGTTTTGCAGAGGTTCGGCGACCACTCTATGCTGGTAAATATGCTGGCCGGTGCGCTGTGGGTGGAAGACCGTTCTAACGAACTGCCGCTTTTGGCGCGCGACGGCGACTTTATCAAAGCCGGTTACAGCCCGGAGCTTGACGCCGTGCGCGATTTGAAAAACAAGGGGCATAACTATATTTTGAATTTGCAGAGCAAATATGTGGAGCAGACCGGTATAGAACACTTAAAAATTAAATATAACAATGTGATAGGCTATTTTATAGAAATTCCTAACAAAGAAGCGGCGCAGGTGCTGGGCAATCCGGAATTTATACACCGGCAGTCGGTAATGAACGCCGCCCGCTTTACCACGGTGGAGCTTACAGAACTGGAAAATCAAATCCGCGGCGCTGCCGAAAAAGCTTTGGCTTTGGAATTGGCGATTTTTGACAATTTAGTGCATAGTATTTTGCTGGCGGCTGATGATATTACCCGCACTGCCAATGCGCTGGCAGAATTGGATGTGGGCGCGGCGCTGGCTGATTTGGCGGCAGAAAATAACTATTGCCGTCCGGAAATTGACGACAGCTATGCTTTTGAAATAGAAGACGGGCGGCATCCGGTGGTGGAAGAGGCGATTCGCCGCGGCCACGAGGGCAGTTTTGTCGGCAATAACTGCAGCTTGGATGTGGATACTAACCGAATCTGGCTGCTGACCGGTCCGAATATGGCCGGTAAATCCACCTTTTTGCGGCAAAACGCCATTATTGCGATTATGGCGCAGATGGGTTCCTATGTGTCGGCAAAATCGGCGCATATCGGCTATGTGGATAAGGTGTTTTCACGGGTCGGCGCTTCAGACGATTTGGCGCGCGGACGTTCTACTTTTATGGTGGAAATGGTGGAAACGGCCTCTATTTTGAACCGTGCCGACCGCCGCTCTTTTGTGATTTTGGATGAAATCGGACGCGGAACCGCTACTTTTGACGGACTTTCAATCGCTTGGGCGGTGGTGGAATATCTGCACGAGGTCAACAAGTGCCGCGCTTTGTTCGCTACGCACTATCACGAACTTACGGACTTGGTGGGGCGCTTAAAGGCGATGACGCTGCATTGTATGAAAATCAAGGAATTTAAAGGCGAAGTTATTTTTTTGCATGAAGTTATAGACGGCGCCGCCGACCGTTCATACGGTATTCATGTGGCAAAATTGGCGGGGCTGCCGAATGCGGTTTTAGAGCGCGCCGAGCAGGTGCTTTCTAAGCTGGAAAATGAAAATCAGCATAAAAATCTGAATAGTCTGGATGATGAGCTGCCGCTGTTTTCGTATGCGCCGAAAGAGGTTAAAAAATCGCCGGTCATTGAGGAACTTGATAAAATAAATCCGGATGATTTAACGGCGCGCGAGGCTTTGCAGAAATTGTATGACTTAAAAGATTTATTAAATAAGGATGCTTAAAAATGGATGAAAAAGAATATTTTGCCGCCTATCAGAGCTTTGTTGACGGCGTGACCTCCGAAACAGCAAAGAATGATGAAGTTTTTGCGCAGAATTTTGCCAAGCTTTCCCAACAGCTGAACGGCAATTATGCCAGATTAGACCATGCAATTTCCGGACTTTGCGGCGAGGTCGGAGAAGTTGACGATGTGTGGAAAAAAATCAAATTCATGGGGCTGAATTATACCGATGAAACCCGCGATATGTTTATAAAAGAGCTGGGCGACGTCTGCTGGTATATGTTTCAGGCTTGCTTGGCGCTGAATATTCCGTTTGAAGAGATTATAAACCGCAATGTTGAAAAGCTGAAAAAGCGCCATCCCAACGGCTATTCTCCGGAATATTTTCATCAGAAAAAAGGAGCTTAGGCTTTGCTGGTCGGAATTTTGCTGCCGCTGCCGTTTAATCAGCCGTTTACCTATAAAACGGAGGAGCCGCTGAAGCTTGGGCAGCTGGTGGAAGTTCCGTTCGGGCGCGACAAACAAATCGGCGTGGTTTATGAGCTTTCGCCGCAAAATGAGGTGCCGGCTGAAAAGATAAAAAGCATAAGCAAGGTTTATGATTTTCCGCCGCTTTCGGAAAAACTGCTGAAATTTATTGCTTGGGTGGCGCGTTACAATATGGCGCCGCTGGGGCTGGTTTTCAAAATGGCAGTAAGCGTTAAAGCCGCCTTTGAGCCGTCGCCGCTGACGGTGCTGTATAAGCTTTCCGGCAAAACTTTGGCTGAAGCTAAACTTAAAAATTCTGATGCGCGCTGGCATGTTATGGATTTGCTGAAGCATGCGCCTTATACCAGACAAGAAATCGCCAAGGGCGCCGGAGTAGGGCAGAGCGTAATAAAAACGCTGATAGACAGCGGCGTGCTGGAGCCGGTGTATGTGGAAAATAAACGCGAATTTCTGGAGCCGGTCGGAGATTATGTCAAAGTTGATTTAACGGCTGAGCAGCAGCAGGCGGCGGAATTGCTGTGCCGAAAAGTCGGCAGCGGTTTTTCGGTAACTTTGTTGGACGGCATTACCGGCTCCGGCAAAACGGAAGTATATTTTGAAGCGGTGGCTAAAACCATAGAAAGCGGCAAGCAGGTGCTTATTCTGGTGCCGGAAATTTCGCTGACAACCCAATGGTTGGAGCGTTTTCAAAAGCGATTCGGCGTGCGTCCGGCAAATTGGCATTCCGGTCTGAGCTTAAAAGAGCGCGCCGATACTTGGAAAGCCATTGTAGAGGGGCGCGTGAAAGTGATTGTCGGAGCGCGTTCGGCGCTGTTTTTGCCCTATACGGATTTAGGTCTGATAGTGATTGACGAAAGCCACGACCATTCGTTTAAGCAAGAAGATGTTGTTAATTATCAGGGGCGCGACATGGCGATTGTGCGGGCAAAAATAGAACATCTGCCGCTGATTCTTTCTACCGCCACGCCGGATTTGGAAACCATGGTGAATGTGGAAGAAGGCAAGTATGACTGTGTAAAGCTTAAAAGCCGCTACGCTAACGCCAGCCTGCCGGATATTAAAATTATAGACCTTAAAAAAGATAAGCCGCAAAAAGGCGAGTGGGGCGTTTCATGGCTGGCGCCGAGTTTGGTGCAGGCTTTAGCCCAGAATTTGGAACGCCGCGAGCAGTCGGTTTTGTTTTTGAACCGGCGCGGCTATGCTCCGCTGATGATTTGCCGCGACTGCGGACACCGCATGCAATGCCCAAGCTGCAGCGCTTGGCTGACTGAGCATAAAAAGGCGCATAAGCTGATGTGCCACCATTGCGGATATGTTGAGGAAATTCCCGATGTTTGCCCGCATTGCGGTTCTAAGGACGGTTTAACGGCGTGCGGTCCGGGGGTGGAGCGCGTGGCCGAAGAAGTTAAACATCGGTTTCCGTATGCTAAAACCGAGATACTTTCCAGCGATAACGCCTGTTCTTTTACGGCGGTGTCGCAGATTATCGCCCGTATGGAGCGCCGCGAGATTGATATTTTGGTCGGCACGCAGATAATCGCCAAAGGACACCACTTTCCGGATTTGACTTTGGTTGGTATTGTTGACGCCGATTTAGGGCTGATGGGCAGCGATTTGCGGGCTTCGGAGCAGACTTATCAGCTGCTGTCGCAGGTTTCGGGGCGTGCCGGACGCGGCGAGAAAAAAGGCACGGTGTATCTGCAGACATTATATCCGGAAAACAATGTGCTGAAAGCTTTGCTTAATAATGACCGTGAAAGTTTTATGAGTTTTGAAAAGCAGTCGCGGCAGATGCTGGGATATCCGCCTTACGGCAAGCTGGCGGCTTTGATAATTTCCGGCACAGACCAATATACAACCGGCACTGTGGCGGCAGAATTCGGCAAAACCGCGCCGCATACAGACTATGTTTCGGTATTGGGACCGGCGCCGGCGCCGCTGTTTTTGCTGCGCGACCGCTATCGCTATCGCCTGATGCTGAAAACAGCCAAAAACATCAACATTCAGCAAGTGTTGATGCAATGGCTGCAAATGGTTAAAGTTCCGGCTTCCGTTAAAGTAGAAGTTGATATAGACCCGTATTCATTTATGTGATTAGCGCAGATAAATGCAGCACAGCAAAATGCTCAGCAGTAAAAGCAGCTGAAAAACGCCGGTGCCTATCACAATGTTTTGATTGCCGATAACGCTGATGCCGGAGTTTTGCGGAATAGCTGCGGGAATCGGCGGATTCTTTGGCGCAGAATTATCATTTACCGGGGTGCTTTTCATCAAAATATCCCGAATCTGTTCATCAATATCCATATCCATTATGGTGTAGTCCTTAAAATATGTTATTTTTTAGTTTACTTTGCGGAATTCGTCATAAATATCCATATAGTCTTTAATTTTGGCATTGGCGGATTCTATGGATTCGTTGCAGATTTTTGAGTAAAGCAGACGAATCAGCTCGGCTTTGTCATGCGGAGACATTTTAGCTTGGCGTCTTTCCAGCCAAGATTCAATATTTTCAATGACTAGGCATAAAACATCCTGATTTACGGCCGGCGAAAAGCCTGAAGAGACTTTCAGCGGCAAATCAGTCAGCTCCTGTTCATCCACCTTTAACAGGCGAGCCAGCTTCTGACGTTCTACTTCGCCAAGGCGGCGAGGCGAGCCGTTTTTGATAAATTGTTGAATATACGCAATATTTTTGCCAAGGCTTAAAGATACTTTGGCAAAGTTCAAGCCGCGCTCGTTAATTAAGCGGGCGATTTTTTTTCTTATTTCTTCAGTATCATCCATTTTAATTTTACCTTTAAAAATTGTTAATGTAACGCATTATATAATATATATCTTACAATGTAAAACGATATTTTTCCTATTGACAATATAATAATTATCTTATAATTTCAAGAAAAATAGGAGGATAAAATGTCAGATGAAGAATATATATCAAAAGAAGAAGCGGTTAAAAAAGGCTATCGCCGGCGCCGCGGAGGCGGTTTATATAAGCTTTCGGTTTTAGAAAAATACTATGAAAGCGGCGTGCTGGAGCTGAAAGACAGCCAGTTCAGCGCAGATGACCGTAAAAGAGCAGGCGAGCGGCTTTTAAAAGATTTTTATTTAGGAAACTATAATAATCTGAAATCGGTTCCGCTTTTAAAAACCAGTTCTAACCGCGCCTGCCGTGAAGACGCTCTGATTTATCAAGAGCGCTATATAAAAGCCATGCAAAGTATTCCGGACGAGTTTTGGCCGGCGGTGCGAATCGTCTGCATAGAGGATAAGGAGCTGAAAGCAGATAAGAATATTATCCCGCGCAGCTTATTGAGCAAACAGATTGTGTATCATCTCAAAAGCTTGCTGGTACTGGGTTTGGAGCGTCTTGTCAAATTTTATTTTCAGAAAAATAAAAAAAGTTCTTGACATGTGGTCACCTGTGTGCTAATAAAATTACTATCATGTAAAATTGTATTCAGATAAAACCTATATTTAAAGAGATTGAGCTTTAGATTAAAATCAGCTTAGTCTCTATTTTTTTGGAGAAATATATAAATGTTAAAAGCTGTTAATGACAGGCTTATTATTAAGCCTGATAAAGTTAAGCACGGCAGAATCATTTTTACAAATATTGAAAAAAATATTGTAAATCAGGGTGTTGTGCAAAGCGTGGGCGATAAGGTTACTTGGGCGAAAGCCGGAGACAAAGTTTTGTTTCATTGCTTTGACGAGCTGCCTTTGCCACAGGATGACTTGGTTGTTATCCGTGAGAAAAGCCTTTTAGGCAAAATTACAAAATAATAAAACTTTTTTTTAAAAAACAGGCTGCGTGATTTTACGGGCCTGTTTTTGTTTGGGAGAAAACTATGGAAAAACAAAATAATAGTGAATTATATCAGGAATGGCTTACTAAAATCCGCTCATCGGAAAAAGCCTACGGCGATTATTATGCGCTGATTGAAGAAATCCGCAAATATTACCGCAATGAACGCAAACGCAACAAGCAGAATATTTTTTGGTCATCGGTAGAAACTTTGAAGCCTTTTTTATACTTTAAGCAGCCTCAGCCGTTTATTATCCGCGGCAACAAAAAAGCCGATGCGGCAGAAAACACCGCCTGTCAGATTTTGGAAAAAGCTTTGGATTGGGATATGAAGCAGTTTGATTTTGACAGCGTCATCAAATACGCCCGCAATGATTTTTTGCTTTCCGGCATGGGAATTTTGTGGGAGCAATATCAGTCCAGCTTTAAGTATATCGGCAATGTGGTGCTGAAAGACAAAGAGCAGGTAACAACGCAATATGTTAATCCGCTTTCTTTTTTGGCGGATGTGGATAAAGTCAACGTTTGGGAAGACGTGGAATGGATTGCCCGCAAAACTTTTATGAATGTCAGCGAAATTTACTGCAATTTCGGCGAGGCTTTAGCCGATTATTTTTGGCAGCATAATTTTACGGATAAAAGCATTTCCGTTTATGAAATCTGGGACAAGAAAACCCGCAAAATTTATTACTTAAGTCCGGAATATCCGAATGATTTTCTGCAAATCAATGAAGATACCCTGCATTTGAGCGGATTTTTCCCGTGTCCTAAGCCGATTATGGCGACGCTGACTAATGACGGAATTGTGCCGGTGCCGGATTATGTTGAAATCAAAAGCCTGCTGGATGAGCTTGACGGCGTTAACAGCCGCATGCGTTTGACTATGCAGGCGCTCAAAGTTTCGGGCTGCTACGATAATTCTTTTCCGGAGCTTGCCAATATTTTGGATAAGGATGTTACGCTGATAGCCTTAAATGATTTTGAAAAGCTCAAAGATGCGGGCGGCATTAAAGGTATTATAGATTTTGCGCCGATTGAACAATATATTGCAACACTGCAGGTTTTGGCGGAGCGTCGGCAGGTGCTGACCGAGGCTATTTATGAAGTAACCGGCGTCAGCGATATTATGCGCGGTTCTTCTAATGCGCAGGATACGGCCACCGCCGTTGTCAAAAAGACTAACTTCGGCACTCTGCGCAATCAGGACCGCCAAAACGACATGCAGCGTTTTTTGAAAGATTTGCTGCGCATTAAAGCCGAGATAATCTGCGAGCAGTTTTCGCCGGAAACTTTGGCTGCGTTTGTTCCGGATGAAGCGGCGAAAAATCCGGAAACGGTAAAGCAGGCCGTTGAGCTGCTGAAAACTCAAAAACTCCGCGATATGGTGATAGATTTGGAAACCGACGGCAGTTTTGATATCAATAAGCAGGAAGAAAATATCCTGAAAGTTTTGTCGCATATCAATGAAATGATAGGGCAGGCGTTTGGCCTTGTCTCGCAGCAGCCGGCGCTTTTGCCTTTATATCGGCAGATGATTGAATCGGCGGCGGCAACGCTGAGCAATGCGCGGCAGTTTGAAAATGTTTTGGAAGAAGCTTTTGATAAAATCAGCACGGAACTAAACACTCCGGACGCTCCGTCAACGCCGGCCGAAGACAAAATGCTGGAGCTGCAGAACAAAAAAATGGACCGCGATTTTGTCATTAAAAAAGAACAAAATCAGCTAAAGCGCGAAGAGCTGGATTTGAAAAAATTTACTGAACTCAACAATATGAAATAAAGGAGAATAACAATGCCTTATGACAGCAACGGTTTGTTTACCCGCATGCACAGCTGGGAAGACGACCGGAAAAATGAAATAGATATCGTGTCGGACCGGCACGATGAAGAAGATGATAATTTTGCCGACGGATTAAGCGAGTGTCTTTTAAAAGACGGGCGCGCTCCGATGAAAGGCGAGCTTAAAATGGGCGGCTTTCAAATCCGCAACATGGCGAAAGGCACTACGGAAAAAGACGCCGTAAACAAGGAACAGCTTGACGCTGCTGCCAAACAGCAGACCGAGCTTTTGAATGAAGTGTTTGCAGTCGGCGATATAAAAGCGTCTTTGCAAAAGTCAGACCACGGCAGTTGGTGTTTATGCAACGGGCAGGCAGTCAGCCGCACGGAATACAGCGACTTGTTTGCTTTAATCGGCACAAGTTTCGGCGCCGGAGACGGTTCGTCCACGTTTAACCTGCCGGATTACCGCGGTAAATTCCTGCGCGGCTTGGGCGGAGATTCGGCTCAGGATATGCAAACCACTCAGCCGGAAGGTTTGCCGAATATTACAGGTCAAACGCAGGCGCAGGACGGCTATCTGCGCAGTCCGGCGGCAAGCGGGGCTTTTCAGGCGGCGGCAGCCGGAGGTTCGGCACGCAGCGGCGACGGCGGCAGCAGCGCGGCTTATTTTACGTTTGACGCCAGCCGCAGCAATGCAATTTACGGCGCCAGCAGCCATGTGACTCCGGTCAATCAGGCGGTTAATTATTTTATTAAGGTAAAAAAGGAGAAGTAGGCGATGACAGGAAGAATTATTGCAAATTCGTCAGTAATAGAAGTCCGTCAGGGCGACAGTTTTAAGATAAAGCTGAAATTAGCCGCAAAAAATAAGCAGATAGATTTGTCGGGGCTGAAAATTGTCATGCAGGTGCGGCAGCAAAATGACGACGCTTTAGTGTTTCAAAAACAAGCGGAAGCGGTAGATGAAGCCGCCGGTGTTTATATGCTGAGGCTTTCTCCGGCAGAAACTTCCGCGCCGGTCGGAAATTATAAAACCGATATTCAGCTGGAGCTTCCGGACGGCGGCGTGAATACCATTTTTCCGGCGGATGTCAACAAAATCGGAGTGTTCCGCATAACTCCGCAGGTAACAAAGTGAGGTAAAAATGCAGGAAAGTATTATAGCAGTAAATTTTGCCGAAACTCAGAATATTGAGGTTTATTGGCAGGATGAAGCTGTTTTGAATTTGGACTTGGAGCTTATGTATATAAAGTCCGGTCAAAAAGAAATAAAAGACTATGCCGATAAAGAAATTCTTCCGGAGCTGAAAGAGTATAAAAATCAGGCGCAGAAAGCCATGGAAAAGGCGAAAAGCTCGGAAGCTGCAGCAGCGCTGAGCGAGTCCGGCGCAGGTCAAAGCTGTGCTAAGGCTGTTTTAAGCGCTGAAACGGCAGAGACGGCGGCTGCAGCTGCAGTTAAAAATGCCGAGGCGGCTTCTGCCGATGCGGATATAGCCAGACAGTCAGCGGTTTCGACAGCAGCCGATGCGCAAAACGCCGCTGCAAGTGCAGAATCTGCGGCAGCCAGCGCCGAACTTTTAGAGGACGGGCGTTTTTTACACCGCTCGGGAGATGAAATAAAATTCGGCTCATTGGGCGTCAGCGGTTTATTGGTGCAAAATTCGGATAATGACAGCGCGGTAGAGCAAAAAAATCTGCAGTTTGCTTTTGATGAAGAGTTAGCCAACGCTCAGAGCCGCAGCTATGTTATGAGCGATAAAAACGGCAAAATCAGCGGGCAGATAAAAAATGTCGTCAATCCGGATAAGTCTTCGCATTTGCTTTTAAGCGCAAGCAGCTATGCCGCCGACGGCAGCGCCCAAACCGCGGAACTCGGCGTGCATGCTACGGCTGACGGGCAGGCTTATGTTACGGTTCCGGCACCGTCCGGCGTTTCAACCTCTGAAGCGGTTAACCAAAAATATGCCGATGCTAAATACGCCAAGCTCGCGGCTATAAATGTGTTTACCGGCAGAGATACGAACAACCGCAATATTTATAAAAACAATAAATATGCCGTAGGGGACAAGCCCAGCGACAACCTTTTTTCCGGTTTCAGTTCTTTGGATATGAATAACGCCGAATATGGCTCTATTTATACTTTGGTAACGCAGACCGGAGCAATAAAATCGTCTTTATATGTTTGCAACTCCAATAATAAAAGCGGCGATATGGGCTTGTATGTAGATAAAAACAATAACGTTGTAACATTGGCTCCGGCCTGTGAATATGCAAATTCCATTGTTACGACATTGCTTAAATCGGCAGGCTGCTGCAAGCTTGGCAACCGGCTGTTAATTCAATGGGGCTTAAACGGAGTTCTGAACGGCTCTAAAATTGTCTTTAAGCAGCCGTATGCCGATACTTCGTATGTAGTGTTAACGCAGGTTACGGCGGTATCAGATAATCTATCGGGAGCGGTATCGGTGTTTTGCGATACAACCTTAAAAACGACAACCAGTTTCAGCGTTGCAGTTTCAACCAGCGTGGCTTTGGACTGGATTGCAATCGGCTATGTATAACAAAGGAGCAGAAAATGAGTGATAATTATAAAGAATGGCAGGATTCCGGAGAGCCTTTAGCTTTGGGCTTTAGGCTGCTGCCGGATGAAAACGGGGAATTTAATCCGCTGGTGTATGAACGCATGTCGCAGTTTTGCAACGAAAACGGCTACGATATCAAAGACTGCCGTCCCGATTATTTTGAGATAACTGAAGCGGCTGCCGTATCGGCGGAAGTTTTAGCTGTCGGCGTGCGTTTTGTGCGCGACGGCTATATGAATATGATATTGGCTAAAGCCGACAGATATGAAAAACAGACTGCCGCCGCTTTGCCGACAACCGACAGCGCCGAAACCTATCGGCAATATCTGCACTATCTGGAATATTTGCGTAAAATTCCCGAAGCAGAGGATTTTCCCAGGGTTGAGGTATTGGACTTTGAAAGCTGGAAAGCTAAAGAGAATGACTAACTATCAAAGGACGGAGAAAACAAGTTAAAAAACTCTTGAAATCTTCGTCTCATCATACTAATTCTTTATAAGAAGGATGATGATTTTAAGTATAAGAATTATTATACTTAGAACTTTGATCAAGTTGTCCATTCTTTATCCTTTCAGCCCTTAGGGCGGTTAGGAAAGAAGTCAACTCAAGACATTTGCTAAAAAATATTTGACTTTTTTAGTTTTTTATGTCATTATAACAACCATAGAGGTGGAAGTTATTAGTCAACTTCTTTCTACGTTGAAATGTCCGGTTGCTGTAACAGCCGGCTTTTTGTTTATAAAGACAAAAACGATAATTGTCAAATAAAAACAATTTTTCCAATTAAAAATGCCTCGTTATGCGGCCATTCTTTCGGCTGTTTCGGGGAATTTCTTATATACAAAATTTTTTAGAGGTTAAATGATATATGACATAAAAACAGTAATGCTTTTTGTGCTGATGGCGATTGCGTCAGCCTATATTCGCTATAAAGGCTTTTTTCAAGCCACCATAGACGCCGTGCTGGCGTTTTGCATGGGTTATATTATGTATTTGCTTTTAGATTACGCCGCACTTTCGGGGGCGACCCGCAGCGGTATTTCGTGTGTGGTAATTTTGTTCAGCCGCACGCTGTACGAATGGGGTAATGAGTTTATTAAAACCAAGTTATCGGCTCTGATTGCCGGAAAGGCAGGTAAAAATGACCGAGAATGATTTGCAGGTTTTAGCCCGCACTTTGTTTGGCGAAGCACGCGGCGAGGGCGATGAGGGGCTGGAAGCGGTGGCGTGCGTGATTATGAACCGCTATAAATCCGGCAAATGGTTTACCGGCTATGAGCTGCTTAACGGCAAAAAAATTCCGAGCGTAGCGCAGACTTGTTTGAAAAAAGCGCAGTTCAGCTGCTGGAACAAAAACGACCCTAACTATAAGCTGCTGTGCCAAAAGACAATCACCGCTTACGGTTTTCAAAAATGCCTGCAGATTGCGCAAAGAGCGCTGTCAGGGCAGCTGCAGGATTTTACCAACGGAGCTTTGTTTTATCATACCAAGCAGGTTAAGCCCAAGTGGGCTGCCGGCAAAACCCCGTGTTACATTGCCGGTAATCATATTTTTTATAACGATGTGGAATAAGGAGGAATAATGGCTAAGAAAAAATTAAAAGCATATTCTTTTGCCGAGAGTTTGGAAATGCTTAATCGTCTGCAGCAGATGGCGGTGGATGAGGGCAATATAAATCTGGCTCTGAAAGCTGAAGAATTAAAATGTAAAATTGCCGCGATGCAGACCGATAAAGAAGGTGCGCAGACGGCAGAAAACTTAACAAAAATATTGGTGGATTTTGTAAATGACAAACAGAATGATAGCAAGAATACCGAAAATCTTTGCGCCGCTGATGAAGCTGAAACGCCGCTATAAACTTTATTACGGCGGGCGTGCCGGCGGAAAGTCGTATGCCTTTGCCGACAGCCTGCTTTTGCTGGGGCGCATGAAAAAGCTGCGGATTGCCTGTATGCGCGAAGTGCAGGACAGTATTAAAGATTCCGTATACAAACTTTTAAGCGATCGCATCAGCTTTTATGGCTTAAGCGATTATAAAATCAGCGAAACTAAAATAATCAATCAGCTCAGCGGCACGGTTTTTATATTTAAAGGCCTGCGCGAACAGGATTCAAATAATATCAAATCTTTGGAGGGGATAGATATTGTTTGGCTGGAAGAGGCTCAGAAAATCAGCAAGAAAAGCTGGGAAATTTTGGACCCGACAATCCGTAAAGCCGGTTCGGAAATTTGGATTTCTATGAACAGGGAAGAAGAAAACGACCCGGTTTGGCTGGCTGTCGGCGCGCATCCCGATGAGCGGACTTTGGTGGTTAAGGTAAACTATACCGATAATCCGTTTTGCCCAGAAGAAATGCGCTATCTGGCGCAAAAATGCCAAAAGGAAAGCCCCGAAGATTATGAGCATATCTGGCTGGGGGCGCCGGTGGCGGTCGGAAGCTATAAGCTGATTGCGCCGATATTGGTGCGCCAGGCCTTTGACACCAGGCTGGAAAATCCGTCTTCTCCGCTGATTATCGGGCTGGATGTGGCGCGTTTCGGCGATGATAAAAGCGTGTTTTGCTTCCGGCGCGGAAGAAAGTGCCTGTTTTTTGAAAGCTATGCCCGTTTGGATAATGTAGAAGTGGCAAACCGCGCCACTTTTTTTATCCGCCAATATAAGCCGGCGCGGGTATTTGTGGATGCAGGCGGCGTGGGCGGAGGCGTGGTGGATATTTTGAACGACCGCGGTTTTAAGCGGGTGGTGCGAGCGGTGATGTTCGGCGCCAAGGCGCTGGCCGATGACCGTTATCACAACCGGCGCGCCGAGATGTGGGACGAGCTGCGGATATGGCTGAGCGGCGAGCAAAAAGTGGAGCTGCCGAACGATGAAAATCTGGCAAACGAGCTTTGCGCCGTTAATAAAAAATATGACAGCCGCGGACGTTTGCAGCTTGAAGAAAAAGAAGAAATTAAAAAACGGCTGGGCAAGTCGCCGGATATGGCTGACGCTTTGGCTCTGACTTTTGCCGAGCCGGTTTTTGAGAGGTCGGACGAAGAGTGCGGACGTCTGCCGAGCGACAGCATAGAAAGTATGTTTCGCGCTAAAAATTCCGCCGATGATAAATGGTAATTTTTTTAAAGAAAGGATAACATAAAATGAGTTACAGACCAAGAATAATGCGTGAAAGCGAGGCTTACGGCTGGCTGCCGGAAGATGAGGCTTACGGAAGAGTTTCCAACGTTCCGTCAGAGCCGGAAAATGAAAACGCTTACAGCGACAACGAACTTGCTCCGGAAAGAAGCGAAGAAGAATATCGTGATGATTTTGGTAAAAAATAACTTGCAATTTACAAACAGTTGATTGATAATGTTTAATACAACTTATTAGTGCTGCAGAAGAATGAAAGAAAGATACTGAGATGGATATGATTAAAATTTTATTTTATGGTATTGTGTTAGCCTTATTATCGGTTTCATTTTTCTTGGTGCCGCGCAGAATTAAATTTATGTATATAGGTTTGGTTGCAGGATATTTTTTATTTTGTACAAATCAAAATCTTTTTTCTGTAATAAGTGCTGGAAATGAGGTTTTGTGGACTTTAGGGAGCGCAAAATTAAAATGATGACTGAAACGTTGGATTATAAAGCAGTTAAATATGTATTTTGGTGCTTTTTGATAATATCATTTGTTTTAGCGGCTGAAAGCTCAGTACATTATTTTATTGAGCCTGATACACCTGAAACTGCAGATATTTCAGCAACAATTTTTGTGCATTTAATACCTTGTTTATATATTCCTTTAGTCGGCTTATTTTGTTTATCAAGATGCGTCTATATAAGTTATTTTTTGTGCGGGGTTGATATTATGTATTTAGTATTTCAGCTGCATTGTTTACTGTATCGCTATCTATGGCCGGATTACGGCGATTGGTTGATATGGAAATATACTATAGGCAAGTTAATTAAGGAATAAAAATATATGAAACGGGTATTTTATTTTGCTGCAGTATTTTTGATTTTGGCGGTTATAGGTATTGCCGGATATTTGTTTTTTGATAAGCAGGCCTATTGTTTGGATATCGGAAAGATATATGACCCGGTGCAGAAAATCTGCCGTGATGACTGTCTGAGCTGGGACAATCAAACCGGATGCGTGCCGATAACAGATGAAAACCGGCAGAAAAAAGCCGCCGGAAAACTGTAGAAAATAACTATTAGCTTTAGGAAACAAAACGCTTTGTTGATATGAAAACAAGGCGTTTTTTTATACCCGGAATTTGGAGAAATATGATGACATACATCAGCAGGCAATTCGCGGAAGAAGTGCTTCTTCCGGACGGATCTGTTGCGTCTTCGGTCGCGGACGTTGACAAGTATTTACGCGCCACGGGGTTAGCCTTGGCGGGCGACTATTCACCCGAATATTATCAGAATATTCGCAATCAACAAGAAAGAGAACGGCGGCAGTCTTTGTTTGCCGATTTTCTTTATAACTACAAAAGGATGATATGGAAATGAATGACTTAAGAAAAGAAATTGAACGTCAGTTTAAGGCGTTTGGTCTTTATGAGCCGGATGAAAAAACAGCGGAACCCGCTCTGAGCGAAGAAGAGGCTTTGCCAGTAGCGGCTCCTGCCGATTTTGAACCGGAATATGCGGCGGCGTTCGGTGAGCTTTCGCCGAAATGGCAGAAGTATTTAAGCAAGCGCGAGGAAAAACTGAAAGCCGAACGTCAGGAGCTGTCGGCCAAAATAGGGCTTTTAGACAGCCTGAAAAATTTGGACGGCGAATTTCAAAAACGTAAAGCCGAAAACAACATACACAGTCTGCGCGAGTGGCTGGAGGGGCTGGCTTTTATAGATGAGCAAATGCATCATCGGCCGGTGGAAACCTTAAGCGCCATCGCTCAGGTCTTTAATGTAAAGGCTCAGTTTTCCGAAACGCCGCAAGCCGAAACAACTGACCGGATTTTAAAAAGACTGTCGGAGCTGGATTCCAGTTTTCACAGCCTTAGAGACTATTTGCAGCAGCGTCAAAGCGCAGATTTTAACAGCCAACTACAAACATTCGGCACGCAGAAAGATGAAAACGGCCGCCGTTTGTATCCGTATTTTGAGACTGTTTACAATCAGATGCGCAGCTTGCTGCAAAGCGGACTGGCCGCGGGCTTTGAAGACGCCTACAAAAAGGCGGTTTGGCTCAATGCCGATGTCCGCAAAGAGCTGATTGCCAAACAAATCAGCTCGGAAGCCGAAGATGCGCGGAAAGCGCAGAAAGCGGCATTTTCCCCAAAGGGAAAAGCAAAAGCGCCGGAAAGACCTCTGACCTTGCGGGAAGAGATTGAAAAAAATATGGCTGCTTTTATGGATTAACTTAAATTTTAAAAGGATAAAAAAATGACAAATAAAGATTATAATGAAGTGTTTACCTTAACTCTTAACAACCGTTCAAAAGAAATGGCTGATAACATTTCTAAAAACAACGCGCTGCTGACCCGTTTGAAAGACAAGGGCAAAATGCGTCCGCTGACCGGCGGTGTCAAAATTTTGGAAGAGCTGGAATACGGCGAGGGCGATATGGTGTGGTATTCCGGTTACGATACCATTAACTATACGCCGAAACAGCTGTTTACAGCAGCCGAATATGCTTTGAAATTATGTGCGGTTTCGGTGGCGATTTCCGGCGAAGAATTGCTGATGAACAGCGGTCCTGAACAGGTTATGGATTTGCTGGAAAAACGTATTTCCAATGCTGAAAAAACTCTTAAAAATCAGATGTCTGTGGCTTTGTACAGCGACGGAACCGGTTCGGCCGGCAAAGAAATCGGCGGTTTGGCTTTGCTGGTTGCCGATGATCCGGCTTCCGGCACGGTCGGCGGTATTGACCGTTCGGCTGCCGGAAACGAATTTTGGCGCAATCAGTCGGTCAGCGCCGATGTTGATTCCTCCAACATCCGCAAAATGATGAACACTTTGTATCATAAATGCTGCCGCAATGCCGACAAGCCGGATTTGATTGTCTGCGATGACGCGCTTTATACATTGTTTGACGAATCATTGGCGGCTATGCAGCGCTTTTCTGACCCTAAAATGGCGGACGCCGGTTTTACCAGCCTTAAATTCAAGGGCGCGGATGTGATTTTTGACGGTGGCCAAGGCGGTCATTGTCCGGAAAAACACATGTACTTTTTGAATACCAACTACATTTACCTGCGCACTCATAAAGACCGCAATATGAAAATTATCGGCGGCGACAGATTGGCGGTAAATCAGGATGCGCTGTACCGCATTATCGGTTGGGCCGGCAATATGACTATGTCTAACGCGGCTGTTCAAGGCGTGTTGATTAACACTAAAGAATAGTTGTTGCAAGAAAAGGAGTGATAGTTAAAAATCACTCCTTTTCAATTTGTTACGAATCTAAATTAAAGGAAAAAATTATGGATATGGAATATGCAATGTTTCAGCAAGTGCTGAATCAAAAAGACAGTGAAAAAAACGTGGCGGCCAGATTTTATGACAAGGCCGTAAAAACTAATGAGGTGGCAGAAAACGGACTGCCGGTTTTCAAAAATGTTACTTATATAGAAATCCGCCTGAAAGACAACAGCACCGAGGTGTATAACCAACCGGCAACGGCCGAAAAAATCAGGCGTTTCCCAAAAGAATACGCGTTGTATCAGCTTTCTAAAAAGCAAGCGGAAAACGGCACGCCTTTGGAGCAGTTTGCGTTTTTGACGGCGGCGGAAATCGCTACCTGCAAAAGCCGCGGAGTGTTTACGGTGGAGGCTTTGGCGGAATTGGATTTTGACAAGGTACAAAGCCTTGGCTTGCAGGATGAGCATGTTTTGGCGCAGATGTTTTTGGAGCAGTCAAACAACAATAAAATGCTGGATGAGTTTGCCAAGAAAGAGGCGGAATATGAACGTGAACTGGAAGCCTTGCGCGAGCAGCTGGCGGCGGTGCAGCGCGCCTTGAATGAGGAGCGCAAGAAAAATTCATACGGCAAGTTCGGAGAAAGAAAATGAAAACTATTTTGGAAATTTGCCGCGAGGTTGCCGATTTGGCGGCGACCAAGCGTCCCAATAATTTGTTTGACGCCAACAGCCAGCAGGAAAGTATTTTTTTGAGCGTGGCCAAGTCGGCGCTGGACAGCCTGCTGCGCTACGGCGATTGGCAGGAGCTGACAAAAGAGGGCTGCCTGCGCACGGTTGAGGGCCGCACTCAATATCCGATAGCCGAGTTTCTGCCGGATTTTTATTGTTTGCTGAACAATACTATTTTTATTAAAGACAGCCGAGAACGCGTTATCGGAGCGATTACACCGGAGCAATGGATGCGCGAAAAATATTTTTCCAGCCCCGGCAATAATCTTAAATTCAAAATTCAGAACGGGCGTTTTGTGTTTTTAACGCCGCCGGCCGAAGGAATGCGGATTGTGTTTCAATATCGCTCCAACGGAGTGGCGTGGGATTTTGACACCTTTGAAGAAAAAAGCGAACTGACCGCCAATACGGATGTGCCGGTGTTTGACGAATATCTGGTAAAGCTGAACATTTTGTGGCGCTGGCTGAAACGCAGCGGTTTGGATTACGGCGAAGAATATGACGAGTTTCAGCGCGAGCTTAAAAAGCGTTTCGGCGCCGAGCATGCTGCAGCCGATATCTGTCTGGCGCATCCGGCGGACGATTTAGGCAAAACAGGAGTAATAATCAATGAAGTTAAAGTTAGCAGCAAGGGGCAATAAGTCGGTAAGCTATACGCTGCCGGCGCCGATTAAAGGGCTTAACGTCCGCGACAGCTTGGCGGATATGGCGGCGGGCTATGCCGTGGTTATGGATAATTATATGCCGCTGGACACCAAAGTGACGCTGCGCAAAGGCTATACGGAATATGTGAAGCTGCCGGAAAAAGTCTGCACGCTGGCGGAATATAAAAACGGCGGCAGCAATTATTTTTTTGCGGTTTCTGGCGGCAAAGCCTATAATATAAGCTCGCGCAAAAATGTGTCAGCTTATGAAAACATAAAATTTTCAAACAGCTATTGCCGGACGCAGCAATATAAAAATTATCTGTATTTTGTAAACGGCAGCGATGTCCCGAAAGTCTATTGGCAGGATGACAGCGGGGCTGAGCATTTTGAGGATTGGGGCTTCAGCGCCGCCAGCCTCAATCCGCTGCGTATAGCCAATGTCGGGCTTTCTAAACAGCGGCTGTGGTTTGTGGAAAGCGGCACGCTCAAAGTCTGGTATCCCGAAACCGCCGGCAATATTGCAGGCAAGCTGAACTGCTTTGATTTGGCGCAGGTAGCGCGTTTCGGCGGCGAGCTGGTGGCGGTTGCCAACTGGACGCAGGACGGCGGGCAGGGCATAGACGACTTGACGGTATTTATCACATCTGAGGGCGAAGCGCTGGTTTATGTCGGCTCCGATATCAACAGCGCAAACAGCTGGCAGCTGCGCGGTTCCTATAAAATCAGCCGTCCGATTGGCTATAGCTGTTTGGTGCCGTATCAGGGCGATGTCGTGATAATTTCGGAAGACGGCTATATCCCGCTGTCTAAAGCTTTGCCGCTGGAGCAGGCCAACGCGTCGCAGATAGCTTTCAGCGACGCCATACGCGGGCTGGTGCTGTCGCGGACTGCACATAATCTGCAGCGTTACGGCTGGCAGGGCATAATTTACAGCCGCGGCGGCTACGGGCTTTTTAACGTGCCTGTTTCCAACCAATACGAGCAGCATGTAATTAACGTAAACACCGGCGCTTGGTGCCGTTTTACGGGTATCCGCGCGCATTGCTGGGGGCTGTATAATCAGCGGCTATATTTCGGTGCCGATGAGGGCGTTTTTTTGTTTGATGAGGGCTATTCCGACAACGGAGTAGAAATCAGCGGACATGTGGAGCAAGCCTATAATGATTTAGGCTGCAACAGTGTCAAAAAAATTCAGCTGTTGAATCCGCACACCAAATCCAGCACCGGCTATTCGCTGGTTATTTATACCAATATGGATATGGAAAACCGCAGAGTTGACTATTTAGAAAACTTTGCTGCTTCCGGCCGGCATAAGTGGAATGAAACCAAGTGGTCAAGCTCCAAAGAGCCGCTGGGTATAAAATGGGGCGCCGCCGAAAGCACTTCTATCCGCAGCCAATGGATAGCCAATTCATCTACCGGTTACAAAGCCAGCGTGGTCTTTAAAACCAAAACTAAAGGCAATCTGATAGAGTGGTTTGAAACCGGCATCCGCTATGAAGTCGGGAGCGGGGTGCTATGAACGATGAATATGAGATTCTGCCCGATAAAAACAATATCATTGCCAAATGGGTCTGCAAGGGGCTTGGAGAGAATACCGACTGGCTGGACAAGCACATGACCTATGGCTTTGCCCAAGGCGGGAAAATGCTGGGCGGGCTGATTTTTCACAGCTACCGCCCCAACATAGAGGTTTGGTGGACAGTTTACAGCGCGGACAAGCGCTGGTGTAACCGCCGCATGTTAAAAGTTATGTTTGACATGGCCTTTAACAAATTAAAATGCCGGCGCATTTCGCTACTGGTCAGCAAAAGCAATGCCGCCAGCGTTAATTTTGTAAAAAAACTCGGATTTCAGCAAGAGGGAATGTTCAGGGCTTATCGTGAGAACGGCGAAGACTGCTATATTTTCGGCATGCTGAAAGAAGAATGTAAATGGATAAAAGAAAAGGAGAAAATAAATGAGTAAATCAATAGGAAAAGTTTTTGCAAATTCATCAACCGATAAATACGGTTATGAAAAGAACTATCTGAATTATCTGGGTAATTATGATACCTCAAACTATGACAACACCCTGAAAAATATGACGGGGCAGGCGCTCAGCATGAGCCAGAATCTTGGCAATATGCCGGAATATCAATTTTCGGTAAACGGCTCGGACGAGGCTCGCCAGAGGGCGGAAAATGCCGTGTATCAGTCGGCTGTGGATAAGCTTACGCCGCAATATCAGCAGCAACAGGCGGATTTGCAGACAAGTTTGGCTAACCAAGGCATCGGCGTGGGCAGCGAGGCTTATCAGCGGGCGATGAACGACCTGCAGCAAAAGCAGAATGAAGCGCTCAATCAGGCGGCTTATCAAAGTATTGCGGCGGGGCAGGGTGCCTATAGCCAAAGCTTGAGCGACAATATTAACAGCGCAAATTTCAATAATAACTCTCAGCTGAATTATATTCAGCAAATTAAAGCGCTGCTGGAGGGTTCGGTTTCCGGCTATCAGAATCAGGCAAACCTGTACGGCGCTAATAAGGATATTGAAAACCGTCTGACCTCGGCGCGTCAAAGCGGCTGGGATAATATGTTCAAAACAGTAGACTCCGGAGTTAAGTTAGCCGGAGCTTTTTCCAGCGGCGGCGCAAGTTTAGCCGCTCAGCAGGCAGTTGAAAAAACTAAAGAACAAAAGTAAAATGTAATATAACTTTAAAAAATTAGGAGAATTAAAATGTCTTTATATGATATAGATGAAAAAACACAAATTGATGAATACGGTGTTTGCCACAAAGATTTTTCTTTGCGAGATGAATTGGAGTACAACATTATGAGACAAAAGGAAAAAGAGCAGCAAATGAAACAGCAATCTCAACCACAGTCTCAAGTTCAAAATGTTAAAACTCAACAATCTCAAAATGATAATAATGTGGAAGATTTCATGAATAAATTAAGCAGTTTATATCAAGAATATTTTGGAGAAAGAAATTATCAAAATAGGTATAGAAAAGGCTGTACACCAGAAAATATATTGTACAATACTATTTCTAATTATAAAATTTCACCAAACCCTAAACTTACTCCAGTTGCTAATTATGCTATATCAAAAGTTCCGGTAGCTGATAAATTGGTTAAAAACTATGTCAGGGGCGAACAAATAGGTAACGGTGCGGCAAATGTGTTTAATGCTATGGAAGAAGCTGGTTGTTTTAAATAAAATCATTATTCATAGTTATTTTGCTTGCATTTGTAATTATTTTGTTTTACTACTTAAATATTATTTAATTTAACTGCATCGGGAGAATGATAAATGGAAATAAAAGGTAAAGGGCTGTGTGTGCTTGCCGGATTATATTTTACAATAGACTATCTGATTACGGAGCCGGGACGTTGGATTGAATCTTTAGCGGCTCCTATTGAGACTATAACAGACCTTATGTTTTGGGCTTTTGTCATTCTCCTGATTGTCGGTTTGTTCCGAAAAGAGAGATTTAGCTTTTTGCAGAATTTTATCACAAAGTTTCCTAAAATTTCCGTATATATGCATTACATCGGCTGTATTTCTTTGATTTTGTATATAGTAAGTGCGGCAGTTGTGCCGGTTCTCTTGTCAGAAAGCGTCGGTTCGCAGTTAAAAGAATATTTAGCCTGGGGATTGATTGCTTTGTGCTACGGCGGTGAGCTGCTTGCTTTGATTATCGCAACGCGTAAAGTATTTTTTAAACCGAAAAATTCTGAAAATAAGTAAAAAACAAAAATATAAAAGGCAGAGGGCAGAGGCTCTCTGTTTTTTTGTTTTAAAACTATAAAAATTTGTTTGACTTTAGCGGATAAAATCTCTAACTTTGAGTTGTATAAATTTTATAAAGCGGAGCTTGATATAAATGACTTGCATAGGCAAAAATGAAGTTAAATCGGATAAAACTGTTTCGGTAATTATTCCGGTGTATAATGTGGAAAAATATCTGCCGGAATGTCTGGACAGCTTGCTGGCGCAAACCTATCCGCATTGGCAGGCAATCTGCGTCAATGACGGCTCTAAGGACAATTCCTTGCAGATTTTGCAGCAATACGCCGCCAAAGACAAAAGGTTTAGTATAATCAATCAGGCAAACCAAGGCTTGAGCATGGCTCGCAACAATGGTTTGAAACAGGCAAAAGGCGAATATGTGTATTTTTTAGATTCTGATGATTGCCTGCATCCGCAATGTTTGGAAGCAGCATACAGCTGTGCTGAAAAATATCAGGCGGAAATGGTATGCTTTGGCTTTTTGAAAAACAAAACAGGCAATATTATTCCGCAAAAGTATAATTTATCTAAAATTAAGATTAAAGTTACAGATACTCCGCTGTTTTTTCAGAGCAGACATGGTAAATATAGGATTTCTTTTAATGTTTGGAGCAAGCTTTATAAGCGTGAGCTTTTGAATGGTTTGGAATTTATACCGAAAATTCATTTTGAAGATTATCCGCACACTTATGCGGTTTTGGCTCGCAAACCTAAAACGGTTATTCTGGATGCTAAACTTTATTTTTATACTATAAATCCTCAGTCTATATCAAAACAAAAATCAACTCCGCAAACTATAAGCGACTATACTGCCGGAACTTTTTTTATTTGCAATCTTTATCAGAAATGCACAAATGCTAAAGAATTACATTTTATTAAAAACAAATTCATTCCGGTAATTTTGGCTGAACAATTAAAAAGATGTTCCGAAACCACACAAAATACCAAAGAAACTATATGGAAACTTTTTGCCGAAGAATTAACAGAATTAAATCGTAAAGGTTTTCTGGGTTGGCGCGGACATAAACTTAAAAACTATTTTACTTATAAAAAACTAATCAAAGAGTATGCTGAATGACTGATATGAACATTGCTTTCTGTGTTAATAACACATATTCCGATAAAGTAGCTGTTGTTATGACGTCTATTTTAGAAAATCATAAAACACAGAAAATAAACTTTTATATTTTTTCATCGGATTTAGATGATAGCAATCTGCATTTATTGCAGAAACTGCTTTTGAAATATAAAAATTTTACGGTGCAGAGAATTTTGGTTCCGCAGCATTTAGTCAGTTCTTTGCCTTTGAACATATCCCATATTTCTGTTGAAACGTATTACCGCTATGTGATTGCCGATTTACAGCCGGATTTGGATAAAATTCTTTATCTGGATGCTGATTTGATTGTCTGCAAAAATATAGCAGATTTTTATAATACGGATTTAAAAGATAACTATTTCTCAGGCGCTGAAGATTTATATATAAAAGAAACCAACCACAAACAAAGCATCGGGCTTGGCGCAGACGACCTTTATATTAACGCCGGTGTTTTGCTTATGAACTTAAAGTTAATCCGCCAAGATAATTTGGGCGAAAAATTGATTAACGCCACTAAAGAGCTGTGGAATAAAATTAAATACCAAGATCAAGATGTTATTAACATTGTTTGCAAAGGTAAAATTAAAAAAATTAATAATATGTATAACTTTGCCACACATAATATGTTATATAACGCAAAACTAATAGACAAGGCGAAAATTGTTCATTATACAGGCAGTAAAAAGCCATGGCTGACTGGACGAGGTGCCAAAAAAGTCAAATTTTCAAATATATGGAGAAAATACGCAAAAATTACAAACTCAATTTTACAGAAACAAGTCAAAGTCGGATTGATTATTGACGAATTTTTCGGCGGTGCAGGCACAGCTTTCGGCGGTTATGGATTTTTAGCCCGTAATTACATAGCTAAATATATACCAAATACAGATATAAAAGTTGATGTGCTTTTGGGACGTGGCAAGCATTTGCTGTTTGCTGAAAAATATCATGTAGACAATGTTGACTTGTACAAGTTGCCAAAATCTGCATTAGCAGCGCAGTTATGGCTAAAAAAACAAAACTATGACGTATACTTAAGCATTGAACTTACATCTAATTATATTTTGAAAAATGAAAAAAATTCAAATAAGAATCTTATTTTATGGATACAAGACCCTAGACCTAAATATGAATGGGATGAAATAGAAACAGTAAAACTCTTTACAGAAACCAATTATTACAACCAAAAAATTTATGATTTAGTGCATGATTGGAATGAGCAGGGACGTGTAAAATTTATTTCACAAGGATATTTTTTGAATCAAAAAGCTATAGATTTATATAATCTTCCGGCTGATACGCCGATACAATACTTGCCGAACCCAATAGAAATAGATAAAAATTTTAATGTGCAGACTTATCCTAAAAAAGACAATATAATCTTTTTAGGCCGAATTGAATCTGTAAAAAGAGGCTGGCTGTTTTGCGAAATTGCTAAAAATATGCCTGAATACAATTTTTATGTTTTAGGACAGACTTTTAGAGAAAAGAGTAAAAATGAGTCTATCATGGCTAAATATCAAAATATACCGAATTTGCATTTTGCCGGTCATGTGGACGGTGAAGAAAAAGCTCAATATCTGAAAGATGCTAAAATTTTAGTCAATACATCTATACATGAGGCTTTGCCTATTTCATTTTTGGAAGCTTTATCTTATGGAACATGTCTTGTCAGCAACCGCAATCCGGAAAATCTTACTTCTAAATTTGGAATCTGGACAGGTCAGATTAACGGCGACGGATTTGATAAAATAGATCTTTATATAAACGCCATAAAAACTTTAATGACCGATGACAAATTACGTTCTCAATATGCGGCTCAAGGACGGGCTTATATTGAAAAAGTCCATAATGTAAACAATTTTGTCAGAGATTTGCGCAGAGTTATTTTTGATACGGTAAAACTGTAAGGTTTAAGCTTTTTTACGTTTATATCTTGCCACAAATTATTTACTTTTGCAAAATATCGGCTAAAATACGCTCAAAAAATCAAAGGATAAATATGTTTGCAAAGTTAAAAGAAAAAATCAAAAATAATCATGTGCTGTATGACTACGGGCAGATGTGGCCTTTTGTTAAGCCGTATTGGGGCAGGGCGCTGCTGGCTATTTTGCTGACGCTGCCGGTCGGCGCTATGGATGCCGTCATCGCTTGGGCGCTCAAGCCGTATATGGATGTGATGATGATAGAAAAAAACACCAATACGCTGTGGATTCCGCTGGTGATTATTGTTTTCAGCGCCTTGCAGGGCGTGCTGACTTTTGCCGCTAATTTTACAAACACTTGGGTGGGCAGCCGCATTGCCAGCGACGTAAAAATTTCGCTGTTTGAAAAGCTTATGAAATTTGACGCCGCTTATTTTGACACCACTACTTCCGGCAATGTGATGATGCGCTTTAATAATGATGTGGACGCGGCGTGCAGCGGGCTTTTAAGCAATATCAAACAGTTTTTTACGCGCTTTTTCTCATCAGTTTCTTTGATTGCCGTGCTTTTTTACAACAGCTGGCAGCTGGCGGTTATTGCCGTGATTGTGCTGTTTTGCGCCTTGTTTCCGCTGACCAGAGTGCGCAAGCGCATTAAAGACATCAACAAGCAAAGCGTGTTTACCAGCGCCGAGGTTGTAACTCACTATAACGAGAGTTTCTGCGGCAACCGCGTGATTTCTTCTTATAATTTGTACGACTACCAAAACAGCCGCTTTGACGATACTCTGCGCCGCGTGTTTAAGCTGGGAATGAAAATGGTGCAGCGCACCGGCATGCTTTCGCCTTTAATGCACTTTGTGGTGTCGCTGGGTATTGCTTTGGTAATCTGGGTCGGCAGCTATTTGATTGTGCATCATCAGATTACAGCCGGCAACTTTGTTTCTTTTGTAGCGGCTCTGATTTTGCTCTATAACCCGATAAAAGGCATAGGCAACAACTTTAACAATGTGCAGGTGGCTCTGCTGGCTATGGAGCGCGTTTTTGAGCTTTTGCAAATGGAACTGAAAATCTGCGACCGCCCGAATGCTAAGGAGCTGCGCGAGATTAAACGCGGCATTTCCTATCAGCATGTCAATTTTGAATATATCGCCGGCAAACCGGTACTGCAGGATATTAACCTGAACATCAAAAAAGGCCAGACGATTGCGTTTGTCGGCAATTCCGGCGGCGGAAAAACTACGCTCGTGAATCTGCTGCCGCGCTTTTACGATGTCACGTCCGGACAAATTCTGATAGACGGCACGGATATCCGCGACTATAAGCTGGAATCTCTGCGCGATAAAATTGCGGTGGTTTTTCAGGATAACTTTTTATTTTCCGGCTCTATCCGCGATAATATTCTGCTTGGCAATGAAAATGCCGATGAAAAAGCCGTGGAATATGCGGTTTCCTGCGCTTGTCTGACAGATTTTATTAAAGAGCTGCCGAACGGGCTGGATACGCAAATCGGCGAACGCGGGGTGCTGCTTTCCGGCGGTCAGAAACAGCGCATAGCGATTGCCCGCGCTTTTATTAAAGACGCGCCGATTGTGATTCTGGACGAGGCAACCTCGGCTCTGGATAACAAGTCTGAAGCCATTGTGCAGAAAGCGATTGATAACCTCATGGCCGACCGTACCGTGTTTGTGATTGCCCACCGGCTGTCTACAGTGCATAACGCCGACAAAATCGTGGTGGTAAACTATGGCAAAATTGCCGAAATCGGCACGCATGACGAGCTTGTGGCTAAACCGGACAGCATTTATGCTTCATTATATCGGGCGCAGCTGTCATAAAAGACAAAAAAATCCGACAAAAATATTGACTTTAGAACTGCCGTGAGCTATGCTTGCGGCATAAATTTTATTATTAACTTAAATTTTTAGTGTATGGGTATTATTAAAGCAATGCGTTATGCGGTAATGACTGTTTTTAACTGTATGCCGCTCAAAACGTTTGGAAAGCTCTGTGAAAGCTATGCCGACGGCGATGTTAACGTAGAAACAACTTTGGCCGCTTATATAGCCACAAATTCGCTTACTAAACAGCATTACGGCTGCAGCTCTGATTTGAATACCGAGTGGGAGCAATATCTGAGCGGTTCTAAGCTGGAGTTTATTTTCCAGATTAACACCACTAAGCTGTGGACTCTGTTTGTAGAGACTGTGCAAGACCGCCATTTGTCTGTGCCAGAGCAGTTTATTTTGATAAACAAAATGCCGGCTGAGTTTTTCTGTCAAATGTACGGCGATTTTGTCGGGGCAGAGCGCATTAACTGGTTTGATGACGCCGCCGCCAAAATGCTGGTGCTGAGCTATCGTGAAAATTACGATAAGCTGCTGTGGTATGTCAAACATTGCAAAATATCGGCGTCGGTTTTGCATACGCTGACCGATTTGTTTTCGGCTGAAGCCGTTGAGTTTGAAAAAACTCATGCGCGCGAGCCGGAACATTGCATTTGCAAGGTAATGCGCGAATGGCTGCTTGCTGAGAATGCACCTGAAGAGGCTGGAAATTCATACAGCTCAATGCTGGATTTTGTGCTTGTAAAGCAAGAACAGCTGCAGCAGGAAAAGGAGGCTTATATCCGCCTGCTTTCGTATGATTTGAACACAATCAACGGGCAATATTAAAAAAAATCCTGTTCTGTTTTTTAGCAGAGCAGGATTTTTTTGTGTGGCGGTTTGAATTATATGCCGTTGTGAATGATTAAGTTTATGTCGCAGTTTTGCTTGGAGCAGACAGCGCAGTTTTGGGCGATATCTGCGGTGTTATAGGGCTGGCAGTTTATCCATTCGGCGTAAGAATCCGGCGCCGATTTGCCGCATACGGAATATGTGCCGCCAATTTGTCCAGACTCGGTTTCATTTAAAACTGCAGCCCACGAGCCTTCATATTGGGCGGCAATGTCAAACAGAGCTTTGCATTCATCAACCGAATCATTATTCGGCAAGGTCCAGAAATATAAAAAGAAACGTGAGCCGAACTCCGAACGGCTGGGAATATGCGAGCTGATTTGCAGTTCATTGCCGAAAATATCACGGTTCTGCTCATCCAGCATATTCTCAGGTATAATATTCAGTTCCTCAAAAAAGTCCGTTAAGTTTTTTTCATGGATTTCTGTAAAATTTTTACTGTTGGCATAGGTTGTATTTAGATTTGCAATCAACGTCACAACATCATCCACCCACTTGTTAACCTTAAACTTTTCCATAGCCTTGCTGTAACCGGCAATCCCGCCGACTGATAATACACCAATTATCGCCAGCACGCCGAGCATTTCTATCATTGAACGACCAAATGAATTTGCGTCTCTGCCGCCAGTCATCCTTGGTTGTGACGCACAGTCTGTGCCTAGTATCTTGTCGCACCAAGGGCGTGGCAATCCCTCGCCATTACTTGCTCCGTCATTGCGAGCGCAGCGAAGCAATCTAGAACTCAAACCCGAAACGTCATACTTGTCGCCACACCCCACAGGCTGTGGCAGACGAGTATCCCTGACTTTGTTGCCAGCGGCAACGCTTCTTTGTTTACTTACCACCAGAGAGAACCAGCGTCCCCAGCACCCGTCATTCTTGGGTTTATCCCAAGAATCTTCTCTCAACCAGCACTTATGCAATAATAAGGCAAATTTATTGACTAGGTTTGAGACTCGTTGCCAGAAGATTCTAGGTACAGACTGTGCGTCACGGCCTAAAATGACTGGTGCTGGAGACGTTGACTTATTTCCGTCTGTTAGTTTTGTTCTGAAAGTGTTATTACTGAAAGTATCATTTTTTCTGCCAAATCCTGTAAAAACGTGCTGAACAGCAGAAAATGCGCTTTTAATCAGATGTTCAGGATTTGCAGAGAGAGAGAGAGACCTTTGGATTGCTTATTTTTCATCTTTCTTTCCTCATTTTTAGGTTAATTACAGCGTTTATTTTACACCAGTCGCCCCCATAAGTCAACCGTAAAATCAAAGCGTTGGAATAGTGTAAATTAAAAACAGAAAACGAACGATTGAGAATAAAAAAAGAATCGTGTATTTCATAAAAAAACAACAAATAGAA
>CAKQRZ010000016.1 GCA_934271715.1 uncultured Alphaproteobacteria bacterium
AACGGTCGTTTTTTTTACACAATTAAGGAGGAATAAGATGTTTAAGGGTATAGAATTTTTTAAAGAAAAGAGCAGGGGCGAGGAGTATGGATTGCTTCGCTTTGCTCGCAATGACGCTTGTTCAGTCGGTCGGTCAATGATAGAAATGCTCGGCGTTCTGGCAATAATTGCAGTTCTTACTGTCGGCGGTATCGCTGGATATTCCAAAGCAATGCGTACATGGAAAATGCAGCGAACGGCAGAAGAATATAGTTATCTTATTCAAGGATTGCTTGAACATATAGATAGTATTCGCAAAATTTCTAATCTTGAAGAAGGGGATGTACATCATGGCTTGGTTGACATTATAAAGGCTGCAAATCTGGCTCCTGAAACTTGGACGGAAGAAGTAACCGGACGCAACGACCGACTTATTGATGACGATGGTAATCTTTTACAAATTTTTTCACGCTCACAACGTCTTGTTATTGATTTATATTTAGGCGGACGAGTAAAAACTGACGAAGGAGATATATCAACAAATTTTAATCCGGAATTTTGCCGTACATTATTTGTAAATGTTGTACAGCCTTTGCATTCAGCACTCTATACAAGCTATTTTGTAGGTGGAGGAACTACATTTTGGGGCGATGCTTTTTGCGGTACAGCCAATCGGGCATGTATAAATGGTTTGAGTGTTGCAGAAATTCAAAAAGCTTGTAGTTTTTGCTCAAAAAAAGCAGGAAGACCTTGTGGTCTTATTATGGAATTTTAATACATTCGTTATTGCAAAAAAAACGCCCAAAAGGCGGTTTTATTTTTGGCAGGGGCAGTAAGATTCGAACTCACGACACTCGGTTTTGGAGACCGATGCTCTACCAACTGAGCTATACCCCTATAACACTTGCTTTTCACAATGTTCTGATATTAGATACACAGTTTTATTACAAAAAGCAAGCATTTTTTTGTAGAAAAATACTTTTTGCACAAATATCATGTTTACATAAACGGCAATGGGTAAATTGTGCCGCCGTCTTTAACCAGCTTTCCTTCTCCGCGTTTTAGCTGATATTCCGAATCGCGTCCTAAATCTTTATCAAAAATATCGCGGTAGTTGCCTAGCAGAGAAATAATTTCTTTAAGCCAATGAGGTTTTACTTTCAGGTCTGTCCACAGCTGTTCGTCGTCGCCAAGCAAATTGCGGATTTCCGGATTGTCGTTGGTGGAATAAAACTCCAGATTCTGCACATTTATATCATATTGTTCGGCCAAAAACAGCGCATTAAAAATCCATTTAAGCGCCAAGCGCAGTTCGGCGTTGTCGCGCTGTACATATGCATAAACCGGATGCAGGGCAATTTCCTGCTTCAGGACTTTGGCGCTTGCTCCCGGCAAATCGCGCAGAATTCCGTGCAGCATCAGTCCGCTGGCCGTCATCATCTGGCAGCGGTTTAGCAAAAAGGCCTCTTTAGCTTCTTTCAGGGTGTTAAAAGTTAAATATTTAATACCCAGATTATATTTCATATTATAGTCATCAAAATTTTTGTAATAATCGGAGTCGGTGGAAATGCAGATTTTTTTACCGCGGTAATTTTCCAAGTCATCCGAATCGTCTTTATGCACCATCAGCATCTGGTGGTCATAATATAAAAATCCGGCGCTCAGGGCTTGGCGGGAGGTCTCGGTTTTGGCCGAATAAGCTCCGCCGCTCAGCATTACATCAATCCGGTCTTCATCTAAAGCCCGAGACATGTTTTTTTGCGACACATTAACCATTTGGATTTTTTTGTTATCGCCTAACAGAGCCTGAGCGATGATACGGCATAAATCGGCGTCAATGCCGCTCCAGACGCCGTCTTCTTTATGGGCGTAGGTTTTTACGCTCATATCGCTGCCGCAGCGCACTTTGTTGTTCCAGACCATTTGCTCAATCGGGCTGCGCTGCTGCTGAACCTGAGGCGCCAGCGGATGATAATAGGCCGGAGCTTCATAATAAACCGGTTCTTGAAACTGCGGAAGCGGCTGAGCCTGCGCAAGCATTGGTAAAAAAGCGGATAATACGCCGAATTTTAAAAATTTTTTCATCTTATTAACCATTTTTGTGTTAATCTACATCTATAAATGCAGTTTATAGGATATAAAATAAAGATGAAAGTTTTCTTAAGACTTATTATATTTTTTTTAGTTTTGTTTATGTCGGCAGAGGTTTTTGCGGCGGAAAAAATCAATGCGGAAGAGGCTAAAAAGTGGGCAAATTCCAAGGGCAATCAGATTATACATATTTTAAATGATACTAATTTAGCCCGCAAATATAAAGCATTGGATGAGATTTTTTATAAAGATATAGATTTAGACCACGCCGCTAAATTTGCTGTCGGCAAATATTGGAAAAAGATGACGCCGGAGCAGCAAGAGCGATATGTTCCGCTGTTTAAGCAGTACATCAACAGCCTGTATAAAGGATATCCGCTGAATTTAGGCGAGGGCGATATAGCGTTTTCCGTATCTAAAGTTCTGCCGACCAAAACCGGCGCCGATGTGTGGTGTGTTATAAAACTTAAAAAGCTCAGCTCTGATGAGGCGCAGAACGGCTTTAACGTTTTGTTCAGCATTGCCAAGACAAACGGGCTGCTGCAGGTGCGGGATTTAAAAATCGGCTCTAGCAGCCTGCTTTTGGCTTTCCGCGACCGCTTTTATAAGATGATATATGAGGATAGCGATGAAGATATAGACTGGTTTTTGGAAGATTTGCAAACCATAACCCGCGACAACGAGCAAAAAAATCAACAAAACTTGGATAGCGGCGCATTTTAGGGTTGAAATCCGCAAATAACCTTTATATGATACGCAAAGATTTTAAATTAAATTTGCGCAAAAAATAGGAAAATAAATGTCTGAAATAAAAGTAAGATTCGCACCAAGCCCAACCGGCTTCATGCACATAGGCAACACCAGAACCGCTTTATTCAACTGGCTGCTGGCTAAAAAACTCGGCGGTAAATTTATGCTGAGAATTGATGATACCGACCGTCTGCGTTCTAAAAAAGAATATGAGGATGCCATGCGCGAGAGCTTGGTGTGGCTTGGCTTTAAATGGAGCGAAGAAGCCCGCCAGTCGGCACGTTTTGACCGCTATAATGAAGTTAAAGAAAAGCTTATGGCCGAGGGCAGAATTTACGCCTGCTATGAAACTCCGGAAGAGCTGGAAATTAAGCGTAAACGCGCTATGGCAAAAGGTTTGGCTCCGGTGTATGACCGTCAGGCGCTGCATTATACCGCCGAGGATTTAGCCAAATTCAAAGCCGAAGGCCGCAAGCCGCACTATCGCTTTAAGTTGCTGGACGGCGTGATAGAATGGAACGATATTGTGCGCGGACATTGCCGCTATGAGGCCGAAAAGCTCAGCGACCCGATTATCATCCGTGAAGACGGCAGCTATTTGTATCATCTGCCTTCTTGCATTGATGACAGCGACTTTGGTATTACTCATATTGTACGCGGAGAAGACCACACTACCAATACAGCCTCGCAAATTCAAATGTTTGAGGCTATCGGCGGTAAAGTTCCGACTTTTGCCCACCTGCCGCTGCTGACCGGTACTGAGGGCAAGCTTTCTAAACGTTTGGGCAGCTTGGGCGTGCGCGAGCTAAAAGCAGAGGGCGTAGAAGCCATGGCGATTTGTTCATTTTTAGCAAAACTCGGCACTTCCGACGCTATAGAGCCGTATTATTCTTTGGATGAACTGGCAGAATCTTTGGATTTTAGTAAATTGGGGCGTTCTCAGCCTAAGTTTGATGAAGAAGAATTGAAACATTTCAACACCAAAGTAGTTCGCTCAATGCCGTATAGTTTGGTAAAAGACCGTATTGACGCTGATGAAACGTTTTGGAATAATGTGCGCGCTAATTTAGATGTGGTAGACGATGTAAAAGTTTGGGAAGACATTTGCCACAAAGAGGTTACTCCGATTATTGAAGATAAAGCCTTAACTGATTTAGCGGCTGAATTATTGCCGGCTGAAACTTGGACTGAAAACACTTTTAATGAATGGATGTCAATTCTTAAAGCTCAAAGCGGCAAAAAAGGACGCGAGCTGTTTCATCCGGTACGCAAAGCGCTGACGGCTTTGGATAATGGACCGGAACTAAAAACTCTGCTGCCGCTAATCGGTTATGAAAAAGCAAAAAAACGTTTGCTGGGGCAAAAAGCTTAACAGGAGGATAAAATGCCGGAAATATATTTGCACAATACCTTAAAACAGCGTAAGGATAAATTTATTCCGATAGACGCCGACAATGTGCGTATGTATGTCTGCGGACCAACGGTTTATGACAAAGCTCATTTAGGCAACGCTAAAACTCCTGTTGTCTATGACGTTTTATATCGTTTGTTGTGCTATGTTTATGGTAAAGAGCACGTTACCTATGTTTCTAACATCACCGATGTTGACGACAAAATTTTGAACAAACACAAAGAAACCGGAAAATCTATCCGTGAAATCACGGAGCAAACCTATAATTGGTATATTGACGATATGGCAAAATTAAATGTTTTATCGCCGAATTATCGTCCGCGCGCTACGGAATATATTCCGGAGATGATTAAACTGGTGGAATTGCTGCTAAAAAACGGTCATGCCTACATCGCCGATAAACAAGTTTTGTTTGATGTGGATTCTATGCCGAATTATGGCTTTTTATCCGGTCGCTCAATGAAAGAAATGGTTGCCGGCGCGCGGGTGGAAATTGCCGACTATAAAAAGAATCCTGCCGACTTTATTTTGTGGAAACCATCAGATGCTGACCAACCTGGGTGGGATAGTCCGTGGGGTTATGGCCGTCCGGGGTGGCATTTGGAATGCTCTGCCATGAGTTCCAAATTGCTGGGCAATGATTTTGATATTCACGGCGGCGGTTCTGATTTAATCTTTCCGCACCATGAAAATGAGTGCGCGCAATCTTGCTGTGCCTATCCGGGGACACATTTTGCCCACTATTGGGTGCATACCGGCATGCTGATGATTAACGGCGTAAAAATGTCTAAATCGCTAGGCAATTTTTATACTGTTGATGAAATATTGGCTAAATATCCGGCCGAAGCCTTGCGTCTGCTGTTTTTAACCACACATTATCATCAGCCGTTTAACTTTACGTTTGAGGGCTTGGAACAGGCTAAAAACATTTTGGATAAATTTTATAACGCTTTGCTGAAAAACGCCGATATTCCAGCCGAAAAAACAGAACCAAGCGAAAAGTTGATAGCTGCTTTGTGCGATGACTTAAACACACCGCTAGCCTTGTCATACTTGCACGAAACTTTGGGTAATTTGAATAAAGCCGAAACCAAAGAAGAGCGCGTAAAATATAAATCAGAACTTTTGGCTAACGCTTATATGCTTGGTTTATTATATAACGATGCTGAAAGCTGGTTTAAGGGAACTACCGACGCTGAAGACACAGAAATAGAAGCATTGATAGCAAAACGTGCCGAAGCTAAAAAGAATAAGGATTGGGCGACTGCCGACGCTATCCGCAACGAGCTGAAAAAGCGCGGAATTGTTTTGGAAGACAGTCCAACCGGCACAACTTGGAAAAAACTATAGAAAAAAGCAACCCCATCAAAAGGCAAAAACCGATGGGGTTTTGCTTTAAAATTCTAAAACAATTGCACAAGATTGACCATCAGGACAGCTGGAGCAAGCTTTATGAATATCAGGCAAAGATATTTGATTGAAACATTTTCTATTGGCTCCATCACAATAATTGTCTCCGAAATAAAGTGTTCTAGATTCATTATATATAAAAACATAGTATAAAGAAGAGTGTAAAGGAAGAGCTATATTTTGTATGAGTTTTTCACATAATCTTGGAGGCATTTTTTCATTGCCGCTATTGTGTAAGTCTCTAAGGAACATATCTATTACCAGTCTATTGCTGCGAACATGCATCTGAACTATGTTTCCCAGACTATCTTCATAATGAATACCAGAATAATTCCAGCTGGCAGGAAATAAATCTATAGCTTTCAGAAAGCCCAAAAGATGAGTGCCATTGTCCAGTTTTTTGATGTCATCTAAATGCTCCATCATTCCAAAAATCAAATAAGCATATTCATCAATAGTCTTGTTAATTTTAAATTGCTCCATAGCTTTGGAATAGCCTGCGATACCACCAACTGATAATACAGCAATTATCGCCAGAACGCCGAGCATTTCTATCATACTCCGCCCGGCTGAAACCTCGTATAGAGGCGCATCTAAAGCAGTTTTACGCTGTCTCAAAAAATTCATGTACATCCAATGTACACTAGGATTTTTTTCGCAGCTAGAAACCACTTTATCTACACCACTCTCCGCAGTTTTGAAGAATTTTGAGGCGTATTGGCGCACAACATCCAAACCCTTAAATGCGATGTTGTTTCTTTCGGCGTCATTGCGAGCAACGCGAAGCAATCCAGAACCCAAACCCGAAACGTCATACTTGTCGCCACACCCTGCAGGCTGTGGCAGACGAGTATCCATGACTTTGTTGCCAACGGCAACGCATATTGACATTGCATGCGCAATGGCGTTATGGATTCTCCGCCGTGGTACTTCCAGCAGGGAGTACCGGCGAAGAATGACGCTGATAGTGGAGACGGAAAAGCGCGGAAATGTGCCGCCTGTTATTTTATTTTTTAATGGGTTATTTTCGAATGTGTGATTTTTTATGCTGAACTCTGCAAAAACACGCTGAGCGGCAGAAAATACGCCTTTAATCAGATGTTTAGGATTTGCAGAGAGAGAGAGAGAGACCTTTGAATAGCTTATTTTTCATCTTTCTTTCCTCTTAAATTAGTTGTTTTACGCTTTTATTTTAACGAAACAAAATCCGAAAGTAAAGATAATTTTAGGGACGTTATTTTCTATTTGACAAAATAGTCAAACTTTGCTATAGGAATTGCATATTTTTTATTATTAACGTTTAAAATTATTTTTGTTATGGATTTAAATTTAACAGTAACTGCAAACGGCAAAATTTATTGTGCCTATTGCACCAGAGTGTTAGCACGCGGAGAGGAATGTCATTGTAAAGGTGCGGAAAAAGCTCGTGCTAAAGCCAGAGAAAAAGCTGAAGCTGCGGCAAAACATTCGCCAAATGGCAACGTAAACCGCCGTCCGCCGCGTGGTTTTAACAAATAGAATTTATCCGAATTTAAAAAGCGAGGTTAAAAACAGCCCCGCTTTTTTTGTTTTATATCGGCAGGGTTACATTTTTCGGCAGGCGGCGTTTTTAACCAGAATATCGCATAAATCCGCGAAAGATATTCCTAAATATTTGGCTTGTTCCGGTACTAAGGAAAGCGCTGTCATTCCGGGGTTGGTATTGATTTCCAGCAAAACAACTCCGTCTTTTTCATTGTAGCGAAAGTCGCAGCGGGCAACAGAGCGGCAGCCTAAAGCGCTATAGACAGTTTCGGTATGGCGTTTGCATGTTTCGGCAATGTCTTCCGGAAGTTCTGCCGGCAGAATATGGTGAGTTTTTCCGGTGGTGTATTTTGCCTGATAGTCATAGAAGGCGCAGTCGGTTTTAAGTTCGGTAATTACAGAAGATTTTCCGTTTAGGCACATTACAGTAAGTTCTCGTCCGGCAATATATTGTTCAACCAAAAGCGGCAAGTCAGGATTCGGATAAGTTACTTTTTTTGCTTCTTCCGCATTATGAATTATGTATACGCCGACGCTGGAACCATCGCACATGGGTTTTACTACATAAGGATATGGAACTTTTGTGCCGTTTTGCAAATAGTCGGCGGCAGTTGTTTTTTCTCCTTTGGCGATTTTTACTCCGGCGGCCGAAGCAATTAGTTTAGTAAGATATTTATCCATTCCCAATGCCGAGGCTTTCAGCCCTGAGTGGGTGTATGGAATCTGCAGCAAGTCAAGCAAACCTTGCAGTTCGCCGTCTTCGCCCCAGTTTCCGTATAAGCCATTGTAAACAACATCGGGTTTTTCGGTTTTCAGAACATCTAAAAAAGTCCAAACATCGGTTAAATCATGTTCAATAACATCATAATCTTTACTTTTCAGCGCGGCGGCAATGTCATTTTTAGAAGACAAACTAACTTCTCGCTCGGCAGAAAATCCGCCGTAAACCAGCAAAACTTTTTTAGACATCATTTTTTCCTTTATAATCTTAAAATTTCTGTTATTGTAGAAAAAATTGTTTAATGAATGGCTAAAATGAAATACGGACTTTTAATATTTTTATCTTTATTTATGTGGAGTACAAAAACACAGGCGCTGGAAGTTAAGCATTATATGCAAACGACTATCGGACTGTTTGATGCTTGCGAAGAAACATTCAGCTATGCCTTTTATAAGGATAAGGACTATGATATTAAAACATCTGTTTCCACCAGCGGAACATTTGGCGCTTTATATCCGTTTACGGCAACTTATCATTCAGTCGGAACATATGACAAGTCTGGTTTTAAGCCGCAGGATTATTACTATGAAACACAAACACGTTTTACGCATCGCTCTAAAGAAATTGTTTATGATAAAGGTGTTCCGCAATATAGAATAAGTGTTAAAAACGAGCATAAACGCAAAGATGAAATTGTTACAAATCCTAAATATTCTTTTTCGGGCGATTTGCTTTCGGTTTTCGGCGAACTAGCGCAAAAGATTATCACAAAAGGCAAGTGCGACTTGGAACAGTATTCGTTTAACGGCAAAAAGTATGCTAAATCAACGGTTAAAACGCTGAAAAAAGAAAAAATAAAGACAGATTATTTTGCGGGAAAAGCCTTAAAATGCCAATATAAACAAGAAATTTTAGAAGATACTGACGCCGGTTTTTTACTCAAGCAGGACGAGCCGATTTATTTTTGGGTGCTGCAAGATGAAAAAACTAAGGCGTGGTTTATTGCAAAGATTTTAATAGAAAATACGCCGTTCGGCAAATTGCAGGCGGTAACAACAAACATAGAGGTAAAGCCATGAGAAAAGCAGAATTACTTTTGCCGGCCGGTTCGCTGGTAAAATTGAAAACAGCGTTATTGTACGGAGCCGATGCGGTTTATGCCGGCACTCCGGATATGAGCCTGCGCACGCAGTCTAAATTTTCGCTGGAAGATTTAAAAGAGGGAATAGATTTTGTGCATCAGCAGGGCAAAAAAATCTATCTGACGTTAAATCTGTATATTCATAACGAAGAAGCGGAAAAGCTGCCTCAGTTTGTTAAAACTCTGCAAGAGCTGAAACCGGACGGAGTTTTGGTGGCAGACCCAGGTGTGTTTTATTACTTAAAAGAAAATGCTCCTGAGCTGAAGCGCTTTGTTTCTACTCAAGCTAATATCTGCTCGGGGCAGACGGTTAAATTTTGGCAGTCTATGGGCGCAAGCCTGTGCGTTTTAGGCCGTGAAGTTACATTCGCGGAAATGGCGGAAATCCGCAAGCAATGTCCGGATGTGCTGCTGGAATGCTTTGTACACGGCGCTATGTGCATGTCATATTCCGGACGCTGCCTGATTTCCAACTTTATGGCAGACCGCAGCGCCAATAAAGGCAAATGCGCGCATTGCTGCCGCTGGCACTATAAAATGCACCTGCGCTTAAAAGACGGTACAATAAAAGAGCTGGAAATAAATCAAGACAACGCCAAAGCTTTTGAATTTTTGCTGGAAGAAGAGTTCCGCCCAGGGGAATATTATGAAATTGTGGAAGACGAACACGGCGGCTATTTGCTGAATTCTAAAGATATGTGCTTAATGCCGCGCCTGAATGATATTTTGGGAATCGGTATGGACTCGCTGAAAGTGGAGGGGCGCAACAAGACCGAATATTATGCCGGAACGGTGGCGCGGGCTTACCGCAAGGCGATTGACGATTACTATGCGAATCCGCAGGAATGGGATTATAAAAAATATATGGACGATTTGTATACCCTGCAGAACCGCGGCTATTGCTTGGGCTTTCATGACGGCAAGCTGACGAATATCAGCCAAAACTATGAATATACCCGCACTCTGGGTGAATGGCTGTTTGCCGGTTCTATTGTGGAATGGCAGGGCGATGACGCCGTTTTTGAAGTGCGCAACTATATTAACGGCGGCGAGTTTATTGACTTTTTAATTCCGAATACTTTGGAGAATCTGCGCTTAACCTTAACGGAATTTGAAGACGCTGAAAGCGGAGAGATTACTCCTAGAGTTTCGGCGGGACAGGGCAAGAAAATCCGCATTCGTCCGGAACAATGGAAATTGCCGATAGCGGAGGTTAAAGCCAAGCTGCCGCAATATGTAATTGCCCGTAAACTACAGGGATTATCCGGAGAAAACGCTGAAATGTATGAGCGTAAACGTCAAGAATTTGCTCAGCTGATTGCCAAAGAGGATAAATAACAGATGCGTAAAAATCCGGTTTTGGTTATTGCCGGACCGACAGCTTCCGGCAAATCGGCTTTAGCGGCTGAAGCTGCTCAGGCTCTTAACGGCGTGGTGCTGAACTGTGATTCTATGCAGATTTATAAAGATATTCCGATTATTGCCGCGGCGCCGACTGAAGAAGAAAAAAAGTTGGCGGAGCATCGTTTGTTTGAAATTTATGATTGCGATAAACGCGGCAATGTGGTAGACTGGCTGAATTTATGCGCGGCGGAAATACATAACTTATGGGCGGAGAACAAGTTGCCGGTGGTGGTCGGCGGTACGGGATTTTATGCGGAAGCTTTACTGAACGGGGTAACGCCGATACCGGAGACGCCGCCGGAAATCCGCTTGCAGCTGCAGGAGCGTTTAAGCCAGGCTGGACTTGCCGGTTTATATAGCGAGCTGCAGCAAAAGGATGCGGAAATAGCCGCTAAGCTGAATCCAAACGACAAAACCAGAATTATCCGCGCGCTGGAAGTGATAGCGGCAACCGGAATCAAGCTTTCGGAATGGTATAACAAGCCGCTTATCCAAAAACTGCCGGAAGCGCATTTTGTGACTGTGAAAATTATGCCGGAGCTGGAGGTTATTGCCGAACGCTGCTGTCTGCGGCTGGATAAAATGGTTAATGAACTCGGAGTTTTATCTGAAATAGAACGGCTGCTGACCCGAGGCGTGGATGAAAATATGCCGGCCATGAAAGCTTTGGGCGTGCCGGAACTCAGCTTGTTTATAAAAGGGCAGGCCACGCTGGAAGAAGCCTTGGCTTTGGCAAAACTGCACACCAGACAATATGCCAAACGCCAGCGCACTTGGCTGAAAAATAAAATGAGCGCCGATGTGGTTTTAGAAAACGTTTACACAGGTCAAAAAGACTATTTACAGCAAATTTTCAAGGCTATAAACCTGTGAACAAGTCTGTTAACAACAATATAAATCCTTGCACATTGCGTTGTTTGGTTATAAAAAATAAACATTGTTAAATTTTGGAGAAGATGCATATGTTTGCAAAATTGATGGGAATGCTTTCAAGCGATATGGCGATTGATTTGGGTACCGCTAATACGCTTGTATATGTACGCGGGCGAGGAATCGTCTTAAATGAGCCGTCGGTGGTGGCGATTGAAGAATATAAAGGACGCAAGCAGGTTTTGGCCGTCGGCAATGAGGCAAAACAAATGCTGGGGCGCACCCCGGGGAATATTCAGGCTATCCGTCCGCTGAAAGACGGTGTTATCGCCGATTTTGAAATTGCCGAAGAAATGATAAAATATTTTATCTGCAAAGTGCATAACCGCCGCGCGTTTGCTTCTCCGCTGATTGTTATATGCGTGCCGTCCGGCTCTACGGCTGTGGAACGCCGTGCTATTCAAGAATCGGCAGAATATGCCGGTGCGCGCAAGGTTTGGCTGATTGAAGAGCCTATGGCTGCGGCTATCGGCGCCGGTCTGCCGGTTACGGAGCCGACAGGCAGCATGGTGGTTGATATAGGAGGCGGCACAACCGAAGTTGCTGTTTTGTCTTTGGGCGGCATTGTGTATTCCCGTTCTATCCGCGTGGGCGGCGACAAAATGGACAGTGCTATTGTAAACTATATCCGCCGCAATAAAAATTTGCTGGTCGGCGAAAGCAGCGCTGAAAAAATTAAAAAAGAAATCGGTTCGGCCTGCCCGCCGGAAAAAGGCGAAGGCCGCACGGTGGAAATTAAAGGCCGCGATTTGGTAAACGGCGTGCCTAAGGAAATTGTGGTAACCGAAAGACAAGTGGCCGAAAGTTTGGTTGAGCCTGTTTCAGATATTGTGGAAGCTGTAAAAGTGGCTTTGGAAAATACGGCTCCGGAATTGGCGGCCGATATTGTGGACAAAGGCATTGTACTGACCGGCGGCGGCGCCTTGCTGGCCAACTTAGACCAAGTGCTGCGCAATGCTACAGGCTTGCCGGTATCTATTGCCGAAGAACCTTTGGCTTGTGTGGCTAAAGGCTGTGGCAAAGCTTTGGATCAGGTTAACAAGTTAAAAAGCGCTTTGTCCAATATGGGCTGAGGCGGCTTGTGATTATAGGAAAATAAAAGATGAAACGGCGCGGAACCCTGCTTATCAGAATTGGTGAACTAAAGGATTTTTTGCGCCATTTCTTTATTTTTTTGCTGTTTGTCAGCGCGTTTTTGCTGATTTTGCTGAGCCGTGTAGACAGTTTGGTGGTGGATGCCGCCAATAGCTTTGTAATGAATGTCACCGGACCGGTTATGCAGGTGGTGGAACTGCCGTCGCGCTTTATTCATCGGGTCTATACCTATTTTTATGACATCAGCCATATATATGCCGATAACCGCGCGCTGCAGGTGGAAAATAAGCAAATGCTGATGCTGCAGAATAAAGTGCGGACGCTGGAAGTGGAAAATCAGCTGCTGGAGCGTCTGCTGAATTATGTCCCGCCGGCCGAAGCCACGTTTATGAGTGCGAAAATTATTGCCGAATCCGGCGACAGCTTTACGCATACGCTGCTTGTTTATATCGGCGATGAAAATGTCAAAAAAGGGCAGATTGTTTTAGGCGATGAAAGCGTTATCGGACGCATAGACAAAGTCAGCGGGCGCTATGCGAAAGTGATTTTAGTTACGGATATCAACTCCAAAATTCCGGTAGTGATAGAGCGTACGCGGGTGCGCGGTATTCTGAGCGGCAATAACACGGCTTTTCCGCAGATGATGTTTACCCGTTCTACTTCAGACATTCAGGAGGGTGACGTGGTTGTGACTTCCGGCGTGGGGGGAATGTTTCCGTCCGGCTTGCCGATAGGGTTTGTAAACTCCGTAAAAAACGGAATTGTAGATGTGGAAACCATGGCGGATATCAGCAGGGTTGAATATGTGCGAATCGTGGACTACGGGCTTTCGGCAGAGAGTGAAAACTTAAGCGAATTTTTGGAAAACAATAAAAATGCACAATAACTTCAAAGATAAAATGCGCTTATTTTTTCGCCATCGGATTCCTCTGGTGGCGACGCTTATTTTGATGTTTTTGTTTTATGTGCCGATAAATTCGCTGGAGCTGAACTATTTCCGTCCGGCGGTGGGGTTTATCTGCGTTTATTACTGGACGCTGAAGCGCGACTATATGTTTAGCTATATTTCAGCTTTTGTCGTGGGTTTTTTGACCGACACCTATAGTTCTACTCCGCTGGGTATAAATATTTTAATGATGATGCTGCTGGTTTTTGTTACCAATATGCTGGCGCGCTATTTTAAGGCTGCGTCGTTTGTCAGCGGCTGGCTGGTGTTTTCGCTGGCCGGATTTGCCCTCACTCTGATAAAGTGGCTGTTTGTTTCGGCCTATTTCAGCCGGTTTGTGCCGATGACGGAAATTATGGTTAATTTGCTTTCTACTTTAATGTTTTATCCGCTTATTTCATATTTTAATATTTGGGTGCAGGATAACTTGCTGCCGCAGGAACGTATAAATGAATAGAAACGGCGAAAAAAGCAGAGTTGTGGAACGCAGAACTTTTGTGGTTATACTCTTTAACCTGCTGGCTTTTGCCGTGATTGCGGCGCGGCTGTATTTTTTGCAGGTAAAGGAAGCCGATAAATACAAGATGCTGTCGGATGAAAATCGGATTTCCACCCGTTTTTTGGTGCCGCCGCGCGGGCTGATTTATGACCGCAACGGCGAAGTCATTGCCAAAAACGAACAGGATTTTCAGGCTTTAATGGTGGCGGAGCAGACTCCGGATATTGAAGACACTTTAGAAACGTTTAAAAAAATTATTCCACTGAGCGAGGGCGAAGAACAGAAAATCCGCAAAGATTTGAAAAATAAACGCCGCTTTATTCCGATAAAGCTGAAAGATAATCTGAGTTGGGCGGAGGTTTCTAAAATTTTGCTGCATGCGCCGGATTTGCCGGGTGTGGAAATTGACGAGGGTTTAAGCCGCTATTATCCGTATGCAGATATTTATGCGCATGTTTTGGGGTATGTGGGACCGGTTTCGGATAAAGATAAAAAAGATAATCCGCTGTATATGGTGCCGGGGTTCAAAATAGGCAAGTCCGGATTGGAACGCTATTTTGACTATAAACTGCAGGGCAAAGGCGGAACCATAAAACTGGAAGTCAACGCCTATGGCCGCGTGATGAATGAAATAGAACGCAACAGCGGCGAAGAGGGCGAAAGCCTGACGCTGACTTTAGACGCCCGTCTGCAGCGCGCGGCCTATGAAGCATTCGGAGAAGAAAGCGGAGCGGCGGTGGTTTTAAATGTGCGGACCGGAGAAATTTTGGCTTTGGTTTCCACACCGTCTTTTGACCCGAATTTATTTACTAACGGTATCAGCTATAAGCATTGGAACGAGCTGCTGAACAACGAGCGTACGCCGCTGGTCAACAAGGCGGTTTCGGGGCAGTATTCTCCGGGGTCTACTTTTAAGGTTGTGGTGGCGTTGGCGGCGCTGGAAGCCGGAGTTATTGACCTTAATACCCGCTTTAACTGCAGCGGCGGGATTGATGTCGGGAACATCCGTTTCCATTGCTGGCGGCATTCCGGACACGGCAGCCTTAATGTGGTGGAGGCTTTGAAACATTCCTGCGATATTTTCTTTTATGAAACGGCGATGAAACTAGGTATTGACCGCATTCATGATATGGCGGTTAAATTGGGAATGGGAAATGTTTTAGAAGTCGGCTTGGATAACGAAAAGGCCGGAATTATACCGACTAAGGCTTGGAAAAAAGCCCGTTTCGGCACTTCTTGGACGCATGGAGACGCTGCAAACTCCGGTATCGGGCAGGGCTATGTGCTGGTTACGCCGCTGCAGCTGGCGACAATGCTGGCGCGGGTTGTGAACGGCGGCTATGCCGTGCAGCCGACCTTTATTAGACCGACAGAAAAAGAATTGGCAAAGGTAAAGCGCTTGGATATCTCTACTAAAAATATAGAAATTGTCAAGCGCGGAATGTTTGAAGTGGTTAACGGTGCCGGCGGTACGGCAGGGCGGGCGCGCTTTAATTATAACGGAGCCTTAATGGGCGGAAAAACCGGTACTACGCAGGTTCGCCGCATTTCTATGAAAGAGCGCAGCAGCGGTATTCTGCGCGATGAGCAGCTGCCGTGGCGTTTGCGTAACCATGCTTTGTTTATCGGCTTTACGCCGGTGGATAATCCGCGTTTTGCCGTGGCGGTTATTGTAGAACACGGTTCTTCCGGTTCTGGCGTGGCGGCGCCGATTGCCAGCCGGATTTTGCAAAAAGCGCTGCAGCTGGATATTAAATAGGTGCTAAAATGTATGGAATTGGATATAACAGCCGAAATTTAAGCTTTAAAGATAAAATACTGAAACTTAGTTTTTGGTACATTCTGCTGATTATGATTTTAGCCGGTATCGGCACCATGACGCTTTATTCGGCGGCCAACGGCAGCTGGGAGCCTTGGGCTATCCGCCATATCAGCCGGTTCGGCGTGGCTTTGCTGCTGATGCTGGGACTGGCAATGGTGGATATCCGCTATTATTATAACGGCGCCTATGCTTTTTATTTTGTGACCTTATTTTTGCTGTTTGCGGTAGAAATCGGCGGGCATATCGGTATGGGCGCGCAGCGCTGGATAAATTTGGGACTGTTTAAAATTCAGCCGTCAGAGCTGATGAAAATCGGCATGGTTTTGTTTTTAGCACGCTATTTCAGTACGACTACGCTGCAGAATATCCGCACTATCCGCGGTATTCTTATTCCGGCGGTGATGACGCTTTTGCCTGTGGCGCTGATTTGCCTGCAGCCGGATTTAGGAACGGCGCTGATGCTGCTGTTTACGGCAACGATTATGCTGTTTGTGGTAGGCGTGCAATGGTGGAAATTCGCTTTAGTCGGAGCAATCGGCGGAGCGCTGCTGCCGGTAGCTTGGAACTTTTTGCATGAATATCAGCAAAACCGCGTTTTAACCTTTTTAAATCCGGAGCGCGATCCGCTCGGCGCCGGCTATCACATTATTCAATCTAAAATCGCTTTCGGTTCAGGCGGAATTTTCGGCAAGGGTTTTCTGCACGGCACGCAGACGCATTTAAACTTTTTGCCGGAGAAACATACAGACTTTATTTTTACGATGTTTTCCGAAGAGTTCGGCATGATTGGCAGCCTGACTTTGGTTTTGCTGAATATTTTGGTTATTGCTCTCGGCTATATGTTTGCTTTCAGAATTAACAATTATTTCGCCAAACTGGTGGTTATCGGGCTGAATACAAACTATTTTCTGTATGTGTTTATCAACATCGCCATGGTAATGGGCGTGCTGCCGGTGGTGGGAATTCCGCTGCCGCTGATTTCATACGGCGGGACAGTCATGTTTTCAATCATGTCAAGTTTCGGCATTATTTTATGTATGAAAATAAATCAGGATAACAATATAAATTTTGCCGCCGAAGATTAAATCCGGCGGCCATACAGCTTGTGTTTTGCTAAGCTTAGGCGCTTTCGCGCATGTTTCTGGCTCTTAAGACGGTCGGCAGCGTGCGGGCGATGTCATGATTGCATTTGCCGTCGCCGGTCATGTCTATCATATTTTCTTTAGCCAAGCGCATATCGCGGGATATAACCATGGCTTGAATATCCGCCGGAAGCTGTTTTACCATTTCTGAGTTAGGGTTAATGCGTTCGCCGTTCGGGCTGCGGTACGGAACTTCATGAATGCAGCAGGCAATCATAAACATCTGACGCAGTTCGGCTGACATCGGATGGTGCGAATCGGCAGTATAATTGCTTAAATCCAGCCCGATATTGCCTTTTTCGGCCTGTTCAACAATATTGTTAACGGCTTGCGCCAAGTTTCCGGAATTGCCGGAGTTGTCTTTATCTATCAGGCGGCGCATCTGAATTTTGAGCGGTATGCTGGCACGCAGGTAGTCATCGCGTTCCGAAACCGGAATATCATGCAGAATTGTCTGCGACAGGGTGTCTAAAACATCTTCTTTAAAGTGAGCCAGTTTAGCCTGAATCGGACGGGTTTTTAAGTAAGCAAGCAAATGTCCGCGGTGGTTGGAGGATTCAATTTTTTGCATGAGGTCAACAACTTGCGGTAAAAATTCGTCTTTTTCAATTTTGCCGCGGTTATATTTGCTGAACAAATGGATTAACATTTTTTCATGCTGGCAGTTTCCCCAGTCTTTTTTGATGGTTTGAATATCATCATGACGGGATTTTAACCAAGCTTTGCGTTCGGTTTCGTTCAGGGTGCCGGCTGCGGCTTTGTCTTTTAAGGACTCACGGAACAGGTGGCGGGCAGACAGTTCATAAGAAGCTTGTTTGCTGTAGCCTGCAGACAAGGCTGCTGTAAAGGCTGCCGCGGCCACAACTTGCTCAGGGGCAGGCGGCGGAGGCAGCAGGTTTTCGTTTTCTTCCGGCTTAGGCGGTTTTCGGCCGGCAGCGATGTCGCGCAGAATCTGGTCTTTGCCGTCAGCGGCAAGCTGCAGGATTTCTTGCGGAACCCGCCCGTTGAAAGTGTCGCGGATAGAAGCCGGGACTTTTATCCAGACGCTGAATTTTGAGCTGTAGTCGCTGTAAATGCGGCGCAGGCTTTCCGGTTTTACATCATCGGAGCAAGCCAAGATATAGTCTGTAGGCGCATAGGCTTTCAAATAATCTAAAAAGTCGTTGTCAAATCCGTTCATGGCTTGTCTCCCGAATAATAGTTAGTTTATCTGCCGCCTCTCTGCATTTTGAGGATGGCGATTTGCTCAGTCCGCAGAGCAGTATTGGTGTCTTTCTGCTGCTGAGTTTCCAGTTTTACGGTATCGTGGGCAATATCTTTGCCGCGGTTTTCAGACAAACCGGCCTTAACAATGGCTGCAGCTTCTTTCATGATAGCCGTGGCATTCTTTACGTCTTCAGCTGAGCCTTTTTCTCCGGCAACAATTTGCGGTTTGCCGTTTTCATCTTTTTGGATGGCGATTAAGCCGTCTTTTTTCATCTGCTCAAAGTTTTTCTTAATTTCAGAAATCTTCTGAATATCGGCTTTAGCTTTGTCAGAAACCTGCAGTTCCGGAGCTTCATGGCTTTCTTTTTGTTCAGTCTTTTCTTCGCCTTTTTTCTCATCTCCGGTTTGCTCTTTACCGTCATTTTTCTGCTGAGAAGCAGCCAAGTGGTCTTGAACTTGTTTTATCTGCTCTTCGCTCAGACCGCTTTTAGCTAAAGTTTCAGCGTCTAATTCTGTCGGTACGGCGCCTTGCATCGGGTTGCCGTTCAAAACGCAGGCAGCGTATAAGCGGGTGGCGATTTCTTTAGAAGCGTTATCCGGAAATTCTATCGGGCGTCCTTTATTATCCGGCTCTTTCAGCATAGTGTCAAAAACTTTGTAGTCGGCATCCGGCGAAACAGTTACATCATCCGGCGAACTGTAGTGGATTTCGGCATTGTTGAATTTTGCGGCAAAACCCTCTTTAGATGTATCTTGCTCGTAGTTTTCAATTTTACCCTCTTCAGCCTGAGCCTTATACCATTCAGCTTTTTCTTTTACCCAATCCGGAGTCTCTTCATTGGTTTTATCTTCCGGCTGCGGCTGAGCTTCATGAATTTTCAAAGCCGGTTTGTCTTTATCATCCTTATCGTCTTTGCTTTCATCTTTATCCTCATCTTTGCCGCCGTTTTCAGCAGTTTTTTGCGAATCGTCCTTTTTATTATCTTTATCATCGGTTTTGGTTTCGCCTTTTTGCGAATCCGTATTTTCATTGCTGAATTTTTTAACAGCTTCTTTATAAGCTTCTTCCGAAGTAATGCTTGCGGCCTCAATGCCATGAGCTTTGCAAAATTCCAGCTGCTCATCGCTTAATTTAAATTCTTTATCGTCGCTCATGGTATTGTCCTTTCGTTCAGTTTTCTGAGATTGTTTCTTTTGCTGTTTAGATTCAAATTTCTGATAGTCTTCGCGTTTGCTGATTTTATTGAACCTTTTTTGAATTTCTTCATAAAATCTGGCAGTTTCTTTTTCATCTTTAGGGTTGCGGATAAATTCGCCGTAATTGCCTAAAGCCCGCAAAACATTTCTTTCCGGCTTGGAGGGCTGATATTTGCCGTCAACGATTTTGCCTTTTTCCATTTTTTTCAGATTTTCGCTGATTTTCTGCAAAATATCTTCGGCGCGGATTTCATCCCCGTCGGCTAAATCTATCTGCGGCTTAAAACCGGCGGTGTTATAAAGATGAGCGGCTTGAATTTTGCTCCACAGCGGCTTATCGCTGCGGATTTGCTTTTCGGCTGCGTCCAGAGTATCTTTTTCGTAATTTTGTAATTTAGCACCGAAAGAAATAAGTCCGTTAGCGCGGGCTGCTTCCCATTTTGTTATTTCTCCTCCTTCAGTTTGAAATGTTTCTGTAGAAAATTCTGCGACAACTTTTTCAAACTCTTCTTTACTGTCGTAAAAACGCCAAGGCTTATGCAATTCCTGTAAAGCAGCGGCTTCAAAGGCATTCGGAATATATTTTTGCGGTTTTGTAGAAGGCTCTGCCATCTTTTTTCTCCTTAATATATACATAAGGTAACATGTTTTTTATATTTTGTCTAGTGTTTTGTGCAAAAAATCAGGCAATTTCCCGATTAAAATTTAAATCGGCAATACCGATATAGTCGGTTAGGATTTTATCAATTTCAGCACGGGAATTTTGATAGCTTTCCAAAGCGTTATAGAAAAAGTTTCCGGTTCTGGTCTTTTTGCAGTCTATTTGCCGGCAGGATTCTACAATATTGCGGATTTTACCGATTTCTTCATTAGGAGCAACCGACGGCAGAGGCGGATTTTGCGGGGAAGGGCAGGTGTCCAGGAAATTAACTTCCAAAGCTTTGCGCACGCCCTCCAGATAACAAAGTTTTGTAAACTCGTTAAACATGGTCTGCGCAGCTTTTTTGATGGCAATAATATCATCTAAATTCGGCGCTCTCCGGCTATTGCAGAAATCGTGAAACTTTTGCTGATAGCGGCTGCGGTTTTGCAGATAGGTCTGCGCCAACTCAAAAAGGCTTTTATTATGCGCCAGATTCTGCAGTTTGGAAATCAGCATCAGCATGTTGCTGCGGCAGCGTCCGGCATAGGCTTTGCTCCATTTGCAGCCGCTGCCCAAAAACGGGTGCTGCAATTCAAATTCAACCGGCACGCTGCCTTTTTCTTTGATGATATTCAGGGCGCAGAGCAGGGCTTGGCGCAGCCTTAGCTTATTGGTAAAAAACAGGCAGTCATAGCCAGAAAAGGAAAACATTACTTTGTGATAAGAAGCTGTAAAATCGGTAATTAAAGCAATTTCTACGGCGTCAAGATTTTCTTGCTCGCAAAGCTGAACTTTTTTGAGGGCGGCGCGGTAGCCTTTTTCCATATCTGCAAGAGTTTCTTTGAAACGCGGCGGCATAAGCGCGGCGATGACCCGTTTTTTCTGCGCGGCTTGGCGGCTGACCGAGGTTAAATCCAGCCAAAGCCGCAAGGATTGGATAGTCGGCGTTTTTTCGGGAATAATGATGTTTTCTTCAAAATAGTGGCGGAAAGTTTCGTATTCATGATTCAGCGCCGAAGAGTGGCGGATGTCGTGGCAGGCGTTGTTTATGCAGTTTTTTATCTCGGAAGACGAGATTAAGCACGGTGCAAAATTGCATTCGCTTTTATCGCCCATAATAAAATTTCCGCTGGAATCGCGGCAAAATACAAAGTCTATATTATTGTAGTCGGTCATTAACGGCTGCTTAAACGATTGCTCTAAAGCTTTTTGCAAAAAAGTTTGTCCGTTCATGCTTTTTACTCCTTTGTTTTGCCAAGAGTAGCAGCCAAGCGTTATAATTTGGTTAATACTGCAGCCTCTGCTGCGCATAAACGCAAAAAATCTTTGAAATTTGGGAAACATTGTGCTACTTTGAGCAAAGTTTGAAAAAAAATTTATTACGGAGATAAATAACAATGTCGGGTAACGCCAGATATAACGGAAAAGAATCGTTTGCCGAATGGCAAAAAGAATGGCAGCTGGAAGATAGATATAACTTCCGCTCTATTGAAGCAAAATGGCAGAAAATTTGGAATGACGAAAAAGCTTATAAAGTTGAAATAGACCATTCTAAACCAAAATTTTATGCTTTGGTTGAGTTTCCTTATCCGTCCGGCGCCGGCTTGCATGTGGGACACCCGCGCTCTTATACGGCGCTAGACGTGGTTTCGCGCAAAAAGAGAATGCAGGGCTTTAATGTTTTGTATCCGATGGGTTTTGACGCTTTCGGTTTGCCGGCAGAAAACTACGCTATCAAAACCGGCGTGCATCCGGCAATTTCTACCAAGCAAAATATAGAAAACTTTACCCGCCAGCTTAAATCTATCGGTTTCAGCTTTGACTGGGACAGAAGTTTTGCCACTTGCGATCCTGAATATTATAAATGGACGCAATGGATGTTTATTCAGTTGTGGAAACATGGTTTAGCCTATAAATCCAAAATGGCGATTAACTGGTGCCCATCCTGCAAAGTCGGCCTGGCAAATGAAGAAGTTGTCAACGGCTGCTGCGAGCGCTGCGGAGCTCCGGTTGTTCGCCGTGATAAAGAGCAATGGATGGTGGCCATCACCAAATATGCCGACAGACTGATTGACGATTTGAAAGAAGTTGATTTTATTGACCGCGTGCGTTCTACTCAAATTAACTGGATTGGGCGTTCCGAAGGCGCAGAGCTGAGTTTTGAACTGACTGACAATAACGGCAATTCTTTAGGCAAGAATATGGTTGTTTACACCACTCGTCCGGATACAACTTTCGGCGTGACCTACACGGTTATGGCGCCGGAGCATGAGTTTGTTAAAGAGCTGATGAGCCGTTTTGAAAACGCGGCCGAAGTACAGAATTATATTGATGAAGCGGCTAAAAAATCCGAGCTGCAGCGCACGGCCGACACTACTAAAACAGGTGTTGAACTAAAAGGCATTAAAGCGAAAAATCCGTTTACAGGCAAACTGATACCGGTGTTTATTTCCGACTATGTTTTGACCGGTTACGGCACCGGAGCCATTATGGCAGTGCCGGCGCACGACCAGCGCGACTATGATTTTGCCAAAGTCTTTAATTTGCCGATTATTCAAGTTTTGGACGGCGGAGATATCAGCGAAAAAGCTTGGGAAGAAGACGGCAAGCATATCAATTCCGGTTTCTTGGACGGCATGGATAAAAAAGAAGCTATGGCCGCTGCCATTAAATATGCCGAGGAAAAAGGTTTCGGCAAGGCTAAAGTAAACTTCAAACTGCGTGACTGGGTATTCTCACGCCAGCGCTATTGGGGCGAACCTATCCCGATGGTTTATTGCGAACACTGCGGATGGCGGCCGATTCCGGAAGATCAGCTTCCGCTGAAATTGCCGGAAGTTCCTGATTACCGTCCGAATGATAACGGCGACTCTCCGCTGGCTAATGCGACAGAGTGGGTTAAAACCACTTGCCCGTGCTGCGGCGGTCCGGCTCGCCGTGAAACCGATGTGATGCCGAACTGGGCCGGTTCTTCTTGGTATTTCCTGCGCTACTGCGATCCGCACAACGACAAGGAATTTGCCTCTAAAGAAGCCTTGGATTATTGGATGAATGTGGATTGGTACAACGGCGGTATGGAACACACCACGCTGCACCTGCTGTATTCACGTTTTTGGCATAAATTCTTGTATGACTGCGGCTATGTACCGATGCCGGAGCCGTATCACAAGCGTACATCGCACGGGATGATTTTGGCTGCCAACGGCGAAAAAATGTCTAAATCCCGCGGCAATGTCGTAAATCCAGACGATATTGTTTCTACTTACGGCGCCGATACATTCCGTTTGTATGAAATGTTTATCGGACCGTTTGACCAAGTGGCAATGTGGTCGGAAGAAAGCTTGAACGGTGTTTATCGTTTTGTCAGCAAAGTGTATGCCTTGTTTAAGAAAATATCAAAAGACGCTAAACCGACTGCCGATGATTTGCGTGCTATGCACAAGTGTATTTTGGAAGTCACCGACAGGGTGGATACCATGAAATTTAATACAGCTGTTTCCTCGCTGATGATTTATGTTAACTACTTGTCCGACATGGCTCAGATTCCGGCGGAAATGTATGAAACTTTGATTAAATTGCTTAGTCCGTTCACTCCGCATCTGGCTGAAGAAATGTGGGCGCGCTTGGGACACGATACTTTGGTTATAACTGAAACATGGCCTGTCGGCGATGCTAAATTGGCCGAAGACAATATGGTGACTATGGGTGTGCAGATGAACGGTAAAATGCGCGGGACCATTAGTGTTGCCAAAAATGCCGCCAAAGAAGATGTGGAAAAAGCAGCGTTGGCATTGGAAAATGTTGCCCGCCAGCTTGAAGGACAGTCTGTTAAAAAGATTATTGTTGTACCAAATAGGATTGTAAACATTGTTATATAGAGCTAAATATATAGTTGCGGCGGCGGTTTTAGGACTTGCCGCCTGCGGTTTTGAACCATTGTATGTAGAAAAAACATCGGGTGATGACTTATGGTATTATAATAACAAATTTGATACCGATATTGTCCGAGAAATGGCGCAGATAAAAGTGGAAACCGTCACCGACCGTCTAGGACAGATGATTAGAAACGAGCTGATGGACACGTTCAATCCATACGGAACGCCTAAATGCGCTAAGTATTTTTTGAAAATTCAACCGGCGACTACCGAAACTGTTCAGCAGGCATTGCGTGACGATATTACCGCTACCCGCGAAAAAGTTAAATATACGGTTGACTACTCTCTTTGGGGAAAAAGCGAAGGGCAGCTTGTCAGCGGACACAGCTGGATATATTTGAGCTATGATTTATTGGATAATCCGTATTCAACCACAATGGATAAGAAAAAAGTTGAAAAAGACGGAGCAAAAATCATTGCAAATGACATATCGTTACGCATCGGCGCATATTTCCATTCCATAAAAACAAAACGCGGTAATCCGAATGAATTTTAAACAAGCTCAATTAGAAAGTTTTTGCAAAAATCCAAATCCGGATGTGAAATGCGTTATTTTGTTTGGTAGCAATGAGGGAACAATCGCTTTGCTGCTAAAAAAATGCGCTGAAGCCGTGTGCGGCAGCGTTCAGGATGCTTTTCGCTATGCATCTTTGGATATGAGCGAGATTTCTAAGGACGGGCAGGAAATTTATGCTGAATATTACGCGCAGTCACTTATGGGAGGACGTCGCTCTATTGTGGTGAAAAATGCCGATAATAATTTGGCAACCGTACTAAAAAATATGATTCCCGATACAAAGTCGGATAATTTATTGATTATATGTTCGTCTTCTCTTAATACAAAGTCTTCACTTATTACATGGGCAAAAGACCGCGCAGATGTGATTATTGTCGGTTGTTATGACGACCGCGAGGAAAATATTTCTGAATCCGCAGCGGCTTTGCTGCGTGAGCAGGGACTGACTTATGACACATCTGTTTTGCAGGTTTTATGCTCACGTTTATCACCTGACCGAAAAGTAAATCAGGGTGAAATTGAAAAATTGGCTATGTATATGGGCGAGCGCAAAAATGTGACAATTGCCGATGTCAAAGCGGCGGTAAGCGATGTTGCCGGCGCCAATTATGAAGATTTTTGTTACTATGTCGCAGGCGGCGAAGTTTTAAAATCTTGCGCCATGTTTGAGCGCTTGTTAAAAGAGGGCGAAGAACCGGCTGTAATTATTAGACAGCTGACTTATCATTTTAACAAGATTTTAAGTTGTGCCGCATTGCTCGAACAAGGAAAATCGGTGGAAGATGCCGTTAAATCTTTGCGTCCTCCGTTGATGTTTTATCGTAAAGATGCTTTTAAAAACCAGCTTAAAATTTGGCAGCGAGAGCGATTGTTAGGGGCGCTATCAATGCTTTATGATTGTGAGCGAGATTGCAAAACCACCAATTTGCCGGCGGAGCAGATTGCTTCATATTGTGTTATGCGTATTTCCGGCGCCGCCAGAAAGCTCGCAGCGCAACGCGCCTAACGGCACATCTAAAGGCAACTTACGTTCATTCAGAAAATTCATGTACTATTGTGTACACTAGGATTTTCTTCAGAACTAGAGTTGCCTTTATCTGCACCATTATCCGCATTGCTTGGCAGAGTAGGATGATACGTCGCTTAAAAAGCACGGCACATTAAAGCTCATTCTTTGAGCTTTCTTTTAATTTAAAATCCACCTAATGGTCTACTGCTGGTAAGATTTTTTCTTATGTACTAGTTTATACACTACGAAAAAATCTTACTTCGCATTAGCCTCATTATCCGGATTTTAGTAAATATAAGCAACTCGCCTAACGGCACCATTATCCGCATTGCTTGGTAGAGTAGGTGTTTTGTACACGTTGCTTAAAAAAGCACGGCGCATTAAGCTCATTCTTTGAGCTTTCTTTAAAAATCTCTATCAGATAATCAGCGGCTATATTCTTTATAGTTTGATTTAATATGACTGTTCTAAAGCCTTATTTTGCTGCCGGAGCGGCTGCTTTGTCAGCTTTTTTCTGTTTGCGCCAATCATCAAATACCCACAAAAGCTGCGGTAAAAAGTAATTTATCAAAGTGTTTGAAACCGAAAGCAAATAGTCATTGTTGTATTTTTCCAAAAAGCCAAATCCGCCGACAAAGCCTATGGTTATCCAAGACAGAGCATTGATTAAGATAAAGTTATTATTCTTAAAAACTTTGTTTAATAAAAGTCTGAATATGCCGTGAAATATTTTGGCAGCCAATGCTGCGCCGGCAAAAAAGCAAATATAATATGCAATAGACATCGTTTTAACCTCTTATAGTTATAAAATATGTTATTTTGTGAAATATTAACTATTACTTGTCAATGATTAAATGAAAAATTTTTTAATAATTCACAGTTATGTAAAAAATGCTTTACAATTCAAAAAAATATGATATAAGTGTTGACAACAATAAAGAATTATAAGAGTGGAGCTGAAAAGCCCCGCTTTTTTGTTAAAGGAAAATATATGCAAAAACACTATTTACAGGACTTGATTGAACCCGTGGTGGAAAAAGCCGGCTTTGAGCTGGTGCGCGTGATGACTATCGGTCAGGCGAATCCCACACTGCAGGTAATGATTGATGTGGCTGACCATTCGCGCGATTTGACAGTTGATGACTGCGCAGAAGTCAGCCGCAAGCTTTCGGATGTCTTGGATGAAAAAGACCCGATAAAAGAAAAATATTCGCTGGAAGTTAGCTCTCCGGGGCTGGACAGACCATTGACCAAGCCTGAGCATTTTCAGCGTTTCTGCAACTATGTAATTAAGGTTGAAACCTCTGAAAAGGTAGAAAACCGCAATCGTTTCAAAGGTATGCTGCTGCGTGCCGATGACAAAGAAATTGTTATGGATATGGACGGGGTGGAATATACTATTCCGTATGACGCCATGACTAAAGCCAAACTGGTTCTGACTGATGAACTTTGGGAAGAATATCAGGCAGCTCATGAAGCTGTTGAACTTTAATTTTTTGATGAGGAAAAAATGGAAAATTTTGAAAATATGCCGAGACCTGAAATCGTGTTAGTGGCTGACACGGTTGCCAGAGAAAAAAATATTGACAGAGAAGATGTTTTTGTGGCGATGGAAGTTGCCATTCAAAAAGCCGGACGTACAAAATACGGCTTTGAACATGACATCCGCGCGACTATTGACCGCAAGACCGGCGCTATTTCTTTGGCTCGCTATCGTGAAGTTGTGCCTGATGATGCCGTAATTGAAAATGAAGCAGCTCAGATTACTTTGAAAGATGCTAAATGCTATGACAAAAAACTGAAAGTCGGCGATTTTATTATTGACCAGCTGCCGCCGATTGACTTTGGACGTATTGCTGCTCAGACTGCTAAGCAGGTTATTATGCAGAAAGTACGCGAAGCCGAACGCAACAAGCAGTTTGAAGAATATAAAGAAAAAGTCGGCACCATTATCAACGGTACAGTTAAAAGAATTGAGTTCGGCAATGTGATTTTGGATATCGGCAAAACCGAAGCTGTTTTGCGTCATGACGAAATTATTCCGAGAGAAAAATTCAAAAACGGCGACCGCGTGCGCGCCTATGTTTTGGATGTGCGCCGCGAAGTTAAAGGCCCGCAGATTTTCTTGTCCCGCACCTGTCCGGAATTTATGGCAAAATTGTTTACACAGGAAGTGCCGGAAATTTATGACGGTATTGTGCAGATTATGGGCGTTGCCCGCGATGCCGGCTCTAAAGCTAAAATCGCAGTCCGCGCCACAGATAAAACCATTGATCCGGTCGGCGCCTGCGTTGGCCTGCGCGGTATCCGCGTTCAGGCGGTTGTAACCGAATTGCAGGGCGAAAAAATTGATATTGTTCCTTATTCTGAAGACAAGGCTCAATATATTGTCAGCGCTCTGGCTCCGGCGGAAGTTACCAAAGTGGTTCTGGATGAAGAAAACAACCGCATTGAAGCTGTGGTTCCGGAAGAGCAGTTTTCTTTGGCTATCGGCCGCAGAGGTCAGAATGTTAAATTGGCTTCGCAGCTGCTGGGGGCAGATATTGATGTTTTGACCGAAGAGCAAGAGCATGAACGCCGTGCTAATGAAAATAAAGTCCGTCTGCAGCGCTTTATGGAAGCTTTGGACGTTGACGATATGATTGCCCATTTGCTGGTGGCCGAGGGCTTCTCTACCATTGATGAAATCGCTATGGTAGACCTCAAAGAATTGGCAGATATTGAGGGCTTTGACGAAGATGTGGCTGCTGAACTGCAAAACCGCGCCAAAGAATATATTGCAAAGCGCAATGCGGAATTTGCCGAAAAGAGCAAGTCTTTGAAGATTGACGAAAGCTTGAAAGAAGTTAAAGGCTTGGATCAGGATATGATTATCACCTTGGCTGAAAAAGGCGTTAAGAATATTGATGATTTGGCTGATTTGGCTGCTGACGAGCTGCGCGATATGCTGGGCGAAAATGTTTTGTCAGAGGTTGAAGCCAACGACATCATTATGTCTGCCCGCGAGCATTGGTTCAAAGATGAAAACAGCGAAAATAAAGAATAGTTTTTGCTGAAAGGGAATTGCAATGGCTAAAGAGTTGGAAACAAGAAAATGCGTGATAAGCGGGGAAGTTCTGAATAAAGAAAACCTGCTGCGTTTTGTGACGCTGCGAGACGGTACAATGCTTCCGGATTTTAATAAAAAAATTGACGGACGCGGCTTTTATGTTTCCAACTCTAAAAAGCTGCTGCAAAGCCTTGTAGAAAAACATCCGTTTAACAAAATTCTGCATAAAAAAGTGGAATATGCACCGAATATGCCGGAAATTGTTGAAGGAATTTTAACCAAAAAAGGTTTGGATGCGCTTAACTTGGCGCGTAAGGCCGGCGATTTGGTTTTAGGATTTGAAAAAGTAAAAGAATTGATTATAAAAGGCCGGGCAGCCTTTGTGGTAGAAGCTACAGACGCCGGTGCAGACGGCAGGCAGAAAATCACAGAATTGTCCGCAGATTTAGAAAAGTTTACATTATATGATACTGAAACTCTCAGCACAGCATTTGACCGCGAAAACACCGTTTATTTAGCGGTAAAAAAAGGTAAAATGAGCGATATGGTCAGATTGGCTTTGAAACGGTATCAAACATTTTTAGATATATAATTGGAGTATTTACCAGATGACAGAAGAAAGTGCAAAGGGAAAATTAACATTGTCAGGAAAATCAACCCTCACTTTGAAAAATCTTAATAAAACACCGGCCGCCGACGGCAAGAAAGTGGTGCAGGTTGAAGTACGCAAAAAAAGAATTTTAAACCAAACGGCGCAGACTGCTCCTAAAAAAGAAATAGATGAAGCAACCGCACAGAAATTAAAGCTTTTGGCAGAGGCTAAAGAGCATGACGCAAAACGCCGGCAAGAGGAGGAAATCCGCAACGCTCAGCGGCAGAAACTGCAGGAAGAACGCGCCAAAGCTCAGCAGGAAAAAGAAGATGCCGAAAAAGCCAAAGCTCAAGCCGAAGCAGATGCCAAAGCTGCGGCTGAAAAGACTAAAAAAGATGTTGAAGCAGCTAAAAAGCAGGCAGCTGCCGAAAAAACTGCGCCTAAAGCCGCACCTAAAAATGAGAGTGCTGAACATCGTTTGAAAAAGTCTAAAGAAGATTATGATGATGAAGACGATGATGAGGAAAATTATCACAAAAAAGGCAAGAAATCGACTGTTGTTGAAAAGCACGTTATGACGCGTGAAGAAACTTTTGAACAGGAACGCAAGAAAATTCAAAAACGCAGCTTTGAGCCGCAGCGCCGCAATAACAAAATCAATCTCAACGCTTATATGAACAGCGATGATGACGATGATTACGGCTATGGAGCTCCGCGCCGCCACTTCAAGAAAAAGCAGCCTAAACCGGTACAGGTGCAGGCTCCGCAGGAAAAAATCATTAAGGAAGTGATTATTCCAGAAACCATCACGGTGCAGGAACTGGCTAACCGTATGGCCGAAAAGAGCGCCGATGTGATTAAACGCTTGATGTCTTTGGGCGTTATGGCGACTATCAATCAGGCTATTGACGCCGACACAGCGCAAATTGTGGTAGAAGATATGGGACACAAGTTTAAGCGTGTGGCCGACAGCGACGTGGAAGAAGGCTTGACCGGTCCTGCCGATACGGAAGCCGATTTGAAGCCGCGCGCGCCGATTGTGACGGTTATGGGGCACGTTGACCATGGTAAAACCTCTCTGCTGGACGCTTTGCGCGAAACTAACGTGGCTGCTAAAGAAGCCGGCGGTATTACTCAGCACATCGGTGCTTATCAAATTAAAGTTGCCAACGGTCAAAAGATTACCTTTATTGATACTCCGGGACACGAAGCATTTTCTGAAATGCGCGCCCGCGGTGCTAAAGTGACGGATATTGTGGTTTTGGTGGTTGCCGCCAATGACGGTATCATGCCGCAAACCGTGGAAGCTATCCGCCATGCTCAAGCCGCGGAAGTTCCTATTGTAGTGGCAATTAACAAGATTGACTTGCCGGGTGCAGATCCGCTGCGGGTTAAAACTGAACTGCTGCAATACGGCATCGGTGTTGAAGAAATGGGCGGCGAATGCCTGTGCGCTGAAGTTTCGGCTAAAAAACGCATCAATATTGACAAATTGGTTGAGGCTATTTTGCTGCAGGCAGAAATGCTTGACTTAAAGGCCAATCCAAACCATGCGGCCGAAGGTGCGGTTATTGAAGCCAAAATGGAAAAAGGACGCGGCAGCGTGGCCACCGTTTTGGTACAGCGCGGAACTTTGCATGTGGGCGATATCTTGATTGCCGGTAAAGAATGGGGACGCGTGCGCGCTATGTTTAACGAACACGGCCGCAAAGTCAGCGAAGCCGAGCCGGCTACTCCGGTAGAGGTTTTGGGCTTGCAAGGCACGCCTATGGCCGGCGATACCTTTGTAGTGGTTAAAGATGAAACACAGGCTAAAGAAGTTACCGGCTACCGTATCCGCAAAGAGCGCGACGCCAAACTGGTTAAGAGCGCTAAATCGGCTATGGAACAGATGATGGATAAGATTAAATCCGGCGAGTCTAAGCACTTGTCCGTGATTATTAAGGCCGATGTTCAAGGTTCTATTGAGGCTTTGGAGGGCACCTTAAAGAAGCTTTCTAACGATGAAGTTTCGGTGCAAATTCTGCACTCGGCTGTCGGTCCGATTTCGGAATCCGATATTACTTTGGCTAAGGCTTCCGATGCGTTTGTTATCGGCTTTAATGTCCGCGCCAATGCTCAGGCTCGCGATATGGCTCATCGCGACGGGGTTGATATTCGTTACTACTCTATTATTTATACGGTGGTTGACGATGTGAAGAAAGCTCTTGAAGGTATGCTGACGCCGGAACTGCGCGAAAAGATTTTGGGCTATGCGCAAATCCGCAGCGTGTTCAATATTACCGGCGTGGGCAAAGTTGCCGGCTGTATGATTACCGAAGGTATGGTTAAGCGCGGAGCTAAAATCAGATTGCTGCGCGACAACGTGGTAATTCACGACGGCAATCTTGGTCAGCTGAAACGCTATAAAGATGATGTGAAAGAAGTTAAAGAGGGATATGAATGCGGTATGAGTTTTGAAAACTACAACGACATTCAGGTAAATGATTCTATTGAGTGCTACGAAGTAGAAGAAATTGCTAAAACCCTCTAAAGAAAGGAGTTAAAAATGGCTCATGAATTGTCGCAGCGTCAGCTGCGTGTCGGGCAGGAAATCCGCAAGGTTATTGCCACGGCTTTAGAAAAAGGCGAAGTTAGAAGTCCGGAAATTGCCGAAGCGTTTATTACAATCACGCAAGTGATTATGTCGCCGGATTTGAAGTATGCCACAGTTTATTTGATGACCCTGAACGGCAAAAATCTGGGAGTGATTTTGGAACAGCTGAATGCTGAAAAATGGGTGTTCAAAAAGCTGGTTGCCGCAAAATTAAAGCTGCGTTTTACTCCGGATATCAATTTTAGAGTAGACGACACTTTTGAAGAAGCGGACAGAATCAATAAGCTTATGAATGACCCAAAAGTCAAAGCTGATTTGGAGAAGACCGCTGATGAAGACGAGGAAGAACTCGTCTAGCTGGTGTCTGCCTGTAGGTGGAATTAAGAGACTTGTCATTACGATGCGTATAACAACAAAGCAATGGCTATGAAAGAAGCAGCAAGATGAAAAAATTGAAGGCAGGGATTTTAGCATCCCTGCCTTTGGATGATTTAGGGGATATATCGCAAACAAACAACAACCTTGCTAATCCAGCAAACCTTGCGGTTTGGCCACGCCGCTGTCGTGGTTGGTGTTGTTCCAACAAGTTATTGTTGTATTTAATATCATAAATAAGGCTCTAAAAATAAGTATATTACTGATTAGTATAGTATTCTATGTATTACCGCTTCAAATTATAAGCATAATTCATAAAACACCGCATATTGAAAAACACTTTCAACATTGCCAATAGCATCAATATCTCATACATAAATAGCATGAGATACGCCTTAACAATTAGCTTTCATTTTTTAGACATTTGATACTAAACTGAAAGCCCAAAGCATTAAGCGCTTTGCAAATTGTTTCAAAACGAGGCTTTGTGTTTCCATTGAGAGATTTATAAAGCCCCTCGCGAGTAACTCCCATTTTTCTTGCTAAATCATTCATACCGCGCGCCCGGGCAATATCGTTTATTACTTTAACCATAAATTCTGGGTCATTTTCTTCGGCTGCAGCTTCCAGATAATTTGCAATAGCTTCCTCATTATCAAGGTTGTCAACCACATCCCATTTGCTCAATTTGCAATCTTCTTTACTAATTATTTCAGACATTTCTTTAACTCCTTTGCTATTTCAATATCTTTTTGCTGTGTTGATTTATCACCTCCACATAGCAAAATAATAACAACATTACCTTGCAAATAAAAATAAATACGCAAACCTGAACCACAATGAATACGAGTTTCGGAAATTCCATCCCCAACAGGCTTAACATCTCCTAAATTACCCAATTCCATACGGCGGATTTTCACATCTATTTTTGCTTTTGTGTAAGTATCTTTTATACTGTTAAACCACTTTTCAAAACGTCCTGTTTTTAAGATATTATACATATTTATCCTTTCTTTATATATAGTATTGTAAACTATAGGTTACAAGATGTCAAGTTGAATTTTATTTTAAATTTTCGGACATGTATAAAAGGCAGGGATTTTAGTGTCCCTGCCTTTGGATGATTTAGAATATATTCACTTTATTCTTTGTCTTTACATTCTCCCCATTCCTTATCATTTTCATCGTGACATTTTGCCACAAAGGTTTTTCCTTTGTCTGCGCAGGATTTAGCATCATCTTCGTAGTTGCATTCAGTCAAACAGCGTTCTGCATACGTTTCTCCTCCACATTGTTTTGTTGTACCATTTGGGTGCAAACCTGATGCGCACATTTTTAATCCATATGCCTCACCTTTATTTCCATTGCAATCTACACCATTGCAAATAGCGTAACTATATACTTGTGTTAAATCTACTTTTTTGCATTTATCACCAAGATAATAATGTCCTCTAGTTTCTGTTTCTTTTTTATTCGTGGTTGCATAACAGTATCCCCATTCACTCATGCTTGAGTACCATTTAGAATCTGAATTTGTATTGCATGTTTCTCTGCACGCTGAGAAATATTTATACCCTCCGCATTCTTTAGTTGTGGCACCTTCCGCACCTTCATCATTTGGACATGTTTTTAATCCATATGCCTCACCTTTATTTCCATTGCAATCTACACCATTGCAAATAGCGTAACTATATACTTGTGTT
>CAKQRZ010000017.1 GCA_934271715.1 uncultured Alphaproteobacteria bacterium
GTTCATCCTGTCTACTATATTCTACTCATAAAGAATTTCTTAGGTTCCTTTTCTGATATACTAGACTTTATATTTTTTAATATACCGTCTGCATATCCTCTTTTTTGCTTATCTACGATTTCTTATAACCTCGCTGACCTCGTCAGCTTTTTTTTTTCAACCGAACCTCATCGGCCGGTGATTGACTGTATAGAATAATCCTTTTCCAAAGTCAACACCTTTTTTTATTTTTTTTTGAGTTTTTCATTTTTTCTGTGTCAAACAAGCATATATTACCATTAGCCTAATAACTTTCAAGCTGTCATTTAGTTGTAAATACAAATCGTTGCTGATGTTATCCACAGACGCAGGCTAACAATAACTTTTTTCAAAATAATTTGCATTTTATTTGCACCGTGCTGTGCATTTATACTTATTATATATGGGAGGGCTGAAAGCGTCGTTGTGATTCGCTTTAGGCAAAATAAACCGAATCTCTTGGCAGTAGATTCGGAATCGCCGGCGGAATCTGTTAAAAATTATGGCAGAGAGTCGTTTTTATTCTTGATTATCGCGCAATGTTATATATTATATTGTTTGTAAGTATAATTTTAGGAGGAATAAGGATTCTATAATGAGTGACGCTCAAATGCATGATGATGACGGACCGAATATTAACGAAAATATTAAAGCTAAACAAGTTCGTCTGATTGACGCCAACAATGAAAATCGCGGCGTTGTTTCTATTCGCGAAGCCTTGGCTTTGGCCGAAGAAGAGGGTTTAGATCTAATTGAAATTTCACCGCAGGCGACTCCGCCGGTTTGCAAGATTTTGGACTTCGGCAAATATCGCTATGAACAGCAAAAACGTAAAAATGAAGCCAAGAAAAATCAAAAAATCGTGGAAGTTAAAGAACTTAAGCTGCGTCCTATGATTGAAACTCATGATTATGAGGTAAAAGTTAAGCAAGCTAAAAAGTTTTTGGACCAAGGAAATAAAGTTAAATTTACCATGCGTTTCAAAGGGCGTGAACTCAGCGCTAATGATATGGGGAAAAAGATTTTAACTCAAATACTTGACGATTTAGACGGTGTCTGCAAAGTGGATTCGGAAATGAAGCTTGAGGGCAGACAAATGACTATGGTAGTAGCGCCGGCTAAATAAATAAAACGAATCTGTTTTTTTAAGCCTCGCTGACTACGAGGCTTTTTTGTTATAAAGGGAAACAAAGGGATAAAACATGAGTTTTAAAATATTTATAGTTCTGGCGGTGCTTTTAATTATAATCGGTCTGATTTTACTGATTTGGTCATTTAAAATTGAGCCGAATCTGCTGGAAATCAAGCATTACACAATACAAAATGCTAAGCTTTCGGGTTTGCGAATCGCCTATGCAACAGATTTTCACATAGCAAAGAAAGATAAAAAGCGTCTGAGTAAAATTATAGAAGCAATTAACGCGCAGAATGCAGACCTGATTTTACTGGGCGGAGATTTTATTAAGGGTCATAACGATTTGCGCACCATGTCGCCGGAACGAATCGCCGCTAAACTGCGCAAACTACAGGCACCGCTCGGAGTCTTCAGCGTTTTGGGAAATCATGACTGGTACATCGGCGGGCGTAAAATGAAACACGCTCTGCAGGCTGCCGGTATTGTGGTGCTGGAAAATGACAATGAAATTATACATTATAAAGACTCTAAATTTACTCTGGCCGGAGTCGCCGATAAAATTACCTGTGTCGCCGATTCGGGATTAGCTTTGAAGAACACTCCGGAACCGCGAATCCTTTTAACTCATACGCCGGATGTTTTTCCAGACATCAGCGAATCGGTTGATTTAGTCTTGGCGGGCCATACTCACGGAGGACAGGTAAAACTTCCGTTTATCGGCGCACCGATTGTGCCTTTAGAGCATGGACGCCGCTATGCCGAGGGGCTTATAGAAGAAAACGGCCGTAAAATGATTGTTTCCAAAGGCTTAGGAACCAGCCGCATTTCGGTTCGCTTTAACTGTAAGCCGGAAATATTAGTTATTGAATTTACGGAATAAAAGTATGAAAATCATAGAGATAGAAGACCGAACAGATAGTTTGCTTGCCGAACTATTGGAACTTTGGGAAAAATCAGTACGCGCCACGCATTTGTTTTTAAACGAATCGGATATTCAAAATATCAAGAAGTATGTACCGGAAGCTTTGAACAATGTACCGCATTTGATTATTGCCGCCGATTCGCAAAATAAACCGCTCGCTTTTATGGGAATAGCCGATAATTTTTTAGAAATGCTGTTTGTTTTGCCGGAAGAAAGGCGAAAAGGAATCGGCTCGGCATTGTTAAACTACGGCATGGAAAAATATCATATAAACGAATTGTCGGTAAATGAGCAGAATCCGTCTGCTAAATTATTTTATGAACATTTAGGATTCGTAACCTATAAAAGAACGGAATTAGACAAGCAAGGCAATCCTTTTCCGATTTTGTATATGAAAAAAGCAAAAGCGTCCTGATTTTTCAGAACGCTTTTTACTTTATTACAATTTCAGGTATTTGACAGTTTTTTTCAAGTTAAACAATAATTTAAGTCCACTCGCTACTTATGCAAAAAGCCCTGCTCCTTACAATAAACAATCGCGCTATTGAAAGAAAAATCCCGTCCAAACTCAATAATCGTCCGTGTAAAATTATCATGCGTGTTGATTTTTTTGATGCTTTTAGCCCACAAGCTCAGATTTTTGTGCATATAACAAATCAAAAAATATTTGTCTGCATCCATCTTACTCAGAGGAATCGTCACAACATTAGTCTTGACAAAATGATAATCATGAGGAGCGCAAGAAAAAATATAGTTGGTACCGGTTATAGCACCATAATATTTTCCCTTTAACTCTACAACATAGCAGCAGCCGATATACGAATTGTCATCGTTGCTATAAATATTATACAGTCTGATGTCTTTGGTTGTCAGGCGCATTACAGCTTCTGTTTGCAAACCAATAGCTACACCCAGCGCCGGAAGCATATCTTGCGGACTGGCAACCAGGTGGTCAAAATGAACAAGAGATTTAAAACTGCCTCTGTTCAATGCTTTTTTATTTTTTCCAAACAAAAAAGCCTTAAGTTTTCTTAACAACTCCATACATAAAAATTTAAATTAAACAATAATTATTAACTAAAGCTGAGTATAGCGATTTTTATATTTTTGTCAAGTTTTCGTTAAGACATATTTTACGATTGACTTATAGAGTGGGGCTGATGTAGTGCAGTTATTTTTCTATAACCACGACGGCTTGGGCAAACGGATAGTCATCGCTTAGGCTCACTAAGGCTTGGGCTGTTACGCTGAGTTTTTGCAAATATGTAAAAGCCATACCGCTAATAAGCAGTTCCGGCTTGCCTAAGTCCGTGTGCAGAATTTGAATATCTTTCATAAAAATGCCGTCGCGGAAACCCGTCCCCAAAGCTTTGACAAAGGCTTCTTTGGCCGCATAGGCTTTTGCCAGCCTACAGGCTAATTCTTTATAAGTTAAATCGCCGCGCGAATCCAATTCAGCTTGCTCGCGAGCTCCCATAATCTTTTGCTTGAAGCGTTCCAAAAACTCCGGAGATTTAGCAATTCTCTCAATATTTACAATGTCGCAGCCCAGCCCCAATATCATAAATCATACTCCTACTTGTTGGCACGGGAAACATAGCTGATTGATTTTGCAGATTTTAAAGCCGTTACAAGATTGTTCAGCTGTTCCACATTTTTAACTTCTATATCCAGCAAAATTTCAAAGTAGCTGACGGTGCGGTATGTAATATTCAAGTTCATAATATTAGAGTTTGCCTTGGCTACAATATTCGCCACATCGGCCAAAGCCCCCGGTTCGTTGCTAATCATCAGCTTCAGGCGGGCTGTATGCTTTTCATTTTCGGCGTCTGTACCCCAGTCAATATCCAGCCAGCGCTCCGGCTCTTTTTCATAATTTTTCAGCGACGGACAGTCCAAAGTATGAACAGTTACGCCTTTGCCGGTGGTAACAATGCCGACAATTCTGTCGCCCGGAACCGGATGACAGCAGCCAGCAAAATGCACAGCCATGCCGTCTATCAGACCTTTAATTTTAAGCGCATCTTTTTTAGATTGTTCTTTTTTGAAAACCGGCAGTTTAATAGAGCTTACCATTTTTTCCAGCTTAGACTGCTTATAAGCCGGATGCACGGCGCGCAGAACATCCCAGCCGGTAACCAGCCCTTCGCCGACCTTGGCATAAATATCGTCAACGGTTTCAGCTTCAAAATTAGAAAGCACGTTAACCAGCCCTTTTTCGCTGAATTCCTGTTCTTCCTGCTTAAACAGCTTTTCCAGAATTTCTTTGCCCAGAGTTATAAACTGCTCACGCTTATTGATACGGACATAGCGGCGGATTGCGGCTTTAGCCTTACCGGTAACCACAAACCTATCCCATTCCACCGACGGATGCTGATTTTTAGCGGTTAAGACTTCTACTTGGTCGCCATTTTGCAAAATAGTCCGCAAAGGTTTAATCTCTCCGTTGATTTTAGCGCCGACGCAGGTATCTCCCACATTAGAATGCACGGCATAGGCAAAGTCAACCGGCGTAGAACCGACCGGCAGGCCGATTAAATCGCCTTTAGGCGTAAAACAGAAAACTTGGTCATTATACATCTCCAGCTTGGTGTTTTCCAAAAACTCATCCGGATTTTGCGCCTGATCCAAAATTTCCAGCAGCTCGCGAATCCAGCGGAAGTTTTTACCCTCGGTGCGCTGACCTTGCTTATACGCCCAATGGGCGGCCACGCCTTTTTCATTAACTTCGTGCATTTCATAAGTGCGGATTTGCACTTCAATCCGCACGTCATACGGACCGATTACGCCGGTGTGCAAAGACTGATAGCCATTCGGCTTAGGAGTAGAAATATAGTCTTTAAAACGGCGCGGCACCATGTGATATTTGCTGTGAATAATACCCAAAGCCTGATAGCAGTCCGCCACGGTATCAACACAGATACGAAAGGCCATAATATCGGAAAGCTGTTCAAAAGAAGCATTTTTCAGCTGCATTTTGCGCCAAATGGAATACGGAGACTTCTCGCGTCCGGTAATGGTGCAATGCACGCCGTTATCCGCCATATCTTGTTCCAGCTGCTTAATAATCTTCGGCACAATATCGCTGCCCTGCTCGCGTAAAAAGTTCAGGCGGGCGACAATAGAGTCATGCGCGTCTTTATAGAGTTCGGCAAAAGCGATTTCATCCATCTCTTCTTTGACTTCCTGCATGCCGATGCGCTCGGCCAAAGGTGCGTAAATATCTAAAGTTTCTTTAGCTATGCGGGCGCGTTTTTCCGGCGGGCAAAAGTGCAGGGTGCGCATGTTATGCAGACGGTCGGCAAGCTTTATCAGCAGCACGCGGATATCTTCCGACATCGCCAAAAGCAGCTTGCGGAAATTTTCTGCCTGTTTGCTGGAGCCGGATTTTTGCTCAATCATCGCCAATTTGGTTAAACCGTCTACCAGCTGAGCCACTTGGTCGCCGAATAAATTGCGGATTTCATCAAGCGTGGTGTCGGTGTCTTCAACCGTGTCATGCAGCAAAGCGGCGATAATAGAGGCGCTGTCCAGCTTGAACTTGGTAAGAATGCCGGCAACCTCAATCGGATGCGAATAGTACGGGTCGCCTGAAGTCCGCAGCTGAGAGCCGTGTTTTTTCAGGGCAAACACATAGGCGCGGTTCAGCGCGTCTTCATCGGCGTAAGGGTCGTAAGATTTTACTAAATCAACAAGTTCATACTGTCTCAGCATCGGGCGTTATCCTGTCTATCAATAAAAAAAAGCAAAACATACATAATATATAATACGTTTTGCTTTATGAAATGTTAATTTTTCGGATGAAGATTATAAATCGTCATCGTCTCCCATGCCGTCGTCCAAAGCCTCATCGCCCAAGTCGGCGTCATCGTCAAAATCAATATCGGCGTCAGCGTCAGAATCCAGATTTAAATCATCATCGTCGTCGCTGCCGTGAACCTGCATGGTGTCATTCAAATCTTCATCGCTGATCATATCGCTGGAGAACTGGCCGTCCATATCTGCCAATTCTTTTTCAGCCGCCAGAATTTCTACTTCTTCATCTTCCGGCTCTTCAACTTCAACGTATTTCTGCTGTCCCATAACCAAAGACTTCTGCAAATCTTCAATGCTTACGCGGTTCTCGGCGATTTCGCGCAAAGCCACAACCGAATTCTTATCATTGTCGCGTTCAACGCACAGCGGAGCGCCGGAAGAAATATCGCGGGCGCGCTGAGCTGCAACCATTACAAGGTCATAGCGGTTAGGAATTTTATCAATACAATCTTCAACAGTAACTCTTGCCATTTTAAATACCTTTTAATTAAAAGTTTGTCTGTTTAGTGTTTATACATACTATCCGTTGGAAATGCAAGGATTTTTTTCAAATCCGCCGGAATTTTATGCTGCTGTACCAAGCACGCCTATCTAAAAAACAGCCCCATGCAAACGCTGCCGTCATAATCTTTGAAGCCGGTGCGGCAATATTTGTTGGCAATATCGTGCGTTACAATATTTATGCCGCCGTCGGCGCAGGCAAAATAAGCATCGCTACGCTCATACGTTCCCACGCAGCCCTGCCCGTTTTGCTTTATGCCTGAAGCGCCGTTCAAAAAGTTATGCGCTAAGTTGATTGAAACGCCGTATAATCCGGTGGCATTGCCGCTTCCCCAATTCTGAGTGGTTAAGGCGATACATTGCCTTTCGGTCAGCCCGCAGATTCGCAAGCCGAAAATTGCTCCATCCTCGGATGCGGCCAGCAAAACCGAAGTATTTCCGCCTAAGGGCAGTTGATAGTCATTCTGCGGATATATTCCCAGCTGCAGCGCCTGCGACGATCCTAAGCCCTCATAAGTTTTTTGATTAGCATAGGTTGTCCGCACATTTGACACAATCTGCATCAGATAGTCTATAGACTTGCTGATTTTAAACTGTTCCATAGCTTTGCTGTATCCGGCAATTCCGCCGACACTCAGTACTCCGATAATTGCCAAAACACCCAGCATTTCAATCATGCTCCGGCCAAGTTCAGAAACAGACTTCTGCATTTATCTCTCCTTTTTATATTTTAGATATAGTTCATTAAACAGAACTACTCATAAAAAGTCAAGTGTTTTATATTAGAGGCATGAACAAAAGAGATGCTCAAAATATAAGTGATAAAATTGTTGCTGTTCTTAAAGAAGAACGCATAAAAAAAGGTATCAGCCAATATAAACTGGCTAAAGATACCGGCATGAGCAAAAGCTCTATACTATATATAGAAAACGGCAAGCAGCACCCTACCCTTTATACAATCATCCTTATTTCAAAATATCTGAATGTAGAAATCGGCAGCATTATCAGCTCTATTGATAATATGTGACAATAAACAGCTGATAATATGTGACAATAAACAGCTGATAATATGTGACAATAAACAGCGCTAAAAATTTAAGGCTTCCAAAAACGGAAGCCTTGCGTTTTTTTTACACAATATCAGGTTTTACGCCATATCCGGCAGTAAAGGTTTCATATTCTGGTTATAATATTCTTCAGCCCAAGCGCGCATAGAATCAAGCACCGGCTTCAAGTTATAGCCTAAATTTGTCAGAGTATATTCAACTTTCGGCGGAATTTGCGCATATACGGTGCGGATTAAAATTCCTTTTTCTTCCAGTGCGCGCAAGTTAGAAGTCAAAACTTTCTGCGTTATATCGCCAAGCTCTTTTTTGATTTCGCCAAAGCGTTTGGTGCCGTCCATCAACTCTTGAATAATCATCACTTTCCAGCGGTCGCCCATGGTTTTCAGGGCCATTTCCACCAGATTTTCCGGCATTTCTATCATTTATTTTCTCCAAAATTCACATCATTTTTATATTTAACATACCAAATTTTATTTTTCAAGTCCTATTGCTTGCTCAGGCACAGATTTATTTTTTTGCTGCTTCCACTTTAAAAAGCCTTTGCCGCCACTATCTTTATGCACACACAATTTGAAAGGGAGATAAAAATGCGCCGAATCTGTTTGTTTGCCGGTTATGATAAAGAAAATCAAATTCAAGATTATGTAGTCTATCTGATTAAGGAACTCGCCAAAATCAGCGAAGTTTATTTTATGGGCAACGGACGTTTTCCGCCGGACGAGCTGTTCAAAATCGCCCCCTATACGCAAATGTTTTACTCTCAGCATATGCCGCTTAAGGATTTCGGCTGCTGGCAATATCTGATTGCCAAACTCGGCTGGGAAAAGCTGGAAAAATATGACGAGCTGATTTTGTGCAACGACAGCGTTTACGGTCCGTTATATAATTTAGAAGATTTTTTCCGTTCTATGGAGCGAAAAGGCTATGATTTTTGGAGTGCGACTTCTGATTATGAAAGCAATTTTCACCTGCACAGCTATTGCATGGTCTTTACGCAGGATGTTATCAAAAACGCTCAGTTCCACAAATTCTGGCGTTCGGTTCCTTTTGCCTATGACGCCGACAACTGCGAGCGGGAATTAACGCCGCTTTTAACCGAGCAAAGTTTTATCGGCAACAGCTATATCCGCACTTTTAAGCAGGAAAATGTTTTGCATAATCCGGTGCAGATGCTGCAGGAGCATAAAGCCCCGTTTGTAAAAGTTAAAAGCTTTCTGCCGGAAAACGAATATACTGCAGGCACCGGAATTGAACTGCGCCATCAGCTGCGCACCCGTACGGATTATGACACCGCGTTAATTCAAAAACATATAAACATGGCGCACCTGCCGCAGACGGTAGGTCAGAAAATCGCCCGCTTTGCCGGTTTATAATCAGGCAGTCCAAGCGTTAGGCAAATGTTTTACGGTAAAAGGCAGCCGCACCAGAATTGCGTCAAAACGCAGGTCGTAATTTTTATATTCCGGATGGCTGCCTGCAAAAACTTCAGCGCCTTTAATCAGGCGCAGCTGCTGCTTGCGGATAATGGCATAGGCCGCCTCATCTAAAGTGCGGCGCTTTTTGACTTCGGCAAACACCAAACATTTATGCCGGCAGGCAATAATATCTATTTCTCCGGCGGTAGTTCCGCGCCCGACTGTAATATTTTTAGCAATAATCCGATAGCCATGCAGCCGCAAGTACATACGCGCTAAAAATTCCGCCCACTTGCCGCTATGGTAATTATTCATTTTTCAGTTCCAAAGCCAAGGCATACACTTCGTTTTTATTCAAGCCGAATTGTTCCGACAATTCCTTGACTGCAGATTTCAGAGAGGTTTCCTGCAAGCGTTTTGCCAGCAAATCCCGAATATCGGCCACCGCATACTGAGGCTCTTCCGGCGGAGCGACAATAAATACAAACTCGCCTTTCGGCTCGTTTTCGGCAAAATGCGCCCGCACCTCGGCAAAGCTGCCGGTCTGCACTTCTTCATACATTTTTGTAAGTTCGCGGATAACCGAAATTTTACGGCGGCCGAAAACTTCCGCCGCCTGTTCCAAGGTTTTCAGCAGACGCGGCGCGGTTTCATAAAAAATCAGCGTACTGTTAATATTTTTAAGCTCATTAAACAAATCAGAGCGGGCTTTGTCTTTGTTGGGAATAAATCCGGCAAACAAAAAACGGTTTGTCGGCAGGCCTGAAAGCTGCAGCGCTGTGATAACCGCGCAGGCGCCCGGTACGGCTGTCACATAAACACCCTGTTCGCGGCATTTGCTGACCAATTTATACCCGGGGTCGGAAATCAGCGGCGCTCCGGCATCGCTGACCAAAGCCATAACATTGCCCTCGTTAATCAAATCTATCAGCTGCTGCGCCTGCTGTTCCTCGTTATGGTCTTGATAGGTAATAAACTTTTTATGCAGCGGCAGCCCCAGCAGCGAAAAAAGCTTTTTTGTCATTCTGGTATCTTCGCAGGCGATTATCGGCGCTTCATTCAAAACATCTAAAGCGCGCTGCGAAATATCCTGCAAGTTTCCGATAGGGGTAGAAATTAAATAAAGACCGTTTTTTAACATCAAATTCACTTTACAAAAACAAGTTTAAGCATTATTACTAAGGTATTGTTTTATATTTTAAGGAAAAATGCAAGTGTTAAAAAAAATAAGCGCCCTGTTTTTATTGTTTGTAATCGGAGGCTGCAGTTTGCTTCAGCATTCCGAACCTATGCCGCAGCAGACGTTTAACTATCAAAGCAGCCTGCCGCAAAATACGGTGGAAATGACTGATTATTCTCATGTAGACTTAGGCAATGCCGAAAGTTTCAGGGTTGCCATGCTGCTGCCGCTCAGCGGAAAAGTCAGCGACATGGGGCAAAACATGAAAAATGCCGCTCTCATGGCTATCGGCGACTTAAACAACAATAATCTGCTAGTGCAGTTTTATGACACCAAAAGCACGACCAGCGGCGCGCGAATCGCAGTTGAAAACGCCATAAACGCCAAAAGCGATTTAATTATCGGCCCTTTGCTGGGCGAAGAAGTCGCGGCTATCAGCGAAACCGCAAAAAATGCAGATATTCCGGTTATTTCATTTTCTACAGCGCCTAACGTTCTGCAAGACGGCGTTTATACCATGGGGCTGCTGAACGAAGAACAAATAGAAAGAACAATCCGCTATGCTGTATCTCAGGGACGGCTGAAATTAGCTTTAGTTTTGCCGGATAACCAAAGCGGCATAAACATGTTTAAGGCAGCGATGAACGCAGCGCAGCTGCACGGCGCATCTGTTGTAAAAGTAGGGTTTTATGCGCCGAACAGCATGGACTTTACCAAGCTGGCGGCACAAATTACCGGTTCTGCCCGCGTGGCAGCTTCTCAGCGCAAAAGCAAAACGACCGATAAAAACGCAGCTAAAACAGAAGAAGAAGTTGCTCCGCTGGACTTTGACGCATTACTGGTTCCGGAGTTTGGCAACCGCCTGAAATCAATTACTTCCATGTTCAGCTATTATGACGTTTCGGCGCCGGAAGTTTTGTTTTTGGGAACATCTGTCTGGGGCAACACCAACCTAAGCAAAGAAACCGAGCTGTACGGCGCCGTATATCCGGTTATGTCCATGTCCAGCCTGGCTCGCTATAAACAAAAATATTATGAAATGTTCAGTCAAAAATCCAATGACTTAAGCATTTTTGCCTATGACGCCGTGGCTCTGTCTTCGGCCTTATCGCACAAAGATAAGGATTATTTAAAGGAAGCGATAACCAATCTGGACGGCTTTTACGGAATGAGCGGAGCGTTCAGAATTTTTGCCAACGGTAAAAACGAACACGGTTTGGATATGGTAAAAGTTACATCCGGCGGTCCGCAGATGATTGAAGCGGCCAGCAGCAAGTTTTATTCGGCAAATCCGGCCTATGCGCAAAGCGGCGTTACCGATTTTTATATGCCGACTGTTTACGGCAAAAACAGCAATGAGCTGCGGCAAATTCTGTTAAACGTGCAATAACTTTATTTTTTGCTTGCAAAATCCGGAAATATGCCCATTATAAAGAAGTATTTTTAATGAAGGGCTTAGGATTGAAAAGCCGCCAACTCGGTCAGGTTCGGAAGAAAGCAGCCGTAACGGTCAGTACAAGGTCTAAGTCCCTTCGCCTTTAATGAGTTTAATAAGAATGGCTGATAACGATACACAATATGTGGCTTTGGCTCGCAAATACCGCCCGCAGACTTTTGAAGATTTGCTGGGGCAGGATGCGCTTGTGCAAACATTGACTAACGCCATTCAAAATAACCGTCTGCACCATGCTTATATTTTGACGGGCATCCGCGGCGTAGGCAAAACTACAACCGCCCGCCTGATTGCCCGCGCCATAAACTGCACCGGTCCGGACGGCAAAGGCGGTCCGACAATTCATCCCTGCGGAGAATGCGAAAACTGCAAGGCGATTGCCGCCGACAGACATATTGACGTGATTGAGCTGGATGCAGCCTCCAAAACCGGCGTAGACGACATGCGGGAGATTTTGGACGGCGTGCGCTATAAGCCGACCATGGCTCGCTATAAAGTTTATATCATAGATGAAGTCCACATGCTTTCTAAAAGTGCATTCAACGCTTTGCTGAAAACTTTGGAAGAGCCTCCGGCGCATGTGATGTTTATTTTTGCCACAACCGAAATCCGCAAAGTTCCGGTTACCATTCTGTCACGCTGCCAGCGCTTTGATTTGCAGCGTATCAGCATAGAAACTTTGGTTAAATTGTTCAATAAAGTTCTGGCGGCGGAAAATATTGAAGCCGAAGACGAAGCTTTGCATATGGTTGCCCGCGCAGCAGACGGTTCGGCACGCGACGGGCTTTCTATGCTTGACCAAGCCATTGTGCTGGGCAACGGCAAAATAGAAAATGCAACTGTAAAAAATATGCTGGGTTTGGCAGACAGACAGCAGACTTTCGCTATGTACGAAAAATTGCTGGAGGGCAATGTGACAGAAGTTTTGCAAATTTTGCACCAGCTTTATACCGACGGCGCGACTCCGATGCTGGTTATTCAGGATTTGGTAGATATTACGCACCTGCTGGCAAAGGTTAAGATTATACCGGACTATATAAATGATCCGTCGGTCGGCGAAAATGACCGCGAGATGTGCAAAAAGCTGAATGCCGCGCCGATAGCAATTCTTTCTAAGATTTGGCAGATGTTAATAAAAGGAATCAGCGAACTGCAGTACGCCAATGTGCAGATAGACGCGCTGGAAATGATACTGATGCGCATAGCCTACTCCGCTAACATGCCGACTCCTGCAGACCTGCTGAAGGAATTAAAAAAAAAATCAGGACTGAATAATTCAGCCGCACCCCGTAAGATTATTTTGAACAGCTCAACTGCCGTTGCAGACTCGGAACCCCATATTGATTCGGAGCTGACAGAAAACAGCGGCTTTGAACTTTCGGCGCCGGAAGATTTAGCTAAACTGCTGAATGCCAAACGGCAAATGCTGCTGCTGTATGCGGTTAAAAACGATATGTCGTTCAAAGAATTCGCCGTCGGCAGAATGCGTATTGCTCTTTCGGAAAAAGCCGATAAAGATTTAATCGCAAACCTGCGGAAATTCTTGGCCAAAGAAACCGGCGTTTCTTGGGTTATAGACATAGATTACGAGCCGCTGGGCGAGACTTTGGCCTATAAAGAAACCAAAGAGCTGGAGCGCGACAAGAAAAATATCTCTGAATATCCGTTAGTAAAAGCTATACTTAGCGAGTTTAACGGTGCTAAAATAGAGACCGTTATCCGGAAAGCGGTTGAAAATGCCGAAGATGAAGAAGCGGCAGATTTTATTGTTCCGGAAGAAAATTCTGAAACTTATGATGATGAGGATAATTAAATGTTAAATATTCAAGGAATTATGAAACAAGCTCAGCAAATGCAGCGCAAAATGCAGGAAACTCAGGCTAAATTGGCGCAGGAAGAAAAAGAGGGCGTAAGCGGCGGCAATTTGGTTAAAGTTGTGCTGAACGGCAAATCGGAAATGAAAAAAATCAGCATAGACAAATCATTGATGAACGCTGAAGAAGTTGATGTTTTAGAAGATTTAATTTTGGCTGCTTATAACGATGCTCATCAAAAAGTTGACGCCATGATGGAAGAGGGCATGAAAGAAGCCACCAACGGTATCGGGCTGGGCGGCTTGAAACTTCCGTTTTAAGGTTTGAGGCGCTGCCGTGCAAGGTAAAGAAATAGAAAAACTAACCAAAATTATTGCCAAGCTTCCGGCTTTAGGCACGCGTTCGGCAAGGCGGATTGTGCTGCAGCTTTTGAAAAAGAAAGAAGCTGCCATGCTGCCTTTGATTGCGGCGCTGCAGGAAGTGGCGGATAATGTAAAAAAATGTCCGGTTTGCGGCAATTTTGATACGGCGGAGCCGTGTTCGGTTTGCCAAGACGCCGCCCGCGACCGCGAAACTGTCTGCGTAGTGCAGGATGTTGCCGATTTGTGGGCAATGGAGCGCGTTGGGCTGTACCGCGGACAATATCACGTTTTGGGCGGTATTCTTTCGGCGTTGGACGGCGTTACTCCAGACGATTTAAACATGGAAAGCCTCTTTTCACGGCTGCAGAACGGCGTAATAAAAGAAGTGATTTTGGCGCTGCCGGCAACCATTGACGGTCAGATTACCGCTCACTATCTGCTGTCACGGCTGAAAGAATTTCCGGTAAAAGTCACAACTTTGGCTCAAGGCATACCTCTGGGCGCCGAGTTGGACTATATGGATGACGGAACAATCCAGCTGGCTCTTTCCGCCCGCAAAGAGTTATAGCAAAACGCCTTGTTTGAATAAAACAAGGCGTTTTTCATCGGCTGTTTATGCCGTTCCTGTGATACAAAAAATGAGTGGTGCATGGCTATATTTCATTTTCTATAGTTAATTTCATAACACTACGGCTTGACAAAATAGTGAAAAAATGATATATGAGAATTATATTTTTTATTATTAACTTTAATTATTATCATTATGTTTATACCAAAAGTTTTAGTTAGTGTTAACCGTTCCATTCCTGTGGGACAGCGCCGTGCGTATATTGAAAGAATTGACGGACAGTCTTATTTGAAAACCGATATTCTTCCCGGTGACTTTTTGCTGGCCGACGGCTGCTTTTCGGCTTCTACCGTCTATCAGCAGGAACGAGGTGTTTTTATCGGAGCAGATGACAAGTATATTGAGCTGTCATCTATCTCTGACGGAACATTTACACGCAGCGAAGTCTTTGAATGGTGCAAGGCAAACGGTGCGGTTCTGCCTGATATTGCTGATTTGCAGCGTATTGACGGATTAGCCGCCGCAGCCATTAACAACAGTTTACGCCAGGTTGGCTTGGAAAAATCCGTTTTTACTAAAGACGCAGCCTCCGAGTTTTGGTCTAAGGAAAGTCTGGAGAACCAGCAGGGCATTACCGAACGCCGTATTTTGCTGATTAAGCAGGTTATCGGTCTCAACAAAACGGAATTTCCTAGATTGGACGGACCTATCGGCATCTGCAAGGCCTTTTTGCCGGATGTGATTTGGGTTCGTCAGAGCTTTGCGGATTCATTCTGGATTCTGCAGCAAATTGCTCCGGATTATTTTTATATTCTGGAAAGTCAGGTGCATAACAGCCCAGAGCAATGCAAAAACATTGACAACGGCAATATTCATCTGGAGGGCGCAAGCTTGGTTGTTGAAAACCCTGTCGGCGAAGTATATACCGAAAACGGCTCGCAGTTTATCACAACCCATAAGGACTACTTCCGCCGCGTAAATTGCTCGCTTTATACAAAAGTCGGAGAAAACTATGACCGCTGGACGGTGCAGAACACTAAGCAGTAATATTTGCTGAATAACTTTAAAAACAGCTTTCATTTTTTTAATGAAGGCTGTTTTTTTGTTTGTAAAAGTTATATTTTTTGCTATATATAAAAAAAATAATCTATTGAGGACGATATATGACAGAACAGCAGCTGCCGCCGGAAATTATGAAACAAGCCGTAAAGGGAATAAGCTATATTGCCCACCCGCTGCGTCTGCAGATTTTGGAATTTTTAGACGTTAACGGCGAAGCGTCGGTTTCGGAAATTACCAAGGCGGTAAACGACGAGCAAATGATTGTATCGCAAAGCCTGAAAAAACTACGCGATGCCGGATTGGTTACAACGCAAAGACACGGAATTTTTATATATTACCGCATTCAAGAAGAATATCCGGCCAGCATATTTGTCTGCCTGCGCAAGCTTTACGGCTATATGACGGACAGCCTCCGTTTTTTGGCCGATGACTGCAAAGCCTTATTGCCTCCTGATTACACCACCATGGCCGCCAATCGCATTAAACTGTTTGCCAACTATGATAAAATGCGGATTTTAGAATTTTTGCTGCTGCACGGAGAAAGCAATGTATCGCAAATCGTGCAGGGGACAGAGAGCGAGCAGCTTAAGGTTTCGCAATATCTGCGCCGACTTAAAGACGATGCTTTTGTTACCAGCCGCCGCGACGGACGTTTTATTTATTACAGCATAACTAAGGGCGTGCATAAAACCGCGCTGCAATGTATTCATAAACGCTATGCCAAAATAGGCAGGCTTATCTGAAATAATGTGTTGAAACAAACGCCTTTTCTGTTATAATCAACCTGTTTTGCAACAGTTTTGGAGGCTTTATTATGTTTACAGAAAAATGGAATTACCGCTTTTTAGAGTTAGCTTCGTTAGTTTCAACTTGGTCAAAAGACCCCTCTACCCAAACCGGAGCTGTTGTGGTGGGACCGGATAAAGAAATCCGCGCCACCGGATATAACGGCTTGGTGCGCGGCGTTTCCGATGATATTCCGGAACGCATGGAACGCCCGACTAAATACGATTTTTTTGAACATGCCGAACGCAACGCCATTTATAACGCCTGCCTGACCGGAACCCAGCTCAAAAGCTGCACTATTTTCTGCACGCTGACGCCTTGCACCGACTGCGCCCGCGCTATTATTCAGGCCGGCATCAAAGAAGTGATAACCTATGAATATAAGCCGGATGAAAATGACCCTAAAAATACTTGGCGGGATAAACTTAATTATTCGGCACAGATGTTTGCCGAAGCCGGTGTGGCTTATATTGAACTTCCTCGTAAAAAATAATTGATTTCCAGCGGCCTATCCCCTTTAAATCTCACAAAAAGTCCATATATATGTAACCGATTAAATTTTTGCCAAAACTACAAGGAGGTTGGATAATGAAAATTTTGATTGCTGATGACTGTCCGCTGTTCCGCGACGGTTTGAATTTACGGCTTTTAGAAATTTTTCCAAACGCCAAAACCGAACAGACATCAGGTTTTGCCAACACTATCAAATTTTTACAGAATCAAAAAGACGTTAATCTGCTGATTTTAAATGCTGAAATGCAGGATATGCCGTGGCAGGAGGCTCTAAAAGAAATCCGCCGGGTTTCTAAGGCTCTGATATTGATTATTTCCACTTCTGCCGACGCCCGAACCCTTAAAACAATTTTGGCAGCCGGAGCCGACGGCTATCTTTCCAAGCGGGCGGATGCCGATGAGCTGAGCCTTGCCCTGAGACTGATTAAAAACGGCGAAACTTATATATCTCAAAACAATAACAGCGGCGTTCCGCTGAATAACCTCAGCGGCACCGAAAGCGGATTAAAAACGCTGACTAACCGCCAATCACAGGTTTTAGACTTAATCGCCCAAGGCAAATCCAACAAACAAATTGCTTATGACATGGGAGTTTCCGAATCCACCGTAAAGCTGCATATTAACGCGCTTTTGCGCACTCTGCATGTCAGCAACCGCACTCAAGCCGTAGTTACGGCGCAAAAAATGGGAATCATTTAGCAGTTTTTTTATCTTCAGAATCTTTTTTAGACTTTAACTGTCCGCAGGCCGCCAAAATATCTTGTCCGCGGGCAACCCGAACCGGCGCGGCAAATCCGGCTTTTTCCAATTCGCGGGCGAAAGCATGCACGCGGTTGTTTGAGCTTGGTGCAAAAGAACACCCTGGCCATGGATTAAACGGAATCAGGTTAAAACTGGCGCGCAGCTGATATTTTTTCATTAAAGCAATAAGTTCGCGCGCACATTCTAAACTATCGTTAATACCGTTCAGCAGCAAATATTCAAAAGTGATATAGCGGCTGCCGTCTCCGTTTTGATAAGCCCGGCAGGCTTCCATAACTTCATCAATCGGATAACGGTTGTTAATCGGCATAATCTGCGAGCGGATTTCATTATTCGGCGCATGCAGAGAAACTGCCAAACGCACGCCGGTTTGCTGCAGAGCCGGTAAAATCTTAGGCGCTATGCCGGAAGTTGACATTGTCACGCGGCGGCGGGAGATAGCTATACCGTCGCCGTCAGTCAAAATCTGCAGAGCTTTTACGGTGTTTTCCAGATTATGCAGCGGCTCGCCCATTCCCATAACCACAATGTTAGAAAGATAGCGGGTTTCGTTAGTTGGACTCGGCCATTCGCCGTAAGTGTCGCGCGCCACCATAAATTCGCTGACGATTTCTCCGGCTGTCAGGTTACGGGTCAGTTTTTGGCTTCCGGTATGGCAGAATCGGCAGCCGACCGCACAGCCGACTTGGGTAGAAATGCAAACAGCTCCTCTGTCTTCTTCAGGAATATAAACCATTTCAACCCGCTGTCCGTCTTTAAATTCCAAAAGCCATTTGCGGGTCTTGTCGGCTGACAGCTGCTCAGCCACAATTTTGGGACGGCTGATAGTGAAATTATCGGCCAATTTTTGGCGCAGGTCTTTAGAAAGATTGCTCATTTTGGCAAAATCGGTTTCGCCGAAATAATAAAGCCATTGCCACAGCTGCTTAGCCCGGAACGGTTTTTCGCCGATTGCGGTTAAAGCAGCCTGCAGTTCTTCTTTGCTTAAGCCGATAAGTTCTGTTTTTTCCGTCATGGCTATTTTTTCTTGCATTTAGCTGAAATTGCCTGATAGGCGCTGGAGAAACCTTTAAGAGAATAAGTGTCTTTAGTAGTAGTTCCGCGGCTTGATTTGCCGTCTACAATCATTCTTTCGCCGCGTTTCATGGCTGCAATAATATTGCGGTCTTCCTGAGAGTTGACCATCCAGCCTTTAGAACCCTCGGTAAAAGTATTCTTAAAAGTTTTATCGCCGATTTTAATAACAAACGGAGCTTTGGTGTCAAAATTATAGCCGGCCACAAAGCTTACTTCATCAAAAGTTTTTTCGGACGGGCGGTGAGTAATGATTGTATAGATATCGCCGCGCTTGGTATATTTGCCCTCGTCTTTTTTAGGTGTGGACGACATATAGCAAATAAGGTTGCCGCGGTCGTTATAAGTCCAAGCGGTCCAGTCGCCGTATTCGCCCAAAACTTTAGGCATTTCTGCAGCGTTTGCCGCCGCGCCGAGAATCAAACCGCTCAAAACCAATAAATACTTTAACATTCTTTTTTATCCTTTTACGCTTAAATTTTGCTTGGATTATAGCAAAAAATTATATATAAACTATTAAAATTTACAAAAAATACAAGAGGAATTTTTAAGTTATGATGAAGCCTAATTTTTTAGATATGTCAAAACTGCTGACATCCAAGCGGATTTACCGCCTGTTTGACGCTGTAGAATCCCACGGCGGAACTTTGCGGTTTGTCGGCGGCGCCGTGCGCGATACTCTGGCCGGACGGCATAACAGCTTTGACTTGGATTTGGCTTCTGACCTGTCTCCGGACGAGCTGGTTGAAGCCTGCGAAGACTATGGGCTTAAGACTGTGCCTATCGGGCTGAAATTCGGCACTATCGGAGTAATTATAGATAATCAGGCGCTGGAAGTTACATCGCTGCGCCGCGATGTGATAACCGACGGGCGCCATGCCAAAGTGGAATTTACCGATGACTGGAGCGTGGACGCCTCCCGCCGCGACTTAACCATAAACGCGGTGTATGCTGATTTATACGGCAATGTGTTTGATTATTACAACGGCATAAACGATTTAGAAAACGGCATTGTCCGCTTTATCGGCAATCCGGATGAGCGCATTAAAGAAGACTATCTGCGGATTATGCGTTTTTTCCGCTTTTATTCTATTTTCAGCAAGCAGCCGATGGATAAAGAAGCCTTAAGAGCCTGTATTGCCCATAAGGACGGACTGCGCACGCTTTCTATTGAGCGGGTGCGCGACGAGCTGTTTAAGCTGCTGGTTACGCCGCGGGCTGCCGAAACCATGCAGATTATTTTTGACAATGACATACTAAGCTACTTTCTGCCCAGCAAATCCATTCATATAGAAGCTTTGCAGCACCTGACCGAGCTGGTGGAAGATATGAAATACGAGGGAAATTTCCTGCGTCGCCTGTTTGTACTCTATCAGCCGAATGCTTCAGAAGCCGAAAATATGGCTCGGACTCTGCGTTTTTCTAAACGGCAGAAAGATAACTTTATAAACTGGGCCAAAATTAGCTTAATGCCGGAAAATATTTCTACTCCGAGCCAGCGCCTGCGTTTTATTTACCGCTACGGCAAAACGTTCTGTCTGGATAAAATTTTGCTGACTGCAGCAATTTATAATATTGAAAGCTCTAAAGTCGCCAATGTACTGCAAGAGGTGGAAGACGCGGTTGTGCCGATTTTCCCGCTGCGGGGGCGCGACCTGATAGAACAAAATATCGCTTCCGGCGAAAAAATCGGGCAGAAACTGGCTTTGCTGGAGCAGCTGTGGATTGACAGCAATTTTAATCTGACGCGCGATGAGATGCTGGAATTTGCTAGAAAAGCAATTTAACTTTGTTTCCGCTCTGCCGGCAGCTGCCGCCGCTGTTGATTTCGGCACGGCGGGCGCCGGTTCCGTTTTGGCACATAAAGCAGGTTGCACCGTCCAGCCCGTCAAAAGTCACATAAAATCCGCCGTCATCTGCCGGAGCAATATCCCAATTTATTCCGGAAAAGCCGCTGAATGACGGCAATGCAGCTTTGCTCAGCCCGCTGTAATCGCCGAAATATGAAGTCTGAATTTCCGTGACCAGCGAGCCTAAATCCTGCTGAAAACGCATTTTATTTAAAGCGCTCTGCCCGCGGGCTACAGCCTTATAACCTTCGGCCGAAAGCTCGCCGTCAATTACCAAAGCCCCTAAAGTGTCGCTCATCTGAGCCGAGGCAGTTCCGCAGAATAAGCTTAAAACTGCTGCTGTAATTAAAAACTTTTTCATAACTTTCTCCTTATAAATTCATATTATTTTGCCAGCCGCGGGCGGCTTTGCTTAAATAATCATCAACCGGCGCCGCCTTAGGATAGCGGATATTTCCTAAAATCAGCAGCTTGCTGTAATTTTGCAGCTCTGGCAGCTCCCAAGTTTTATGCTCCAGATAATAGCGCGCCAAATCGGCAAACAAACGGGCTTCCATAAATTCGCCCAGCTTAGAATATTTTATCTGTGGACTGTTCTTCAGGCGCTTGCGGAAGTCGGCGAAAAGTTTTTGGTGCTGCAGCAGAGCCGGAACTTTGCCCGACAGCGTATCATCAAAGCTTTGGCGGGCAAGCGGATTTTTCCAGCCGCCGCCGAACAACACAAAATTCGCGGTTAAATCTATATTATCCGGCACAGAAGCGGCTGAATACGCCGCTAAATATCCGGCAAAAAATTCCAGCGTATGCAGAACATCGCAGAAAATCTGTTCATTTTCCGCCGGATTTCCATAGGTGTTTTCAACATAGGCAAAAAGCTCAGAAGTTTTATAAAAAGCCGGATCGCCGGATTTCGGCGGCGTCATTTCATAAAAATTTTGCCCCAGCGCAAACAGATATTGCAGCAATTCCGGCAATAATTTTCCCTGCAATCCCCAATGCGCTTCCTTGTCAAACGCCGCGCCTTTATAACTCAGCACAAAACTGTCCGTATACTCATTAAACGGACCGGCGTCCCAGCTGATTTGCGCCCTGCCGTTTTTTATCCAAGCCAAATTGGAGGTGTTTCCGGCATTGATATAGCAGCCGTCTCCCTCCTGCCGCGAAATATGGGCATTATGCGGAGCAGCCAGCGGCGCACCCTCAAAACCGTTCATCAGCAAAGCCGAACGAAAGTCATTTATAACCGGAATATCGGTCAAATCTGCCAGCAGCTGAGCCGACCCCATCTGCGTGGTAAACGGCAGCGTTCCGCTGATTTTAGCCAGCGACGGCGGATTATGGTCAAGCGTTTTGCCATGAAAGCCGACAGCTTGCACGCTGCTTTTATCAATTTTATTCTGCCGGCAAAGCTCATTAACCGCCTCCGCCACGCCTGCAACATATTTTTGGTGTACGGCTAAAAAATCATTATCCTTTATCAGTTCTGCCGCCGGTATTTTCTGCGTAACCACCCGCTGCCGCAAAGCGTCTATGCGTTGTTTTTCGGCCACGCTGTAAGGAATGCTCAAGCTGCATATATCTGTAATTTTTTCCCCGTCAAACTCCGTCAGCACCACGTCAACGGCGTCCATGGAATTTCCGGTCATATTGCCGATAATGCGCAGTTTAGCCATTGATTTTATCTTTCAGCAGCAGCGCCGCGCCGATTAACCCCGCATTATTGCCGGTTACAGCTTTTTGCAGCCGCAGCGGATTGTGATAGCCTTTGGCATTTACGGCCTTTTCAACTGCCGGATAATCAACAATTTCCGCCAAACTTCCAGACAGCGCCACCGCTTCGGTGTCTAGAATGCTATTCAGCAAAGCCACGCTGTCTGTCAGACGTTCCTGCCATTCGGCAAAAGCTTTTTCCGCTGCCGGATTATGTTCATTTTTCAGTTTGCAAAGCGCAAAGCAATCACACTCGCTTACCCCGTTTTGCTTAGCCAAAGCCGCTAAATCTCCGCCGGCCAGCAAAAACGGCAGCTCGCCCGCTGCACCGGTTTTACCGCGTAAAATCCGGCCGCCGCAGATTATTCCGCAGCCCACGCCGGTTCCCAAGGTCAGCATAACCGCCTGTTCGGTTCCTTTCAGCACGCCGATTTTATATTCCGCCCACAAAGCAGCGTTGGCGTCATTTTCCACCAGCAGCGGCTTGGCTGTTAATTTATGAAAGCAAATATTTTCATATCCGACCGGCAGATTGTGCGGTTTTGCCGTAAGTTTCTCGTTATATACCACACCGGCCGTCGCCACCGCTGCGCCGTCAAACTCCTCTTCGCTCAGACGCTTTTTTATATATTCTTCTATTTTTCCTGCATCTTTAGGCGTCGGCGCCGAAACTACCGGGCTTAGCAATTTTCCGCACACCGAAACCACCGCCGAAGCAATTTTAGTGCCGCCGATATCAAAAGCCAATATTCTCATTTTTGCCTCCTTATATATATTCAGCATAAGTCAAGAATGTAAAAACTTTATTAGCAGCACAAAAAACAACGCCGATTTTTTTAATAACCGGCGCTGTTTTATTTTTTTATCTGCCTTGTTTTTCTTGAGCTTTTTTCTGAACTGCCTGCTGAATATTCAGCGGCTTCTGTCCGGTTTTCTGCTCTGTTTTAACGTCAGTTTTTTGCTGAGTAACCGGCTCTTGCTGCAGAGCTTGCTTTTTATTTTTCAGCTCCTCAATTTTTTCTTCATTGTTGACCGGCTGCTTGTTTTCAATATTTATCTTTACCGGCTTTTTATCTTCTGACTGCTTGTCTTTGGCCGCAGGCTGTTTCTTTTTGCTGAAGATTCTATCCAGCAATGCTCCGGCGCGTTTCCGCAGCTTTTTCGCTCCCAGCGCATTGCCCAGCACGCCGAACATACCGACGCCGTCTACACGCTGATTATCAACCGTATGAGTTACGGTAGTTTTGATATTTATCTGCTTATACGGACTGTCGCCGTCAGCGTATGTGGTATAGCGGTCGCCTTTAGCGTCTTGCACAAAGCGTCCGGCGTCATTCTGCGAAGCATTGGAATCCAGCACCCCGTCATTTTGATACGGTGCGCCGTTCACATAGCCGACTTGATTGTAACGGTTGATATGGGCGTCAATCTCCTGAAAGGCTTTAACCGATTCCGGCGACAAATTAACGTGTCCGTCGCTGGTTACAGAATTAGCCAGATTGCTGACTTCATGCTGAGAAACTCCGGTTTCTTGGCTCCAGCCCTCGCCCAAAACCATATGGTTGCCGTGTGAAGCCACATCCGGTGCGCCCTGATTGTGCAGAGTCATATTATCCGGAGCCTGCGCGCCGGCGTCATGCGCCGCCATCAAATAGCGGTACGGGTCAATATGAGTGCCGTGAGCCTGATTGTATTGGTTGATTTCATCAACACGCTGCTGCAGCACATCTTCATGGCCGGCATACCATTTGCCGACAGTTACCTTTGCCCGCTCTTTAACACCGTCATCATAAACGGTTTCGTGGCGGTTGGTTACTTCCTGCTCTTTGTGCTGGAACAAATCATTGCCCGGATGAGCATGGTTATAGGCGTCTATAGCCATATTGGCTGTCACGCGTCCGGCTGTAGCGCCGGCCACATTAGCAATAGCCTGCACGGCAGCCCAGCCCGCGGATTCAACCTTGCCTAATCCGGCTTTACGAGAATCGCCGTAGTTAGAAATAACGCCGTTAGTAGTTCCGACAGCCAAAGCGCCGATACCCAAAGCCGAAGCAACTCCCGGGTTTCCGGTAGCGGCAAAACCCAGCGCCGCCGCCCCCATTGCAGTTGTCGCCACGGTCATTACCAGCTTGCGGTTTTTCAACATAGCCTTAAATCCCGCCGGTTTACCCTCTTTCTTTTGCTGTTTCCGCCATTTATAAATCTGCATTGCAGTCATGGTAACAGCCAAGCCGGTGCCGATTGCCATACCGGCAACCTTGTTAGCGCCCATAGTGCCGATAGTGGTAATAGCGCCGGAAACCAGAAAGGCCGAAGCTGCGCCTTTAACCGTGCGTTTCAGCATTTCTATGCGGGCGGTCTTTTTATTTGTCTTGTTATCAGTGCGGGCGTCTGCGCGTTTATCTAAATCTTGAAGCGGCTTAAAGACTGACATCACAACCGGCTTGTCGCGGCCGACTGTCTGCGCCAAAGTGTCGGCATATCCGGCTGTTGCGTTTACGGCATTATCAACACCTGCTTCAAAGGCCTTATGACTGATAGCCATCGGCTTATCCGGATTCGCCAGCTCGGCAATAAACTGATTCAAAAACTTTTTGTCAGTAAACTGTTTCGGATGCTCTGCTGCCCCTTTTTGCACTTGGTCTACCACATGCAAGGCATATAAAGTTTGCGGCAGCTGTTCAGAAACTTCTTTCTGCAGGTCTTCCGCTTTAAACTTTGTATCGGTGCCGATGTTTTCCAGCAAAACATTCTGCTTGGCCAAACGTATAGAAGTATCAAGCTTGCTGCCTGCGATAACTTTGGCGCCGTCGCTGTAAACATCGCTTTGCTTGCCGTCTTTATCCATAAACTGCGGTTCAACATTACCTTTGTCATCTAAAAACTTAAAGTTGCTGACCAGTTTAGCCGTTTCGGCGTCTATTTCCACGCCCTGCAGCTGCTTATTCAGCTCTTCATAACGCTTTTGTAGCTTTTCTGAATCGCTTTCTTTTACGTCTTTTATATTATACAGCGCTTTATATTCATCAAACTGCTCGCCGAGCATCTTTTCGCCCTGACGCATTTGCTGAGCTAATGTCTTGTTGTTTTTATCATCGCGCCAATCTTTATCCAGCGCGTCATACATCTGCACATAGCCCTCATAGACATCAGCGATATTGGTTTTGTCGGCAAAATACATGTCATCAAAAGTATGTTCTTTGTTTGCCAGCATAGTTGTCAGCTGTTCCATACGGGTGCCGATTTTTTCTTTTTTAGCCGTCAAATCCTGCTTTTTGGTATCATCTTTTTCTTCAGCAATCTGCTTATCCAAACCGGTATAGGCTTTAGCTAAAGCGGCAGGCGGCACAAGGTTAAACAGCTCGTCATTGCTTACCATTTTGTCAGTAACGCGGCTTTCATATTCAGCCAGCTGCTCATCCGAAAGTTTAGGCAGCTTATCATTCAGCAGCTCAATGCGGGCTTGGATTAGCTCTTCCGGCTGTTTAGAAACTTTGTTCCACTCGTCATCGCTGATTACTTTCATATCGCGCAACGCTTCAACTTTTACCATATCAAGCAAAGTATCGTTTTGGTCGGAATTAAAGCTGCGCAGCCGAGCCTCTTCTAGCTCAGGCTCTTCTTTTTCCTGAGTCTCATTAACCGGAGGCTGTTTTTCTTTATCATCAAGCGGAGCCACGACAATGCCCAAAGGAGTTTTTTCATTAACCTGTTCTTTAGGAGCTGCCGCGGTTTCATACATTTTTCTAAAACTGTCGTCAACCGTATAAAGCTCATTGCCGTAATACATTTTGTCTTGGTCTTGATTGTTCAAAAAGCGGCTCAACTGCTCTTCTACTGCAGCTTTTTGCTCAGGTGTCTTATCAGCTAAATAAGTGTCTTTTTGGCTGATGAACTCATCAAAATCCTGCTGATTATTCGGGGTGTAGCGGTGTTTGTCTGCCAATTCGTGAAAAGCATCGTAAACTTCTTCATCGTTGGCAAAAGCCGGAGCGGCAGCGGAAATATCATTATTTTGAGAAGTTATGTCTAAATAAGCTTTAATATCGTCTATGGTTAAGCCTAAATCTTTGGCAGAGTGATTTTCCATGCTGACAAAAGCTTTATCTTCGGCCGAAAGCTCGTCATATTTCTTGTCCGGAAAATGAGCTTCAGTCAAATCATCCAGCTCTTTCGGAGTCGCGGTTTTAGCGGCTTCTTCCAAAACTTTTTCATCTTGCTCGTCAATATCGCCGGTATGCTGCTTAAACTTATAGAACATCGCCGTCAGCTCGTAGTCGCGGAGACTGTTTATATCTCTGTGCCATTCTGATTTTACAAATTCTTGAAATTCCGTACTGTTTTTAATTTCAGCAATATCTTGATATTTTGACATAACCGTCTCTCCTGATAATTTTTTCTTTAATAATAACTTATTTTGTCTAAGAATGCAACATTTTTCGGATAAGGTCGCTTAAGACATCAGCGTTCATAATAAGCTTCGCGCGTCATAACCGGCGACGGCGTAATATTTTGAATAAAAATCGCCATCACATTAAAATTTTTCTGCAAATCCAAAGAATAGGCGCGGTTCAGGCGCAAAATAACTTCTTCCTTATTATCATAGCCCAGCATCTGCGGAGTGAGGCAGTCCACCATATTGCTGAAATTGTCAAAGACGGCAGTTCCCAGCACCTGACACAAAAGATGCTCGCGCGGATTATTTATATTTTCATATTCTATCACATCGCCGATTTTCAAATTCTGGCGTTTTTTATCAAATAGGCGCATATCAATTTTGCGTCCGGCTTTTATTTTATTAAACGAAAACTCGCTTAAATCCATTTTATATTGCATTTTCAATCCCTTTTCATACATCGGCATCATATTGCACTTTTTTATTTAAAGCAAGTTTTTTGTCATATTTTTCTATAATAGCCGCAAATCCGCCGCTATCAGAACAACTGCCGGATATTCGGCATCCCGGCGAGGATAAAGTGTAATTATGTTATTGACAGACAAAAAATAATTTAATATGTTAGCAGCAATGAGTTAGAGTATAGAAATATGCTCTGTAAATTTAATAAGAAAAGGTTTGAAATGAGTATTAGTCCGATTCAGTTTCTGCGTCAGGTTAAGCAGGAAGTAAAAAAAGTTACTTGGCCTACCAAAAAAGAAGTAGTGCCGTCTTGTGCTATGGTTGTGACTTTGGTTGCCATTGCTACGGTGTTTTTCTTTGTGGTTGACGCCGTTTTGGCTTGGGGCGTAGATAAAATTTTGATGTTAGGATAGGAGTTTAATAAATGGCTGCTCGCTGGTATGTTGTAAATGTTTATTCCGGTTCGGAAAAAAAGGTTGCCGAATCTTTGCGTGAACAAGCAACTCTAAAGAAAATGGATGATAAAATCCTTGAAGTTTTTGTGCCGACTGAAAATGTGGTGGAAATCCGCAAAGGTACAAAAGTTAATGCGGAACACAAGTTTTTCCCGGGATATATTTTAGTAAAAATGGAACTGACCGATGAAACTTGGCTGGTTGTAAAGAATACTCCGCGCGTCAGCGGATTTTTGGGCAGCCGCAACAAGCCGCAGCCAATCAGCGATGCTGAAGTGCAAAAAATTATGAATCAGGTTCAAGAGGGTTTGGAGCGTCCGCAGACTAATGTAAACTTTGAAACCGGCGAGCAAATCCGCGTTATTGACGGTCCGTTTGCTTCGTTTGTCGGCATTGTGGAAGATATTGACACCGAAAAGAACCGCTTAAAAGTTTCGGTTTCTATTTTTGGCCGCTACACACCGGTTGAATTAGAATTTTCTCAGGTAGAGAAAATGTAATAAGGAAAGCTTCCTTTCAAAAAATAAACCTCGGAAATTTTTGTTTCCGGGGTTTATTTTTTATCAGCGTCAAGCCGTTTAAAAGATTTTTCGGCGGTTGATTAAACATTGCACCACATTGTCAATATTCTCCACACGCCCCACATAGCGGGTCATACGGTCATTATAGCCGTAAACATCAAGCTGCTGCAGTCCCGCGCATTCCTCCAAAACATTGGAGCCGACATGCACATTCAGCACAAAGTTGCTGCCGTTGCAAAACAGCAGGCGGATTTTCCCCACATCAGCCGTCCCTTTATCTTTTTTCCTTTCTAAAAAATAATAAATCTTAAAGAAAAGAGGATAAATGTTTTGGATCGCCCAGCTGTCAACATCCGTAATCTGGCAGTCATGCTTAATCAAAAGCAAATACAAAACGCGAGTTGCTCTAATAGGAATCTCCTTTACGGTAATTTCCGTACCCTCCGGACAAAATGCTTTTATGCGCGGTAAAAGATGTTCAATAATCAAATTAGCCATAACAAAATTATATTAAGTTCAACATAAATATAAATTAACATTTTTATTATGTAAACTTTCAGTATTTTGTCAATGAATTTTTGCATATTTCAGAGGTATTTTTGTATAAAAACAAATAGTTAGGCAAAGAAAAAGTGTGTAAAAATAACGGTCGTTTTTTTTACACACTTTTTTCATGGTATTTTCAGCATAACAAATTTATGGCTTTTTTGCAATAAATATTTATCTTTGCGCCATTTTTTCACATTTCTGTAACATTTCGGAAAGCCTCGTTTTTGTGTGTAAAAAAAACGACCGTTATTTTTACACTAGTGGCGGAATAACAGAGATAGAGGAGGCTTTACGATGAGTAAA
>CAKQRZ010000018.1 GCA_934271715.1 uncultured Alphaproteobacteria bacterium
TTACACATAATAGGAGGAATAAGATGTTGAAGAGTATAGAATTTTTAAGAGGAAAGAGTAGGGGAAGAGTAAGTGGAGGTACTAAACTTGCGTCTTCAGCACCTGTCATTCTAGGTCTTGTACCTAGAATCTTGTGGAAACGATTCTCTAACCTAGTCAATAAATTTGCCTTATTATTGCATAAGTGCTGGAGTAGCATGCTTAGTGCCTTTTGCATGTTATTTAAATACCCCTCACCCGACGCCAAGGCGTCACCCTCTCCCGCAGGGGGAGAGGGATTGCACCGCCCTTGGTGCCACAAGATACTAGGTACAGACTGTGCGTCACGACCTTGGATGACTGGTGGTAGAGGCGCAAATTACTTTGGCCGAAGCATGATAGAAATGCTCGGCGTACTTGCCATTGTCGGTGTGTTAACAGTCGGCGGCATCGCTGGTTATTCCAAAGCGATGGAAAAGTTTAAAATGAATCAGCTCATTGAAGAATATCGCAATGTGGTATTCACTCTATTAGAATATCAAAAAGATATTAGAGAATCTGTGGATATGACAGGAGCTAAAACTATAGATTTATTAGATAAACTCAATGCTATCCCTCAGAAATGGGAAAAACATTCTGAAACATTACTTAAAGATTCGATGGGATACTACGTTATTCCTTGGTCTGTGGCAGAAGATGAAGGAAATGGAAGATATTGGGATATAATGTACGAAATATTGTTAATGAGTAAGAACGATAACGGGTTAAGTTATGATGCTTCCGGTTGCGAAAAAATTATTATGAATTTCGGTAAACCTCTTAATAATTTATGGCGGTATTTCTACTTTGGAGACGGCAGAATTTCACATAAACTATATTATGGAAAAGATAGGTGCAAAGAGGGAGTAAAATGTTTTTCTGATATAACGTGGAATGATGCCAGAGATATATGTAAATTATGTGATGGCCAAGGTCCATATTGTGCTCTAGTCTTCGCTTTTTAAGATAAGAAATTATGCCGAAAAAATAACAGATAATACGTGAGACAGAGTTAAAACAAAAGAGCGGAAAATCCTAGTGTACATAGGAGTATATGAATTTTCTAAATGAACGTAAGTTGCCTTTAGATGTGCCGTTAGGCGCGTCGCGCTGAGAGCTTTCTGGCGGCGCCGGAAATACGCATCACACAATACGATGCCACCTGCTCCGCCGGTAAATTGGTGGTTTTGCAGTCACGCTCACAATCATAGAGCATAGATAAAGCTCCAAGCAAACGCTCGCGCGTCCAAATCCGCAGCTGCTGCATAAAAGAATTTTTGCGGTAAAACATCAAAGGCGGACGCAAAGATTTAACCGCTTCATCGGCAGACTTTCCGCTTTCCAGCTGCGCCGCACAGCCCAATATTTTGTTAAAGTGATAGGTCAGCTGGCGGATGATTGTTGCCGTTCTTGCGACGGAAGCAAAGAGGCTTGCAGCGTAAATATAAGTTTTTAAAATTGCCATAGCATTCTGCTATTGACTTAAGGAGCAAGGCTGGTGTAGAATAAAAATGTAAAATAACTAATTTAAGAGGAAAGAAAGATGAAAAATAAGCTAAGCAAAGGTCTCTCTCTCTCTCTCTGCAAATCCTGAACATCTGATTAAAGGCATATTTTTCGCCGTTCAGCACGTTTTTGCAGGGTTTGGCAGAAAAAATGACACTTTCAGAAATAACGCATTAAGAACTAAACTAGCAGGCGGCGCGTTCACGCGCTTTTCCGCATCCACTTGCAGCGTCATTCTTCGCCGGTACTCCCTGCTGGAAGTACCACGGCAGAGAATCCATAACGCCATTGCGCATGCAATGTCAATATGCGTTGCTTTCAGCAACAAAGTCATGGATACTCGTCTGCCACAGCCTGCGGGATGTGGCGACAAGTATGACGTTTCGGGTTGGTGCTGGAGACACGGGTTTAATTCCTTTTACGCATTCTTTAAATACCCCTCACCCGAGGCTTACGCCTCCCCCTCTCCCTCATGGGGCGAGGAGAGTAGATTGCACCGCCTTGGGTGCGACAAGATCCTAGGCACAGACTGTGCGTCACGGCCTAGGATGACTGGTGGTAGAGGCGCAAATTACTTTGGCCGAAGCATGATAGAAATGCTCGGCGTGCTGGCGATTATAGGAGTATTGTCAGTTGGCGGGATTGCAGGTTACAGCAAAGCCATGGAGAAGTGGAAAGTCACGAAGGCGATAGATGAATACAGCCACTTGACATTCGGGTTGCTGGAGCATTTAGATGATATAAAACGAAACAGCACCGGCGGAGAGCAAATGGATAATATTACGGAGCTGGCTCAGTCGCTAAACTTAATTCCTAACAGTTGGACCAGATTAAACAATTCTCAATTTGAAGACGCCTATGGCAATACTGTTCAGCTATATGTCCGCGATGATAAGCAATTATTGATTTTTGATATATTTATCGGCGGCATAAAAACATCTATTGACGGAAATCTTAATTCTCCGGATTTTTCCTCTAAACTGTGTATGGATATTTTTCAAAATTTGGTGGTGCCGTTGCATTCGGCGGTAGAATTCAGCGGAGTGTGGCGTTCTGTTCAGGGAATTAAATCATTTGTAGGCGATAAATATTGCACAAAAGAAATGAAAAATGCCGGTTCAAAATGCTTAGCAGAAGCTAGTCTGGCAGATTTTCAAGAGGCCTGCAGTTCTTGCGGAAAATCTAATGAAATTTGCGATGTCTCATATAATTTCTGAAGCATCTTGTCCGTCCCAAACGAAGCGGAGTGTTTAGAACGTAAAACAAGGAAATAAGGCGGAAAAAAGGTGTTTAAGGCAAAATTTCTATCGGAGTGCCGTCGTGAACAGCGGAATAAATTTCTTCTATTTCCGTATTGTCTACGGCAATGCAGCCTTGTGTCCAGTCTTTCAGGCGGTGCAGGCTGCCGAAAAACGGCGCATAATTCGGCAAACCGTGAATCATGATGTTTCCGCCGGGGGAAACGCCTAGGCGGCGGGCGTTTTCTTTATCCTGTTCGTTAGGGTATGAAATGCCGAGCGAAAGATGATAGGAGCTGCGGGGATTGTGATGAGTAATATAATACAGTCCCTCCGGCGTTTTGGAGTCGCCTTCTTGCTGCTTATGCCCAACCGGATTGCGCCCCAGCGCGATTTTATAGGTCTTAACCGGCTGTCCGTCCTCATAAAGCTGCAGTTCGCGGGCTGATTTACGGATAACGATTTTATCAATATTCGGCAGTTTTTCTGCCTTGTAGGCGCTGAAATTGCCGAGGCTCAATATAGTTATGGCAAAAGCTGCAAAAAATACGCCGGTATAAAGTAAAATTTTCATATTTCATCTCCCATAAATTGAATATATACAAAATATCTTTCCAAAAGCTTAAATTTTTGCGGCAGTATAAACATAAATCTCGGATTTTGCGTAAAAAACTTGACAATTAGCAAAAAATATGCTACATTAAATTTGTCGTTGATAATGAATGAGGTCGCTTATGAATAATATGCAAACCTGTTTTTCAAAAGACGCTCTTGTATGCACGGATGTTCATACACCGCGGTCACGTCCGGCAAAGCGCGATATTGCTACGCTTTATTCTACGGATATGTCTTATCAATTAAAAAAATCGGCTTTGTCTGTTCAAAGCAAGCCTAAATTGGGTTCTGATAACGAAATTACCGCATTGATGAAATTCCGTCAGTATACAAGATAATAAATTAAATACTTAAACATCAAGTAAACCTCCGAAGCAGCCTGAAATGCCAGACTGCTTTTTTTGTGCGGATTTTATTATTTGGCTGCTGCCGTATAAAATAAATACAACTCTAAAAATAAAAAAATATAACTTTTTGATTGAATTTTGAAAATAACATGTTATTATGCAATTCTTAATAATAGGAGATAAAAATTTAATATTCTAAAATTAGTAAAGGTTGAAATATTATGGACTATTTAGATTTTGATTTTGGAAACAATTTTCCGTGCTGGCGGCTTTGCTATTATTTGTTGTGCATGATGATACTTCACGGCTGGTATTTAAGCCGCGTTAAAGGCGTATAAAACAGGGCTATTCCTGATTTATAATGCTGCAGATCTGTGTGATTTCTGCCATATTTATATGGTGCGTCAGTCCGTCATAAGTAAAAATCTGCGGCGTTATTTTTTGCTTTTTCAGCCATAAAACTGTGGAGTCCAAAGTTTTATACTGCACCTTTAGGTCATCTTTGCCGTGAAACAAATAAAGCGGAGGGCGGGCGGTTATCTTGCCTGCTAAGAGTTTGCGTCCTGCTGCCAATCCGGACAGCACAAAAGCTCCGCCGAGAGCTTTTTGGCGGCTGAGAGCGGTGTAAAGCGTCAGCATGGCGCCTTGTGAAAAACCGGCTAAATAGGTTTGCGAATCAGATATATTGTATTTTTTCTGCAGCTCATCAATAAAAATATTCAGCTCTGCGGCGCATTTATTGATATCGGCTGCGGCTTTTTGATAAATTTCAAAAATTTCTTGAACCGAGGCGAGGGTATTTATCCGCCGATTCTGCGGGTCATATTGCTGCATGCCGAACCATTGGTGCTGCTGCGGATTTTTATCGCAGATTTCGGGAGACTGTGGCATAGCCACATAGCAAAGCGGCAAATTTTGGCAGAATAAATCAAAAATCTGCCGATAGTTGGCAACGCTGTCGTTATAGCCGTGTAAAAAAATAAGCATTTTCTGCGCCGGCTGCTGAGGTGTGTTTATTTGATATTCAAACAATTCGCTCTCCCATAATAATGGCGCTATTATAGACAGCCGATTGTTAATAAATGTTTATAAAATAAAAAAATCTGCCGGTTTTGAGGGCAGATTTTTTTGCATTAGTTTTAAAGAGAATCGTCACGGCGCGAATGTTTGATGCTGCTGGATTTTTCTTTATCCCACGCAGAGGCGTTAGAGCTTTTAACACCGCGTCCCAAAAAATCATCAGGGTCATAAAGGCTTTCGGCACCTTTTTCAACAGAAGCCTGAGGCTTGTGATTGTCTTTATAAACTGTCATAGTCGTAAATAATTAAAGTGAATAATTAAAATGTAACCGCTTTATAGCAAAAATTTTGTCATTTGTCAAATTATAAAACAAAAAAGACATCCGGTTAAAGATGTCTTTTTTGTTTTTACAGGTATAAACCTTAGAATTTTACGTCCAAAACGCCGACAGGGTCAAGCGGAGTGTGGATAAGGTTCTTAATCTCGGTTTCAGAAGCATCGTAATAGGATTGATCCTGATCGCAAAGCTCCCACTTGCCGTCTTTCAGCGTGACAACGTCAAAATCGCGTTCTGACTTGTAGTTGACAACATAAATCTTGTCGTAAACCCTATCAAAATAGGTCTTGCCGTCAAGCGATGTCATACCCCATTTCTTACTCTTCTTAGAGAACAAGAAGTTGTCAGTAGTAACAACGTCGTCATACATACCCCAAGATGTCTTAGCCTTAGTGCTATATACTGCAATTCCTTCATCATTGCGGAAGCGGTAAAAAGCGCTGTCTTCATCCATCGTAACATTGTCGTACAAGCCCTCGCGGAGAATTTTGCCGTCCATGTCTGCTACGGTGTACTTCTTAGGATCAGTCTCGCACTTGAAGACGTTCATTGCAAAGTCAAAGACAATGCCGTCATACTTAGGCTGGATAATAATCTTATCGCCTTTCTTGAGACCGGTCTTAACAACAGGCTTTGTTGCACCGTCAGGAGTAACTTCGCCGCTGATTAAGACATAGTCGTCAAACAGAGGAGTCTCCGTAAAAGAATCGTCTGCGCCGGCTTCGGATGAATTACCAGACTTGTTGCTGCTGCAAGAAGTCAAACTAAAACTCAAGGTGAACAATGAAACCATTGCTACCAACATAGAAAAAATAAGCTTTTTCATAAGACAGAAAAATTAAAGTTAAAAATAATCTAAATAATCAAAATATGTCTATTGTATATGACATTCTGTTTATTTTGTCAAGAATTTTTTTTATTTTTTTGCACCGCGTAAAAAAATGCTTGATTATTTTAAAAGATTATAATATTTGTAGGGTGTTTTGAAAGTGCGGCCATGGCGAAATTGGTAGACGCGTAACGTTGAGGTCGTTATGAACTAAGTTCATGGAAGTTCAAGTCTTCTTGGCCGCACCATTTTGAAACTTACTTTGCAATCATATGTGTCAAAGGAGAGAGCTTGCTATGTTGAAAATCTATAAAACCGAAAACGGTGGAAAATTAGTAAAGCTCAAGCAGTCTAAAAATGTTTCTCAAGCCTGGTTCAGCCTAATCAACCCGAGCGGAGAAGAAATTGAACAGGTTTCTTCTATGCTGAAAGTGGATTCGGATATTTTAAAGAATTCTTTGGATGCCGATGAACGCTCCCGCACCGAAGTGGATGACGGAGTCTTTTCGGCGATTATCAACCTGCCTTTGCTGGACGAAGAGGGAAATTTTGACACTTTGCCTTGCGGCTTGGTGTTTTCGGCTAAAAACTTTTTGACTATTTGTTCTAAAGACAACCGAATCCTCGGCGCCTTTAATAAAAATACGGCAAAAACTTTTGACACGCGCGAGCGGACTCGCTTTATGCTGCTGATTTTATATAAAATTACCCAGTTTTATTTGCGCTATCTGGCAATTATCAACCGCAAAACCGAGCATATTGAAGACGCCTTAAAGCAAACTACCAATAATCAAGAGCTTTTTCAGCTGATAGAAATTCAAAAATCTCTGGTTTATTTTACCACGGCTCTGCGCGATAACCACTTGGTTTTGGAAAAGATTCTGCGGATGATAAAATCTCCGGCCACCTCAAAGCTGCTGGCGTTTACCGAAGATGATATTGATTTGCTTGAAGACGTGATTGTGGAAAACAAGCAGGCTATTGAAATGGTGGATATGCACCGCTCCATTTTAGAGGGAATGATGGACGGCTTTGCCTCCATTATCAACAATAACGTTAACTTGGTTATGAAATTTTTGGCGGCTATCACGATTGTGCTTTCAATCCCGACCATGCTGGCCAGTTTTTGGGGAATGAACGTGGCGGTTCCGGCGGCCAATATGCAATATGGTTTTTGGGTGGTGCTGTCGCTTTCAGTTTTTGCGACTCTAATTGTGATTATTTATTTCCGCAAAAAAGGCATGTTTTAACAAAAAAATCTGTAGACTATTTAAATTCCGGCTTTTCATCTTAAATCCTTTTGGTATACTCTTTGTCAGGTTTAAAGTTTGAGGAGAAATTTTGTGCGGCTTGGTCTGATTATAATTGTTTTAACCGTTGCGGCTGACCAAATCAGTAAGTTTTTGGCGTTTTCTGCTTTGTCAGAGGGGCTGCCGGTGGCGGTAACAAGCTTTTTTAATTGGGTAAAGGTTTGGAATACCGGCGTAAGTTTTTCCATGTTTAACAATCACGGACAGGCCGGTGCTGTTGTTTTAAGCGTGTTTGCGCTGGGCGTAGCGGCGTTTTTGTTCCGCTGGATGACAAAGGAAAATGACAGACTGAAAATAGCCGCGCTGGCTCTTATTATCGGCGGCGCCGTGGGGAATGTGATAGACCGCGTGCGTTTCGGCGCTGTGCTGGATTTTTTGGATTTCCATTATCGGAATCTGCATTGGCCGGCGTTTAATTTAGCGGATAGTTTTATCTGCGTCGGCGTGTTTATTTTGATTTGTCTGGAATTTATGAATAGTAAAAAGAAAGGATTAGAGGAGGTTTAAAATGAAAAAACTGAGTCTTTTAGTTGTTTTGGGACTATTGGCCGCCGGTCTTTCGGCTTGCGGGCTGACTAAAGAAAAGCTGGGCTTTACGCGTACCGGTCCGGATGAAACAAAAGTTGTGAAAAAACAGCCGCTGATTCTGCCTCCGGAATACAGCGTCCGTCCTAAAAATGTGGATATAGCAGAAGATATTGAAGAAGATGAATAAAAATTTTGCTGTTTTGCTGACCGGACTGCTTTTGCTGCCGCAAATAGCAGCCGCCAAGCTTTTTAAAGCCGAAGAGTTTACGCTGGATAACGGCCTGCGGGTGGTAGTGATAGAAAATCATAAAGCTCCGCTGATTAAGCATATGATGTGGTACAACGCCGGTGCGGTTGATGAAAAATACGGCAGGGGCGGCAGCGCTCATTTGCTGGAACATCTGATGTTTCGCGGCACTAAACTGGTTAAAGACGGGGAATATAACCGGATTATGCATGAAAACGGCGCCGACAGCAACGCTTTTACCAGCTATGATATGACAGTATATCATCAGTTTGCCGATATCAGCCGGCTGGAAGCTTTGATGGCTTTGGAAGCTGACCGGATGCAAAACTTGAACTTTGATAAAGAAGCTTTTGAAACAGAACAAAAAATTGTGTATCAAGAACGCAAGCAGGTAGTAGAAAACAATCCGGCGGCGCCGTTTAATGAACGTATGAATCTGCTGCTGTGGGGCAATTCGCCTTACGGGCATCCGGTAACCGGTCTGTCTGATGAAATTATGGCTTTAACTGCAGACGATGTGCGGGATTTTTATAAAAGCTATTATGCTCCGAATAATGCAGTTTTGGTATTGGCCGGAGATATAGACGCGGCCGCTGCCAAAAAACTGGCGCAGAAGTATTATGGCAAAATTCCCGAAAAAGAAGTTATAAAGCAAGAAACCGCTTCTGAAAGCCAGCAGTTTAAAGAACATCTGCAGATGAAGCTGCCGCAGATAAATACGCCGAAGCTGGTTTATAAATATCTGCTGCCGGACAGCAGCGGTCTGAAAGGAAGCATTTATGATTATATCGTACTGGCTGAATATCTTGGCGGCGGGCAGACTTCTGCTTTATACCGCGAGTTGGTGGATATCCGCAAAATAGCAGTCGGTGTTTCGGCTTCTTACAGCTTTAACGCCGCAGCCAACAGCGTGTTTACGGTTTCGGCAATTCCCGCGCCGGAAGTTTCTCAGCTAAGCTTGAAAATGGTGCTGCGTGAGGCGCGCGCTCAGGCTTTGCAGAATTTAACGCCGGAAAAACTGAATAAAGTAAAAAAGAAAATGGTGGCGGATTTGGTTTTTGCCAATGATAATCCCGAAGACGCTGCCTATTGGCTGGGCTACATGCTGATAAACGGTTTTAGTCTGGAAGAGGCGCAGAATTATGCTGATAATATAAAAGCAGTTACCGCAGACGGCGTGCTGCAGGCGGCCAAAGAAGTCTTTTTACATTCGTCAGAAGCAGAGGGCGAGCTGCTGCCTCAGGCTGACTCTAAAGGAGATAAGTAAAATGATTAAACATGCAAAGCCTAAAAATCTGGTGTATTATCTCAAACGCTTGGCGGCGGTAATTGCTGCGGTATGGCTGGTTTTCCAGCTTGTCGGGGCTGTTAAGAACTATAAGACCATAAATGTGGAAAGCATTTTGAATAAATCAGAGCTGAAAAACAAGACGCTGGCCGCCAAAGTGCAGAAAATAGAGCAAGGCGCGCTTATCGCCTATTTTATGGAAGAACACTCCAACCCGATTGTCAGCATTAGTTTTATCTTCAAAAATGCCGGTTCGGCGCATGATATGGAAAATAAGCAGGGCTTAGCCCGTTTGGCAGCAATGCTTTTAACTGAGGGCGCCGGAGAATACGACAGCCAAACTTTTAAGAATACGGCGGAAGAAAACGGCGTTAAGCTGGGGTTTTCGGTTTCAGCCGATGATTTTTCCGGCAGCTTGGCTTTTCCTAAAGAAAATCTGGCGGCAGCGCAAAAATTGCTGCAGGCAGCTTTATATGCTCCGCGTTTGGAGGAAGACACCTTGGCGTTAAAAAAACAGCAGCTTCTGACCGCTTTGAAAATGCAGGATGAAAATCCGCAGCAGGTGCTGGCAAACAAGTTTAAAGAAGATATTTTCGCCGGTCATCCTTACGCCCGCAACTCGCTGGGGCAGGCGGAAGATATTCATAACATTTCGCCTGAAGAATTAAAAGCCTATTTGCAAAACACGCTGGCTCAGGATAATTTAATTGTCGGTATGGCCGGAGATTTATCTAAAGCAGAGGCTGAACAGCTGCTGAAAGACTTGTTTGCTCCGCTGCCGGAAAAAAGCAGCAGCAAGGCTTTGCCGAAAATAGAATTGTTTACAGACGGTTCTGAATATAGCGCAAAACGGGATTCGGCGCAGGCTCTGACCCATTTTGCCGCCGCCGGAACTTATCGCGACAGCATTGATTTTTATCCGCTGTATTTGGCAAATTATATTTTCGGAGAGTCCGGCTTAAGTTCGCGATTGTCTAAAGAAATCCGTGAAAAAAGAGGTCTAACCTACGGAATTTACACCTATTTAAGCAACAGCGACGCCGCGGCTTTAATAGAGGGAGGCTATTCGGCAACGCCTGAAAATTTTGCAAAAGCGCAAGAGCTGCTGAAGCAAGAATGGTGCAAGTTTGCCGAAAAAGGCGTGACAGAGCAGGAATTGGCAGAAGCTAAAAAATCTTTGATAAATTCGTTTTATCTGCGGTTTGCCAATATAGACGGCGTTTCAGATATGCTGGCGGCCATGCAAAAATATAATTTAGGACTTGATTTTTTGGATAAGCGCAATGATTATATAAAACAAGTGTCATTGTCCGAAGTTAATGCCGCGGCAAAAAAATATTTTAGCAAAAGTCCGGATTTTGTAAATCTCGGGATAGAATAACTGGAGGAAAAATAAAATAATGTTTGGAAAAAGTCAAATTAAGTCATGGAATAAACTGGAAAGCATTTACCGCCGTTTCAAAAAAACACAGATGAAAGATTTATTTGCAGCAGATGAAAATCGGGCTGATAAATATACGGTTCAGTTTGAAAATTTGTTATTGGACTATTCCAAAAACCGCATAGACGGCAAAGTTATGAGCGCATTGTTTGAATTGGCGCGCGAACGTGATGTTAAAGGGTGTATTCAAGCCATGTTCAGCGGCGAAAAAATTAACAAAACAGAAAACCGCGCGGTTTTGCATACGGCTTTGCGTCATCAGGATAATACGCCGGTTTATGTGGACGGACGCGATGTTATGCCGAAAATCCGAGAAGTTTTAGGACGTATGAAAGATTTCTCAGAGGCGGTGCGTTTGGGGACTTTTACCGGCTATACCGGCAAAAAGCTGACGAATATTGTCAATATCGGCATCGGCGGTTCGGATTTGGGACCGTTTATGGCGGTGGAAGCTTTGCGTCCGTATTGGGCAAAGGATATTAAATGCTACTTTATTTCTAATATTGACGGCACCGCCTGCGCCGAGGTTTTGAATAAGATTGACCCGGAAACAACCTTGTTTATTGTGGCGTCCAAAACATTTACAACCATAGAAACTCTGACTAACGCCAAAACCTGCCGCAAGTGGCTGGTAGACGCCTTGGGCGAGCATGCCGTAGCCAAGCACTTTATTGCGCTTTCCACCAACAAGGCGGAAGTGGAAAAATTCGGTATCAATCCAGACAATATGTTTGAATTTTGGGACTTTGTCGGCGGCCGCTATTCTATGTGGTCGGCTATCGGCATGATTATCGCTATTGCCGTCGGGTTTGAAAATTTTGAACGCATGCTTAAAGGCGCGGCAGCTATGGATAAGCATTTTGCCGAAACTGAGCTGGAGCATAACATTCCGGTAATTTTGGCGCTTTTGGGCGTTTGGTATAACAATTTTTACGGTATTCACCGCTATTGCGTGGTTCCGTACGACCAATATCTGAAATATCTGCCGGCTTATCTGCAGCAGCTGGATATGGAAAGTAACGGCAAGTCTATCAGCTTGGATAATAAGCCGGTTAACTATGCAACCGGTCCTGCTCTGTTCGGCGGCGCCGGAACCGATGTTCAGCATTCATTCTTCCAGCTTTTGCACCAAGGTACGGAAATTGTGCCGGTTGACTTTATTATTCCGGCGATTTCTCATAATGAAATCGGCAATCATCATCAAATTCTGCTGTCTAACGTTTTGGCGCAGAGCGAGGCTTTAATGCAGGGAAAAACAGTAGAAGAAGCGGCGCAGGAATTGGAAAAAGCCGGTAAGAGCAAAGCCGAAATAGAAGCTTTGAAAAAGTATAAAAGCTTTTCGGGCAACCGTCCGTCAAATACGATTGTGGTTAAAAAGCTTGACCCGTACACGCTGGGTATGCTGGTTGCCATGTATGAACACAAGGTATATGTTCAGGGCGTAATCTGGAATATAAATTCGTTTGACCAGTTTGGGGTTGAGCTTGGCAAAAAGCTGGCGCTGAATATTCTGCCGGAAATTGAGGGAACGGCTTTCGGAGTGGAGCATGACAGCTCTACAGCCTCGCTGATTAACTACATCAAAAAAATCAGAAAGTAGGTTTAGGCTATGCCAATCCGCGTTTTACCGTCTAATTTAGTCAACCAAATCGCTGCCGGAGAAGTGATTGAGCGTCCGGCGTCGGTTATAAAAGAGCTGGTGGAAAACGCGATTGACGCGGGTGCCGACAAAATAGAAGTAACGCTGGTCGGCGGCGGTAAAAATCTGATAACGGTCAGCGACAACGGCAAAGGTATCAGTCCGGAAGAGCTGCCGCTGGCGGTGGAAAGACACGCTACGTCTAAGCTGCCGGATAATGATTTGTTCAATATCAATTTTCTAGGCTTCCGCGGCGAGGCGCTGCCGTCTATTGCCTCTGTGGCAAAAATGACTATCAGCTCGCGCCAAAAAGGTGCTGACAGCGGCTGGCAAATCAGCGTAAACGGCGGGGATAAAGGCGAGGTTAAACCGGCGGCAGTAACTTACGGCACCAAAATTGAAGTGCGCGATTTGTTTTATACCACGCCGGCGCGCTTAAAGTTTATGAAATCGGATTCATCAGAAGCGGCTCAATGCGTGGATATGCTGCAGCGTATAGCTTTGGCAAACCCGCAGATTTCTTTTTATCTGGAGAGCGACGGCAAAAAAAAAGTAGCTTTAAACGCCTGTCAGGGCGAGCTGTTTGACCGCCGTCAGCGCCGGGTTGCCGATGTAATGGGCGGCGAGTTTGAAGAAAATTCCGTAGCGATTGACGCGCATAACGACTTTTGCAAAATCAGCGGCTTTATCGGGGTGCCGACCTATAACAAGGCTAATTCTTTGTCGGAATTTCTGTTCGTAAATAACCGTCCGGTGCGGGATAAATTGATTTTGGGCGCAATCAAAGGGGCTTATCAGGATATGATGACTTCCGGGCGCTATCCGGCCTGCGCTGTGTTTATTGAAGTGGAACCGATGTATGTTGACGTGAACGTGCATCCGACCAAAGCGGAAGTGCGTTTTTATGACAACGGAGCCATCCGCGGGCTGTTGGTTGGCAGCATCCGCCATGCTTTGAGTTTCGGCGGGCAGAAAAGCGCTGAGACCGGCGGGCTGGAACATCTGCTGGAACGAACTATAGAGGGCGAAGAAACAGATTTGGCGTCGCTGCATGCACCGCAGCCGTCCGAAAACTATATGCTGCGCGAACCGGCTGCCGGTTTTGCGTCAACCCCGTTTAATCATGTGCATAGCTTTGGCGGCGGGCGGGCTAAAAGTACGGCTTCCACAATGTCTATACCGGCGCTGGAAAGTAAATTTTCGGTGCGGGTGGCCGAAGAGCCGGCCGCAGAAACCGTGGCGGAAGTCGGCGAGCTGGGACTGGCTAAGGCGCAGTTTCACAACACTTATATCATTTCGCAAACCGAGGACAGCATTGTGATTATAGACCAGCACGCCGCACATGAGCGTATAACCATGGAACGCATGAAGCAGAGCATGTCCAAGCATGAGCAGGTGCCGACGCAAATGCTTCTGCTGCCGGAAGTTGTGGATTTAAGCCTGTCGGAAAAAGAAAATATTTTGGAATATGCGCCGCAGCTTTCGCAGCTGGGGCTGAGGCTTGAAGAATTCGGAACCTCAGCGGTTTTGGTGCGGGAAATTCCGGCGCTGCTCGGCGATACGGATGTTAAAAAGCTGGTTAAGGATATGGCGGCGGAAATTTCCGAATGGGGCGGCGAATATGCCTTAAGCGATAAAATCCACCATATTTGCGCGACTATCGCCTGTCATGGTTCGGTGCGGGCAGGGCGTCCGCTGAATATAGAAGAAATGAACCGCCTGCTGCGCGATATGGAAAAAACGGAGCATTCCGGACAATGCAACCACGGACGTCCTACATACGTCAAAATCAAACTGGCGGATATAGAAAAACTCTTTGAACGCCGCTAGTAGCTTCCTCTTGAAAATACGGCAAATGCACTTATCTCTTTTTATAAACAACAAAGGAGATATAGTATGGGTACATTTTTGAAATATGCGTTTTACATTGCGCTAGTTTTTATAATTTATGTAGTGATTTCCGGCTTTTATGACGGCAAAATCACGAAAAACTCCACCGTAAGCGAAGTAGGTTCAGAGGTTTCGGAAAATGCTAAAAACATGCTGAACAACGCCTACAACAAAGCTAAAACAGAAACCGAAGAGGCTGAACATAAAACTGAAGAACAGCCCGAAAAATAAACATTGACGGCAGAGCTGGGAGGGGCTATAACAAAAGCCTATAGTGTATAATTATCTAAATTATTAAAGTATGGATAAACAATCTAAGTTTAAGCTTTTGCAGAAAATTGCTTTAACGCCTGATGAAGCCGCCGAGTTCTTTGAACAGCAAGAAAGCAAAGACGAAAATCCTACCCACCTTTTTTTGCCGATGTCAGTAGTCTATGAACGAACAAACAAAAAACTATTTGTTTTGCCGTATTTGGATTTGACGCAAAAAGAAAAAGTCTGGGGTGTTTCGTTTCACGGATTATTGGTGCATAAACAGAATATTGCTGCAACTACCTATAAGGAAATACGGTTGGCGCAGCATAAAGAAAATATTCAATGCAGCAAATACACCCGTTTCCGCAGTCTTCCTAGTTTAGGAAATTGGGAACACTTGTTTTCTAACATGACAGCATTCAACAACATGATGTTTGCTTTACGGAACAAAGGTATTGCCGCGGATGATTTGCAAACCGAAGTTATGTATTTGGCCGAAAAGGATATTTTGAGTAATTTTTTGCCGGAACCGGGAGCTTTAGCTTTTGCTAAAGATGACGACACGCCGATAAAATCGCGCTTTGTCGTTTATTTGTAGATTTGTTTTGCGTTTTGAAAAGCCGTTCTAAATTCTAGAACGGCTTTTAATTTATATTGACAAATATACAAAAACATTTTACTTTAAGTGTATCAAATTTATTATTAACAAATTTTTTTAGATTATGTTTTGGAATTTATTTTGCCGTTCCAACGATGCTAAAGAGTATCAGGAACAAAAACAGTTAAAGTATGTGTCAAATAAAAGTAGTCACAAGGTTATAAGCTATCTTACTGAAAATGATGTTAGCTTGACAGCAGCTGCGCAGCAGGCAATTATTGACCGAGGCGATAGTGAAATGATTAAGGTAATGCTTTTAACTGAGTCAGACTTCACTGATGAAACTTTGTTTTCAATTATTGATCGTGATGACGAAAACGAAATTATCTGCGCATTTGCTCATAATGTTTTTACCCAGTTTCCGCGGACTAGCGACAGTTTAACAAAGTTCGCTTTACGTTTGGCTGAAAATAGTGATAATATCACGCTTTTAACCAGATGTGCCAACGAGCTGCGCAAACGCAAGCTATCTAAGTATGAGTTTGAAGATGAGCTGTTAACAACTTTGAGTACGGATAGACTTCTTTCTTATATCAAGGAAAATGGTCTATGTGAAAAAGTGGAAGTTCATCTGATTAAATTTGCCAGCGATTTTTCGTTTAAGGAATTGTTGGAGGCAAATTACGTCTGCAATTACAAGTCAGCTGAAAAAATATTGGTTGATATGGCAGATGATGACGAGCTGAGACGCTATCTGGACACTTTGCAAAAAGAAAATTTGAATCTTTGCGCAGAGGCGGCTGAAGAGTTGCTTACAGAGCATCCTGATGTAGTGAAAGAATATATTGCACAATTTAAGCTGCTGGGAAGTGCGCAACAGCTCTTTATAGAGAAATTTCCGCAGCTGATTGATGAATATATCAAGCACTACGGTTTTAAGGGAGACGCTGCGCAGGCAGCCTATGTGAAACAAGCCGGCCGCGAGCAAATTATTGGTTATGTGCATAAGTACGGGCTAACCGATAAGGCTGAATTGGAGCTGTTAAAGCGAGGCAGCAATGAGGAAATTCTAGCCTATATCGCCGAGCGGCAATTTCATAAGAAAGCGGAAGCTGAGTTATTAAAAAGCAATAACGGCGAGCTTTTGAGCGAATATCTGCCAAAGTATCGTTTGCATGACGGCAATGAAATTGTTTTGCTGGAATATGCAGGAAACGGATTTATGAAAATATATCTGCGTTATCACATGCTTTCGGCCAAAGGCGACGCTTATCTTCGTGAATTGTTGGAACACTTAACCAACTCGCACGACAGCTTGGTTGAATCAATGGAAACCAGTCTTCAGAAAAGGCAAAAAAGTTTCTGTATCTCGCACGATATTTTCAACGCTTATGTCGTAAATCATTTTTGGGAGCTGAAAGAGTTTTATAACACTCATCAAAACTAATGCAAAAAAACGGTTGTTAAATTAGCAGCCGTTTTTTTTGTTTGGTGCTTGCCTTTAGTGTTAAAAAGCGAAAACAACAGAACAGGCGTCATTTTCTGTATGTTATTAAAGATATTTTGACAATATAAAGCGGTCTTAGTTATTTCCAAAACTCAATACCAGGGAGCAAGTTGTATTGTCATTCTCTGAACATATTTGACATTGATTATTTATTTCTTCAAATGTCATATTTCGTATGCACTTTAATTCGCCGCTGCAGAATCTGTTGCCATAATAAATAATTTCCGTATTTTTTCCAGCTTTCCATATATGGGCAGATTTTAATTCATTCTGATAGCCTTTGACAATAGTGTTGAATAATTCTCGGCAAAAATAAATTCTTTTATTGCCCAAACGGGCAGTTCCTGAATTATTTCCTATATTTCCTATATTAAATAATACTTCAATATAGGTATTATAAATTCTGATATAATTTCCCATGCTGTCAGCTAAAAATTTTCCGCCAAGTCCCCAAGAGGGTGGAACCAGACTTAGTGAAACCAATAAATTGGAGAATTCATAGGGAGATGCATCTGAATCTGGAATTTTTCGTTATCATCAATATGTTGAAAAAAGCCAAACATTAAGGTATTATATTCACTAATAGTTTGTTCAATTTTCCACTTTTCCATAGCTTTGGAATATCCGGCGATTCCGGCAACTGATAACACGCCGACAATAGCTAATACGCCGAGCATTTCAATCATACTGCGGCCTTTTTCAAAATTTTTATACATATTTCTAACCTCCGTTTAATTTGTTGTATGCAAAACAAAACCCACCAAAATGGCGGGCGGATGTTGAGAAACCGTATATAACCAAACGGCTCGGCTTATTCAGCTCATAGCCATATTCAGCCGACATCCGCTCAAGCGAAAATCGGCATAACAAATTTAAGTCGTTTATGCATAACGACTGGTTATATAAAGGGTTCTCACGCCCTAGACAGACTATAGCCTATCCAACAATCATTTTAGCTAAAGATAATCTGAAAGTAAGGAATTTTTGTAATTAAGTGAAAACAAACATTTTATTTTCAAATTTGCAAAAATAAAATAACTCCGCATATCGTTATGATATACGGAGTGCAGAAGAAAAACAATGTTTAAGGATTATTTTTCATATACTTCAACAGAAGCCGGAACTTGTCCTGCAGGCTGCTGTAAAACAGGCTGACGGGTTACAATAGGCTGAGCATTCATAACAGCCTGACCTTCGCCGTAGCAGTTGCCGGTAGCGCAAGCTTCACCGCGGTTAAACGGACGTGTTTCAAATGAAGTTGTTTCATAAGTACGCGGTTCATATACTGTGTGATATGTGGTGTTTTTATAAACAACTTTTACCGGAGTTCTAACGGTGTATTCAGTAGGCTGGCAGCCGCCGCAAGGACGTGCAGCCGGAACAGGAGCCGGAGCTGCAGCTTGGCAAGTATGGCAAGGACGTGCAGCCGGACGAACCGGAGCCGGAGCAGGTTTTTCTTTAATTAAAGCATCGCCGCAGCCGCTTTCGCCGGCATAACGATAGTTACGGTTTGCGGTTTCTTCATCGCTGGCACATGCAGCCAAGCCTGCAACCATAGCAACAACCAGCAATTTTGTTAAATTTTTCATTATATTCCTCCAGTTCTAAATCTGAACAATTCAATCTTTAAATTTCATCTAAATTCATTATTAACAGAAAATTAAACATTTGTTAAGTATTTTTTTATGTTTTTACAAAAAATGTACAAAAAAATATAAAATATCTCGGTTTTAATTATTTTTTTAGCAAAATATTAATATTTTTTAATTTTAAACACTTTTTGTGATATTTTTATAACATTTTGATTTATAATAATTTTATCTAAAAATCCGATTCGTAAATTTTAGGCATAATCTAAAGATTAACGACTTATTTATTATATATAGCTCCTGTTTATAAAAAAACAACCGCTATTGCAGCGGCTGTTCAGGTTCGGATATTTCTTGCAAATCTTCAGGCGTCAAGTCTATTTTGTGTTCTTGAATAAGAGCATAGCCCTTGGTTGCCTTGCCGTTTTCAAAAACGACTTCCACCACCAGCGTTCCGTCCTGATTATAGGTTCTGTAGGTGCCGTTCGGCTTGCCTTTGGTGTAGTTAATTTCATTATGTATGGAGCCGTCCGGATAAAAATTCAGCATTTTTCCGTTCATCAGGCCGTCAGCGAAATTGCCCTCAAAAAGAATATTGCCGTCTTCGTCATAAAAACGTCCCAAACCGTCCGGCTTGCCGTTTTTGCTTTTGACTTCCATTTTTACATTGCCGTTAGGGTAATATATTTTATAAGTGCCGTTAATCGGTTTTTCGTTTATGTCATAAACCACGCCGTCAACAACGTTGGTGTTGTTTTCGTTATAAATTTCATCGCTGTCCGATTCTCCGCAAGCGGCTAATAAACTGATTAGCAATGCGCCTAAGATTCTGATTTTCATCTGTATAACTCCTTTTACCAACAATTATACTATATAAATCGGCGTCTAAAGTCAAATATGAATATTTTTAGCTAACAATTTGTGTGAAATCGGCGCAAAATATACTATTTTCTGGGGTTTGACGTCATTTTTTGTTTGACAAACCGTTTTTAATCCTATTAGATAAAAGGCGAGAACAAATTCTCAACTTTAAATTATAACTTAAAGAGGAATATAAAAATGAATAAAAGTGAATTGATTGACAGCATGTCTGCTGCTTCTGGTTTGAGCAAAACAGATTCCGCAAAAGCTTTGGATGCTTTCATCACAGCTGTTTCTGAAGCTTTGAAAGCCGGCGACGATGTTCGTTTGGTTGGCTTTGGTACTTTTGCTACTTCTAAAAGAGCAGCTACAACAGCTATCAATCCGCGTACTCGCGAAACTGTAAAAGTTGCAGCCCGCACAGTAGCTAAATTCAAAGCCGGTAAAACTTTACAAGACATTGTAAACGGCTAATTGTTTTTACATTATAAAAATTTAGGCAGAATGCCGGTGCTTCTGCCTTATTTTTATGCCTGATTTCTAAAAAAATATCGGTTTGCTTTTGTGGCAGACCGATATTTTTTAGGAAGTTACTTGGTGAATAAAATTATTTAATGAAAGAATTTTTAAGATTATTCAAAGAATTTTTGGTGTCGTCCAAAGCTTTTTTCTGCTCAGCGGCTTTAGCTTCGCGTTCGGCTTTTTGAGCGGCTTGCTTTTCTTCCAGTTCTTTCTTTTTAGCAGCCTGTTGTTCTTCTAACTCTTTCTTTTTAGCTTCTAAACTAGCTTTGGCATCTTCATTGGCCTGAGTTACGCTGTCAATTTTGTTCTGAGCCTGCTGAGCGGCGGAAACTAAATCAATTTTTGCTTCGGCGGCGTCGGCAGCCAAAATAGCAGCAACTGCTAAAACTAACAATTTTTTCATATTTATTCTCCTTATAAAAAATGTTTTATGAGGAAGATATTAAATAAGCAAATTGCAAAAAGCAAGCAAATAGCAAAACATTTATACAGAAAACTGCAAATACATACCGGATTGCAAAAATAAATGTTTGTAACAATTTTTTTCCTTGATTTTCAAAGCCTAAAACTATATATTAGAGCGCAGTAAAAAGGGGATAAAATGTTTTGTCTTAAAAAAATTACGGCATGCGCGGCGGTTGTTTTATGGGCAGCGCCGGTTTTTGCCAACAATGACGATAGCACGCTGGAATCGTATAACCGCGCGATGTTTGACTTTAACCTGAAAGTTGATGAATATGTAACCAAGCCGCTGGCTAAAGGCTACCGCGCCGTCACAACAAAATTTATACGCGAGCGCGTCAGCAACTTTTTCAGCAACTTGCGTGAGCCGGCAACCATGATTAACCATTCCTTGCAGGGCAATTTTTCAGAATCCGGAAAATCGGCCGGACGCTTTGTTGTAAACAGCACTTTGGGCTTGCTCGGCACTTTTGATGTGGCCTCAGGCTGGGATATCCAAAAAAATAAGACCGGATTTGATAAAACTTTGGCTGATTGGTGCGTTCCGGACGGGCCGTTTGTTGTGCTGCCGCTCTTTGGTCCAAGCACCCCGCGCGCGGCTACCGGCATGGCGGTTGACGCTGTGGCCGACCCGCTGTATTGGTCTAATCAATATATGAATTTCGGGCAGGACTGGAAGCGCTACAGCTTTATTTACGGTCTGACCGCTCTGGGGTTTGTCAGCGTGCGTGAAGAAAATTTGGAATTGGTGGATAATTTAACCGCTAACGCCGTAGATGCCTACAGCATGGTAAAATCAGCCTATGTGCAGAATCGTCTGAAAATTGGCTCTTGCAAAAGCGCCGCTGAAGACAGCTCATCTGCCAGCTATGATTTTGATTTTGATGAAGACGATGATGAATAAATAAAAAGGATAGGGACTAATGAAAAAACTGTTTGCTTTGTTATTTTTTACTTTGTTCTGCACTCAGGCGCAGGCTGCGGTAAATGCTCAGGAAGCCGAAAATTTTATTAAAAAAACTACGCAGCAGGGCATTGAAGAGCTAATAAACGCCAATGTGTCGGAAGCCGAGAAAAAAACTCGCTTTACCAAACTGTTCAATGATGATTTGGACTTGGATTTTATCGGTAAATTTGTGCTGGGACGCTATTGGAAAACGGCTACGCCGCAGCAGCGCACAGATTTTATTGACGTTTACCGCAAGCTGAATATTCAGACTTGGTCGGAGCGTTTTAATGAATTTAAGGGCAAGCACTTTGAGTTTTTAGGCACCGAAAATTCTAAATCGGCCGACCAGATTTTTGTTAATACGCAGGTTCCGATGGAGGAGGGCGCTCCGGCCTCGGTTAAATGGCGCGTCAAAGAAACCAACGGACGCATGCGCATTGTGGACATTATTATAGAAAATGTCAGCCTGGCGCAGACCGCCCGCAGCGAATATACGGCCTATATTAAAAAATCGCCGAACGGAATTGACGGTTTAATCAAAGATTTGCGCGCGCGCTTAAAATAATTGATACAAGGGGCTTGCAAAGCCCCTTAAACTTTGCTATATTACTTTTCGTATTTGCGGAGAAAATAAGTCTATGATTGTTGACGGGTACAATACAAAACAGCGGAATATTCTGATTAACAAGTGCTTCTATCAAACAACCATGAAAATTATGCACTTGTTTGAAGAAAAAGGAAATAATGATTTTGCCAACAAAACCATTGAGGCTATTGCCGCCTATCATGATATTGTCCAGCACAAAAAACGCAACAACTTTGATAAAGACTACAACGCCGCTTTTGAAACCATTGATTCTGCCATCCGCAATATTGCAAACAAAGTTTTTTATATTTACGGTCAGGACAGCTTTAATCATGCGTATGATTCTTTTAGAGACTACAACTATGTGCAGGCTGTGCGCGGGCGGCTGCATCTGAAATAATTAGCTGTTAATTTTTTGTTTGTTTAGATTGCTAATTTTTCGGCATTGATTGATAATGCGGAATATAATTAAAAAAATGTGAGGTAGTGATGAAACAAATATCTGTAATCGGCTGCGGCCGCTGGGGAACGTTTTTAGGCTGGTATGTGGCAAATTATTGTCAGGTTGACAGCGTGCTGCTGTATGGAATGGCCGGTTCTCCGTCTTTTGAAGATTTGAAAAATACCCGGAAAAATGAATATTTGACCTTGAGCGATAATATGCAGCTGACTTCGGATATTGCAGAAGCTCTGAAAAATGATTTTATCATTGTTTCTATCAGCTGCCAAAATCTGCGCAGCTTAGCCAAGCAAATCAACGGCTATGACGTGAACGGCAAAACTTTTTTGCTAGCCATGAAAGGGCTGGAAGAGCCGTCGGCTAAAATTTTGGCAGAAGTGTTTAAAGAAGAAATAAAACAAGATATCCATATCGCGACGCTCGGCGGTCCGGGGCATGTTGAAGATTATATGCGCAAAGTTCCGTCGGCGGCCGTGATTGACAGTTATGACGCTGAGACACAAGACCGTGTTATTAAATTTATGCAAAGCGATTTAATCCGCTTTTATTACGGTACGGATATCATCGGCAATCAGGTGGGCGCGGCTCTTAAAAATGTTATCGGCATAGCAGCCGGCATTTTGGACGGGCTGGGCTGGTATGGCCTGAAAGGCGCCTTAATGGCGCGCGCGCCGATAGAAGTAGGGCGTTTGATTAAGTTTAAAGGCGGAAATCCGGCTTCTGCTTATGGTTTGGCGCATTTGGGCGATTATGAGGCGACTTTGTTTTCTAAAAACAGCCACAACCGCATGTTTGGCGAAATGTTTGCTAAAGGCGAACACTACGGCAAGCTGGCCGAGGGGGTGGATACTTTGCGCGCTGTAAAAGCCATTGCCGACCGTGAGCATATAGATATGCCGATTTGTCAGGCTCTGTATAAGGTTATTTTTGAAAAGGCCGATATAGAAAAAACTATCCGCGGCTTGTTTGACCGCTCGCTGAAAAAAGAGTTTGATTCTATTTGCTAAAAGCTTAATAAAAAAATCCCCGCCTGTAAATTTTAGAGACGGGGATTTTTTAGCGCCAGCTCATTCCAACGTAGCAAGAATCCTTTTTTACGCAGGATTTACAAATTGTACTTATTTCAGAAAGCGTCATAT
>CAKQRZ010000019.1 GCA_934271715.1 uncultured Alphaproteobacteria bacterium
GCTTAAAAAATTCATACTCTTCAACATCTTATTCCTCCTATTATGTGTAAAAAAAACGACCGTTATTTTTACACACTCAAAACAAGACGCTGAAAATTCTCAAAAAAACGCAAAAAACATCGCAAATATAAAAAGTTATTGCAAAATTCAGCAACCTCTGCTACACTCTTAAAAACAGCCTAAAAACTGTCCATTTTAAACGGTCGTTTTTTTTACACACTTCCGCCTCTTCCAACGCTTTGATTTTACGGTTGACTTAGGGAGTGAGGCTGGTGTAGAATAAAAATGTAAAACAACTAAAATATAGAGGAAAGAAATATGAAAAATAAGCTAAGCAAAGGTCTCTCTCTCTCTCTCTGCAAATCCTGAACATCTGATTAAAGGCGCTTTTTCTGCCGTTCAGCACGTTTTTGCAGGGTTTCGCAGAAAAAATGACATATTCGGTAATAATACACTTAGAACAAAAATAACAGGTGGCACTAAGCTAGCGCCTCTAGCACCAGTCATTCTAGGCCTCGTGCCTAGAATCTTGTTGCAGCGAGTCTCTAACCTAGTCAATAAATTAGCCTTATTATTGCATAAATATCGGTTGAGAGAAGATTCTTGGGATAAACCCAAGAATGACTGGTGCCGGGGACGCGGGTTCTCTCTGGTGGCAAGTAAACAAAGAAGCGTTGCCGCTGGCAACAAGGTCATGGATACTCGTCTGCCGCAGCCTGCAGGGTGTGGCGACAAGTATGACGTTTCGGGTTTAGACTTAAAACACTTACTTAACACCTGTTGCCTGTCTTTAAAGTACACCTCACCCGACGCCAAGGCGTCGCCCTCTCCCGCACGGGGCGAGGGATTGCACCGCCCTTGGTGCAACAAGATACTAGGCACAGAGCCTAGTATGACTGGTGGCAGAGGCGCAAATTCCTTTGGCCGCAGCATGATAGAAATGTTAGGAGTTCTGGCGATAATTGCTGTATTATCAGTTGCTGGGATTGCCGGTTATTCCAAAGCCATGGAGAAGTATAAATTAAATAAAGTGACGGAGCAATACTCCTACTTATTTCAAGGACTGATAGAACACGGCGACAGTTTAAGATTATCCGGTCCGGAAGATAAGTTTTTAACAAATATTGTCACTGCCTTAAATCTGATTCCGGCTTCATGGACGCTGGGGTCTAATAATCTTTATTTTCATGATGACTATGGAAATAACGTTGGTATTATAACCAGAAACAAAGAATTTGTATTTAATTTAGATTTTAGAAATGCTGAATTAAATACAAAAACTTGCGAGGCTTTTTTCCAAAATGTTTTTCAGCCGCTGCATACCTATATGAACCGAATACATTTTTATGATGCGAAAGGCGTTAATCAGCAATATATGTATTATGGCGATACAATGTGCAGTAACGGCGGACTATGCCTGCGAGATATGACGGTTTCAGATATTCACAAAGCCTGCAGATATTGCAGCATTAAAGAAGGAAGCAGCTGCTTTTTAGTCATTTATTTTTGAAATTAAACCGTAAAAAAAATCCCCGGCAGTTTTGAACTGCGAGGGATTTTTGTTTTGATTAAAGCGAAAAATTGTCATAACAAGCATAAATATACCGGCTCAGCGAATCACGCTTCTGCAGATATCCTTTGCGCTCTTTAGACGGTTCCGGAGAAAGGTGTTCCAGCTTGTTAAGCACCTCCTGCAGTTCTTTTTTAGATTGCAGCAGCTGTTTAACGAATGCTCGCGTAAACGGCGTTATGTTAAAATCATCAACAAATTCCACCGTATACAAAAAGCCGCCGTGATTTATTACAAAATCCGGATAGCGGCTGAACATATCATCCGGCGACCTGCGCTTAATATAGACGTTTGCATAAAAATTTTCATCCATATGCACGTCTATGAGGCACATCTCCTGAGCGTCAACATAAACAGCCGTTTCTGCCAGAGCTTCATAGTCTTCATCTTCTATGATTTGCTGTCTTTCAAACTGCCAAAATCTGGAAATCCGTGACAAATACTCATACACCCGCTGGAACAGACAGCCCTGCGGAACCATGTTGCGGCTCAAGCATATTTCGTCATCATAAAACGGCGAATAATAAGCAAATGACTGACAATCTATTTCATTGTCAGAAAGCTTGGTTTCAGCCGTTTGAGCGGAACTTAAGGCCTTAATAAGGTTTTCCACCCCGACTTTTTGCACATATTCATCTATAATCTCGCGGAAAGTAAATGAATCTATGCTGCCGTACAGACGCTGCTCGTAACGGCATTCCAAAGTCAGCAGAAAATTGCGCTTCAGCTTGCTTTCTTTGTTTGCCAAAGATGAAATAATCGCTTTGTGACGGGCATCCAAACTTTCAATCAGCTGTATGATAGCTTCAGTAGGTAGCAACAGCATCCAGCAATAGGCAATAATAACCGACTGCGCAGACAAGCTTTGGATAATGTTTATATTGCAGAGTCTTGATACGCAGTCTACAAAATCATATTGCCATGCTGCAGATTTGAAAACACAAAAAGTATCAATTCCGATTTTCAAATCATCAAGATTTTCGTCAACATACTTAGCCAAAGCCCAGAGATTTTCATAATCATCCTCATTGTGGCACAGCTTAAAACAAATTGTCACATCATAGGACTTTTCGTTTAAGTCTGATTCCAACAAACCGTGATTGCGCAAAAACATCGTTAAAAAAATGTCTTGCCATAACAAACTTCTGGAAAGCAGAGTTTGCTTTAAAATGTCCTTGTTCATAATTATAAAGAATTAAAAATGCAACAATAAAAATACTTCTCAGACTTTTATTGTTTCATAAAACACTTTTTTTGTCAAGTATCCGGGTTGATTTTTTTCTGAATAAACTGCACCAATTCTTCGGGATTATCCCAGACTACGGCAATTTCCAGCACCTGAATTTCCTTTTGCAGCAGATGCGGAATTTTGACATAATCCTTGCTGGTGGTATAAACAGCGGCATTCAGCGATTTAGCTTCGCTTATAATATTTTCCAGCTCGCTGCGGCTATAAAAATGATGATCCGGAAAGTCTATAGTTTTAAGCACATTAAAGCCCTGCTGGCTAAGCGTGTGATAAAATTTCTGCGGGTGGCCGATACCGGCGAACGCCACAACATTCGGATTTTCAATATTGCAGGTCTGCACCGCTTCGGTGTGTCCGAAAAATACAGGCAATCCGCTTTTTGCGGCTAAATTATGCTTATCTTTGCCTAAAATAATTAAAGCGTCGGCGCGCTTAATGCCGTTGGCAAACGTTTCGCGCAGCGGACCGGCCGGAATAATTTTGCCGTTGCCGATACCGTAAGTTCCGTCAAAAACCAGAAAAGAAAGATTTTTGTATAAGGTCGGGTTTTGAAAGCCGTCGTCCATAACAACCACATCGGCGCCGTTTTTTATGGCTAATTCTGCTCCGGCGTATCTGTCGGCATTTACGACTACCGGAGCCTGCTGAGAAAGCAGCAGAGGTTCGTCGCCGACTTCGGCGGCAGAATGTTTTTTGTTATTGACAATCACATTTTGCAGCCGTCCGCCATAGCCGCGGGTTACAAAATAGGGATGATACAGCTCTATGCCCAAAAGCTTGGCGATAGAAATGGAAACCGGTGTTTTTCCGGTGCCTCCGGCGGTAATATTTCCAACGCAGATAACCGGAACTGCAGCCTTTTGCGGCTTAACCAGCTTTAAGCGAGCCTGTGTCAGCGAGCCGTACAGTAGGCCCACAGGATATAATAACTTGGAAATAAGAGAATTGGACTGCCAGTACTTAGGTGTTTTCATTTTCCATATATCCTTGAATTTTTTCGGCGATGCCGTCAAGAACCTTGGCTTCGCTGGTTGCCCAGTTATAAGCCAGGCTGCGTTTAGCCTCCAGCAATTCTTTATTGCTCAAAAGCTGGTCTACCATATCTATCAAATCAACCGTTTCATCTACCTGAATAATGCCGTCGGCGCGTTTGGCGCGGTTCATGGCGTCGGTAAAATTGTGCATGTGCGGACCGACAATCACGGCATCCCGGCAGCGCGACGGTTCCATAAAGTTCTGTCCGCCGTGCGGAATCAGCGAACCGCCGATAAAGACAATCGGGCAAAGCTCATACCAAATTCCCATCTCGCCGATAGTGTCGGCAATATAAACTTCGGTTTCCGGCGTGATTTTTTCATTGGCCGAACGCAGCGCCGTTTTCAGCTGATACTTTTCCTTAAGAATATTTTGAATTTCTACGCCGCGGGTCGGATGGCGCGGAGCAATAATCGTCAGCAAGCCCTCATGTTTGGCGCTTAATTCTTTAAGATAGCGGCCGATTTTGGATTCTTCATCGCTGTGAGTGGAACTGACCAGCCAAACCGGACGGCTGCCGATTTCGTCTTGAATTTCTTTTTTCTTTTCTTCGTCTACGGGAATCGGCAGGCCTGCATATTTCAAATTGCCTAGGCACATGGCGTCTTTCGCTCCCAAAGCGCGCAGGCGGTAAGCGTCTTCTTCGGACTGCCCTAAACATGCAGTAAAGCAATCCAGAATTTCTTTAATGACAAAGTCAAACTGCTGCCAGCGTTTAAAAGATTTATTAGAAATACGCCCGTTTATCAGAATCAGCGGAATATTGCGGCGTTTAATAGTAGAAAGCATGGCCGGCCAAAATTCAGATTCAAACCAAAGCGCAATAGTCGGCTGCCAATGGCGGACAAAGCGGGCGGCAAATACCGGATTGTCTATCGGCAAATATTGGTGGAAAGCCCGTTCCGGCAAGCGCTTGGCCATAACTTCGGCCGATGTGGTGGTGCCGGTTGTAACCATAACATGCGCATCCGGATAAATTTCCAGCAGGCGGTTAATCAGAGGCAGCATAGAAATAGATTCGCCGACGGAAGCTCCGTGCAGCCATATCAGACGTCCGTCGGGACGCGGTTTGGTCGGGCGTCCTACTCTTTCATTAAAACGCTTAACATCCTCTTTGCCCATTTTTTTGCGTTTTTCAATATAACGGCGGATAACCATCGGGTAAAGAGTGCGGACTAAGGTGTTATAAATTCCGATAAACATTTATTTTCCTTTTGTTTGATTTTGTTCTGCCAGCATTTGCTTGCGGCTTTTTTTAGCAACCGTACCCTGCGGAATATACGGAATCCCCATTTCACGGTCAAGCTTCCATGTCAGTTCGTTAAGGGTTGTTTCAATCTGCAGGCGATATTTTCCCAATTCTTCTGCAGTTGCTTCGGCCGGAATAAAAAACGGTTCAGTAATACTGTACATTCCGCGCTGAAACGGCAGCGGCACCAGCATTCTGTCCCAGCTTTTTTCAATAACTTTAGAGTTGGCAATGCTGTAGGTTATGCCGATAATCGGCTTGCCGGATTTCTGAGCGTAAAACAGCGGACTCATAGTCAGCTTCATCCCCGGACCGCGCGGACCGTCCGGAATAATGGCGATACTGTTATTCTGCTGCAGGTTGCGCATCAGCTCCAACGCGGCTTCGCTGGAGTTTTTATTAGATGAGCCGCTGATGTTGCCGATACCGAATTTTTTTAGAATGTTGACAATCAGCCGACCGTCGCGGTGCGGAGAAACTAAGGCGTTCAAAGTGCGTGATTTATTCCAAAAATACGGCATTTCCAAAGTTCTGCCGTGCCAGCCGATAACAATCATGCTGCCGTATTTATCCAGCAGTTCATAGGTTTCTTTAACGCCGCTGACCTGCCAGCGCGTCGTCAGCCCGACAAACTTCAAATAAAAATAAGCCATATTCCCAATAATGGCTTCGCCTTTTTCAGATTTTAATAAATTTTTGAGCCAATCTTTCATTTTTCTTAATTATATTCCGTTATTTGACTTTTCTGAATATATCATACAGACTTTTTTCTTAAATACAATCTGAAAAACCAAAATATTAGGTGTTTTTTTACTCTTTTCTGTGCTTAAATAGGCTCAACAGAAAGGATTGCAAATGACAAAACGCTCTTTAAAACCGGCTCAATTAAAAACAGAATTGGAAAAATGCCTGCATTGCGCAGCCAGACCTTGCATGAAAGCCTGTCCGGTGCATTGTTCGCCCTGCGATTTTATTGCCGCCGCCAAAGCCGGAGAATGGCAGAAAGCCGCGGAGCTGATTGAGCGTCAGAATCCTTTGGCGCAAAGCTGCGGACTGATTTGTCCGGATAAGTTCTGCCAAAAAGCCTGTATTCGGGCGAATTTGGATAAAGCCATAAAAATTCCGGCAGTACAGGCGGCAATTATGCAAAAAGCCCGCTCAGAGCATGAATTCAAGATAAATTCAGCCGCCGGCAACGGCAAAAAAATAGCGGTTATAGGTTCCGGACCGGCAGGAATCGGTGCAGCTGCGGTATTATTGGAACAAGGCTGCAGCGTCACAATGTTTGAAAAAAGCGATAAAATCGGCGGCGCGCTGAATCTGATTCCGGAAGAGCGCCTGCCGCGGGAAGCTATAGCTGCTGATTGGCAGAAATTTGCCGAACATCCGCGTTTTGAAATAAAACTTAACACCGCCGCAGCCGGCTATGCGGACTTATTGCAGCAAGGATTTGACGGCGTTATTGCGGCTGTCGGCGAACAGACTGGCCGCCGGCTTGACATAGAGGGCGAAAATCTGTGCGTTTCTTATATTGACTATCTTAGCAATCCGCAAAAATATCAAACATGCGGCAATGCGGCGGTTATCGGCGGCGGAGAAGTGGCGCTTGACTGCGCTTTGACGGCCAAGCGTTTGGGCGGAACGGTGGAAATGTTTGTGCGCCGCCGTCTCAGCGATATGCGCATGGGGCTTGATGATTATGCGGAGCTGATTGATAATGAAATTAACATCACCACCATGACCCGCGTCGGCAAAGTACAGCAAGATAGCAATTCATTAACCGCTTATACCGTTAAAACCCGCTTCAATTCAGCCGGAAAGCTGGAAGACATTCCTAATACTGAAACCGCGCGTCCGGATTTTTCGCTGATTATTTTGGCGCTGGGCAGCAGCTGCAAAGAAGAAAAGCTGAACAATCCGCGGATTGTCTATGCCGGAGACTGCGTCAGCGGAGGCTCTACCGCGGTTGAAGCTGTGGCTTCAGGCAAAGCAGCGGCGCAGAAATTGCTGGAACAGCTGATTTAGTCAACCGGACCGGTTTCACGCAAATGCTGTTTAATTGCGCCCATTTTCCAACGCATCGTATCTTTGCTGAATTTGTTAATATAAAAGAAGTAGCCTGCGGTTACGAATAAGCCGGCTGCCGTCCAAGAGATGGCGCTGGCGTAAAAAATACCGGTGTAGCCCATGACTTTTGCCAGATAAATCGCCGCAAAAATACGGGTGGAAAGCTCTATAAGGCTGGAAATAAACGGCACAATCGGCTTGCCCATACCCTGCACGGTGTTGCGGAACACAAAAATCAAGCCCAAGAAAAAGTAAAACTGCGTGCTGATAACCAAATATTCCTTGCCGATTCGCAAAATGTCGCTGTTGCCGTCATTAACAAAAATACCAATCATATTTTCGCCGACTTCACGCATTAAGACAAAGCCGAAAATACTCAGTCCGGTAGAAATTAAAAAGGCGTATTTTGCTCCGCGGCGGATACGCGAAAGCAGATTGGCACCCCAGTTTTGCGCCGAAAATGTCGCCATAGCCAAACCGATAGCCATCAGCGGCTGGGTCGCCACTTGCTCAATACGCAGAGCTGCGGCGAAAGCGGCGATAACCGAAGGTCCGAAAGAGTTGCATACACCCTGCACAATCAGAATACTGAAAGACAGAATAGAAAATTGCAGAGCCATCGGCACGGCAATATTCAGGTGGTCGCGCATAATCGGCCAGCTGAATTTCATAAAACGGCGGTTCAGACGCAGCAGCGGAAATTTTTTCCACATATAAATGTAGCACAAAACAACCGAAACCGTGTTGGCAACAATCGTTCCCATTGCCGAGCCGACAACGCCCCACTTAAAATTATTGATAAAAACAAAGTTCAAAATAATGTTAATCAGCGATGAAAATACCAAAAAATAGAGCGGAGTTTTGCTGTCTCCCAGCGCGCGGATAAAGCCGGAAAGCAAATTAAACGTAACAATCATTACAGCGCTTAAAGATAAAACAAACATAAATTTGTAAGCATCGTCAAAAATCTCTGCCGGAACATTCATCAGGTGCAGCAAAGGTTTTAAGCTGAAAATTAAAGCTAAAGTCATGATAACGCTCAGCACCAAAGCCGCCGCCAAACTATGAAATACTGAATACTGTACTCCGTCATCGTCATGCGCGCCGAACCGCTGCGCCGTAACTACGGTTAAACCGCCGGTAAAGCCGAAAGCTATCATTAAAAACACCATATATATAGGCGCCGAGCTGCCAACCGCGGCCAAAGTTTCTGTTCCGAGCAGGCGCCCCACAATTACCATGTCGGAAATTTGATATATTTGTAAAAAGATGTTGCCCAATAAAAGCGGAATTGCAAATTTTATAATTAAAGTCAGCGGATTGCCGGTTGTTAAGTCATTAGTCATCTTTTTACCTCTTTTTTATATATCATCACTTTTTAAATACGCGTGTGTTATAACGCACATATTTTAAATGTAAAGAGGTAAAATAGTATTTTTTTAAGAAAAATGTAGATTTAAGCTCAAAAATATCTGCTGTAATTTTTAAGATATAACAAATAGTTAATAATATCGTTAGTAAAAAAAATCAAAAAAACTGAAAAAAATGCTTGCTTTTTTATTTTTTAGCGTGTATAAACATTTTTGTTGATGAGATGGGCGCTTAGCTCAGCTGGAAGAGCATCTCGTTTACACCGAGAGGGTCGGGAGTTCGAGCCTCTCAGCGCCCACCACTTTAAGGTTAGCAATTAAGTTGCTGACCTTTTTTTATTTTATGCTTGCACTTTTATTCTGCGCTGTTCTATTGTCTGCATCATTTTAACAAAAAAGGCTTGGATTTAATTCCAAACCTTTTTCATAACCTCTCTGTGAGTCATCAAATAGGAAATTCCTAAAAAAATAGCCCCGATAATAATCGCCGCGCTCGCTTTTGCAAAGCACTCAATATTGTCGGACGAACCGGAAAAGCCGAATGCCAATCTAACATATTCATCCAACAGCAGCAGATTTATACACACAGAGCTTAAATCGTATAAAAAACGCAATTTACCCATCTTTTTTCTGTTCAAGCTCCTCTTTAGCAACCACAGCGAAACAGCAGATAAACCTAAAGCCAGCAGAATAAAAATTCCCAAAACACAGACATGGAAATTTATAATCGATGAGCTAAAATAAAACAAACACGACAAAATCATTCCGCATAACAAAAACGATTTTATACGATAAACTGAAATATTAAAACCAAAAATACGCATACTGATAAAATTTAATAATTAAGCTATATTTTTAGTATAGTAATTTTTGGCTTTTTTGTCAAGTAGATTTATATGCTTTTGTCACCGCAAAAAATGTAACATTTCTATTTTGGAATAACATACTTTGGCTTTTCCGGTTGACAGATATTGTCTGTATGTTATAGCCGGTCTAAAATGCCTGCGAGATATAAGCTTGAGCGAAATAAACAACCTCTGCGAGTCTTGCGCCGCCGGCGAATCCTGCTGTATAGGAATAGAATTTTAATTAACAGCTTAAACTTTCAGGTTTTATTCAGATAAATAGTATGTTATAGTTTGGCAAATTTTAACAAACCGGAGGACTATAATGAAAAAATTTAGCTGTATTTTATGTTCAATCGCTGTTTTGCCTTGCGCTGTGCAGGCTGAGGGATTTGATTTCAGTCAATCCGGTTTGGCCGGTGTATATTACGGGGTTATGCAAACCCGCCGCCAAAACAACTATGACAATATGCCTAACCGCTTGGTTTACCGCCAAGACGGACGTTTTGAGGGCGCCTACAGTTTTGCCGATAAAACCCGCTTGGGAGCGCACGCAGATTATACTTTGGCTTTCCGCCAACACGACAAAGACTATAACGACGGCGACTGGCGCTTTTATCCGTATGCTTTGGCCGAAAATCCGGCTTACGGCAAGTTTACGGTCGGCTATTCCTATAACGCAGCGCAGCAGCTGCACCAAGGCGCGCAGGATATCAGCTGGATAGGCATTCAAGACAGCAATCTACCAAACTTTTTAACCAGCGCCAACTGGGTTAACGGACTGAAAAAGACTAAATTTGCCACTCCGAAGTCTACCACTATTCTGGACGACGGACGCGCGCTGAAATTTGTTTATTTTACGCCGATGATTGGCAATACCAAGTTCGGTTTCAGCTATACTCCGGAAAACGCCAGCCGCCGCGGTATGGTCAGCCGTTATACGGACTACGAGAAAAATGAAGACGGCTATACGGCAGCAATGCAAAATAAATGGGCTGTCGGCTTAGGCGATGTCTATACATCTGCGGCTTACGGCGAATTTAACGGCACGGATAAGGAATGGGCTTTCGGCGTGCGCTGGATTGTTGATAACTTTAATGTTTCCACTTCCTACAAAAAAGCCTATATAGACGGCAGCAAAAATCCTATTACAACGGTGTCAAACAATCCTTATTTGCCGGCGCTGTTTGATAATTACCGCGAAGGTCAGTCTTGGGATTTCAGTATCGGCTATAAATTCTTTGACCGCCTAAAAGTCAACTTTGCTTATTTGCATACGGAAGCGAAAAACACCCGCAACCGCGATGATTTATATGTGCAGGCCAACAGCTTTGAAGTCAATAAATATCTGGAATTGTTCTTGATTAACGGCTATATCAATTCCAAAGGCACAGAGCGCCAATCGTCTAACAACAACCGTGGATATGCGGTAATCAGCGGTATTGCTTTAAAGTATTAAAATGTGTAAAAAGTTACATAGTTTTGCCCCAATAGCGGATTATAATACCAAAATCATGGTAATCGGCACCATGCCTGGAGAAGCCTCTCTGCAGGCTGCCGAATACTATGCTTTTAAGCATAACGCCTTTTGGGCTATTATTTTTAAGCTGGCTAAAGCCGAAACGCAAAATTATGCCGAAAAAATAGAATTGCTGAAGCAGCTGCACATCGGTTTATGGGATAACCTGAAAGCCTGTGAACGTAAAGGAAGCTTAGACAGCGATATAAAATGCGCCGAGCCGAATGATTTTGAAAGCCTGCTGGCGGAGTTTTCCAACATTAAAAAGCTGCTGTTTAACGGGCAGAAATCTTTTGCTTTTTTCAAAAAATATCACAAGCCTCTGCTGGAAAAATACAAATATGCAGTATTACCCTCAACCAGTCCGGCAAACGCCAGACTTTCTCCTGAACAGAAATTTGCTCTGTGGCAAAAAGAACTTAGTGAAATTTAAGAGCAATCGTGCAATTATCTTTTTTACAAGAGCAGACAGTCTGCGCTTCCTGTTCGCTTAGAGGCTCAGCCGAAATTATACCGGAATCTTTTGAATCCAGATGATAATTATCCGCTTCTGACAATAGCTGAGTTTTTAAGTTGAAAACTCCGTTATGCTTGCCGCGGGCGTCTAAAAAAGAAACTTCCATCCCGACATAGTTTTTTATAAAAGATTTCCAATCCGTTTGCGCTAAAAGACGGCATTCGCGGCGTGACAAACCGGTATAAAGCATAATATAAGCCGTCGTTCCCGGATAAATTCTCTTATATTTTTCATGATTATCATACAAATTCATATAAAAGCGCTTTTCCAGCACCGTATAAAATGCTTCATAAAAGAAAATCCGCCCGCCGAAACGGTTATAGACAACATAGCCGCTTTCATCGCTGCCGGACTTGGCGTCAAAAGGCAGAAGATTATTCAAAACCACGCTTTCTGTATCAAAATTCTTAAACTTTTCCGTATAAAAATTTTTGATATTGGTATTTGTTGTAATAACATCATCATAAGTTTTGCTTATTTTATTGCGGATATAAATACCTGTATAACAAAAATAGACACCGAAAATTACCAGCAATACCGGCAGCAAATAGCATAAGCGGCGTAAAAATATACCTATTTTATTATCTTCTGACTCAGACATCATTTTTCTCTATACTAAAAATATCTAATTAGCAGGGTAGAAAAAAACAAAATATTCTGCAACAAAAAAATTCGGTTAACCACAGCCTTGTAAATTAAAAACAGAAAACGAACGATTGAGAATAAAAAAAGAATCGTGTATTTCATAAAAAAACAACAAATAGA
>CAKQRZ010000020.1 GCA_934271715.1 uncultured Alphaproteobacteria bacterium
CAACACCCTACCGTCCATATAAACAAAAAACTCCCTAAAGGGAGCGTTTTGTTTATTGGCGGTGAGACAGGGATTTGAACCCTGGGTACCTGAAATAGGTACAATTGATTTCGAGTCAATCGCATTAGACCACTCTGCCATCTCACCGTATGCAACTAAGGTCTGATTGTTTGTATGATAATTTAGCAAAAAATGCAAGCGCTTTATTATAAAAACTGGACTCTTTTTATTTTTTATGCTATTTTATACAAAAACAGGAGGCGTTATGTCTAAAAAATATCGGGTTATTTGTTCTAAAGAACGTTTTAAGGATGACATCATTGTTGATATTGCACCGGCTCAGGGTGTTATTCATGACATGATTTTAACCAGCCGCAAAAAAGAAAATCCTAAGCTAGAAGATTATGCCGGCTCTATATATCTGACCGATATTGAGGGGCAGGAACCGGAGATTGTTTTCGGCACGTTTAAGGCTAAGACAGACAATGTTCCGGTCCGTAAATCTCCGATGTATCTTTACTATGAAAGTCTGGCTAAAGAGCTGACGCCTAAAATTGTGCAGACATTCAAAAAGATGAAAGCAGCCGGAAAAGAGTCTACCTTAGATGTGAGCATGATGGACTATTTAGCTTCCAAACAAAAAGATGATGAAGTTAAAACCCTGAAAGACGAAGAGCTGAAAGAATATGCCGAGCGCTGCCGGAAAATTGAACAAAACAAAAAAGAAACTTTGGAGCGCAAGGCCCGAGAAAATGCCGCATACAAGCCGGAAGTCTTGCTGGCTTGGAAACAGGCTCTGCAGCGCGGTGGCTAGTTTTTAGCGTGGCAGAAGCATTGCGGCTCGTGGTCGTCTATTACGCCGACAGCCTGCAGATATGAATATATAATCACGCTGCCGACGTATTTCATGCCGCGCTTTTTTAAGTCTTTAGAAATAGTATCTGATAGCTGGTTTTTAACAGGGCAGGGGAATATATTGTATTTTGGGGTTTTGCCGTTTGTGAAATGCCATAAATATTTATCAAATGAGCCGAATTCTCGCTGAATCTGCAAAAATACTTTTGCATTGCCGACGGCGGCGCAGATTTTTTGCCGGCTGCGGATAATTTGCGGATTCTGCAGCATTTTTTCTATTTTTTCTTCATCAAATTCAGCCGCTTTTTCCGGCTCAAATCCGGCAAATTCTTTTCTGAATGCCGGACGTTTTTTTAAGACGGTCAGCCATGAAAGTCCGGCTTGAAAACCCTCTAAAATCAGCATTTCAAAAAGCAGGCGGTCATCATGCACCGGCTTGCCCCATTCTTCGTCATGATAGCGCACATAAACTTCGCAGTTTTCATCAACCCAAGAGCAGCGCATGGCTATACCTTATGCGGCAGGCGGCTGTAAATAAAATCGCTCAGGCAATTCGGCAAAATGGAAAGCAGCCATACGCCGAAACGCATCGGCCACGGGAAAGCTATCAGCCCGATGTTTTTCTGAATGCCTTTATATATAATGTCTGCCGCTTTATCCGCTTCCATAAAAAACGGCATCGGGCAGGTGTTTTTGTCGGTAATGCGGGAGCGAACGAATCCCGGACAGATAACATTTACGGCAATGTTTTCGGCTCGCAGGCTGTTGCGCAGCGCTTCGCCGTAGGCTTTTACGCAGGCCTTGCTGGCGCTGTAGGACGGGCAGGCGCTGAGTCCGTGATATCCGGCAATAGAAGCGGTTATAGCAATGATTTTGGCGCTGTCATCCCTGCGCTTTTTATATATCTCAGCCGCCGGAGTAACCGTGTTCAGCACGCCCATGACATTAGTATTGAAAGTATTATATATATTTTCGGGTGTTTCCTCTCCGGTAGAAACTCCGGCATTTGCAAACACTAAATTAAGCGGTGCTTTCTGATTGCATTCTTCAATCCAGAGTTTCATCGCTTCTTTGTCGGCAACGTTAATGATTTTAGCTTCGGCTTTAGCTCCCAGTTTTTGACATTCGGCGGCTGTTTTTTGCAAACGTTTGGCATTTCTTCCGCTTAAAAACAGATTTTTTGCGCCGTTTTTAGCATAAGCCAGCGCTAAAGCTTCGCCGATTCCCGAAGAAGCGCCGGTAATGAGAACATTATTTATATTTTTTTGCATTGTTATAATATCCTAGTAAAATTTTAACTGTTGCGTTATATGTTATTTATAGGTTATATTATAGCTGCGTTTATTTTGCAAGAGGAAGAAAATGACTGATATTATAGATACGCTAAAAAAAGTCCGCCGCGGTGCCATGTTTATTATAGAAGCGCCGTCCGGCACGGGAAAAACTTCGGTAATTAAAAAGCTTATGGCTTTGGATAATAACTTAAAGTTTTCGGTTTCAGTCACTACCCGCCAGCTGCGCGAGGGCGAAAAAGACGGCGTAGACTACTATTATATCAGCAATGAAAAATATGATGAACTCTTAAAGCAAGACGCTTTTTATGAACATGTTGACTCGCAATACGGCTCGCGTTACGGCACATTGCGCTCTGAAGTTGACAGCTTTATCAATGTGGGGCAGGATGTGGTTTTTGATATGGATTGGGTCGGCCTGCGCCAGATGAAAGAAAAAGCGCCTGATGATGTGGTTTCTATTTACTTTTTGCCGCCGTCTATCCATGAACTGCGCCGCCGTTTGGAGGGCAGAGGCACCGACAGCAAAGAAATTATCAATAAGCGCATGGGCTTGATTTTAGAAAAAATGGCGCATTGGACGGAATATGACTATGTGGTTGTCAACGTGGATGTTGACCAAACGGTTGAAACTGTGCGCGAAATCATTTCGGCAGAACGCATGAAGCGCGTGCGTCAGACCGGATTGGTGCAGTTTGTGGAAGAACTCAAGAAAGAAGCCGAGCATGACTAAAGTTCCGTTTATCAACCGCTACGGCGCAGTATTTTTCTTTGATGCGGCAAAAGCGCAAAAGCGAGACTGCGGCTATTCCGTGGTGGTAAAAGATAATTTGCTGCTTTGCCAATATGATAAAATTTCCGGACTTTACGCTTTTCCTAAAGATGATTATCTGGCTTTGACCGAAACTCCGAGCTTGCAATACACTTTGCATACAGATATTGAGGAAAACGGCGAATATTTTAAGGAAACGCAGCATTTTAAGGTTTATGAAGTTGAAAATGCGCAAATAAACAGCGGCGTTTTGAGCTGGCAGCTGCTGGAAGATGTGCTGGTCGGAAATGTGCAGTTTGATGAAACCGTGCGGAACGGATTTAAAAATCTGATTGTCAGAATGAGGAAATAAACAATGCAGAAAATTTATGAATCTATAGAAGAGCTGGTTGGGCATACGCCTTTGCTGAAGCTGAATAAGCTGATGAAAAAATCCGAATGTCTGGGCAATATTATCGGCAAATGTGAGTTTTATAATCCGATTTTTTCGGTAAAAGACCGTGTGGCGCTGAATATGATAAATAAAGCTCCGTTCAGCAAAATCAATGAAAATACGGTGTTTATTGAAGCGACTTCCGGCAATACCGGTGTCGGGCTGGCGGCATTCTGCGCCGAGCGCGGCTATAAGCTGGTGATTGTGATGCCGGAAAATATGGCGCGTGAAAAAATTGCCCTGATTCGCCAATTCGGCGCCGAAGTTTTGCTTACGCCGGCGGCAGATGGCATGGCCGGCGCTATCCGCAAAGTAGAAATGCTGAAAGCCCGCTCCGATAATCTGATAGAATTTAAACAATTTGAAAATCTGGCAAACGTAGAGGCTCATCAGCTGACAACCGGCGCGGAAATTATAGAAGACACCGGAGGAAATGTGGACGCAGTGGTTTGCGGGGTCGGCACATCCGGCACTATTACCGGTATTGCCTCTGCCTTGAAATCCTGCATTCCGGATTTGTATGTAATGGCGGTGGAGCCGGCCGAAAGTCCGGTTTTGAGCGGCGGACAGAAAGGCGCTCATAAAATCGGCGGTATCGGAGCCGGTTTTATTCCGCCGCTGTACCGTCCGGAATTGGTTAATGAGGTTTTCAAAGTCAGTAGCAGAGAGGCTCTGGAAATGACTAAGACTGTCGCCCAATGCGAGGGGCTTCCGGTCGGAATTTCGGCCGCCGCCGCTCTGTTTGCCGCTGTCAATTTAGCCAAGCGCGAAGAAATGTCCGGTAAAAATATTGTGGTTATTCTGCCGGACAGCATAGAACGTTATTTATCCGATCCGTTTTTTAACAGCGAATCAGCCGAAACTCAGGAATAAAAGATGAAATTTTTTGCAATTCTCAGCCGTTATTTAAACCGCCAGCTATTTGGCAACTTTTTTATGGTTTTGTTTGCGATTTTAGGCATTATCCTAATGTTTGACAGCATAGAAACTCTGCGCAAAATTTCGGGGCGCGAAGATGTTACTATGTGGTTTGCCGCTCAGCTGGCGGTTACGCGCATAACCAAAACCGTAGAAATCGTGATTCCGTTTGTGATGATGGTGGCGGCGATGATAACTTTTTGGCGCCTCAGCAAAAACAACGAATTTGTAATTATCCGTTCGGCCGGAGTTTCTATGTTCGGCTTTTTGCGTCCGCTGATTATTGCCGCATTTTTGCTGGGAATTGCCAATACGGCTTTGTTTAATCCGGTGGCGGCCAAAATGTTTGAATGGCACGAGGTTTTAGACTATCGCCTAGATTCCCGCGACCCGAACGCTGTTTTGTTTTCCAGCAAAGGCTTATGGATACGCGAGGCGGTCGGCGGCGGCAAAGTCCTGTTGATTCAAGCCAAAACATTGCGGCAGGAAAACAATACGCTGTGGATGCGTGATGTCAGCATTACCGAGCTTGGCAAAAATGCCAAAATTCTAAAGGGCTATGAGGCTTATTTCGCCACCTTGGAGGGAAATATTTTCCACCTGAAAGATGTTAAGGTTTTGGAGGGCGGCAAGCCGGTTGAATTTTTAATGGACTATGCCTATCACACCAGTATAAATATGGAACGCATAAAAGAAAACTTTATAGAGCCGGACGCCATTTCATTTTGGCAGTTACCGGAGACCATTGCCTTTTATGAGCAGGCCGGATTTTCGGCGCGCCGCCATTGGATGCGCTATCTTAGCCTGCTGGTGGCGCCGTTTCAGCTGGTCGGCATGATGCTGATTGCCGCGATTTTTATGCTGCAGAATACGCAGCGCGGCTCCGGTATAATGATGCGGGTGGTTTTGAGCATTGTCATCGGCTTTGTGGTTTATTTTTCATCGCAGGTAGTTTATGCGTTCGGCGTAAACGGCTATATTCCGGTATGGCTGGCAGTTTCGGCGCCAACCTTGATTATTTTGCTGACCAGCAGCTCAATGCTGGTTTCCGCCGATGAAGTGTAAAAGTTTTTTAATCCATAGTTGCCATTAGAGCGGTAAAAGGTTATTTAAAACAGCATCAAAACCCGAAACGTCATACTTGTCGCCACACCCCACAGGCTGTGGCAGACGAGTATCCATGATTTTGTTGCCATAAGCAACGCTAATTTAGAGAAAATAAGTTTGGTAAATTAAATACAATTTAATATTGCTATATGTTAAATTCTATTGGAAGAGTTGTTTTTTATAAAATATTTTAGAAATGTAAAGCTAAAACTTGTTAAAAATAGCAAAAGTTAGAAAAGATTTTCTAACTTTTACAAATTTAATACCATAATCGGGCAGGGATTATTTAAACAAATAGTCAGTTTTGGTGCCGTTATAAATATCAAATTTCTCTATTTTTTTGCATTTGTTATTATCGTATTCCGCAAAATATACCATATACGGAAAGCCCTCGCGGTTATAGTGAGCTTCGCGCACAATATTTCCGGCCTTGTCGCGGATATATTTTACATGGAAATAATTTTCCGGTTTCAGATATTCATCCAGCAAAAACTCATCTTTACGGAAGAGCAGGCGGCGCACCATGATTTTGTCTCTAAAAAGAATATAGGATTCGTTGTCGCGGTAAAAAAGAATGCGGCGCTGGCTGTCAAACACTATATTTTCTTTATTGTTGCGGCTCCATAAAGTTTTGCCGTGCTTATCCGGACAGGTTTCTTTATCCAAAACCAAGGTTTCGCCCTCAAAATGCCGGTCTTTAATGGTTTCCTGCTCGCAAGCCGGAGCCGGAACAGAATCGCCGAAAGCATAGCCTCCGCCAAAACAGCTTGGTCTGCAATGAGAATTATAATGCGTGGCGCACTCAAAGTTCAGCTTGCCGTCATTTTCCTGCAGATTAAAGAAAGCAACCGGTTCATCTTCGCCTTGGCATTGCGATAAATCCGGAGTTATCTTGCGTCCGTAAAAACGTGTCTGGTCTTGCAGCGGAAAAACCGAGCGGTCTAAAGCCGGATTATATGTTTCGGCAGCATTAACGGCGGAAGCGCTTAAAATAGATAAAAACAAGGCAAGTGAAAATATACGCATAACAATCTCCTATATTTCATAACTTAGCGAGATTCCGCAGGGAGAGCAAGAAGTTTTTATATATAATTCAAAATTAAAAGCCCCAATAGCAAAGCCGCGGGAATCTGGGGGAGAGCCGCGGCTTTAATTTAGACTTTACGATTTATATTTTTTTAAGTGTTACACCACCTCCTTATAAAAACACTAACTATTTTACCATTTTCCATCATCTGCGTTATACGGAGAGCTGCCTATTACTTGTTCAGCTCGGCAAGTGCTGCTGGCGGACGTACTAGGCGACGCGCAGCCCGTACCAGACTTTTTAGAGGTTGTTATCTCGCAGCTTACAATTCCAGCTTCAGAATAGTTGAAACCTGTTTGCTCGGATTTCCATTGTGTCGTGTTTGAATTAGGAACTTTAACACATGCAGAACCCCAATATCCTGAAGTGCTGGCATTTGTTGGCAGACAATACCCGACATTACAGGTGCCGCCGCTGCAAGAAATAACAACTTTGCTTTTTGCTGTCTGGAATGGTTTCCAACATCCGGAGATAGAACCTTTCTTGCAAGCGCCTGTATATTTATATCCAAAACAGTCTAGCGTTGTAACATGCTCATTGCATTCGCTTTGTGTTTCATATGCTCCAGACGGACATTTAGAAGATGTAGATTGACTGCATTTTGTGCATGCTGTATTGCCGGAATATCCGCCGACAACAGAGCTTGTAGGATATGGACAAGATTTTTGAGTTGTATCATATCCGGCTGGGCAGGTTTTAGCAGTACATTTACCGCATGTTTTGCCGCAAACAGTTTTGCTTTCAAAATTCCAACCGCCCGGACCTTGTACGCCGCAGCTGGAAACGCTTACTTTATCAGAAGAGTAACCATCTGGGCAGGTGGCTGCGCATGTGCAGCTGCTAGGCTTAAACAAACTACTATCTAACGGACAAGCTTCTGTACAAACATATCCGCTTGTCTGGGTTTGTGTATATCCTTCTGCTGAACAGTTTGTGCATTTACCGTTAATCTGTCCTTGATTATGGCATTGACATTGATAACAACCGGTATAGTTCGGATGTTCAAATAATGTAAATCCATTCTCTGTTGCACAGGATACAGATGCCGCATAGTCGCTTGGGCAGGTATTAGTTTCAGGATGGCACAAACATTTATTACCTGACAAAGTATATTCAAAATTTGTTGGGCAGGTGTATACAGTTTTAACACATGCATATTTGTTTGTTCCAGCCGGTCCATAATATTCATA